>JBKJOT010000106.1:0-7222 GCA_046595335.1 Methylotenera sp.
CCTCTATACCAGCCTTCGAATAGCTATCTAACTGATTAATCACAGCGTCACGCGCATCCAATAATAAGCCTTCAGTAATCTCAATACAAATGCTATCACCCGGCAAATCATGCGCAAGTAGATGATTGATCCAATGCATATTTTGCTTATAATTTGGGCGGAATTGCACCGGTGAGCGATTCACGCTGATCTGGAAATTGGGTTCATACTGGCGCCATTTGATTACTTGATTGACCGCTTCTCGAAAAACCCAATCGCCAATTTCTACTATCAAGCCGGTATCTTCTGCAATAGGAATAAATTCAACAGGACTGACCAAACCCCGTACCGGATGCTGCCAGCGTATTAAAGCCTCTGCCTTATAAATAATGCCGGTAGTGAGTTGTACAATCGGCTGATAATATAATCTGAACTGATCATCTGCCATTGCACCACGCAGGTCATTACTTAAGTGCATGCGCATCGAAGCAGCAACTTGCATAGATGATGTGAAATAGTGGTAGCGGTTCCTACCCTGTTCTTTTGCCGCATACATGGCCTGGTCTGCATTTTTTAGTAGCACATCAACATCACCGCCATCCATCGGATAAACACTGATACCTATGCTTGTTGTGATATAGACCACTTCCGCACCTAAATGAAATGGCTCACTCAATTTATCCAGTATGTTTTGGGCAATGCGTTCTGTACTAATCTGGTTTTCCAGATTATTTAATATCACTGTGAATTCATCGCCGCCCATCCGGGCAACTGTGTCCTCGCCTCTGACGCACGTTAATAATCTGACTGCAGTTTCCTTTAACAGCAGATCGCCCATATCATGACCCAAGGTATCATTGATTTCCTTGAACCTATCCAAATCAAGATACATGAGTGTAATCAACCGCTTATTACGACGCGTTTTTTTGATTTCCTGTTCAAAACGGTCTAAAAAAAGAATACGGTTTGGGAGGTTAGTGACCTGGTCATAATGCGCCAAACGAAAAACTTGGGCTTCTGCGTTTTTTCTTTCACTGATGTCGGTGTGTGTGCCGATCATGCGTAAGGGCTTGTTATCAGCATCGCGACTAATCACCATGCCGCGACTTAATGTCCACTTCCAACTTCCATCTTTGCAACGAAGGCGGAATTCAGAAATATATATATTTCGTCTGCCTTCTAAGTATGCATTAGTATCTTCCACCATTTGACTCAAATCGTCGGAATGTACGAGCTTGCGTCCTGCGGTAGCGGTTTCTTCCAATTCGTTATTGGTATAGCCATAGATTTCTTTCCATCGAGTAGAGCGAAATACCTGATCTGTGCTCATATCCCAATCCCATACGCCATCGCCAGCGCCTTCCAATGCAAATTTCCAGCGGTCTTCACTGACGTGCAAAGAAGTTTCTACTTCAATATGGCCTAGTAGAGTTTTACGGACTAATAAATATAATAAAAAGGCTGTAACGGTAATATAAGCCCAGCCTTTATAAATGCTGTAATGGGCAAATTGCTCCGGGGTTGAGACGAGAGTCTGGAGAATCTTATCGCTGAAAAATATCCAGAAAAGACCAAAGATGATATAGAGAACGAAGATGCGTAAAGCAATTGTATGGGGGGTGGATGGAGTTTTTTTCCGAAACTTTTTCATCATGCTTTACCCTTAACTCTATGCAAGCATGTTGTGTAGCTATTATTAGATTCTATTTTTAAATACATACAACTCTTAAATCTCGTATTATTTAATTCGGACAACTTATAACACTATATATTCCCTATAAATTAGTCCTCATATTATCCACCAACATTTGGATATTAAACTTTCAGATAGTGGAATAATACAAAAATTTTAAATATGTTCTTTAAGTCGGATAGATTACAGACTGAAAATGTAAGTTGTGATAAGTAATCTTTAAATATGCGGTTAATTGAGATATCAATATAGCTAATTTCAGCATAATTATTTAAATAGTCTTATATCTTATAATAACTTTTTATCACATATCCCCACTGTGAGCAGCACTTTAAAAGATTATTCAAATTGCTTGCTTATGATCATTCAGTTTGCATCCCTCAATAGCCTTATAAACCACAAGCAGCAAGCCTTTTGTGCCGAATTATCTTAACCGAATTGATATTTTTTAAGGTAAAATCCAGTCCAAAGCTAGGAATTTAATCAATGATTTACCTGGCATTATAGACATTGATAATAAAACCAAGCCTGTCGCTAACAGGCTTTTTTATTGAGAATTTGATAGCGAATCAGCATTTTTTTAGGTGGGTTTTAATGACTGAAGCAAATAAAGTGGACGTATTATTGGTGGGCAGCGGCGTAATGAGTGCGACGCTGGCTACTTTGTTTGCCGAACTCGCACCTTCATTCAACATGATGATGGTTGAGCGCCTGCCCAAGGTGGCTACCGAAAGCACGGATGCTTGGAACAATGCCGGTACAGGCCATGCCGGGTACTGTGAACTGAACTACACACCCGTTAATAGCAAAGGTGAAATTGAGATTACCCGGGCGCTTAATATCAATGCTTCTTTTGAAGTTTCATTACAGTTTTGGTCTTATTTGGTCGAACAGAAAGTTCTGCCAGCACCTGCGAGCTTTATAAATCCTACTCCGCATTTAAGTTTTGTTTGGGGTGAAGCTGATGTAACATTTTTACGGGCACGCTTTGAAGCCTTGAAACAGCATCATCTGTTTACAGATATGGCATTTAGCGATGACACACAGACCCTAAATGCCTGGATGCCATTAATCATGCAGCATCGCAAAGCCAACCAAAAAGTGGCTGCAACTCGTGTGGATTATGGTACGGACATCGATTTTGGCGCATTAACGCGCCATCTGATTAGTAATCTTCAAGACAAAAACAATTTCAACTTAAGCCCCAATACTGAAGTGCAAAGCTTGAAAAAGCTTAAAAATGGACGTTGGCGCATATCTTTACGGGATATAAACAGCAAAAAAACACGCAGAATTGAGGCAGGTTTTGTTTTTCTCGGGGCTGGCGGCGGTGCTTTAAAACTACTACAGCGGTCAAAAATTATTGAAAGCAAAGGTTATGGCGGCTTCCCCGTCAGCGGGCAGTGGCTAGTATGTAATAATCCCGAAGTCATCGCCAAACATAACAGCAAAGTTTATGGCAAAGCGGCCTTAGGCGCCCCACCCATGTCGGTGCCACACTTGGATACTAGAATCATCAATGGCAAACCAGCATTGTTGTTTGGTCCTTATGCAGGCTTTACTACTAAGTTTCTAAAGCAAGGCTCCTATTGGGATTTATTTAAATCTCTTAAATTAAATAATATTAAATCGATGTTAGGTGTAGCGTTTCACAATTTTGACCTGACGCGTTACTTAGTCGGTGAAGCAATGCAAACACACATCTCACGCATGGCGACATTGCGGCATTTCTACCCGGAAGCTCGTAATGCAGATTGGCATCTTGAAAATGCCGGTAAGCGCGTACAGATCATCAAGCAATGCGATGATAAAGGTGGAAAACTGGAGTTTGGTACTGAGATCGTAGCATCACAGGATGGCACAATAGCAGCCTTATTAGGTGCATCGCCGGGGGCATCCGTATCTGTACAGGCAATGATTAATGTCATCGAAAAATGCTTTAGCACACAGATGCAGGGTAATGCTTGGCAAACCAAGATGAAAACCTTGGTGCCCAGCTATGGTGAATCGCTAGTGGATGACGTTGACTTGCTGAAGAGTGTCAGGGCAAGAACACTTAAAACGTTAAATCTGAAATAATTACTTTGCGGATGCCAAGCTACGCTGGCGTCTGGCTTCATATAAGCAAATTCCACTTGCGACGCTGACATTCAAGCTTTCCACAGAACCGAACATTGGAATTGTGACCAAGGCATCACAGGTTTCTGCCGTTAAACGGCGAATACCGTCACCTTCCGCGCCTAAAACAATCGCTAATGGTCCATCTAATTTAGTATTCAGCAAATTACTAGGCGCATCCATGGTAGTACCGACCACAAAAACACCTGCATCTTTAAGCTCACGGATAGTTCTTGCAAGATTAGTAACGGCAATAAACGGCACTGTTTCAGCCGCGCCGGAAGCTACTTTACGCACTGTAGCATTTAAGCCTACCGCCCTATCTTTAGGCGCAATCACTGCGTGTACACCCATGGCATCTGCTACACGTAAACAGGCCCCTAAATTATGCGGGTCTTCTACACCATCCAGTATCAGGAAAAATGGCGGTTCTGTTAAATCAGATTCCAATATATCGTGAATGTCTTTATATGGAATAGGTGTATCAACCACGCGAGCTATTACGCCTTGATGACGGCCATTCATACCTGCCATGCCATCCAGGCGGCTACGTTCCACCTCCATCGTACGTACGCCTGAAATCTCAGCCATTTTCAGCAAGTCTTTCATGCGTGCATCTACACGATCACGGTCAATCAATATTTCCTGAACACTTGCACTGTGTTGGCGCAAACGGCTTAATACGGCATGAAAGCCAAATAAAATACGGGCGTCACTCATTCTTTACCTTCGTTTAATTCTTAATATTACTTACGTTAAATTATTTACGTTTAGTCTTTTTCTTACCAGTGTTTGCTTTTCCCGCACTTGGTTTGGAAGAACTTGCACTCGTTTTACCACTCGACTTTCCGGCAGGTTTGGAACGGTTGCTTCCTTTACCTGCGAAACCACTACCGGATTTTGGTTTACGGCCGAATTCTTTTTCAAAATGAGATTTAGTAGCGGATGGCGAAGGTCGGCTAGAATCTGGAGATTCATTGGCTATTTTACCACTTTCATCATTCATCGCTGTTGATTTTTCAGGATAATTCTGATAACTAGCTTTAGCATTACTTTCTAATGCTTTGTTTTTGTTTACTAAAGTAAAATCTATTTTTGTTGTTTCCAGATCAACCCGCACAACTTTAATAGTTAATCTATCCCCTAAACGATAACGCACTCCGGTACGTTCCCCTGCCATTTCATGACGTGCTTTATCATATTGAAAGTAATCATTTCCAAGCTCGGTAACATGTACTAAACCTTCCACATACACGCCATCAAGTGCAACGAATAGCCCAAAACTGGTAACCCCTGCCACTGTGCCTTCAAACACTTCGCCGATTTTATCCTGCATGTAAAAGCATTTGAGCCAATTGGTCACATCACGTGTGGCTTCATCCGCACGGCGCTCTGTCATAGAGCATTGCGCACCCAAGTTAGCCCAATCGCCTGCTTTATAACGTTCACCATTCAATACCGCCTTGATGGCACGATGGATCAACAAATCAGGATAGCGCCGGATAGGCGATGTGAAATGAGCATACGCCTCATAAGCCAAGCCAAAATGACCTACATTATCGGGGCTATACACGGCCTGCTGCATAGAGCGCAATAATACTGTTTGCAATAGCTGCGCATCTGGGCGCTCCTTGATACGCGCCAACAACTTGCCGTAGTCTTTAGCATGAGGGGAATCACCTCCACCTACTCCAAAACCAAATTCGCCCATAAAGGCACGTAATAACTCTAACTTTTCAGGTGTGGGCCCTTCATGGATACGATATAGCGCCGGATGTTCATGACTACTTAGGAAATTCGCTGCACACACGTTAGCCGCCAGCATGCATTCTTCAATGAGCTTATGCGCTTCATTACGAGTACTAGGCTCGATACGGTCTATCTTGCCGTTATCATTGAATACCATAATAGTTTCAGACGACTCAAACTCAATTGCGCCTCGCTTCTCACGTTGCACCAGCATCAATTGGTAAACGCTATATAGGTTCTGCAGATGCGGCATGAGCCATGCGAACTCTTGTGCCAACTCCCCTGTGGGGTTTTGCAACATCTCATAGACTTTGGTATAAGTCATACGCGCTTGGGAGCGCATCACGGATGGGTAAAACTTATATTGTTTTACGATACCTGCACCATCTACCTGCATATCGCAGATCATACATAAGCGCTCTACATCAGGGTTCAGGGAACATAGGCCATTTGATAAGGCTTCCGGTAACATAGGAATAACCCGACGTGGAAAATAGACAGAGTTACCGCGCTCTAACGCGCTTTTATCCAGCGCATCATTAGGCTTTACATAAAAGCTCACATCGGCAATCGCTACTACCAAACGCCAGCCTTTGCCTTGCGGCTCGGCGTAAACCGCGTCATCAAAATCGCGGGCTGTCTCTCCATCAATAGTAATTAGCGGCATTTCACGTAAATCTATACGGCCACGGTAGTCGGTAGACTGTACTATCCTTGGAAAAGACTCCGCCTGTTTAACGGCTTCCTTACTGAATTCATGAGGTAACTTATGTTTACGTAAGGCGATCTCAATTTCCATACCGCTATCAGCATAATTGCCAAGAATCTCCACGATTTTCCCCATAGGCTGGGCATGTGATGAAGGCTGTTCTGTCAATTCCACCATCACTACTTGCCCGGATTTGGCATTCATATCTAGATGGTAGGGGATCAGAATATCTTGGTTCACCCGCTTGTCCTCCGCAGCGACAATGGTGACACCTGCAGTACGGATTACCCGTCCTACCAGATTTTGGGTACGGCGTTCCAGCACTTCAACGATCTTACCTTCAGGGCGACCTCTTCTATCCAGGCCACTCATGCGTACCATGGCGCGGTCGCCATGCATCACTTGTGACATTTCCTTAGGGCTTAAAAATAAATCTTCACCATTAAGCTTAGTTTTATCGTCCGGAATCAGGAAACCAAAGCCATCTGGGTGTCCCTGCACTACCCCAGAGACCAAATCGAGTTTATCGGCAATACATAGCGCACCTTTACGGTTACGCATAATTTGGCCTTCCCGTTCCATTGCATTCAGGCGCTTGCTAAATATCTCACGCTCCTCCGAACCGATATCCAGCAAGAGATAGAGTTGCTCTGCGCTCAAAGGAACACCTTGTTCGCTCATGGTAGATAAAACCAGCTCACGGCTTGGCAAGGGAGTTTCGTATCGAGTCGCCTCACGCGCAGCGTGAGGATCCGTATTTCTTTTGTTATGTTTCGTGTTTTTTGTCATTGACAAAGCTTACCTTTAATATAAAATTCGACGCCTTAGTTCTGGCACTACATAGTCATGATAGTTTAGACATGTTAAAGTAATAGAACTCTCATGCCCAGATGGCGGAATTGGTAGACGCGCTAGTTTCAGGTACTAGTATCGAAAGATGTGGAGGTTCGAGTCCTCTTCCGGGCACCACTCAT
>JBKJOT010000008.1:0-77387 GCA_046595335.1 Methylotenera sp.
CTGCCAAGACAGACCAAGATACCAGACCTGCTAGACCGTATGAAGCTAGAAGTGGAGTCCGAAGCGAGCCAAGCAGAGAAAACAAGCCAGCCAGACCGCCCGGCGTAGATACACGCACCACGCCTAGAGCCAGCAGAGAAGAACCGCAATATCGCCAAGCCCCGCGCCGTGGTGGCAAAGTGCGAGACGGTTATGATGCCGAAACACCTACTTATGGTGCCGCAGCAAAAGCAGCTTATAAATCCAGTGCAATTCCAACAGACTTACCACGCTTATCTAAGGTGATGGCTGAACGGGGCATTTGCTCACGCCGCGAAGCGGATGAGTGGATTGCTAATGGCTGGGTCATGGTGGATGGCGTGATTACCGATACTTTGGGTTCACGGATCAAACCTGATGCGGAAATCATCATCAGCAGTTATGCCTACGAAACCCAGGCTGAAAGCGTCACTATCATTTTGCATAAGCCCGTTGGCTACGTGAGCGGCCAAGCGGAAGATGGCTACCAGCCAGCGATAGTATTGGTACACCCGGATAATCAATGGGAAGATGACCCGACTTTACATACCCATCACCCTAAAGAGTTTGAACGCAGATTTTTGAATGGCTTAGCACCTGCCGGCCGCTTGGATATTGACTCTACAGGCATGTTAGTACTCACTCAGGATGGCCGTGTTGCGCGCCATTTGATTGGTGAGAACTCAACCGTAGAGAAAGAATACCTGGTGCGCGTTGAAGGTGAATTGAGCGATGCGGATATGCAACGCTTGAATTTTGGTTTAAGTCTGGATGGTGAAAAACTCAAACCAGCCAAGGTGAGCTGGCAGAATGAGGATCAATTGCGTTTTGTGTTACGTGAAGGCAAAAAACGCCAGATTCGACGTATGTGTGAAATGGTCGGCTTGCATGTAGTAGGCTTGAAACGTGTGCGTATCGGCAGTATTAGTTTAGGCAAGTTGCCAGTCGGCGAATGGCGCTATTTAAGGCCTGAAGAGAAGTTCTAAACTAAGTTAACTTTAAGCAAAAAATTATAAGGCTGAAACTTCGATGTTTCAGCCTTTTTACTTTGACCTGATACTTATTTTTGATGCATTTCTTCTTAAAACAGATACTCCAAACACCGTATGGATATTGGCTCTCAGAGCATCGTTTAAACAGGTTTTAATGTCTTAATTAAAGCCCTAAATCACTCAAATTTGGGTGATCATCCGGCCTGCGACCTAAAGGCCAGTGGAATTTACGCTCTGATTCCTTGATGGGTAAATCATTGATAGAGGCATAACGCTTTTGCATGAAACCTTGTTCGCTGAATTCCCAATTCTCGTTACCGTATGAGCGGAACCAGTTACCGGAATCATCTATCCATTCGTAAGCAAAACGTACCGCGATGCGGTTACCATCAAACGTCCATAGCTCTTTGATCAAACGGTAATCAAGCTCGCTGGCCCATTTACGTGTGAGGAACTGTACGATTTCTGCGCGGCCATTGATAAACTCCGAACGGTTACGCCATTGGCTATCTTCCGTATACACCAGTGACACGCGTTGCGGATCTCGGCTATTCCAGCCGTCCTCGGCCATGCGTACTTTCTGCATCGCTGTTTCGCGGGTGAATGGTGGTAACGGCGGTTTTACTTCTGCGTTCATTTGTGAGCCTCTAAAGATTTTAGAAATCATTTTATATTCTAAACCGGCCATCTACATTATAAAACTGATTAATAAGTTTTATAAGGCAGGAATTTACCGTTTAGCACAATTTTTACGCGGTCGCCATTCGGATTAGCTTCTCTTTGAATATCCATAGAAAAATCAATCGCACTCATGATGCCATCACCGAATTCTTCATGGATTAGGGATTTAATCGAAGTGCCGTATACGCTAATTAACTCGTAAAAACGGTAAATCAAGGGGTCGGTTGGTACGGCGGTAGGTAGGGTACCTTTATAAGGTGGCACCTGTAAAAGCGCAATGGCAAAATCCGGTAAATCTAACATTTTTCCTATCGTTTCGGCCTGTGTTTGGGTTAACGTCATTTGGCCGAGCAATGCCGCAGTGGTCCATTCTTTAGATAAACCAATTTCCTTGGCGATATCAGCCCACTTTAAGGCTTTCTTAATTTTGGCTTCGATAATCATTTCAGTTACATCAAGGCGATTCATTTTTTACTCCGTAGATTTTTAATAATGGGCTATCAGAGATAAGCAAAATATACGCCCGCAAATTATTCAATATATGCGCGGTAAAAGTAAAAAAATGCACTGGAATGTACCGTAACATGAATGTCACTAATTTCATTTGTCCGTTATCGTGCGCGCTGTAGAATTTATAGAAGGAACATTACAACAGTTACGTAAGCTTCTACTTAAGGTATTATTCAAAGAACATTAAGGAGAGAAAAGTTGGGATTTTTTGATAATGTAGCGGGTGCAGTTTTAGGTAAATTAGGCGGTGAAGATGGAAATATGGCCCAGGTAGCGATAGATCTATTTAATCAAAATGGCGGCGTAGAAGGCATATTGCAGAAATTTAAAGATAACGGCTTGGCGCAACAAGCCGCCTCATGGGTGGGCACAGGCGAGAACCTAGCAATCACACCGGAACAAGTTGCCCGCGTACTGGGCGAAGGCACTATCGCCGATATGGCGGCCAAAGTTGGCCTGACACCGGAAGTAATAAGTAACAAGATTGCGGAACATTTGCCCACGATCATTGACAAACTAACGCCCAACGGTGAAGTAGATGGTGAATCCGGTAATCTGTTGAGCACTGTGCTCAGTATGTTGAAAGCTTAAGCACTAGTTATTCCGGATTGTAAATTAGGGGCGTTGTTGCCTCTTTTTTATGACCGCGAACTCTGCCTCTGTTAAATTTTATAGCCGTACTTTTTATTATCTTTTTATTGTTAGAATGACGTCATGGACCTAATTTTACTTTTCAAAGCTTTCATTCTCGGTATCGTTGAAGGCGCAACCGAATTCTTACCTATCAGTAGCACGGGCCATTTGATTATTGCCGGTGATTTATTAAATTTTAACGATGATAAAGGCAAAGTCTTTGAAATCGTCATTCAGTTGGCGGCAATCCTAGCAGTTTGTTGGGAATACAGGAAAAAGTTAGCACTTACTTTCATTGAAATTGTACAAAAGCCAGGCGATCACCAAGCTAAAGCGCAGCAATTGGTATTTAATTTATTACTGGCTTTTTTACCGGCGGCAGTATTAGGTTTGATTTTTCACGATGCAATTAAAGCTTATTTATTTACACCCTTCACAGTGGCCATTGCCTTAATAGTCGGCGGTTTCGCCATTCTGTTCATTGAAAATCAAACTGCCAACACTAATACAGTGACTCAAAATGTCGATAACGTCAGTCGCAAACAGGCAATCCAGATTGGTTTTGCTCAATCATTGGCACTCATTCCGGGCGTTTCACGAGCCGGAGCAACTATTCTAGGAGGGGTAATTTTTGGACTTGACCGTAAAACCGCAACAGAATTTTCTTTCTTCCTGGCGATTCCAATCATGTTCGCGGCAACGGCTTTTGATCTGCTGAAGAGCTGGAAGCTATTATCAGTAGACGATCTCGGCATGTTCGCAGTCGGCTTTATCACGGCCTTTGTTTCTGCCTTGCTCGTTATCAAAATGCTGCTGCGCTTTGTCGCTAATCATGACTTCAAAATATTCGCTTGGTACCGTATTGTGTTCGGCATCATCGTCTTACTGTATTTTGGGATTTAAATAATCATGAATGAACCTCTCAGCCCCTATGATGAGTTGGTTCAAACACTTAATAGGTTCGCGGCACAATCGACAGTAGAACCGCTGGCTTTTGGCACAGCCCTAGATAAGCTATACAGGCAGGATAGGCTGGATCACTCTGCCTGTACCTTTACCGCCACTTTGGCGGTATTGCCATTTTTACAGCCTATACCTTTAGGTTTTTTTGCGTTGGTCGGCAGTGCAACGTTTATTACGCTTGGGTTGCAGCTAATTAAAGACCAGCCCAAATTAGTATTGCCGCAGAAAATCCGTAACGTGACTTTAGGGTTACGCACCCGGCAGGCATTGGTGGCTACCTGCCTAAAAATTATTGGAATCTTCCGCAAACTCAGCAAACCCCGCTTAAAGTTTTTAATCCATGGCAAACAAGGACGGCGTATAGGTGGTTATATTTATATCGCTGCGGGAATATTGTTTGCAGTTCCTTTAGGTGGGATAGTGCCTTTCAAGAATTTTTTCCCCAGCCTAGCAATCTTGTTTCATGGTACGGCTGAGGTAGAGCAAGATGGCATGATGATTGTGATGGCTCTACTGTGCCTGCTGCTGACCGTCATAATTTATAGTTTGCTGATATATATAGCCTGGAAATTCGGGGCCGCAGCAATTGATCATGCAATCACACATTTCTTTTCGAAATAGCCTGTCACTAGTTATTCTTTCAGTAGTTTAACGCGTGTTAAACTTTGGCTAACTTTACATGATTAAACTTTAAATGGTTTAACTGTACTAAATTAATATCTTGTTTTGTAATCAGCCTTGTAACGAGAGTCGTCATGAAAAAAAACTTAAAATATATTGCGTATGGCTTAGCTGGCATCGTTGGATTATTGCTAATCGTCGTTGCTGTAGTCGCTGCGACATTTAACCCCAATGATTACAAACAACAGGTCATTGATCTGGTACAAGCAAAGAAGAACCGTACCCTGAAGTTAGATGGTGATATCAAACTAGCTTTTTGGCCTAAGCTAGGCGCAAACCTCGGGAAAGTTTCTCTTTCTGAGCATAACAGCAGCACGGAATTTGCTGCGCTGGATAGCGTTAAGGTTTCGCTCGCTTTGCTGCCATTACTAAGAAAGCAATTGATTGTAGATACAATTTATATCGACGGTGCCAAAGCAAACATCATCAAATATAAAGACGGTACTACGAACATAGATGACCTGTTGAGTAAGGACGATAAAGAATCTCCCACCATCAAGTTTGATATTGATGGCGTTAACATTACCAACTCGATTGCCACTTATTCAGACGAAGCTAGCGGTGCTAAATATGGCATCTCAAAATTCAACCTAAAATCAGGCCATGTTGCCTTGGCTGAACCTATAGATCTGGTAACGGATTTCACCGTCACTGCTAACCAGCCTGTAGTTGCTGCCAATGTTAATCTAAAAGGCAGTTTTTTAGCTGATCCCGATACCAAGCATTATGCAGCTAAGGGCTTAGATGCCACGATTGAAGGCGATTTAGCTGGTGGTAAAGACGTCAAGATCAAAGCCAGTGGTGATGTTGACGCTAAACCAGAAACGATGGAATTTCTGGTGGATAGCTTAAAAGTAGCTGCTAGCGGGCAATTCAGTGGTGCTAAGTTAACACTGGACTTAGATGCGCCTGAATTAAAGGCATTGAAAGACCAGGTCACCAGCCAAAAAGTCACTGTCAGCATAAATCAAGAAAAAGGCAGCGACAACTTTAAGGCTAATTTAATATTGGCTGACATCAAAGGGTCACCTAAAGCCCTGCAAAGCAGTGGGGTGACTGTGGATATTAATGGTACCCAAGGTAAGCGTACCATCAATGGCAAGTTTGCCTCGCCTTTCACCGGCAACCTGGAAACGCTGGTGTTCGAATTACCTAAACTTGCGGGCAATTTGGATATTAAAGACCCGTCTTTACCGAATGGTGGCGTTAAAGGCTCATTTGCAATGAGCCTCTTTACTGATGCCAAACAAGAGCTGGTTAATAGTAAATTTGGCTTACATGTAGATACTACCAAGCTTGATGGCGATGTTGCGCTATCCAGCTTTAAAAAACCAAACATTAAATTCAACCTGAATGCTGACTTGCTAGATTTGAACAAGTTACTAGGTAACAGCAAATCTAGTGATAAATCTGCGGCTGCTGACCAAAAACCTGCGGATTTATCGGTGTTAAAAGGCTTGGTACTGGACGGGAAAATAAAAATCGCCAGTTTGCTTTATGACAAATATCACCTGTCTGGCTTGAATGTGGGCGTAAAAGCCGATGGTGAAAAACTTACGCTGTCCGGCTTGAATGTGAAGCTGGATGATAGCCAGATAAAAGGTAATTTGGCTATCAGCCATTACGCCAAACCCCTCTATACCTTTGATATCGATATCGACACTGTGGATGTTGATAGATATTTGGTCGCTTCCTCATCTAACAAACCCAGTGATGCCAAAACTAATGATAAGCCACTGGATTTAAGTGCACTAAAAGCCCTGAATGCAGATGGTTCGTTGCGCATAGCTAACCTTAAATATGGTAAAACCAGGGCATCGAACGTACGCATTGATTTAAAAGCTGACGGGCAGAAATTAAGCTTGAATCCTCTAGCTGCTAAGATAGACGACAGCCAAGTGAACGCCAATATCGGAATTACACGTTTTAGCGACCCGATCTACAACTTCAATGTGAATATCGATAAATTGGATGCCGATCGATACATCACTAAAAGTGACCAGCCTGCCACCAAAAGCACTGGCGATACGCCCATTGATTTGAGCGCGCTAAAAAAGTTGAATGCTTCTGGGGAAGCAAAAATTGGCTGGCTTAAGCTTGCCAATGTAAAAACCCAGAATGTAGATATTGGCTTGAAGGCGGCGGATGGCGTTGCGACGATCTCTCCATTTTCTGCCAACCTTTACCAAGGCAGCATGAGCGGTATTTTGAAAGTAGATGCACGCAGCACACCCAGCATTGCTTTCAAACAAGACATGAAAGGAATCGCTATTGGACCGCTGCTAGTCGATGCCATCAATAACCATATGCTGGACGGGAAAGGCAACCTAAATCTTGATGTCACTAGTTCCGGTAACAGTGTAGGCGCACTTAAAAAAGCGCTAGCGGGCAAGGCAGCCATCAACTTAGCAGATGGTGCCATTAAAGGCGTGGATATTGCTGGCACAATTCGCGACCTTAAATCCAAAGCTAATCTCTTCAGTGGCAAAAGTAGCATAGGGGCGGACCAATCCAAAAAAACCGACTTCAGTGAATTAGCTGCGACATTCGATATAAAGAATGGCGTTGCGCATAACGAAGACCTGACCATGAAGGCGCCGGTATTACGTTTAGCACAAGGTGATAGCCGTGGCGACATTGATGTCGGTAACGAAACCATCAATTACCTGGCTAAACCCAGCATCGTAAAATCGCTCAAGGGCCAAGGGGGCGCAGACTTGGATGCGCTGGCAGGTTTTTCCATTCCGGTTAAGATTACCGGTACATTCTCCAGCCCTAAATATGCCATGGACTTCGCCTCCATAGCGACGGCATTGGCTAAATCCAGCCTGCTAGACAAAGTAGGCGGCGAAAAAGGTAGTGCAGTAAAAGACTTGATTAATGGTGGAGATAAAGTTGAAGCGCTGAAAGGTTTGCTAGGCAAGAAAAAAGCAAGCGTGCCAGCAACAAATAGTACTACCGAAAGCGCCCCGGCTAATACGCCCACGAATGGTACCTCCGCCACGGAACCAGCTAAGCCTGCTGAACAGGCAAAAGAACAGCCAAAATCTGCGGAAGAGATTGCCACGGAAAAAGCCAAGAAAAAACTCAATAAGATACTTGGCTTTTAATGACTCAATAGCAGTCTTTGTTATGGCCGGGGGCATTGCCGCTATTGCCCGGGCCTTCGCCACAACGTTTATTATGTCCAGGCGCATTTTCGCTATTACCAGGTCCATCGTGCACAGGTTGCACGACATAACATGCGTTTAATAATAGAAATGCTGCCATTACAAAAATAATCTTCAATTAGAAATCCTTAAAATTAATCTTACGTTATTATCTAAATCGATGGTTTATACTCCCCACCCCCTTCATCATGCAACTATCCTACATAAATAGCAAAGTAATCCATGAATGATTTTTCTACCCGTTTAATTGCCTGGCAAAAAGTGCATGGGCGTCATGACCTGCCTTGGCAGAACACTACAGATCCTTACGCGATCTGGGTCTCGGAGATCATGCTGCAGCAAACCCAAGTAGCAGCGGTCATAGGTTATTACAGCAAATTCATGCGACGCTTCCCCGATATCGCAACACTAGCCAATGCCACGCAAGATGAAGTATTGCAACATTGGAGCGGCCTGGGCTATTACTCACGGGCGCGTAATTTACACAATGCTGCTTCAACCATTGTAGATATGCATGGAGGCACGTTTCCGCAAGACTTCGATATTATCCAAACCCTTTCAGGCATAGGCCGCTCTACTGCGGCGGCGATTGCTTCATTCGCCTTTAACCAAGTACAAACTATTTTAGATGGCAATGTGAAACGTGTCCTAGCGCGACATTTTCTAGTCGAAGGTTGGCCAAGCAGCCCTAAGGTTGAAAAGCAACTATGGTTACTGGCTGAAGAATTATTGCCTGAACAAGACATGGTGGCCTACACCCAGGGCTTGATGGATTTGGGCGCGACCATTTGTACCCGGAGCAAGCCTAAATGTAATGCCTGTCCGGTTCAATTGAGCTGCCAAGCCTTTCTACAAAACCGTGTTAAAGATTTGCCTACGCCTAAAGCACGAAAAACCATACCTGAAAAAAACACCATGATGTTGATATTACGCCGTGGTGATGAGGTCATGCTGGAAAAACGCCCGCCTACTGGCATCTGGGGTGGGCTATGGAGTTTTCCGGAAGTGGAAAATGAAATAGCGATGGCAGCTTTGATGACGCAGCGCTATGAAATAAGCGCGCGATTGGTTAAAACCTTGCCGATTTTAAGCCATGTATTTACACATTTTAAATTACATATCCAGCCACAGGTATTGTGGGCGGAAACCATGCCTTCGAAGGTGAGTGAAACTGGACAGATTTGGTTGAGTATTGATGATGCGATTGGTGCAGCAGTGCCCACGCCAGTGAGGAAGCTACTAATAGGGATTAAAAACGAAAGTATAATTAACTAGCTAAATACTTAATTCGATACTTGAATAAATATCAAGATTAATTAATGACGCGGCCTTTGAGTATCATCTCGGCCAATTCCTGTAAACGCGGTGAGGTGAAACTTCTTTCCTGTGTGCCTTCATCTGCGATCTTCAAAAGGCTTTGCATCGCAGCACGGTAACCACTTTCAAACAACCAGTATTGTGCTTCAGACACGGACAAATACTCATCGCCAGTCAATTTTTCGCAGAGCTTGCTGAATGCTTCATAGCACACATTATGTTCAACTTCAGGCATATTTTCTCCAATCAGCTTGCACAAAAAATGTGAGACAAGACATACATAAAATAAATGCAGTGACTAAATTATTTAATCACTGCATTTCATTTTGCTTACTTCTAAATGCTATTTCATGATGGTTATTTCTGATCCTTACTTTTGATCCCAGGAATCTTCCCACATGCAGTGTTTGATTTTGTGACGATTAGCAATTAGCTCATCGATGCTAGGTTCGTCGTTCAGCGCACGTTTGATAGCCAATTTTGTCGCATCGTAGTTGTTTTTGTACATATCGGCTTTGTCTAGTATGCCTTCTTTTTCTAGCGCGATACAACCCGGGTCGATCCATACTAAGCTGATAATGCACAACTCATTCACTTGGTCTTTAGGGATGATACCTTCGATCACACAATCAAGAATCGCGTCAGCAGTCGCCGCTTGCACTACACCACCAAATAAACTTACGTCTGTGCTGCCTTTTAATGTGACTTTTGGCACTGTCATACACACCGGGCGCACTAATTGGTTGATGTCACGCACTGCAAACATCGCTGTATGGCCTTTGCTTTGCGCCATCAAATTAGCAAACGCTTGGCCTACTGGCCCATCGACAGCGCCGATTAAAATTTCTGGCATTGCTGCTGTAACGTCTTTACCTTCTGTATAAACGGTAGCTTCGCCTGCTTTAAAAATGATTTTTGACATAAGATTCTCTCAAACACATGAATAAAATAGTATTTTAGCAAATGCTGGCCTTGCCTACCATGCATCAATTTACAAAGTCGATGCTCTGATCTTTACAAATCCAGTTGCATATCGACATGCGGAATGTTGGCGTCCTGATAAACACCGCTGGTTTCAATGAAGCCAGCTTGCTTATAAAAGGTAATGGCATGCGTCTGCGCAGTAAGGTTAATTACTTTTGTCCCATGCGCTTGGCAGATATTGATGGCTTCCTGCAACAAAGCTTGGCCCACACCGTAGCCGCGCCATTCTTTTAACACCGCCATGCGGCCAATCTTCTTATGGTTAATGATACGGGCGCAACCTATGGGCTGATTATTAGAAAGTGCTAACAGATGTATGGCTACAGCATCAATTTCATCCCACTCAAAATCCGGCGCTACTTCTTGCTCCACCACGAATACAGGCTCGCGCACTGCGATTAATTGCGGTGAATGCGTGTTCCAGCTCACTTGTATTACATTGAAATTATGGTCAGGTTTTTCTAGCATCTGTATATTTTATATTGGAAATGGATAGCGTGTAATATGTGTATATGGCACTGTAAACTTGCAGTCTAAAACAGTTCAGTGCATCATGCAGCTTTTACCAAATTCATTTACTTTCACATAATAATTCAAAGGTTTCATATGCAAAAATATCAATCAGCCGCTGCTCGCATTTTGCTGGCACTCGTATTTTTAGGGGCAGTGATCTTAAGATTGGTGGCGATTACCAGCCATCCAAATGGTTATATCGATTACCAAGTCACACTAGGCCAATTAGGCCTACCCAGTATTTTTGCACCGTTATTGATTTTGGTAGAGTTAGTGGCAGGCTTGGGTTTATTGGTAGGCTATAAAACTAAGATATTCGCTTATATCTTGGCAGGATTAGCGTTTTTCTTGGCGATTGTTCTAGGTCGTTTCGACTTTCAATCCATGTTCATCTATTTCGGCATTACCGGGGGCATGTTACTGCTGGCAGCAAACCCGCAAACAAGCTGTGCTGTAGATAATATTAAAAAATAAATTTTCATAGCTCGCAATACCTTAGCTATTGCGAGCTAATTATTCCCACTCTAAAGCCGGGAAAATAGTATTCACATTTCGCCTATTGGCAATATCAAACAATAGCCATTTATCTTTTTCACTTGCCGCCGCAGTATCCATCGTTTTTTCCATGCTTTCGCCTTTTTTGATATTGGCACGTATATCTGCTAATAAGGTGTTCAGGTAGCGCTGTTCGTTATTCAATGCCTGCATCCACTCTTTGGTTGATGGCCCATGCCCAGGCACTACTTGCTTAACAGGATAGGTCTTCAATAGTTCGATAGCGGCGATCAGGCCTTTGATATCGCCTTCAATCACCGGGGTTCGTTCAATGAATAATAAATCTCCAGTGAACAGGGTATGTGTCTTGCTATCGATCACCGAAATGTCGGTATTGGTATGCGCAGTCTGATAAGGCGTTATCTTGAGGCTTCTATCGCCTAAATCCAGCTCCATAGGTTCTTTCACTAATAGCGATGGCTTTACGATCACACTCCCTTTCGCATCATCACCCAAATATTTGATATTAAGTTTATCGTAAGCTTCCTGGCGTATCTGCATAGCATCTGCCAACTTGGCATGACCAACAAATACCGGTTTATCTTGCAGGAATGCTGCATTGCCGTAGATGTGGTCAGGGTGCACATGGGTATTAACAACGTACAGGATAGGCAAAGGAGTGACTTTTTTAATTGCGTCACGCAATTGATTGCCTACTTTTAAACTCCCGCCTGTATCAATGACCGCCACGCCCTTGCTACCTACAACAAAGCTGATATTGCAGATGTCGCCCTGATAACCTGTATCAATATCCAGATGCGCACCATGATGCACATAGATGCCATTGCCCAAGTCTTCAATGCCAAAATCTGTAGGTTTGATAGCTGTTTGCGCACATGCGCTTAAGCAAAAAAATACGCTGACTAGTATAAAAAATGAATTTAATCTTGGGTGTATACTCGAATACATGGTTTTACCTTCGCACGATATTTAGCGGAATTATTGCGGTGAAATTCTTTAACAATGATAATAACTTAATTAACCTCTGCCTGCTTGTTACAAGCGGCACTCACAATAAAGGGACGTGGTATGGAAAATGGAGCGCTTCGCTACAATAAAGTTGCAGTATTCCTGCATTGGTTGATCGCTTTAGGCGTTTTTGGCATGTTTGCGCTAGGCTGGTATGCCAGCGACTTACCTAAAGATGCGCCTAAACAAATGGCTTATGACCTCTTCGATTGGGGCGTGTATACCTGGCAACTCACTGAAGGCATATCGCCTAGATCTTTCTACTACAATCTGCATAAGTCTTTAGGTTTAACCGTATTTGCCATTATCCTCATCCGAATTGTATGGCGTTTTATGAATAACCCGCCAGAGCTATTAGATACCTATAAAAAATGGGAAAAGACTCTGGCAACTGTAGTGCATCGTGTGATGTACATCTTACTAATTGCGTTACCGTTAAGCGGCATCATCATGTCGGTCTATAGTAAATACGGCATTAAGTGGTTCGGCCTGCCATTCATTAAAGGCTTGGACAATAACGCGATGCGCGAATTTTACAAGGAAGCACATGAAGTCATCGGTATCATCCTGCTAGTTTTAATCGCAATCCATGTTTTAGGCGCACTCAAACATAAATTCATTGATAAAGATAACACTATGAAACGCATGTCGTTTTAAAGAATAGCTAGAAAAAAGCCCGCATCAGCGGGCTTTTTAATAAACATCAAACATTATTTGAAGACATCCCTACTTCTCGGCCGCTACCGCCGCGCCATTCAACATCGCAGCATAATACTCGTAATTGGCCATCGACTTGATAGGTCGCTGATAAAGTCACGCATAGACGTGAGCTGGCAAGAGAGAGGTAAGGCCGGCTAATCTGTAATTCTCCAGGTTGGAAAATCGCACGATAGTGATACGGTTTGCGCGACCAATCTGCCCCGGAAGCCGTGTCCAGCGGCAGGAACGGGGTTAGCGTAACCAGACGCTTTGCTACCATTGTTTCGCCCAGCTGCCTGCCTTTGGCGTCCAGAACATAGCAACAATCGACTTTTTCCATATCGACTAATGCAGCACATGCCGCGTTAACAGATTGGTTTCCGGCTAAATTCTTTATCGAAGATTTGAATTCTGCCATATAGGGTAATAACTCATCCATGGATACTGAAGGCTTTTGATCTGCAAGCTCACCTATTCCGCCATCACCTTCTTGCAATGGCGCTTCGGTGGGCATTGCATAATAAAAACCCTGCACCAGGTCTGCATTACTATCTAAAGCGATCACAGCCTGTTCACGATTTTCTACACCTTCAATCAGGGCCAGACTGCCGCATTCGTGAATAAGCGCTACGGTTGCCCGTAATATGCGACGTGCTTTATCGTTGAACTGAGCAGACGCAATAATCTTACGGTCCAGTTTGACGATGTCCGGGCTAACACGCCATATACGTTCAATATCCGAAGCTTCAGCCCCAAAGTCATCAATCGCTATCAGGCATCCGGCATCTCGATAAAATTTGACTGCTTCGTCTAATAACCTAGCGTCCGGAATCACGCCTTCTACTATTTCTACGACCACCCGTTTGGGAGATATACCGTAGTTAGCCATGAGTTCTGCGAAAAATGGTCCATGATCCCTGCGATAATTAATTACTTGGGCCGAAACATTAAGAAATAACCAGAGATCGTTAGCTTTGTTTAGCTGATAATTATGCAAGTGTATCGTACGACACAAGCGGTCCAGAAATACCGACTGCACGTCGCTGAAGCCTCCATCGCCGTTAAACAGTTGGATGGGCGGTATGTTTTTACCTTTAAGTTTGGTGACACGCAATAAGCCTTCATGGCCAACTACACGCCTATGTGCCAAACTATAAATAGGCTGGAATGCACTATCCAGACGCTTCTCAGCAAAATAGCCATAGGCGCGCCCGGCTTTTGTGCTGATGGATTGCAGAATATTTTCTAGAGAAGCCAACTCTAGTGGGTGAAAATCTGCCGGGGGAAGTGAGTCCGTTTCACTTGCCATCGCCGTAGAAGATATCAACATATTTTATGTATTCCCAAAAAAAAACGTCTATTTGATATATACCAAATAGACGCCTTTGTCTTATTTTTAATTACCAGCCCTTCGCTAGGCAGGTTACACAAATTTAATTAAGCAAATCTCATACCAGTAATTATGCATTAATTGGGATTCAAAAGATTTTCACCAAGGCTTATGAAATAATGAATCCGCTAATAGCAGATAAAACCTGCTAGCGCGATATGCTTGCCCGTCTGAGCATTTCATATCGTAAACTGGAATTATTTCATCTTTATGAATTTGCTTAGTGAGGAAAGGGCTACTCCATATTTAGGTGCATTTACCCATCATAAATGCATGCCATTGGTGCACATATAGGTAATCTTCTAGAAATCAAAAAGCCCGTAATACGGGCTTAATTAATTATTGATGATATTGCCTGCTGAGCTCGCGTACCGCGGTAAGCATTGCTGCAGCGTTCTCCGGTGGCGTCCATTGCGTAATACCATGCCCAAGGTTAAATACATGGCCAGCACCGGAGCCATAGCTAGCCAGGATATTCGCCACTTCTTTTTCAATAGCCTCTGGTGTGGATAACAGAATAGCTGGATCAAGGTTGCCTTGCAGTGCTACTTTATTACCCACGCGCTTGCGTGCTGAACCAATATCTACTGCCCAATCCAAGCCTAAGGCGTCTGCGCCGATTTCAGCCTGTGCTTCCAGCCACAATGCGCCACCTTTGGTGAATACGATACGGGGTACAATTCGACCATCATGTTCGCGAGTTAAGCCATTCACTATCTTTTGCATGTAATGGAGCGAAAACTCTTTATAGGCATTGTGTGACAGCGCGCCGCCCCATGAGTCAAATATCATCACGGCTTGGGCGCCTGCGGTGATTTGCGCATTGAGGTATTGAATAACGGTTTGTGCAGTAGTCTCCAGGATATGGTGCAATAAATCCGGTCGTGTATACGCCATTTTCTTAATGGTTAAGAAGTCCGTGCCACCTTTACCTTCAACCATATAAGTCGCAAGTGTCCACGGACTGCCTGAGAAACCAATAAGGGGGACGCGGCCATTGAGAGTCTTACGAATTTGGCTCACTGCATCGAACACATACTGCAAACTTGCCATGTCTGGCACAGCTAATTTTTGGATATCAGCTTCTTCACGCAAGGTACGTTCGAATTTAGGACCTTCGCCTTCTTCAAAATATAAACCCAAGCCCATCGCATCCGGCACCGTGAGGATATCGGAGAACAGGATAGAAGCATCTAGTAAGGGATAGCGGTCTAGCGGTTGCAAGGTGACTTCAGTGGCAAAGTCTGGGCTTTTGCACAGTTGTAAAAAGCTGCCAGCAGTTTTGCGGCTTTCACGATACTCAGGTAAATAACGGCCCGCCTGGCGCATCATCCACACCGGCGTATAGTCAGTGGGTTGGCGCATTAAGGCTTTTAAGAAAGTATCGTTTTGTAGCTCTGCCATTGAATTAACTTACTTTCTAATTCTTGATTAAGAAGTTGAACATCAGCAAAATTTACGGGATTAAGTGTAAGGCGCACAGCGCACAAACATCGAGACCATAGTAATCAAGTAAAACAAATAGTACAGCGAGATTGTGAGCACTGCGTAACACAGCAATTCGCCCGTAAATGAAGCTTATCGGGGAAGTGTTGAAGAACCCATTAAGAATTCATCTACCGCTTTTGCTGCTTGACGGCCTTCGCGAATCGCCCATACCACTAATGATTGACCACGGCGTACGTCACCGGCAGCGAATACTTTAGTTTTGCTGGTTTTATAACTCTCAGCACCTTCAGTAATAGCTTTGGCATTGCCGCGTTGGTCTTTTTCCACACCGAAAGCATCTAGCAGTTTTTGCACTGGTGAAACAAAGCCCATCGCTAACAATACTAAATCCGCCTTAATGGTGAATTCAGTACCGGCAACTTCAATCATCTTGCCGTCTTTCCACTCGACTTTACAGCCTTTCAAGTGGGTGACCTTACCGTTTTCGCCGATTAGCTCTTTGGTAGTAATAGACCAATCACGGTTCGCGCCTTCTTCATGCGAACTTGAAGTACGCATTTTAAGCGGCCAGTTAGGCCATACCAACTCTTTGTTTTCTTTTTCCGGAGGTTGTGGCATCAACTCAAACTGAGTAATTGAGACTGCACCGTGACGGTTTGAAGTACCAACACAGTCAGAACCAGTATCACCGCCACCAATCACAACAACGTTTTTATTAGTTGCTAACACTTGGTTAGGCACAGTATCGCCAGCCACTACTTTGTTTTGCGGGGTCAAAAAATCCATCGCGTACATTACGCCATCCAACTCACGACCTGTTACAGGCAAGTCACGTGGCTGCTCAGCGCCGCCAGCTAAAATCACAGCATCAAACTCTTTTAATAAGTCATCAGCATTCACATTTTCGCCCACGTTCTGATTGACGCGGAACTCAACGCCTTCTGCTTCCATCTGCGCCATACGGCGGTCTATGTGAGATTTTTCCATCTTGAAATCTGGAATGCCATAACGCAGCAAGCCACCGATACGACTGCTTTTTTCCAGTACGACTACATCATGTCCAACCCGTGCCAATTGCTGAGCAGCAGCTAAACCTGCCGGGCCTGAACCTACGATAGCGACTTTTTTACCCGTTTTATACGCCGGGATTTGTGGTGTAACCCAGTTGCTTTCCCATGCTTTATCAATGATTGCGTGTTCAATAGATTTAATACCGACTGGGTCGTCATTGATATTGAGGGTGCATGCAGCCTCGCATGGAGCAGGGCAGATACGACCGGTGAATTCCGGAAAGTTATTGGTTGAATGCAAGACATCAATAGCACTGCGCCAATCCTGGCTATAAACCAAGTCATTCCAGTCTGGGATGATATTGTTCACCGGGCAACCCGTAGTACAGAAAGGGATACCGCAATCCATACAGCGCGCGCCTTGTTGCTTGGCTTGGTCGTCAGTTAAATGTAATACAAATTCCTTGTAGTTTTTAACCCGATTTTCTACTGGTAGATTAGCTTCTGCCAGCCGTTCATATTCCATGAACCCCGTTACTTTACCCATATTTAAAGTCTTTTCCCTTTATGCAGCTGCTAGTTATGCAGCAACTGTTTATGCCGCTACGAGTGCTTTATCTTCAGCAAGCTCGATCAATGCACGCTTATATTCATTTGGCATCACTTTTACAAACTTAGCACGGTAATTCGCCCAGTCTGCCAAAATCGCTTTAGCGCGCTCACTACCCGTGTATTTTGCGTGATTTTCTATCAATGTTTTTAATGTGATTTCGTCCGGCTGGTTCAAATGATGTATTTTGCCTAAGCTCGCTTCTGTAGTTTCCACTTTCTCAAGTGAAACCATGCTCATATTGCAACGTTTAGCAAATAAACCATCTTCATCATAAACATAAGCCACGCCGCCACTCATCCCTGCGGCGAAGTTCTGGCCAGTTAAGCCTAGCACCACCACGGTACCACCGGTCATGTACTCACAACCATGGTTACCTACACCTTCCACTACCGCAGAAGCACCTGAATTTCGTACACAGAAACGTTCGCCTGCAACACCTCTGAAATAACTTTCACCAGTCGTAGCGCCGTACATTACGGTATTACCGATGATGATGTTTTCATGTGAAATGCCGCGGAATGCTACTGGCGGTTTGATCACGATACGTCCGCCACAAAGGCCTTTACCCACGTAGTCGTTGCCTTCGCCAGTCAGTTCGAATGTAATCCCTTTTGCCAAGAACGCTGCAAAACTTTGGCCTGAAGTCCCAGTGAAATTCACATGTATCGTGTCTTGCGGCAGGCCTGCATTACCGTAACGGCTTGCTACCTGGTTAGATAACATCGTGCCTACAGTACGGTTGGTGTTGGTGATTGGAATATCCAGCACCACTTTTTTTCCGGTTTCGAGCGCTTCTTTCGCTAAGTCCATGAGCTTGTTATCAAGCGCATTGACCAAGCCGTGGTCTTGCACGTCATTATTTTTGCGTGAAACTTCCGCAGGCATATCTGGCAAGTGGAATATCTTGCTGAAATCCAAACCGTTGATCTTCCAGTGGTCAATACCAGCTTGCATATCGAGTAAATCTGCACGGCCAATCAGGTCATCAAATTTAGCGATGCCCATAGATGCCATGAGTTCACGTACCTCTTCAGCAACGAAGAAGAAGTAATTTACGACGTGCTCAGGCTGACCGGTAAAGCGTTTACGCAGTTCCGGATCTTGTGTCGCCACGCCTACCGGGCAAGTATTCAAATGGCATTTACGCATCATGATACAGCCCTCAACGACCAATGGCGCTGTCGCAAAGCCGAACTCATCAGCACCTAACAACGCACCAATCAGCACATCACGACCGGTTTTCATTTGACCGTCAACTTGCACAACCACGCGGCCACGTAATTGGTTCAACACTAATGTTTGCTGTGTTTCAGCCAAGCCCAGCTCCCACGGTGTACCGGCATGTTTTACAGATGAAATCGGTGATGCGCCAGTGCCACCGTCATGGCCGGCAACAACGATATGATCTGATTTCGCTTTTGCTACGCCAGCTGCCACGGTGCCGATACCGGTTTCAGAAACCAGTTTTACCGAAATTGACGCTTTTGGATTGGCATTTTTCAAGTCATGAATCAACTGTGCCAAATCTTCAATCGAATAAATATCATGATGTGGCGGTGGTGAAATTAAACCTACGCCTGGAACTGAAAAACGCAATTTAGCGATGTACTCAGACACTTTGTGACCCGGCAGTTGGCCACCTTCACCAGGTTTAGCACCCTGTGCCATCTTGATTTGAATCTGGTCTGCAGAAGCCAAGTATTCGGCAGTGACACCGAAACGACCTGATGCGACCTGCTTGATGCGTGATCGCATCGAATCGCCAGCTTTGAGTGCGATGTCTGCCTCAATCTGTTTGCTGCCGATGACTTGCGCCATGCTGGTATCACTCGCCACTGGGATGAAGCGTTTAGCGTCTTCGCCGCCTTCACCGGTGTTGGATTTACCGCCGATTCGGTTCATGGCAATCGCTAATGTGGCGTGCGCTTCAGTAGAGATTGAACCCAATGACATCGCGCCAGTAGCAAAACGTTTAACAATCTCTTTAGCCGATTCAACAGAATCCAATGGAATCGCAGCGCCCGCTGGTTTTATTTCAAACAAGCCGCGCAAGGTCATGTGGCGACGTGTTTGGTCATTGATGAGTTTTGCGTACTCTTTATAAGTGCTTGTCTGGTTAGTGCGGGTGGCATGTTGCAATTTGGCAATAGAATCTGGCGTCCACATATGCTCTTCACCACGCACACGGAAAGCATATTCGCCACCAGCGTCTAGGCTGTTCGCCAATACAGGGTCATCGCCGAATGCTGCAGCATGCAAACGTACCGCTTCTTCCGACACTTGGTCTAGGCCGATACCTTCGATATTGGTCGCTGTACCTGTGAAGTATTTATCTACGAACGCAGAGTTCAAACCAATCGCTTCGAAAATCTGGCCGCCACAGTAAGACTGGTAGGTAGAAATGCCCATTTTGGACATCACTTTATATAGACCTTTACCGATGGCCTTAACGAATTTCTTCGCCGCTTCGTAATTATCTTTGGCACCCATATGGTTAATCGTTTCAAACGCTAACCATGGACAAACCGCTTCGGCGCCATAACCTGCCAATAAGGCAAAATGGTGCACTTCACGAGCAGAACCAGTATCAATGACTAAGCCAGTGCTGGTGCGCAGTCCAGCTTTCACCAAATGCTCATGCGTTGCTGAACAGGCCAATAATGCCGGAATCGCTAAACGTTCAGCGCTGATGTTACGGTCCGAAAGGATCAGGATATTGAAACCATCTTGTACAGCTTTTTCCGCGGCGTTAGCAATGCTCGCAACCGCAGCTTCCATTGCTACTTTGCCTTGCATGGCAGGGTAGGTAATATCAAGCACCAATGATTTATATTGGTTTTGAGTAAGTGTCGCAATAGCTTTTAATTGTTCAAGCTCGTCAAGCATCAGTACTGGCTGGCTGGCTTCCAAGCGCATCGGCGGTGTAGTTTCATCGACACCTAACAGATTAGGCTTAGGACCGATGAACGTTACTAATGACATGACCAACTCTTCACGAATCGGATCAATAGGCGGATTAGTCACTTGCGCGAACAATTGTTTGAAGTAGTTATAAAGCAATTTTGGTTTGGCAGATAACACCGGCAAGGCCGCGTCGTTACCCATAGAGCCGGCACCTTCTTCGCCGTTTGCCACCATCGGTGACATCACGAATTTGATATCTTCTTGCGTATAGCCGAAAGCTTGTTGCGTATCCAACAAGCTGGCAGCCATTTCTAGCTTGCCGTCTACTTTAGGCATATCGCTCAGGAAATATCGTGTTTTCTCAATCCATTGTTTATACGGTTTAGCCGTCGCGAGTTCTTTTTTAACTTCCGCGTCATCAATGATACGGCCTTGCTCCATGTCGATCAGCAACATTTTGCCCGGCTGTAAGCGCCATTTTTTAACGATTTTTTCTTGCGGGAATGTCAACACGCCCATTTCAGACGCCATCATCACGATGTCGTCATCTGTGACGAGATAACGTGCTGGGCGTAGGCCATTACGGTCTAGCGTTGCACCAATCATGCGGCCATCGGTAAAGGCTACCGCAGCTGGGCCATCCCATGGCTCCATCAATGCAGCGTGGTATTCATAGAACGCACGGCGTTCTTCATCCATCAATGGATTGCCTGACCACGCTTCAGGAATCAACATCATCATGGCGTGTGGTAATGAATAACCACCGGCCACTAGCAATTCCAAACAGTTATCGAAACAAGCCGAGTCAGACTGGCCTTCAGCGATCAATGGCCATAATTTTTCCAGATCTTCGCCGATCACGCTGGAACGCATCGCTGCATGACGTGCCGCCATCCAGTTTACGTTACCTTGTACAGTATTGATTTCGCCGTTATGCGCAATCATGCGGAACGGGTGAGCCAGATCCCAAGCCGGAAAAGTATTAGTAGAGAAGCGTTGATGCACCAAAGCCAGTGCAGAAACTACGCTTTCGTCATTCAGATCTTGGTAATAAATACCCACTTCATTAGCCAGCAGCATGCCTTTATAGACGATAGTGCGTGAAGATAGGGACGGGATATAGAATGCCGCTTTGTCTTTGAAGTTTAAGGCGCGAACAGCATGTTCGATACGTTTACGAATCACAAATAATTTGCGCTCGAAAATATTTTGATCGGTTGCAGTGCTAGCAATAATCACCTGACGCATCACAGGCTCAACATCATGTGCCGCCTGGGCGATATTGCCGTTATTCACTGGCACATCACGCCAGCCTAACAAGGTTTGGTTTTCTTCCGCGATGATTTTATTGATGAGCGCTTCGCAGGCTTCACGATTCGACGCCGTTTGCGGTAAAAACACATTGCCCACCGCATATTGTCCCGCTGCTGGCAGCGTAATGTTGAGCTTCGCCGCTTCTTTACGCATGAATGCATCAGGCATTTGCATGAGTAAGCCAGCACCATCGCCCAACTTTGGATCATAGCCAGTCGCACCACGGTGGGTCAGGTTGGTCAGCAGTTCCAAGCCTTTTTGCACGATCTCATGGCTTTTTTGGCCTTTGATATGCGCCACAAAACCTACACCACAAGCATCGCGCTCGTTAGACGGGTTGTATAGACCTTGCTTTGCTGGCTTTCCTGTAAAAGTAGCTGGAGCACTCGGTAGCGCTGAACCCAGCAGGTCTGGTTGATTCAACGCGGTTTGATTACTTAAATCTGATGCCATATTATCTAATCACAAAACATTTAGCGGAACCTTCAAGTTTACCGTTAAATGTCTATGTGTTCAATAAGATAGGGGCTAAAGATGCAGAATTATTTGCCGAATCCTACAAAGCCGATCATTAAATCGGCTTTGAGCGTCAGCGATAGAAGTTTAAGCAGGCTAGTGACAAAAGCTAAGCCTTGAGTGATTGGAAAGATCCTTTTGCCACCTCTATCGTTTGTGCGATATCGGCATCCGTATGCGCTGCGGACACAAAACCAGCCTCAAATGCTGATGGACCAAGATAAATGCCTGCATCCAACATGCTATGGAAAAACTTGTTGAAAGCGGCTTTATCAGATTGCATGATCTCGGCAAAAGTCGTTGGGCATTTTTCCCTGAAATATAAGCCGAACATGCCGCCAACGCTTTGCGCGCTGAACATTACACCGGCTTCTTTTGCCGCTTGCACTAAACCATCCACCAGTTTTTTG
This sequence comes from Methylotenera sp., assembly GCA_046595335.1. Lineage (GTDB taxonomy): Bacteria > Pseudomonadota > Gammaproteobacteria > Burkholderiales > Methylophilaceae > Methylotenera. Next base: position 22,292 of record JBKJOT010000008.1, read on the forward strand.
GTTTGAGCCGCAAGCTTATCGTGAAAGTTAGGTGCCTGTATTAATTCCAGTGTTTTCAAGCCTGCAGTAACCGCTACCGGGTTGCCGGACAACGTACCTGCCTGGTAAACTGCCCCAAGCGGCGCAAGACAACTCATGATATCCTTACGGCCGCCGAAGGCGCCAACGGGTAAACCTCCTCCAATCACCTTACCCAAAGTCGTCATATCTGGCTTGATGTTGTACAGCGCTTGTGCGCCGCCTAAGTGCACACGGAAACCTGTCATCACTTCATCAAATATCAACACACTACCATGTTGTGTACACAGCTCACGCAGGGTTTTTAAGAACTCCATGTGCGGAACAATTAAGTTCATGTTGCCCACAACCGGCTCTATAATCACACAGGCAATTTCGCTGCCGATTTTATCGAACAACTCTTTAAGCTCCTGGGTATTATTGTATTCCAGCGTCAAAGTGTGAGCGGCTACATCCGCTGGAACACCTGCAGAGCTTGGCTCACCAAAAGTCAGCAGACCTGAACCGGCTTTCACTAACAATGCATCGGCATGGCCGTGGTAGCACCCTTCAAACTTCACGATCTTGTTACGGCCTGTAAAGCCGCGCGCTACACGAATTGCACTCATCGTTGCTTCAGTACCGCTGCTCACCAAGCGCACTTGTTCCATACTAGGCACGAGCTTGTTGATAAGCTCAGCCATTTCAAGCTCCAAGCCCGTCGGTGCGCCGAAAGATAAGCTATTTTCTGCGACCAACTGTACGGCTTTAATCACTTCAGGATGGGCATGGCCGACAATCATCGGACCCCATGAATTGATGTAGTCGATGTATTGCTTGCCATCTACATCCCATAATTTTGAGCCCAAGCCACGCTTGAAAAAAATCGGCGTGCCACCCACACTGCGGAAAGCACGTACCGGCGAATTTACACCGCCTGGAATGAGTTGCTGGGATTTGTCGAAAAGGGTTTGATTGATCGATGTCATGAGTTTAGCTATTCAATAGTTGTACAAATTGGGTTGCGGTGTTTCTTATATCTTTGCTTCCAAAAAGGTCATTGATTACTGCCGCTGCATCAGCGCCAGCCTGTTTAATTAAATGAACGTTACCAAGTGTAATTCCACCTATCGCAACGGTCGGCAGATTAAGTTTTTTTGCTTGGGCAAATAACCCCAGGCTTGCTACAGCTGCATTAGGCTTGGTACTGGAGGCAAAACATGCCCCAAAAGCCACATAACTTGCGCCTTGCTTGGTCGCCTGTTGACCAAGCTCCAAGCGGTTATAGCATGATGCGCCGATAATTTTTTCGGGTCCCAGCAATTTGCGCGCAGCTGCGATATCGCCATCCGTTCCGCCTAAATGTACGCCATCAGCATCCAGTGATTTACATAACGCTGCATCATCGTTAATGATCAGGGGAACTTCAAATTGTCGACATATTGGCAGCAGGGCACTGGCTTGAACACGCTGAAAAGCTGCATCCGCTTGCTTGTTACGATATTGCACAATGCTTGCACCACCTTGTAATGCAGCAGTGACCATGTCGCACAGTGATTGTGTATCCGTAATATCCGGCGTTACAGCGTATAAGCCTTTAATCTGCAACTTATTGAAATATAGCATTAATGCGTTTTAGCGCTGGTATCGCCCGTATTCACTAAAACATCTTCCTCGTCACGTGCCCAAAACATACGGTCTGGAATATATTGCCCCATGCCAGGCCTGAATCCATTTTTCAGCGTTTGCCAGGTGTACTCCTGCGCTTCTAGAATTGCCTCTTCCATTGTTAAACCATGTGCCATGCACGCAGCAATGGCACTGGTAAGCGTACAGCCGGAGCCATGATAGCTACCTGATAAGCGTTCCCATTTGTAAGCCTTGATGAGCTTATTATCGCCGTATAAAGTGTTAGTGACTTCTAGCGTACGTTCGTGCGTACCGGTAATCAGCACATATTCGCTGCCCATTGCCAGCAGGCGGGCGGCACTTTCTTCCAGTGAAGACAGGCCTATTTCATCTATATCGTCTGCAAAAGCCAAACGGCGCGCTTCCAAGCTATTCGGCGTAATCAGTGTGGCTTGCGGGAATAGCAATTCAATCATCGCATCCATCATATCGTCACTGGTTAAATCGTCACCACGGCCTGACGTCAAAATGGGGTCAATAAGCAAAGGCACGTCCGGATAGTCCGCCATAATCTCGGCCACAACTGCGATATTTTCTACTGAGCCTAATAGCCCAATTTTGAATGCCGATACCTGCACATCTTCCAAAATGGCACGCGCTTGGTCGTTTACCCAATCTGCATCCATTGGCAATACGCTGTCCACACCTATCGTGTCTTGCACGGTAATTGCCGTTACTACTGAAAGCGGATGACAACCGATGCTGGCGAAGGTCAGGATGTCGGCCTGCAAGCCCGCACCGCTACTCGGGTCTGTACCCGCAAAAGTCATTACTGAAGGTGGTGCTTGATTTGCCATGGAATTTACCAAAATAATGTCTAATGGAGCGAGTGATGTAAATCGAATTCAGAAATAACAGTTCAAAAATAAACGCATTTATTTTGTGTTCCGCATTTCCATCTCATCCGAAAGAACTAAATTTTACAGTGGATTAACTACTTTGTGACCTAATATTATTCTAAGCTGATTTCAAGTTTAGTTATATAGCCAGCTCGTACTTCGTTCTTCGTAGATTTCAAATCTTTCAAATAATTAAGGCTTACAGATTAATCTGTAAGCCTTATGCCTTGAAGTTCAGGTTTATACTTGGTTTTAATAGCTTTAGAACATATAGCCTATACCAAGATTAATGCGATCTTTATCCGAGTTTTGCTGGAACTTCTGATAATCAGCTTTTACCACCACCTGTGGATCCGGTTTAAAGGAGATACCAGCTGTCATTACGCGGTCGGCATTTTCAGCATCGGAAGCAAAACCCGTAGGCATATTGGACTGCGTGTTATAACGCTCGTAGCGGAAGAATGGACTTAGTGACATATTGCCCTTTTCCCATATTTTATAAGACACTTGACCCAAATAACCATAAAATTCACTAGGGAGGAAAGGGCGTGTATCACCGTTAGCAATATTGTAAGCCTGTATCACATTGTCGATTTTTCCAGCCTCAGAGATAGAACCTTTGGCATAGATTGCCTGTACATCCCAGCCGCGGCTTTGCCATCTTGTATGCAAATCCCAAAGGGTCAAACGGCCTTTGATACCGCTAAAATCAGGAAGTGTGTTATCTTCTTTGAAGTCAGCATTACCCTGGATAGTATTACCGGTAAATACGCCACCACCAACTGTCAGGCCCGGTAAGCCTCTGTAATTCATTACACCGTAATAGGCTAAATCATGCGCTTTAGCTAGTTGTAACTCTTGATGACTAGCACTTAAGGGTGCGCCCGCGTCATCAAATTTCGCAGTATTGAACCCAGTCACCACCCCCACATTCCAATCTATCCCTACATCTGTATTACCAGATACGCCAATACCGCCTTCACGCCATGTGCTTGGGATAATCCGGGTTTCCACTTCATTACGCTCTACGCCATAAAAAACTGGTGGCTCATGCGATTCATTAAGAAAGCCAAACGGCATCAGGAACAAGCCAGCTTTAACATTGATACCAGATTTGAATTGGTAATTCAAATAGGCTTGCTCAATGGCCGCTTCACCTTGGTCATCCGCGCTGGTCACGGCATGTTCCCATTCAAACTCACCGTTAAAACTTAGCTGATCATTGAAGTTATGACCAATGGATAGTACAACCCGCCTTAGGTCAGCTTGGTTATTACTGCTGTCATGACTGTATTTATTATAATTAACCTCTCCGTAACCACCAATTGTAGTATCTGAAGCACTGTTAGCAGACTCTCGTGAATATCTGTCCTTATTTGCGTAAGCCGCTTCAACATCTACACCTTCAGGTGTTTCTAAAGTTTTGCGACTGGCTAAAGTAGCGGTTTCTTGTTTGAGTGATTTCAGTTGCTCCGCTTGCGTTTCAACCAGCTTCTGTAATTTGTCTATTTGCGCCTGAAGGGTAGCTTCATCAGCAAAAGCAGAGCCTAATGGCATGACACAAAGGGCTACTGCCACACTGATTTTTTTCAAGTTGTAATTGGTCATAATATTCTCTAAGACAGTTAATGGTAATGATAATAATTCCTATTACCATCATACCAAAGCATCAGAAAAGTATCAATAACTGATTATCTAGGGAAAGGATTAAACCGTTGAAACGCTATAAACTAATCACTTATTAGTGAAAACGTAAATTCATTAGCGCTAAATGCTAATGATGGAGCGGGTGACGGGAATCGAACCCGCATATCGAGCTTGGGAAGCTAGCGTTCTACCACTGAACTACACCCGCACAATAGTGCGTTTATCTAAAGCGCTATTTTACTGCCTTTTTGCTTAAGATGCAGGCCGAACGATAAAACAGTTAAAACTCTAACGGGGTCTATACCAAACTCAAGCTGATTTTTGCAGCAAGTGGCAAACTGCCGATTTGTGGCAGCCATGTTTTGAGCAAGCGCTGTAGAGCTACACGGTTATTCACTTGCAATAACAACTGGGCACGCTCCAAGCCTTTTAAGCGTTCCATTGAGGTCGTGGGACGTAAATCATGACTTAACTTTTTAACAAGTCACTTTTTAATAATTCCTATTTTAAAATAGGACTAAATTTTAAATTCCATTTGATTGATAACAAATATTGTGAATAACGCTTAGCTGACCTTATAATTGTGCATCAAATTAAAATGTAGATTACATGATCAAACATGAAAATTTAATGCTGGATCATCAGCTATGTTTCGCACTTTATACCGCAACGCACGCCATAACGAGAGCTTATCGCCATGGGCTTGAGAACGCTGGACTTACTTATACTCAATATTTGGTCATGCTTGTATTGTGGGAAAAAGATTGTATAAGCGTTAGCAATATTGCGCATCGACTTGATTTAGACTCCGCTACGCTTACACCAATGTTGAAGCGCTTAGAAACTGCTGGATTTTTAACGCGTATTCGAAATAAGGCTGACGAGCGAATTGTCGATGTACAGTTAACCGATGCTGGCAATTCACTACAACATGAGATTGCGCTCGTACAACAAAACGTTGAGTGCCAAACCCAACTTTGCAATGAAGAGTTTGTACAGTTAAAAGAGTCACTTAAACGTTTATCCGAAACCATATCAAAAGAAGCTAAGTTAAAATCAGTATCCGAGCGCAATAAAAAGGCCAGCGAATGACTGGCCTTAATTCTTGTTATTAACAATTTAATTTACTTAGTACGATACTCAACACCATCTTTTTTCAAACGAGAAGTAAATGCAGGGTCGTCTTTCCTAGTGACAATAACTTTGCGATAGGATTCTAAATCATCCATCAGTTGATCAATTTCGTGATTACCAACGTTGTATTGATAAAAAGTAGCTAAAGCCAATGTTTTAATAATGTCGAATTCGCGATTGCTGATATCGAGATGTGGGTGGCTGTCTTTCATCGATTTGCCGCGGCCAAATGGATCAGGCACATACAATTTTGGTCCGCCTGTTTCTTGTACAACCCAGTTGGTCAACATTACCTTAAAGCCAGCTTTAGTTTCTGGTCTGTCATGCACGGCCTTTAATTTAGGGTTAGCATTTAACCCTTTGTTTATGTAAATCATTTCGACTAAATAATCAACAGTTGAAGCAATGTTATATGTTCCACCCAGTCGTTCGTATAAAGTCTCCTCTGTTGCTGCCGCACTTGCTGTTGTAGTAAAAGTTCCAGCCAACCCTATAACGCTAAACATGACTAAAAATAAACGATTAATCTTTTTAAACATTTTGCTTCTCCCATTAATAGTGATTTATAAATTATTTGTCCTGAAAATGTAAATTTTACTGATTTACATAATGCAATATTCAGTAACATCTTTTTAACATATTAATAACGTGTGTGCAAATAATTTGTTTAGTAATAGATAGTGTGCAATACAATAATTATTCAAACTTAAAGATATGTTTTATCGCTCAGCCTGCACTCAAGCAAAGAGGCAGTAAAATACGTTTTAGATATACGACTAATACTCGGGTGTAGTTCAGTGGCAAATTGGAAGAGGGGATATTTGAATTTAGTCTATAACACGCCGGTATACCTTTGTGTAGAGGCGTGAAAATAAGACCGTTAGTTAAATTACGGTTCTTTTGTAATCAGTGTTTCAAGGTCATCAATGGGTAAAGGTCTACTAAAATAATAACCTTGGTATAAATAACACCCCTCGGCCATCAAAAATTCTTTTTGTTCAAGCAGTTCTACGCCTTCTGCAATCACTTCTAAACCCAGGCTTTTTGCTAGGTTGATAATACTTCGACATATCGTAGCATCATGCTGATTCAGCAAGACTTCTTTCACGAATGACTGGTCTATCTTCAGTTGATCTAATGGTAATCTTTTTAAATAGGATAGGGACGAATAGCCAGTACCAAAATCGTCCAGCGAGAATACAACCCCCAGCTTTTTAAGCGCTGTCATTTTGCTAATGATATCCTGAGTATTTTCAGCGAATAAGCTCTCAGTTAACTCCAATTTTAGCAGCGCTGGATTAATGCCAGAACTCTCAATGATGGCTGTAAACTGCTCAACAAAATCCAGCTGGCGGAATTGGCAGACGCTAACATTTACAGCTAGGCTTACTTTAGCCATTTGCGGGATTTTTTGCCATTTAACTAAGGTATCGCAGGCAGTTTTTAGCACCCACGCACCGATAGGCAATATCAATAGGGTCTCTTCTGCAAGCGGAATGAACTCAGCTGGCGATATCATGCCTTTGGTTTGATGTTTCCAGCGCAATAGAGCTTCTACACCTACACAGTAACCGTGAACATCGAACTGCGGTTGATAATAAAGCAGGAATTCACCTTTTTTTAGGCCCGCCCGTAAATCATCTTCGAATTGAGCACGCCTGGTCACGGCGATTTGCATTTGCGGATCGTAAAACCTTAACGTGTTACGGCCTGAGGCTTTGGCCTGATACATGGCAAGGTCAGCTTGCTGCAGAAGCCCGCTGACTGTTTGCGCATCATCCTGGAATAAAGTGATGCCTATGCTTGGCGTACTGAAATAGGTATGGCTTTCAACAACAAATCCATCTTGGAAAAGTAGCATCAACTTTTCAGCAAAAGTTTTGCATTGAATTGCCGCCTCTTCCGCATCAGCGCTCAGTTCTTCTAGCATGATGATGAACTCGTCACCACCGAGCCGTGCAACCGTATCACTATCCCGTGTAGATTCAAGTAAGCGTTTGGCAATCTGTTTTAGCAAAATATCACCTGCGCCATGGCCCATGGTGTCGTTAATGGTCTTGAAATTATCAATATCGATGAATAACAACGCACTGTGCTTACCTGTTCGCAAACTAGTGGCAATCGCATGCTGGATACGGTCCTGCACCAATTGACGATTCGGCAGCTTTGTTAATGAATCATAAAATGCTAGATACTGGATCTCTTCTGTCGCGGCTTTACGTTGTGTCATATCGGTGTTAATACATAACACCGACAGCGGCAAGCCATTATCGTCACGCACTAATGTCCAATGCACTTCTACAAAAATAGCCCGCCCATCCTTACAGTGCTGAGCCACCTCGTTCTTCCATTCTCCAGTCTCAAGCAAAGTATTTTGAGCTTCAATAAAATCATCCGTACCAGAATAAATTAAATCAAGTATGGATTTGCCTAACACTTCATCCTGAGTCCACCCGTATAGTCGTTCTGCACCCTTATTCCAAAATTGTATGCAATGGTCCATGCCACGCACAATAATCGCGTCCTGCGCTTTATCCAGTAATGAAGCCTGATTACGCATATTGCGGTCATAGTCCTGGCGTTCCATTTCAGCAGCTACCCGGGTTGCAAATATTTTGAGGGTCGACACCGCAAAATCATTATGTAAGATGGGCTCTTTTCTCATCACAAAAAGCATGCCAATCGCTTTTCCCTGGCTATTCAACAATCGCTGACCTATATAATCCTTCATTCCCAGCTTAATCATGGTTTGGGAGAGGTTCGAACAGTCTTGGGATTCAGACAATACGAAATCATCATTGTGGAGAACGTTGCTACATGGGCTTGAATTTAAATCATATTCAATGTTTTCAATAGGCACGCCACCCACTTCTGCAGCCACCGTACGAGCTACTAGAGGTTCTTCTGAAATAATTTTGGCAATGAATCCGGCATCCGCATTGGTTGCAGCCACCATGCTTTGTACGAGTTGCTCGAAAAATAGATTGCTAGCCGTGACGGATACACTAGAAGCTACTTTTCTTAGCGCAGTTTGAATACGCTCTTGCTCCTGCATAGCCCTAATATTCATGATGCCGAATGAAAGGTCTTCAGCCATTTCTTCCAGCAATTTGATTTCTTCTGGGGGAATCACACGCACTTCCGGTGCGTACATCGCCAATAAACCAAAACTCCGATTTTTAGCTTTTAGTGGCAATGATATCAACCCTAAATACCCCTGTTTAATCGCCTGGTTGGTAGCGGGGTAGGAAAGGTCATTGGCAATATCTTCAACAACGATGGTTTTACCTCCGCGTATGGACTTACCCCCGGGGCCAAGTCCGCGCGAACTTTCCTCAGACCAGCTAAGTTTAAGCTCATCCAGAAAGTCACTACCACTTCCATAGCTACCCATCGGGATGATGGATTTATTCTCGTCATCCAGTGCATATCCTACCCAAGCCATTCGATAGCCGCCTATTTTTACAGCTAACTCACAAACTTCTTTAATCAACTGGGCTTCATCGTTTGCCCTTATTAACAAGTCACTACAAGAGCTTAGTAAACGTAAAGCCCGATTTAAGCGTAACAATTCAATCTCTGATTCTTTGCGACTGGTAATGTCACGCTCAATTGCCACTGAGTGGGTATGCACACCTTGCAAATCTAAGATGGGCACAATCTCCATCTCTAACCAAATTTCCTCACCACTTTTTTTATAATTAATGATTTCGACGCGCACCGATTCTTTTTTCTCAAGTGCCGTACGTATGCGATCTAGCTCGCTTCTCTGCGTTTTTTTCCCTTGCAGGAACCGCGGTGATTTGTTGATGATGTCTTCACGACGATATCCCATTTGTTTTTCAAAAGCATCATTGACATATACAACCAGAGGCCCTGGTTCGTCGATAGGAGATGCCTCAGTAATGATAACGATTTCATTCAATCTTGACAGAGCATAGCCGAGCAAATAAATCTGGGAGGCAGAGTTCTCCTTTTCCATGGCAATGCCCACTGTTTTCACAACCGCAAGGATAAATTCAGTCACTTCATTGGTCGGTGTAGCCACCTCGTTCGAATAAGCTGCAAAAGTTCCAATGACTTCACCTGTGCTAGAAAATACCGGCCAAGACCAGCAGGCGTATAAATTATGTTTAAACGCGAGTTCTTTATAGTCTTTCCAATGCGGATCTGTAGCGATATCGCTCACAATCACTGGCTCTTTTAAGTAAGCGGCTGTCCCGCAAGACCCGGCAGCCTTACCTATCAAGCCACCTTCAATCGCCTTGGTATATGCTTTAGATATGCTTTCGGAACTAGCCAATACTCTTAGACATGTTTGTCTGTCGTCAACTGCACTGATACCGCAACTTAGCTCGGGATATTGACTTTCAACGAGCCCTATACATTCATCTAATACCGTTTTTAAAGGAGCGCCACTAGCGATGTTTGCCAGTATTAACGATTGTCTTTCATTGAATATCTGTAATTGCTTCTGTTTAGTAATCTCTTGAAAAGCACCCTGTATCCGTATGATCTTGCCATTGGCATCTCTTAAGGCCACCGCCAAGGAACGTACCCAAATACGGCGATGATTAGCTGTAAGCTTTACAAATTCAATATCGTAAGGCGTGCCATTATTGATACAATTTTTCAAGGCATTTTGCACAATATTCCGATACTCAGGGGCGATCATGCTAACGCCTTCTTCAATCGTAGGCGTTGTCCCTGCTGGCAATTCATGCATCAATGCCACTTCATCCGACCATTGCATTTGCATACTGGCCGCATCAACTTCCCAGCCGCCCAGATGTGAAAGTGTGCCAGCCATTTTTAAAAGACTTTCACTATCTTTGAGCCTGTTTTCTATCAGAATTTTTTCAGTAATGTCTTCAGTTACGGCGATAAAATTTCTGATTTCTCCCGTTGCCGAATACATAGGATTAATACTCGCCCTAGCCCATACAATTGCGCCATCTTTGGTGATATAGCGCTTTTCAAGCACAAAATTTGAAATTGCACCCTTTAGTAACTGATTGATTTTATTTGCACACTCATCCACATCGTTTTGAGATGTGAGTTCAAAAAAATTCGTTTTTTGTAGTTCTGCCTCTGTGTAATTCAGCATCTTGGAATAGGCTGGATTAGCCGACAAGTAGCGTCCATCTGGGGTGGTGATGGCAATCCCGGCAGCGGTGGCGTGGAACATTTCGTTGATACGGGTCTCCGCGGCCAGTAAATCCGATTCGATTAATTTACGGCGACTCACTTCTGTTTGTAATTGCTGTGAATTACTACGTAATTTACGTCGAGTAGTGAATAGCCAGCTCGCTGTCGCTAGCAATATGAGGGCAAATAGCGTAATACTTACCAGGATACTTTGGCGCATTGGTAAAGGCATATTGCTATCAGGCTCAAAAAAGAACCCCCTTAAATTGATAGGCTTATCTACCAGCTTAAGACTGCTTAACTCATCAGCGATATATTGCCAGCGCCCTGGATTGGTATGACCGATCTCCACGATATTCGGCAGGATTAGTGGCTCCATATCACGAGCCTCATTGAGCAAGATTTCTCGTGTAATGCCACGCTCAACCACGCCAGGCATGGTCATGATCTGCTCAGCTAGTTGCTCTTTATGCTCGAGTGCATATTCCCAGCCCTTTTGGGTGGCTCTAAAAAATGCTTCTACACGTTGAGTATGTTGTTGCGCTTCTACTTTACTCGTGAATAAAGTATCTCCGTAAAAATCTACCCCATAATTAATACTGTTCAGTATCAGCGGCTTGATGCCATGCGCGCGCAGATAGTTTGGTTCTGCGCTTATATAAGCGGAAATCGCATCTACCTTGCGGTCTATCAAATCTTGCGAGTTCCAGGAGTGTGGCAGGATGGTTATCTTATTTAAATTGATACCTTCATGCTTCAAGATGACTTTAAATTGCGTAGCGCCTTGGTTATCACCTAGCATAACGCGCTTACCGACTAAATCTGCAGGGCTGAGAATTTTAGAATCTTGCCGGCTAAGAAGTACATACGGAGAATGCTGGAATATGGCACCCATCAATATAATAGGCTTGCCGTGGGCATAGTCTAATAGTATCTCGGAATCGCTCACCCCATATTGAGCCTTGCCGGTAGATACCATTTCCACCGCGGATTTATCCTTTCCGCCTTCAAGAATGTTGACATTCAAGCCTTCTTGTTGATAAAACCCCTGGGATTGTGCTGCATAGTAACCGGCGAATTGAAACTGGTGACGCCACTTTAATTGCAGAGTGACTTTTTCTAAGTTGCGAGTGGCTGGATTTTCGGCTGCATAGACTGAGAAATGAAGCAGGCTACAGCTCGATACCACTGCAATTAATAAACCTAATGAAGCTACCCGGTTATTATATTTGTTCAATTTGTGTCTAATTGTAACTAGATTGATTACACTAAATATAGTCCCTATACCTGCATAAAGATACGGCTTTTATACGGATTGCTTAAATATAATTAGACCTTCATTTCAAGGCTAAAACTCTAGCGGATTGACATCAAATGCCCATCTCACTTTACTGGCAATCAATTGACATTTTAAATTGGAAACTAAATATTTGATTACATGTTGCAACGCAGGACATTTAAACATAGCTGGAAGTAATTAAGAAGTCTTGTATTGGAGGCCTGATAAGCTAACGTTCTACCACTGAACTACACCCGCTTAAAATAGCATTTTACTGCATTTTGATAGCAGCTACTTTTACTACTTATAAATAGAAACCCATTTAATCAACTTTTGGATGTGATTTACTCGGTTATCGTTCTAATAAACTAGAGTTTAATACCGAGCATTGATTTTATTCACTAAAAGGGATGGGGCTATATTTCATGTATTTCAACACTTGAATGATATTATGATGTTTTGGTGATACATTTACTTAATGGCTAATAACATTTCTCGTTGGACTAGATTAATCCAACCTCAAACGACAGGTACTGTTTTTCGCAGCCTGACTGATTCAATAACTCGAGCCTCTACTATCACGTTCGATAATGTAGAAAAGCTACGTAACCGAAACTGGCGTGATAAATCCCAATACAGCTATGGTCTTCAAGGAACGCCAATAACACGACGACTTGAGAGGCAACTTGCAGACATCGATGCAGTCGCTCACGCATTGCTTTATCCTTCTGGCTTAAGTGCTATTTGCATGACAATGATTGCACTACTTAAAACTGGTGATAGGGTGCTGATGCCTCAAAACTGTTACGGACCAGCGTTGGAAATGGCACGTTTTATGTCACAGCGCTCAGGCATAGAACTATCAATTTATGACCCGCAAAATTTATCAACTCTCATTTTTGATAAAAATACTCGCTTGGTTTGGGTGGAAACACCCGGGTCAATCACCATGGAAATTGCTGACTTACCAGCGATTGTAGCTTTGGCTCATAAACACAATGCGCTGGTTGCAGTTGATGCAACTTGGTCAGCGGGTGTTGGGTTGGATGTTTTCAAGTTTGGCGCTGATTTGAGCATTCAGGCCTTGACTAAGTATCAGTCTGGCGGGAGCGATGTCTTTATGGGATCAGTAACTACCGCGAATGACGCTATTCATGATCAACTATATCTGACTCGAACTATTTTTGGTATTGGGGTAAGTCCAGAAGATTGTTACCTTATTTTGCGTAGCTTGCCTCATCTTAGGCTGCGCTACCTTGCACAGGATCATTCCGCACGCAAGATTGCTACATGGTTAAGTCAACAACCTTACATTGAGCGTGTATTGCATCCTGCTTTCGAAAGTTGTCCCGGGCATGACATTTGGCTTCGTGATTTTACTGCAGCGGCAAGTTTATTGTGAATAGTTAGGCGCTCCACTATCACTCAGGATGAAATTGATCGCGCAGTTAATACGTTTAAACTTTTCCGCCTTGGAGTGAGCTGGGGTGGGGCGGTAAGCCTTGTAATTCCATATACTAAAGATCAAATCCCCTCTGGCGATGAATATAAGGGGTGCTTAATCAGATTTTACATCGGTCTCGAAGAGACCGATGACCTAATTGCAGATATTGAACATGCATTCTCTCATTTTAATCATGTTGAGCTTAAACCATTACAAAAGAAATAATTCTTAAAAATCAGACTTAGCTTCGGTTACGCTTTTTTGCCCTTTTTATTAGTGGCTACTTTTGATGAACCTGCTGGTTTTAACGATTTTTTTGCACTCGGCGTTCGCATTCCTTTTACTGGCTGCCCTGCTTTAGGAAGAGGAATGCCTTTGCTTTTCAAAACTGCCGCTGATACTGCTTTTATAAATCGCTGAGTACTGACAGAAATGTCATGCTTCTTCCCTATTTGCATTACTTTCTCAGATATATCTTTGTAGTACTTTTCATCATTCCAAAGATTTTTGATTTCTTCTATCCAAGGCAATAAATCATTCTCCGTTACAATAACTTCACCTCTTTTTTCTCTTGCCTCTTGGGGAATTTCAAAAATCTTACCCCCCCCATCAATAAGCTCTGCGGAGCCACCGGTATTCGAAGCGAGAATAGGGATACCATTCAATTGCGCTTCTGCAATGACCCTTGCCCCACTCTCATGCCATAGTGACGGTAAAAGTAACGCACGTGTACTTGCATAAATTGGTCGCATATCGGTTTGGTGCCCAATTACCATTACATTGGGAAAGTCTTCTGCCTTAAATTTCAGTACTTCCAAGGCGTTATCCCATCGCCCACGACTTTGAACTACGAGAAACTTGACTTCCGGGCACAATTTGGCGGCAAGCTTAGCTAAGGGCATAAATACGCTGACCCCTTTTTCAAAGCTAGGATTGATAAATGTAATGTAGTCAGGACGACGAGGAACTTTAGGCACAACTTCTTCTGTTGCGATGAATTTACCTACTGCCTGGCAATCAATATCGTGACGTTCTTTATATAATTTTGCTGTAGCCTGGGTGTCGGTAATTACTACTGATACGTCCTTAAATACCGACTTATCTTTATATCCCTCATTAACCAAATAGAACACTACCGGAACATTAGCGTCTTTAGCCTCACGCATAATAGAACGCTCAAGTATTAACCCACCCCAAAGAAAAACCATATCCGGCCTTCTATAGGTAATTTCCGCACGGAATAAATTCATGTAAGTTTCTTCTTCCTGACAGGTCATGAAGCGCCGTGTATGTGATCCGGTTTTAACAATCAGATGTTCAACTCCATTTACCTCAGTGCGCCATATCGGCTTGTCGCTTTGCGATTCACCTGCCTTCATAATGTGCTCACCGCCCTGTACAGAGTCAAAAATCGTGGCTTGAAGTGCTATAGCTCTAAAACCTGTATTAGCCAATGCTGCCAATATTGTGCGCAAACTTAAGGCTGCACCACTAGTTATTTCAAGTATGCTGCCAGGACAACAAAATAGTATGCTCGGACGCCTATCAGGGAGGGCTCCAGGGGCAGCATTTTTTTCAGCTATTTTTACTGCTTGCTCTGCTGCTTCAGCAATTTCAATGGTTGATTCTGGTTCGATTTTATTTGTCATGATCTTTTCTTTTATTAATAGTTGCCTTAAAGCATCACTACACCGAATGGCGTGTAACTATTGATTATGTATGGCTTAAGATAGCCTTAATTTTACAACTGCTATTTAACAGACTTATCAAAAAAAACCCGTTGCTTTTTAAGCAACGGGTTTTTCTCTATATTTCTAGATACTTCTCATTATTCCGAGGAGTAACTTAGAGATCAATTAAGCAAAAGTAATAACACCATTGTCGATCGCAGTATCAGCTTGGCCAGCAACACCAACCACAACAACCATCTGCGTTCCAACCGTATCATCTGCGTTACTGAACATATACATCACAGCGTTTACATCAGTGGTTGAAGCAGTAGCTGATGCGAGCAGAGCTGATGATACGAACTTACCAGTAACTGAGTCATATAAGCCAGTGTACTGATCAACAGTCGTTGCAGATCCCAACGTCGTAGTAATGTCATTACCTGCAGTTATAGTGGTGAACGAATCATATCCAGCATCTGTACCTAATGCACCTGTGAGGTTGAAAACATCGCCTGCTGATAAAGTAACCACATCGGAGTTGGCAACGGTAATCGATTTATTAACATCACCAATAGTACCTACTTCACTGTCACCGCTGAAGAACCTGAAAGTATCAACACCAGCACCACCAAAGATTTTATCAGCGCCTTGAGTACCCTGGATATCTGAGCCTGCGATACCTGCCTTGATAGTGGTACCAACTTCCACACCGCTTAAGTCAACGTTTGATATACCGTTAAACAAGTGCATATCCACACCCACGATCGAATGTGCGTTATTAGCGAACCAGCCAGCCTGACCAACAGAAAACTCACTAGTACTACTACCGCCTTTGATGGTAACCAACCCAGCATCGGTTTCCGTGGCATTCATATTAAAATCAAGATAACCAGCATATCCAGACTGGGCCACATTAAATGTCACGTTGATAGCACCTACATCTGCTGTACCTGTCAGGTAAATCTCTGCTTGGCTATTACCGATGCCCGTTTCATTGACCGTGATAGCACCGATAGAAGTGTCAGCATTCAGATCGATGTAGTCATAACTGCCTTCAGAACTGTTATTAATCGTAATCGTACCGATGGTACCGCCACCGCCAACACCATTTGAGAATGCGTCGCCAGAAACATATACACCACCATTTTCGCCACCCGTTACAGTTGCGGTGATATTACCGATAGTACCTGAGTATGCTGAATAGTCTGCATAAGCGTAATTGCCGTATGAACCAGTATTGTTAACCGTAATGGTTGTCGCACCAATTTTCGATACATCTGTAGCTGTACCGTCAACATAGGCACTTACGTAGATATCACCGTTATTAGCATTTGTCGTCAGAGGTTGCAATGACATTGTGACTGTACCAATATCACCACCACTTTCAGCATATGCAGTGATATAACCACTCACGTCTTCACCTTTAGCCGTCAGGCTTATATTGCCAACACTACCACCATGATATGAATTTGCATCAATATAAGCAGATGCGCTATGACCATTCAGATTTGCAGTGATATTGCCAATGTTACCGCCACCTTGGTAATAGTTATAAGTGGTATTGTAAATACCGCTCGCATCAATATTCATGTAGCCACCAGCAAAAGTGCCGGTTACATTCAATACCGTTGCACCGATATTACCACCTACTACAACACCACCAAAACCAACCCCTGCAGAGGCGTAGGCTGACACATACGCAGAAGCGTCATTGCCATTTGCAGTTAAGGTTATAGTACCAACGCTACCAGTATAAGCGTCTGCATAGACATCAACTGTTGCAGAATTACCTGTTGCTGTTGCTACGATATTGCCAATGTTACCGCCACTATAGGTTTGAGCTGAAACGTATCCAGATGCATTTGAACCGGTTGCAGTCACTGTAATGTTGCCGATATTACCAGCTGAAATAACTTTGCCGCCATCAGTGTATACGCCTGAGGTGTAAGCTGAAATATAACCAGAGGCATCAGCACCGGTTACTTTGAGGGTGATATTGCCGATATTGCCGCCGCCTACCAACACTGGGGTTGCACCAGTTGTCATATCTGCAGAAGCATAAGCAACAATGGTTGTGCCAGCTTCCTGACCTGTAACGTTTGCAGTGATTGCGCCGATACTGCCGTATTGTGCATAAGCACTCACGTAAGCACTGGTGTCATAACCACCGGTATTATTTACTGTAATGGCGCCAATGCTACCGCCACTATATACAGATGCATATACAGAGCCACCAGTATTGTCACCTTTAAGTGTCAGGTTGATTGCACCAATGCCGGTAGCTGTACCAGGTACGTATGCTGCACTGCCGGCACTGAATACACCGTATGTCTCTAAATCAGCATACACACCTGCTGAACTTGTAGTTCCATTCAGATTAATTGCACCGATGCTACCGCCATGGGCCACACCTGCAGAATCAATAACACCGCTTGCATATGCAGAAACAGAAGCATATGCACTGTAGCCAGTAGCGTTCAGTGTGATAGCACCAATACTACCGCCACTGCCTGCATAGGCAGATACGTATGAATTTGCGTTGCCACCTTTCACGTTTGCCGTGATAGCGCCGATACTGCCGCCACTAGTTGCATAGGCAGATACGTCGCCCGAAGCTTCGTAACCTGTAACATTTATTGTAATTGGGCCAATATTAGCGCCGGCAGTGAAATCTTCACCTCCATTAAACACACCATCAGTACCTGCACCGATATAGCCTGAAGCATAGTCACCCGTCACTTTTAGGTTAATGGCACCGATGTTACCGCCGCCAACCACCACTGGCGTTGCTGCAGCAGTCACGTCTGCGGATGCATAGGCGTAAATAGTCACACCAGCTGACTGACCGGTCACATTTGCCGTGATTGCACCAATGCTACCAACTTCAGCGTAGGCGCTGACGTAGGCACTGGTATAGTAATCTCCCGTTGCGTTAACTGTAATGGCGCCAATGTTGCCACCGCTGTAAGCGTTAAGGTATACATCACCTGCAGTCTCGTCGCCAGAAAGGGTCAAGGTTACAGCGCCAATTCCGTTAGCCGCACCAGGTACATAAGAAGCACTGCCTGCACTGAACACACCTGAGGTCGTTGCATACGCGCTTACATTTCCTGAGCTATAGGTTGCACTTAGATTAATAGTACCAATACTGCCGCCGTGTGCTACCCCAGCAGCATCAACAATTGCGCTTGCGTAGGCAGAAACATAAGCGTCGGCACTGTATGAGGCATTGTTAAGTGTAATAGCGCCGATTGAGCCAGAATAAGCATTGAAATACATATACAGATCCGCATTGTCTGAATCAGCAGCAATGGTACCTGTGATAGCACCGATATTGCCACCACTGTAAGTATAAGCAGAAACATAAGCTGAAGCAGACTGACCGGTGACCAACACAGAGATTGGACCGATGTTGCCGCCTGCGCGGAAAACATCACCCGCAGAGGATTGACCACTAGCATATGCCACTACAGAACCATAAGCTTCGTCGCCTGTTACCTTCAGGTTGATAGCCCCGATGTTGCCACCAACGACACCGCTAGCTGCAGTTATACCTGCAGATGCGTACGCAGAAACGTAGCCAGAGGCATAATCACCCGCGACGGTCATATTAATCGCACCGACACTACCACTGTAAGCATATGCACCCACCACTACATCGGCGGAATCACCCGTTGCAGCTGCTGTAATAGTGCCAATACTGCCACCGCTATATGCATATGCATAAGCATTCGCGGAGGCACTGTAACCAGCTGCCGTTACTGAAATAGCGCCAATATTGCCGCCACCTAGTTTAGTTGCGGCATCGCCATTTGAGAAAATTCCACTTGCATAGACACTGGCATAGGTATCGGCATAATCACCAGTCGATTTCAGAGTAATAGCACCAACATTGCCACCCTGTGACGCGCCGGTAACTGCACTGTACGCCGAAGCGTAAGCAGAAACATAAGCTGACCCATCTGCATTAGTTGATACAGTAATAGCCCCTATGCTACCACCGGACACATTAGCATCCACATAAACGTCACCTGAAAGGCCATTTGCCTTTGCAGTGATTGCGCCTATATTTGCTGCGGCACCCACAGCAACTTCAGCATCAAGATAAACATAAACAGAAGAATCATAGCCGTTAGCAGTTGCAGTAGTAGCACCAATGCCACCAGCATTAGTTGTAACATATGCGCTAATGTCACTGCTAGCAGCGGCAGTTGCATTTACAGCGCCTACTGCACCAGCTGAAGCAAGAAGATTTACACCTAAATAACCATTTCTAGCTGTAGTGAGATTTACAGCGCCGACCAAGGTATTAGATTCGAGGTAAGCATAATTATCAAAACCCAAGCCACTTGCGCCAGCGAATGTTGCATTCTCGCCAACGGCAATGGTAACTGCCCCTGGATCTACTATTGTTGGAGACCCAGCGCTGCTTGGATCATTGAAAGTAGCGTCTTTAGCTACGACTTTGTTATAAATCGCCATGATTAACCCCTTTTTTTATTTCGTTATCTAACTATGAGCGTGACTATGTCTGGTACCGTACAGAAAATTATTGATTTTCATGTTCTACCATATCATCGTAATGCATTGTATTTAGGAATACAACTACTTGAATGAAATTATTTTTATATAAGTTTATTATTGAGATCGATTCTTAAAGAATCTAGAAGGGAGAAGGTTTTACATACGATTAGACGTCCGTAAATAAAGGATCAACTTAAGAATATGTCGGAAAATAAGATTATGGCCTCATTGACAGCCAATTACTTGATTCCTGAATATCGGACTCTATAAGTATTCCTGCGGTCTGCTTGAGCTGAATTCTATTAAATATAAGTGAGTAGCGCTCTTTTGATAGATCTCGTTTTGAAGAGTACAACTTTTCTTGCGCATTCAATACATCTACATTACTGCGTACGCCGGCAGTAAAACCTTTTTGTGTTCCAATCAGGGCCAACTCATAAGAGGATACAGACGCTTCAAGTGCATGAATGCGTGCTATGCCGTTCATTACTTCGTTATGATACTTACGCACATCTGCTGATACTGCACGTTTCTTTTCATTTAATCTTTCTTCCGCTTCCTCCTGCTTTGCAACGGCTTGGCGCACTGCAGCTGAGACATAACCACCAGAGTAAATAGGGACATTTAATTGTAGGCCGATAGAATCAGTATCATATCTTGAGCCTATGGTATTAGCGGCATCGCTCTCTGTATGCGCCCTAGAAGCTACCAGATCAAGTGTCGGGTAGTGACCTGAGCTATTTTTTGATATTTCTTGGCGAGCTACTTCAATATCTTTTGTGGCCGCCAATATTTGGGGATTTTTATTATTAGCGAATGAAATCCACTCCTCGACACTGGCTGGTTCCGGTTCTGCGAGCGGAAGTTTTGTAGGATCTAAAGTAAAATAATTTTCTGGATATACGCCCGTCATCGTTTCAAGTTCGCGCTTGGCGGATTCAATCCCATTTACCCACTCAAGCTGTTTCGCAATGACCTGTTGCAGATTAGCCTCGGCCTCACTGATTTCAGTAATTGTTCCATAACCTACTTTAAAACGTTTTTTTGCCTGCGCCAGTTGAGATTCGACGCTCTCTTTTTGAGCGTTTGTATAATGCATATTATCAACATAGAGCAATAAATTTAGGTAGTTGCCTGCAACTCTGCTAATCAGACTTAGGCGTTCGTTTTCAAGGACAGCATCACTTTTTGCCGCAACGGCTTTGGCTTGATCATAACTGGCGAAATTTGCTTTATTGTAAATGGATTGCCGTACTGAAAAACTGTAATTCTCGCTGTCGTAATTAAAATGTTGGCTGACTCCAGGTCCATTCGTAGGCTCACGGTCTGTAGAAGCTTTACCTTTATAGGCACTAATACGGGCTTGTGGCAGAAACGACGCCTTGGCCATATCTATCCCTTCTTGCTGAGCGGCATTGTTGGACTTCGCAGCACGTAGCGTAGCGTCAAACTGTTGAGCAAGCCGGTACATGTCGATCAGCGTCGTGGTGCCTTCAGCATTAGCCAGCGTCGGCATCAGGCCTAGCAATAATACAATGACGGTAGTCTTCACCCTTTATTCCTCTTTGAGGGAAGCGGCGATACGCTTCATAAAGGGATGTAGTAAATAAGTAAGCAATGTACGTTCACCGGTTTTGATAATGATTTGTACGGGCATACCTGGCTGCAAAACATGATGGCCTAATTTATCCATACCATCCGGCGTAATCGAAATTCTGGCGAGATAATAAGTCGCGCCTGGCTGTTCTGCATTCATATTAGGCTCTGTGAGCAAATCATGGGAAATAGACTCCACACGCCCTTCAACCGCTAGCAATGGTGAATTGGCAAAACTTGAGAAACGTACGTCAGCTATTTGCCCGGTACGTACCCGATCGATCAAATGTGGTGCAATTTTGGCTTCTAGCAATAAACCTTCATTAAGTGGCACCACATCAAGAATCTTTTGTCCGGGTTGGACAACCGAGCCGACCGTCTGGAATTGCAAACCGACGACTTGACCACTAGCAGGTGACCGCACCTGCATACGACCAACCTCTTCAACCGCAGCTTGAAGTTTTTGAGCATCAGCATCAACTTCGGACTGGACTTGAGCCATTTGCGTCTCCACCTCTTTGCGATATTCCCCTTTACGGACTAGAGCTCGTTGCCGCAACTCAGCGATAGCACGCTGGGATTTAATAATGTTAGATTGCACATCAGCAATATCTCCTACTGCTTGAACAAGTTTCAATTCTAGATCTTGCTGCTGATTTTTAGGCGCATAACCTTCTTGTACTAAGCCACGAATACTTTCCAGTTGCGCGTTGATCAGTTCCTGCTGAGATTTGCGACTTTGCAGGACTCCATTTAAACCTTGGATTTGGGCAGTTTGACCTTGAATAGATTCTTCAAAACCTTGCAATTCAGCGGCAAGTCCACTGCGCCTCGCAGCCAATAACATTTCCTGGTTATGCATTTGCTGCTGCACCATGGGATCACTAGCAAGTTTAATCAAATCCTGATGAAATTGAATTTTGGCTGAGCCCGTTTGCTCAGCTTGCAAGCGGCTTTCTGTTGCACGCAAACCTATATAATGCTGACGAGTTTCTGCAAGCCTGCCATTAATTGCAGCGTTATCGAATACTAATAAGATTTCTCCTGCCTGAACCATCTGGCCCTCTTTGACCCGCACTTCCTTGACAATACCGCCAGTCTGATGCTGTACTACTTTGCGCTTGGTGTCGATGCTCACCGTTCCTTGGCTAGGTACGCCCTCATCAAGTGGGGCGAAGGCGGCCCATAATAAAAAACCTCCCAAACCTAGAAACAGCACAAATATTCCCCACCGAATCGGCGAAGAGGTATCGACTTTTAATTCAGGTCTTTGGTTAGGTTCGCTGACAGGATCAGATTCTTGATTTGATATGGGGCGTTGCAGAAGTGCTTTTAACATTTTTTATCTTCTTTTAAGCAGCATTCAGTGTAGCGGAATCTACTGAAGCTGAAGTTTTTTGAATGACTGCTGGGGGATTCGCCAAGGCTTGCAAAACATCATCACGCTGACCATAGTGCATGACTCTACCTTTATCTAGAACAAGAAGGTAATCTGCAACAGCAAGAATATTTCGGCGATGTGTAATGAGAAATACGGTTTGTTTTTGCGTTTTCATTTCCTGAATAGCCATTACAAGTGCACGCTCACCGATATCATCTAAGTTAGAGTTAGGCTCATCCAATACAATCAGTGCTGGATCGCCATACATGGCACGGGCCAACCCCAATCGCTGCCTTTGCCCACCTGATAGCATATTACCGGCCTCACCTATAGGCGTATCGTAACCCAAAGGAAGACGGAGGATCATATCGTGTATGCCTGCACGTTTAGCCGCATCAATTATCTTCGCAGAATCAAGATCATTAAATCGTCCGATGTTCTCGGCAATGGTTCCATCCAGCAACTCAATATCTTGCGGCAGATAACCGATATGTGGACCCAATTGCTCCCTGCTCCAATTTTCAATGGAGATCCCCTCAAGCTGAACGAGTCCTTTAGTTTCTGGCCAAATACCTACCAAGCAACGGGCAAGGGTAGACTTTCCTGATCCAGAGGCCCCTATGATGGCTGTTATCTGGCCAGCTTTAAATTCAGCATCAATCTCATGTAATATCGGGGTGGCGCTTGTTGGAGAAACTGCTGTGAGCATTTTCAAGGTAATTGCACCACTCGGAATCGGGTGCATGACTTCAACATTACGTTCAGGATACTGACGGAAAAGCCCGTCCAACCTGTAATAAGCTGCTTTAGCGGATACGAACCCTCTCCAAGAACCAACAATTTGATCCAAGGGAAACAGTGCACGCGCCATTAGCACATTCGCAGCCACCATGGCCCCTTGCGACATTTGTGCGTCTATCACTAACATCGCCCCCGCCGCCAGTGTCAAACTCTGCATAGAGTAGCGTATAAATTTGGAATATGATTGTTGTTGAACCTGCTTATTATTAGCAATATCCATAGCGGATTGCTGATTCTTGTGATGCTGAAGCCAGCGCGAGCGCAAGTTCTCAAGCATTCCCATTGCTTCTACCGACTCTGCGTTTTTTAATTTAGCATAAAGAAAACTTTTGTTCTTTGACTCTGCTCTCAACGCATTTTCGCCAGTGGCGTAGGTCATACGATATCCAGCATAGGTCATTATCATCTGGATCAGGCAAAACACGATTGCAAGCATGCCCAGAAAGGGGTGCAATAGAAAAAGCGCCAAAATATAGATGGGCGTCCATGGCGCATCAAACAAAGCGATTACGCCCGTACCCGTTATAAACTGGCGCACGTTAGTTAAATCCGCGAATGTTTCCATAGGATTTTGCTGCTTGTTGCTGAGGTAAGCTTCAAAACTGGCATTGAATACCCGCGTATTAAGCTCTTGATCCAGCTTCATGCCGGCTCGTACCAGAAGGCGTGAGCGCAACCACTCTGCAAAAGCCATCATGCAAAAAAAGAGTAACACGATGAACGTTAAAACAAACAGGGTTAATTCGCTTCTACTCACCATGATACGATCGTATATCTGCAGCATATACAGTGTAGGGCTCAGCATGAGCAGATTGGCGATCATACTGAAAATGCCTACCCAAAAAAACTCTCTGCGGAAACTCAGCAGGGTATGAGTAAGTTCACTTCGTTGAAAAGAATCTGTACTCATGCTGCTCTTTCAATGCCGGTCTGAGACTGCGCTACAGTTGCTTGTTGATTCAAGCTTTTCAATACTTCATCGCGCGGGCCAAACGATTGAATTTGCCCATCAACAAGCACCATCATGTAATCCAATATAGCCGAAATCTGTGGTCGGTGTGTGATAACAACAATGGATGTGCCTTGCGACTTCATAAATTGCAACGTTCTGACAAGTGCGTGATCACCTTCCTCGTCCAGGCTGGAATTTGGCTCGTCCAACACTATGAATTTTGGAATACCGTAAATTGCGCGAGCAAGCGCTATACGTTGCCGTTGCCCACCAGATAGAAAAGCCCCATCATCTCCAATTCGGGTCTCGTATCCATCCTCCAGAGATTCGATGAAGTTAGTTAAGCCTATGATTCTGCAAGCCTCCGTCACTTTATCCATGTCTACAGCACCAAACCTGGCCACATTTTCAGCGATGGTGCCGTCAAACAACTCTACGCCTTGTGGAAGATACCCAACATAAGGACCTAACTCGTTTTTTCTCCAAGAATAAATATCAACGCCGTCAAGCCTAACCTTGCCGTTCATAGTTGGCCAGATTCCTGTTATTAAGCGCGCTAAAGTAGTTTTACCAGATGCCGATGGTCCCACGACAGCGAGTGAGTCACCCGCAGCCAAACGGAATTTGATTCCTTTCAAAATCGGGATTTGGCTATTTGGTGGACCAGCAATCACGCCCTCAACACTCAAGTTCCCCAGCGGGGGAGGTAATTGCATTGATGTTATAGCAGCAGGGTAAAGCTTTAAAAAATTATCCAGTCGCCGAATGCTATCCTGCGTATTCATAATCAAGCGCCATTGCCCTACTATTTGAACCAATGGGGCCAATGCCCTAGCACCTAGTATAGAAGCAACGATCATTAAGCTACCGCGCATATCTAACGCGCCCGTAATGGCGAGCCAGCATCCTAAGCCAAGAATTAATGAAGCCTGTATCGTTTGCATCAGTCTCGAAAGCGCAGAACTGATGCCAGCATAATCTGAAGCCACCGCCTGCGCCTGCAAAAATTCATGCTGTTTATTTAGCCACTTGCGATGTATCCGGCCAAGCAGTCCCATGGCTTCAATCACCTGTGCATTTCGTATTGCACCACTGGCATAACTTTGTGCAGCAATGGCATGTTGGTTGGCAATAGCTAGCGCCGGCTCGACTTTACGTTGGTTGAAAAGTACGATTGCGCCAAGAATAATCGCTACCCCTAATGCGAACCAGCCAAGGTAAGGATCAATGAGGAAAATGATAGCCAAGGTCAATAAAGCAAATGGGGTATCCATCAAAGCAAAAAGTGCCGGTGATGCAATCGCCTCCTGTATTGTTTTTAGATCGGTTAAAGCCTGCGCACTACCGCCTGGTTCTTGCCTGAGTTTAGCCTGGAAAATGCTTTCGAAAACCTGGTCTCTAAGAGAAGCATCAAATGGTTTTGTGGCTTGGTACATAATGCGGGTACGCACCCATTCCAAAACCTCAAGTAGTATATAAATACCAATAATTAGAATGGTAAGCATGATTAAAGTACGGTAATTATGACTGTTAAGCACACGGTCATAAACTTCAAGCATGTACCATGAAGGGGCAAGAATGAGGAGATTGATGACTAAACTAAAGGCGGCGGTCTGCCAAATGTATGGTGAAAGATCCGATAGAGCTTTTTTTAGTAACGACTTTTGTTGTGCTGAGCTTGTAGCCACTATCAACCACCCTGATTTGACTATTAACTGCTTACTTCAAATTGGTCGTAACCAAAACTTGCAAGTCTAGCTATAGCCTATACTTATAATCAAATAATTACTTGATTGCGCTTTTATCAAAACAAACGCAAGCTTTTTGCAATTCTCTCTGACTTTCTTAATGTACTTCCAGAGAGCTTATAAACCCAAAATCCGACGCTGGACTATAACATTGATAACACGCCGCCAGCAATAATAACTGCTTCTCATAGTTTAATAATGTCTAAATTTCTGGTTTAGAATTCCAATGGGTCTACGTCGAACGCCCAGCGAACTTTATTGGCAATTGCCTGGCCCCTAAGATTAGCTACCAAATGTCTAAGTATTTGTTGTAAGGCTGGGCGTTGCTTACTCTGCAATAATACATAGCCACGCTCCATGCCTTTGAGACGCTCCATTTGCGGTCGCACTGGATCATATATCATGACGTTTGCATCAAAATCACGGGTAAGCTCGAAAGCATGATTTAAAAATTGCTGAACCAGCCCGTAATCATTGGCTTCTGCACGCAATAAAGCAGTAAAAACATAGGGCGGAAATTGCACTTGTTCACGCTCTTCCAACATGGCATCTGCATAAGTCACATAATCCTGACTACGCAGGGCATTGAATAACACGTGATCTGGAAACTGCGTCTGGATAATGACTTGGCCAGCTTTATCGGCCCGACCCGCGCGGCCTGCTACCTGCATTAACTGGGCGAATAGACGCTCACTGGCTCGAAAATCCGGGCTATGTAATGCGCTATCGGTATCGATCACGCCGACCAGTGTAAGGTTAGGAAAATCATGACCCTTCGCTAACATTTGCGTACCGACCAAGATATCGATTTCATTGTTGTGCACCCTGTCTAAAATTTCAATCAAGGCATTTTTACGGCTGATGCTATCGCGGTCTACCCTTGCAATTCTTGCACCCGGAAGTAGCTGCGCCAAAGTTTGTTCTAACCGTTGCGTGCCATGCCCGGTGGGGTGTAAATCCGCATCGCCACAACTTGGGCATTGGCTGGGAATGCGCTGCTCATGTCCGCAATGATGGCAACGCAGTTTCCGTTGTCCCAAATGCACCACCAAACGGCTACTGCAGCGTGTGCATGGCGCAATCCAATGGCAAGCCGCACACAATAGAACCGGAGAATAACCGCGGCGATTGATGAAAAGCAGACTTTGCTCTTTACGCGCCAATCGCAATTTCAATGCTGCGATAAGCTGGGGCGTTAAGCCTTGTTGCAGGTTCACTTTGGTCGTATCGATACATTCGATGTGAGGTAATTGTGCTGCCGACACTGCACGTTCACGCAGGCTCAACAGGCTATATTTATTAACTTGGGATTTACTAGCCTGAGATTTAACGGCTTGAGACTTACCAGATTGCGCGTTGTACCAACTCTCCAGCGCAGGCGTAGCGGACCCTAGCACTACTGGAATATTCAAGCGCTTCGCCCTAACCAAGGCAATATCGCGCGCATGGTAGCGCATGCTGTCTTGCTGCTTGTATGAGCCATCGTGCTCTTCATCAATGATGATGAGCTTTAAATTAGGCAATGGCGTAAAGATAGAAAGCCGCGTGCCAATCACTATTTTTGCAGTGCCAGCCTGCGCTAATTGCCAATGATGTAAGCGTTCACTCTCGCTCAAATTACTATGCAGGCTCACTAGAGGGAAATTAGGTAAGCGACTCCGTAAGCGTGCTTCCAGTTGCGGCGTGAGGTTGATTTCCGGGACCAATACCAACACTTGTGCATCATTTCTTTTACCGTCAAGCTCTTGTAAAACGCGTTGCATCAGGCGGATATAAACTTCGGTTTTCCCGCTACCTGTAATGCCATGTAACAACCAAGCTTTGAAGCTTTGCGCCTCTTTCAAAATATTATTTACTGCAAGCGCCTGCTCAGCATTGAGGTCAGGTTCAACAACAGGCGCTGTTTTCATCACGCGCAAACCGGCCAGGACTTGGTGACTATTCACCCAGCCATCCGACACCATTTTCTTCACTGCTTTGCGCGCACTGCTGGAAACCGCATCCAACTCAATTTCCGATAACTGCTCGGCCGATTGCAGAGCATCAAAAACGCGGCGGGTGACGAGTTGCCTTTTCGGAATTTGCTCAATATTTATCGCACGACCTGCATCACTGAGGCTATAAGCATATTGTTTACGCGAAACAGCAGGCGCAATTTGCCGCAACCGTGCTGGCAGCGCTGCTAGTAACGCCTGACCAAATGGGTATTTATAATAATCTGCGCTGAACTTGATTAAGGCTAACGTTTCTGCGTCCAACGGCTCTTCCTCGGAAAATACTTGTGTGACTGGTTTTAGTTTTTCAATCGCAAATTCGCTGTTATCAGCTAAAGCCATCACAATGCCAATCTGGCTCCTACGCCCGAACGGCACTAGCACGCGTTGTCCGATTTTACCTTTCTGACCATCGCTTAGATAGTCAAACAAACGGTCCAGCGGCACGTCTAAAGCGATTTTTAATATGGGTTTATTCACTATGATGGATTGATTAAAGAATGAGTTAAAATATCACTCTTAAAAATTTATTATTTAGATTCGATTTCAGCTTGAAAGCACATCTTACCGAATTACTGACCATTGCCGCAAAAACTATTGCGCCAGATTTGAGCAATGCCAACTTTACATTAGAACGTCCGAAATCCGCAGAACATGGCGATTTTGCCACCAATCTGGCATTGCTATTAGCTAAACCGCTTAAACAAAATCCACGTGCGATTGCCACACAAATTATCGAAGCCTTGCCTGCCAGTGACTTTATCGCTAAAACCGAGATAGCTGGCGCCGGCTTTATTAACTTCTTCCTCAACGCCCAATCGCAGCAAGCCGTGGTGAAAGACATTTTAACCGCTGGCAAGAATTATGGCCGCAATAGTAATGGAAAAAGTCAGAAAGTACAGGTTGAATTTGTGTCCGCCAACCCAACCGGCCCATTGCATGTAGGTCATGGCCGCGGGGCAGCCGTGGGTGATTGCCTGGCGCGCTTGCTAGACGCCAATGGCTGGAACGTGACGCGTGAATTCTATTACAACGATGCTGGCGCACAAATTGATAATCTCACA
This sequence comes from Methylotenera sp., assembly GCA_046595335.1. Classification (GTDB taxonomy): domain Bacteria; phylum Pseudomonadota; class Gammaproteobacteria; order Burkholderiales; family Methylophilaceae; genus Methylotenera. The sequence goes on from JBKJOT010000008.1 coordinate 51,199, forward strand.
TTGTCTGTCGTCGCACGTTGCAAAGGCATCTCTACAAATGACGCTAATTTTCCTGAAAACGGTTATCGCGGTGAATACATCAATGACATCGCAATGGCATTTTTAGCCAAAGAAACCATGGTGGCTGATGATATGGCAGTAACAGCCACCGGCGACATTAATGACCTGGAATCCATTCGCACATTCAGCGTAGCCTATTTACGCCATGAACAGGATTTGGATTTAAAAGCGTTCCAGATCAAGTTTGACGTGTTCTCGCTGGAAAGTGCGTTGTACTCTGAAGGTAAAGTGGAAAGCGCTGTTGAGGCGCTGGTGAAAAGCGGTCACACCTACGATCAGGATGATGCGTTATGGCTTAAAACCACAGATTTTGGCGATGACAAAGACCGCGTGATGCGTAAAACTGATGGCGGCTACACCTATTTCGTACCTGACGTGGCTTACCATGCGGAAAAATGGAAACGTGGTTTTGTGCGTGTTATTAATGAGCAGGGCGCTGATCACCATAGTACCATCACTCGTGTACGTGCCGGTTTGCAGGCATTGGATATGGGCATCCCACAAGGCTGGCCGGATTACGTGTTGCACCAGATGGTGACCGTCATGCGCGGTGGCGAAGAGGTGAAACTTTCCAAACGTGCCGGTAGTTACGTCACATTGCGTGACTTGATTGAAGAGGTAGGCTGTGATGCAACCCGTTATTTCCTCGCTGCGCGCCGTTCAGATTCGCAATTGGTATTCGATATCGATTTGGCTCGGGCACAAACTAACGACAACCCTGTCTACTACATCCAATATGCGCACGCGCGTATTTGCAGCGTATTGAACCAATGGAATGGCGACAAAGCTAGCTTGCAGAATGCTGATTTAAGCGCCTTGAATAATTCACATGAAACGACTTTGCTACAGCGTTTGAGCAGCTATCCGGAAACGGTAGCCAATGCTGCAAACGAATTGGCGCCGCATACTATCGCTAACTATTTGAAAGATTTGGCGAGTGATTTGCATAGCTATTACAATGAATATAAGTTCTTGATTGATGATGAAGCAGTTAAACTTGCGCGCTTGAGTTTGATTAGCGCCACACAGCAAGTATTAAGAAACGGGTTGGATTTACTAGGCGTTAACGCGCCAGAAAAAATGTAACCAGAGGAAATGTAAGGAGCAAGTTGCTATGAGTAGAGATTACAAACCAAGCGCTGAAAGATCCAAAAAATCTGGTAATAGCAGCCCATTATTTACTGGCCTATTGGTAGGCGTATTACTAGGCATTGCCGCATCGCTGTGCGTCATCATGTTCCTCAAAGGTGGTGATAGCCCGTTTACCAATAAAGCCGGCATGGAAACGCACAAAACTAAGGTTAAAAATAAGGCTGACGAAAAACCAGATGAGCCAGGCGCCGATACCAGTGCTTTACCTACTGCGGAAAATCCCGCAACTAAAGACAAAACCCGTTTCGATTTCTATACCATTCTGCCAGGTAGCGAAACCAAGGTGACTGAAGAAGAGCAAACCAAAATCAAAGACCAGAAACCTGTGGTGCAGGAAGCTTATTTCTTGCAGGTAGGCGCTTTTCAGACAGAAACCGAGGCTGATAACATGAAGGCTAAACTTGCATTACAAGGTTTTGAAGCCGTGGTGCAAACTGCGACTATCCCGGAAAAAGGGGTGTGGCATCGCGTGCGCGTGGGCCCGCTTAAAGACGCTGGGCAGATCAGTAAAACCAAGACCGAGCTTGCCAGCAATGGATTTAAATCCGACTTGATCAAGGTCAACACTAATAACCAATAACAATAAATCAGTAACCTGGCTTGTCAGCCAAAATCCAAGTAATGCGTTTGATGATGTGTGATTATGTAACCCGAATAAATATTAAGTAACCCTGAATATCAATTTAAAGAAAGTTAAAAGATGAAGATATTGTCACCAGTAAGAATTTTATTAAGCGCTTTAATGATGTTCGTTTCATTGAGCGTATTTGCAGCTGAGCCAAAAATCGGTACAGACTTCGATAAAACCCTGCAAACTATCCCAACCGATACCCCGAACAAAATCGAAGTCACTGAGATTTTCTGGTACGGTTGCATCCATTGTTACCATATGGACCCACTATTGAATGCTTGGGTAAAAAAATTACCAGCTGATGTGGTGTTCAAACGCGTGCCGGGCTTACCGCAACAAGCGTGGGCACCTATGGCTAAAGCGTTCTACGCGATGGAAGACTTGAAACTTTCTGACAAACTGCACTCTGCATTGTTTGATGCCGTGCATAAAGAAAAAACCCTTAATCCAACCAATGAGCCAGCAGTGATTGACTGGATCAGTAAAAAGGGTGGTTTGGACAAGAAAAAAGTTGAAGATACTTTCAATTCCTTCTCTATGAGCAACCGCTTGAACCGCGCTGCACAGATCTTCCGTGCCTCTGGTGCAACCGGCGTACCAAGCTTTATTGTTGACGGCCAATTCATGACTTCCAGCACCATGGCTGGTGGCAATGAACAAGCGCTTGCCACATTGGACTACATTATTGCCAATGTTCGTGCGGAGAAGGCTAAAGCAGCAAAGAAGTAGGCAAGGCCAAAAAGCCTGTAGTCAAACCGCGGACTTAATAAGCCAAGTTTAATAACTTAGCTAAATAGCGAAGGCAGTAAATCAGCCCGTTTTTACCTCATCGTAAAAGCGGGTTTTTTACGTCTATAATATTTATAACAACATCAAAGGCATCATCATGAAAATATTTATTACTGGCGCTTCTAGCGGCATAGGCGAAGCACTCGCCACCGAATACGCCAAACGTTATGCAAGTGAAGGTACTAGTATAGGATTGGTTTCCCGGCGTAGTGAGCACTTACAAAAACTACAAACTACTTTACAAAATTCCTACAAAATCCAATGTGCCATTTATCCTTTAGATGTACGGGATAGCGAGGCACTGGCTTTAGCTGGCGCAGACTTCATTCAGCAATTTGGCGCGCCGGATGTGGTAATCGGCTGTGCTGGTGTGAGTCGCGGCACGCTTACGGAACATCAAGAAGACATCGCGGCATTTCAGGCCGTGATGGATATTAACGTCATGGGCTTAGTCCATACTTACCAACCGTTTATCGGCGCCATGAAAACCGCTGGAAAAGGCCAGCTAGTTGGCATCGCCAGTGTAGCCGGTATACGTGGATTGCCGGGAGCTGGTGCCTATAGCGCCAGCAAAGCTGCGGCGATTAGCTTACTGGAAAGTCTACGTGTGGAGATGGCGCCTCTTAATATCTCTGTTACCACAATTGCACCAGGCTACATTCGTACGCCCATGACGGATGTGAATCAATACAAAATGCCATTCTTGATGGACGTCAATATTGCTGCTGCCAAGTTTGTAAACGCCATCGAAAACAAGCGTCGCTTTGTGGTAATTCCATGGCAAATGGGCTGGCTGGCAAGGTCTATGCGCTTTATTCCACCATTCCTATGGGACTGGATAATGAAGAAGGCACCGCATAAGCCTAGACTGGATTGGGACTGGTTATAAAAGACTTTTTTAAACTACTGCGTTTGATTACACTTTAGTTAAATGGAGATCAAAACCCTCGCATATGACTAATAGCTCCGGTTCTTCGCTCCTTTTTGCATCGTCTAATCTGCGCTCGTCACGTTGTAAACAGGTATTTAATACAAACTTGCAAATAACGCGAACATTCGCCAAGCTAGACTTTCTAAGTTGCAGTTTATAAGAAGGACTTAATTCACATACCGTGCCTAGAATAGCTTAAGCTCCCAACATGCATGAAATATCTCATCTGATTGCCTGTGAGCAGTGTGATGCTGTTTTTAAAAAGCTATCGCTGGCACATAGCGAAATTGCGCGGTGTACACGTTGCGAGGGCGAACTCGATCGAAACACGCAGCGACGACGACGTCACCTGCTGCCGTTAACCATCGCTAGTCTTATCGTATTTATAATTGCGAATGTTTTCCCTATTGTGGAAATGGAATTACAAGGCTTGCACAGCCAGACCACATTAATCGGTGCAGTGTTATCACTGGCTAACGAAGGTATTTCAATCGTTGCCTTACTGGTAATGGCAACGACTATCCTGTTTCCATTCCTGCAAATGCTGATTTTATTTTACTTATTGGTGCCATCGAAAGGTACTGACAATCTATCTGGCAATCGTCCCGGCTTCAGCTTATTGATACGCATGATGCAAACCCTGCGTCCTTGGGGCATGATAGAAGTATTTTTGCTAGGTGTGCTGGTGGCGCTGATCAAACTATCCAATATGGCTACCATCATCCCTGGCATTGCCTTATGGGCCTTTTGCATGCTGACCGTAATGCTGACGGTTGTGGTGTCATTTAACCCGCGCTATCTATGGCAACTGGAAGAATCTGCAAACTAAACTATGGCCAATTCTTACACCAATATTGCCACGCAGGATAATACTGAAAACACGCATTATGATACTGCAACCAGTATGGGCTTGTTGTCCTGTCACCAATGCGGAAAATTATGGAAAGGCGCAGAGCAGGGTGACCGTTGCGCGCATTGCAATGCCACGCTGCATAGTCGCAAACCGGACAGTATCAACCGCACCTGGGCGCTACTGATTGCGGCCTGCATTATGTATATTCCGGCCAATATCATGCCAGTGATGATCACCAGCACCTTTTTTGAAACGCATCAGGACACCATTCTAAGTGGCATCATCTTTTTTTGGGTATCAGGAGAATGGGGGCTAGCCGCGGTGGTTTTTATCGCCAGCTTTTTGGTACCTTTGCTTAAACTCTCTGCATTGTTTATATTGCTTATCAGCGCACGAAAAAAAAGTACGTGGCGGCAACTAGAGCGCGCCAAGCTATACCGCATGATAGAACTGATAGGCCGGTGGTCTATGCTGGACGTGTTTGTCGTATCTTTGCTGGTGGGTTTAGTGCAGATGCAGGGATTTGCCCAGATCAACGCGGGTATAGGCATTGTAGCTTTTGGCGCAGTGGTAGTTTTGACCATGCTGGCTTCGATCAGCTTTGATCCGCGCTTGATTTGGGATACTGGTAATTCCTATAAAAATGCATCATCGTTTGCAAGCGATGAAATCCTGAATCCCGGCATTGCTATATCACAAGAAATTAGGTCTCAAGAAAGAACACAATGAGCGAAGAAGAAATTAAAAAAGAAACCCAACCAGTCGAACCCACTAGCACCCGGTTACCCTCACCAAGGCGTGAGCGGCAGCGCGACTGGTTACCATCGCTCGTATGGCTGATTCCCATCATCGCTGCCATTATCGGTATCACGCTCATGGTGAAGATTGTGGTCGATCGCGGTCCAGAGATTACGATCTCCTTCCGTACAGGCGAAGGTCTGGAAGCAGGCAAAACCAAGGTGAAATATAAAGAAGTCGATATCGGCGAAGTACGGACCATTACGCTAAGTAAAGACCGTTATCAAGTGTTGGTGACCGTGCAATTATCTAAGAATGCAGATAGCTTTACGGCAGTAGACACGCACTTTTGGGTCGTGCGGCCAAGGTTAGGCGCTTCTGGCATTTCTGGGCTAGGTACCTTGCTATCAGGCGCCTATATAGGCGCAGATGCAGGTCTCTCAGAAGAAACCACCAAAGAATTTACTGGTTTAGAACTACAACCTACGGTCACGCGTGACGCTTCAGGTAAGCAGTTCAAGCTGCACGCCGATGACCTAGGCTCGCTGGATGTAGGCTCACCCATATTTTACCGACGCATCAAGGTAGGCCGAGTTTCTGCGTATGACTTGGATTCGGATGGTAAAGGCGTGACACTCCGTATTTTTATTGACACGCCCTATGATAAATTCGTTGGTAATAATACGCGTTTTTGGCATGCCAGTGGATTGGATATTCAAGTCAATTCCAGCGGACTTAAAGTGAATACACAATCACTAGCAAGTGTAGTGCTGGGCGGCTTAGCATTTCAATCGATCGATGATGTAACTGGCCCGCTAGCCACGGAAAACACCACTTTTTTGTTAGCACAAACCCAAAGTCAGGCATTCCAACCACCAGATGGTCGTTCAGTCACCGCTGTACTGCACTTCAATCAATCGATACGCGGCCTAGTGCCTGGTTCGCCGGTTGATTTCCGAGGTGTGGTACTTGGAGAGGTCAAATCGATTGGCATTGAATATGATCCCGAACGTCGCGAATTCGATATGCCTGTGGTAATTGAAGTTTATCCCGCCAGGCTTGGTCGCAAATATGCCAAGGATCAAGCACAGTCGCCTTATACCCAACAACAACGCATCCAGTTTATGGTTACCCGTGGCCTGCGTGCCCAGTTGCGTACGGCAAACTTGCTCACAGGGCAGTTGTATGTTGCGCTCGATTTCTTCCCCAAAGCGCCCAAAGTCGCGGCACTGGAAGGCACCGTGATTTATCTGCCAACCGTGCCGAATGATTTGGACGAATTGCAATCGCAGATTTCTGGCATTGCCACTAAACTGAATAAGGTACCGTTTGATGAGATTGGTCAGGACCTGCAGAAATCATTAGTAACGCTGAATAAAACCTTGAAAAGTGCAGAAAAACTGGCGGAAACATTGAACAAGGATGTTGCACCCGAGGTAGCGGCGGCAATGAAAGACGTACGTAAAACGCTGGATAATGCGGGCCGTACATTATCGAATGTCGATCAGACTTTATCTAATGCGGACCGTATCTTATCCGAAGACGCACCATTGCAACAAGATTTACGACAAACCCTGCAAGACTTATCGCGCGCTGCCGCTTCTATGAAAGTATTAACCGACTATCTAGAACAACATCCAGAATCGTTGATTCGCGGCAAAGCGCTGGATAATCCAAATTAAGAGTTATTTATCTTTGCAAAATTATGGGCCGCTTAACATCGAAAAGTATGGAGAATTAGTATGGGAAAACAAGATGAATTTCACTAAACTGACAATACCCATGTTGATAGGTGCGGTGATGTTAACCAGCTGTGCAACCACCACTTCTACTATGCGTTTCTATACTTTGGCGAATAATAGCGTTCTAACGAAGCCAACTACAAGCTTAGCCACTGCCGCGCCCATTGCTATTGAAATCTTACCCGTCAAAGTTCCTGAACGCCTCAAACGGCCACAGTTAGTCATTAATACTAAAAATTCCTCCCAGCTAAAGATCCTGGAACAAGACCGTTGGTCATCCTCATTCAATGACGAACTACAGGATGCCTTTACTAGTGGCATCAGTAGCAAGCTGAATGCGATTGATATTTCTCATGGTGGGCGCATTGTCAACCAGCCGACTTACCGTATTGCCATTGTGCTACTACAATTTAATGCCACGCCAGGTGAGAAGGTAAATGCCCATTTTGGGTGGACGGTTACCCGTTTAGATTTAGGCACACGTGTATCTGAACAGCGTACGCTATCTTGCCAAGCGAATATCAGTACAGCGGTAGAGAGTAATACTGACGCGATAGTCAGAGCGGTACGGGAAGCGGTGAGTGGGGTGATACTAGCGATTTCGACAAATGTCAGCGCTCTTAATCAAGGTAAAGATGCTAAATGCAGTGAGCCAGGCATATGAGTTTGGTCTATTCAGTATTCATATTTTGTTGATTCCCATGAATCACTTACGACTCTAGGTCAATTGATGGAAGCACTCAAGTTGGAACCACAGTTTCTCATGTGCCAGCAAATACATCAGCCAAGCTAGCAGTCATTCCAGAGTTTTCGAATTAATAAATGGTCGGCAATCATTGGGAATATCAATGATAAACGTCGTACCTTTGATTGCTGTACTTTCTGCTCCAATGCTACCACCATGACTTTCTGCTACGCTTCGAACATAGGAAAGGCCAATTCCCCATCCACCCGGCAAACCTTTTTGCGCGGTTTTAGCCCTGTAAAATACCTGATAAACATTTTCAAGTTGATCAGGTGGAATGGGATCCCCAAGATTATGCACAGAAATGAAAATCCGTTCATTAAAAGTGATGAACTTGAGCGTGATGATTCCTTTCGGATCTCCATATTTAACCGCATTATGAATCAAGTTTTCGACTGCACGCTTGATGGGTTCTTCACCCCACCATCCAATGACTGAATCACCTTCGACTTTAAATCTTTCTCCATAGGTAAAAATAGCTTCGTCGATAATTTCTTGAAGCAACTTAGCCATATCGAAATGCGTTGGAATAAAATGTAGACGCTCACCATTATGAAAAATCAGAGTATTCAGAAGATCTTGAATCATGCTATCAGTGCGGACTAATTGGGTTTTAGCCCGCTCAGCTAGCGTGTGGATTTTTTCAATGTCATCTGCTCTGGAAATGATTTCAGTAGCGAGAAAGGCAGTGGACAAAGGCCCGCGTAGATCATGAATCAAAGCATTTACGAATTTCTCACGAAAAGCAGCCTGTACTAACACGAATGATGCTACAGAATCTTTTATTGCTCCATCGATAACATTTGTGATGATGTTGATCTGATGGTCATTTAAAAACACCCCTTTACTTTGAAAAAGTTTGAGCACATTTTTGCGGAAAATTTGGTATTCGCTGATCAAGCTTTCCAAATCATAACCGGTTAATCTAGCCCTTTCATTCCCATGTTCAGAGGCAAACGTAGCGGATAGTGAATCCGTTACGAAAGAGGCATCATTTGAGGTTAAAACGTCTATCAAATGGTCATATAAAGCAGGCAGGGTATTAGTTAATATGGGCGTAGATAGCCCCGACGCATTTTGTATAGAATTTCTAACTTCAGCTTCCCATAAGATAAAAAGCTCATCTCGACAGCTTTTTAAAATTTCTGCAGTTTGGCTAAGCTCTGAACAATTGGAATCAGACATGGTGCCATTCTATATATAAAAAACTATGATAAATGCATACGGTTTTTTCAACAAGTTATTGACAAAAAAGCTATCACATTCATTGCATCTCAGTTCAGCCGACGTGCATAGTTCAGAAAATTCCTACCGAGAATAAGGCTAACGCGTGATAGGTTTATACCTGATACGTTTGGGTTTAGCACCTTCCTCACCTAAGCGCTTCCGTTTATCCACTTCGTATTCCTGGTAATTACCGTTAAAGAACGTCCATTGCGATTCGCCTTCTGCCGCCAAGATATGCGTGGCGATACGGTCTAGGAACCAGCGGTCATGCGAGATCACTAGCACACAACCAGCAAACTCCAGCAGCGCGTCTTCCAACGCACGCAAAGTTTCTACATCCAAGTCATTTGACGGTTCATCCAGCAGCAACACGTTACCGCCAGAAATCAGCGTTTTAGCCAAGTGCAGACGCCCGCGCTCACCGCCGGATAGCTGACCGACTATCTTCTGTTGATCGCCTCCTTTGAAGTTGAAGCGGCCGATATAAGCGCGTGATGGCGTTTCGTAACGGCCCACAGTTAAGATATCCGAACCATTTGCGATTTCTTCAAAAACCGTTTTAGTATTGCCTAAATCATCACGGCTTTGGTCTACATAAGCCAACTTAACAGTTTGCCCGATATTCACTTCACCACTATCAGGCGTTTCTAAGCCCATAATCATTTTAAAAAGGGTTGATTTACCTGCACCGTTCGGGCCGATAATGCCCACTATCGCACCGGCAGGGATGCTGAAGCTCAAGTTATCAATGAGTAAGCGGTCTTTAAAGGCTTTGCTGACATTTTTGAATTCAATGACCTGGTCGCCCAAGCGCTCACCGGCAGGGATAAAGATTTCCTGCGTTTCGTTACGTTTTTGGTATTCGGCGCTGGCTAACTCTTCATAGCGGGCGATACGTGATTTACTTTTAGCTTGGCGCGCTTTCGGATTCTGGCGCACCCATTCCAGCTCAGTATTCAAGGCCTTGCGACGCGCGGATTCTTGAGATTCTTCTTGCTTCAAACGCTCTTGCTTTTGGTCTAGCCAGCTAGAGTAGTTGCCTTTCCAAGGAATGCCGTGACCACGATCCAGCTCTAAAATCCATTCCGCTGCATTATCCAAGAAATAGCGGTCATGGGTGACCGCGACAACCGTGCCTGGGAAGCGCACCAGGAATTGTTCCAGCCATTCTACAGACTCAGCATCCAAATGGTTGGTCGGCTCATCAAGCAATAACATATCTGGCTTGGAAAGCAATAACTTACATAGAGCCACACGGCGTTTTTCACCTCCTGACAGAGGGCCAATCTTGGCATCCCACGGCGGTAAACGTAGCGCATCCGCAGCAATCTCTAATTGCGTTGATAAATCGGAACCACTAGCCGCAATAATGTTTTCGTACTTGGCTTGTTCTTCAGCGAGTTTCTCGAAGTCCGCATCAGGCTCTGCATAAGCCGCATACACAGCCTCCAGCTTTGCTTGCGCTTGCATCACTTCGCCCATGCCGGATTCAACTTCTTCGCGCACGGTTTTTTCTGCGTCTAATTGTGGCTCTTGTGGCAGATAACCAATTGTCATATTCGGCTGATGCTGTACTTCGCCTTCATATTCTTTATCCACATTTGCCATGATGCGTAGCACAGTGGATTTACCTGATCCGTTTAAACCTAACAGGCCGATTTTTGCACCGGGAAAGAAAGACAGCGAAATATCTTTGATGATTTGCCGCTTTGGCGGCACGATTTTGCTCACGCGGAGCATGGACATTACATATTGGGCCATAATGATTTTGCTTTTAAAATACCGAAAGATGCAAGCTTACTGGAAACTCGATGATTTTGGTATGGTTCATATTGGCTAAGCTATAGACGCTATCTTACAGACATAAAAAAGGAGATGTATCACTACATCTCCTTTAGCTTTGCGGTATTAATATACCGCTGGATCAAGCCCTCTAAATCAAACCATGTGAATCTAACCTAAATCAGGCTGCTTTTTTCTCTAAAAATTGTTGTTCAACAGAGCCGGATTCGATCTGTACTTTCCTAGGTTTTAAAGCCTCAGGGACTTCTCTTACCAATTGGATATTCAGTAATCCGTTTTCCAATTTTGCTGTTGTGACTTTCACATGGTCAGCCAGCTGGAATTTATGCTCGAAATCCCGCGCCGCAATCCCTTGATGCAGGTAAGTCAATTTTTGGTCATTGTCTTTACGGTTCTCTTTACGGCCTGCAACTCGCAGAGTTTGATGCTCTGTCTCAATCTCAAGCTCAGTCTCGGTAAAGCCCGCCACTGCCATCACAATGCGGTAGCTATCCTCACTCAATAACTCAATGTTGTAAGGAGGGTAGCTGACGGTAGTGTCATTGCGTTGTGCATCGTTCAAAAGTCTAGCCAGGCGGTCAAAACCGATAGCTGAACGGTAAAGTGGTGTTAAATCAAAAGTACGCATCATCAATATCCTTTTAAAAAAATAAGCGATAGTTAAGGGCAAACCTTACAAGAAGCATTTGCCTAACAATAAAATGGGAATCAGTTTTATTTTTTCAAGACTTTTTTTGCATCATTCGCGTATATTGTGGGCTCAATAATTAATGCGCGTTTCAACATGGCACTTAAATCCACTATCTATAAAATTGACCTGAATATTGCCGATATGGACCGGCAGTATTATGCTCAGCACAGCCTGACCATTGCCAAGCATCCTTCCGAAACCGATGAGCGCGTGATGGTGCGTCTTATTGCTTTTACGCTGTATGCCAATGAATTTCTCACATTCGGCAAAGGCTTGAGCGATGATGAAGAACCGGATTTGTGGGAAAAAGACCTGACCGGGGCCATTCAGCTATGGATGGATGTAGGCTTGCCCACCGAAAAAGAGATACGCAAAGCCTGTGGTCGCGCGAAGCAGGTAGTGGTAATGCTGTATGGTGGCAGGGTCGCGGATATGTGGTGGGCCCAGAATGGTAAAGCCTTGTTAAAGAATAACAACCTTACCGTCATTAATTTGCCTGATACGCAGGAATTGGCAAGCATGGCCTCCAGGGCCTTTAATATGAGCTGTATGATTCAGGATGGCCAAATTTTAGTGAGCCATGAGACCGGTAGCTTTGATATTACGCCTGTGATATTGCAGGCTTAAATTTTCACCTGTTTATTTACTCGTTCTTGCAGAGCTTGATTTTTGTATAGTTAAAAGCCTGCAAAAATTGTTGGCTTTACCTAAATAAAATCTTATTAAATATTGTCTACACAAATGGTAACTGACTGATTAAAATAGATTAATTAATATTCCTCTGTAGCAATGGCATAGCTTTTGCCTAATAACTTAGTCAATAGGGTTATAGGCCAAAAAAAATGTTCTCCCGCATCACTTTCAAATCTACCTACTATTTGCTGGGTTTGATTCTATTTGTTATCGCATTACGCCTCAGTATGATGACCACCTTGCCACTGATGGATACCACTGAGGCACGCTATGGGGAACTGGCTCGCGTCACTGCGACAGGCAATTACTGGCTCATGCCGCATATGTCAGCTGGTCAGCCTTTCTTTGCCAAGCCACCGCTATCTACGTGGTTCGCTTCGGCAAGCTGGTTAGCTCTCGGCCATAATGAATTCGCACTGCGTCTGCCTTCACTTATTTTGACACTGCTCTCTTGTTTTGCGCTGTTATATGGCGCGCAGAGTTTTAATCTCACCAAACGTCAATGGTTGTTCACCAGTTTTGTTATTCTCACGGCCCCTATCGGATTCATTAGTGCCGGGGCGGTGATGACGGATGCTGCACAACTCGTCGTCGTGACATGGGCTATGGTTTTTTTGTGGCGGTTACAGCAAGCTAATGACCCCAAAAAATTAGATCAATATGGCTTATGGATAGCATTAGGTATAGGAGCGATTGCAAAAGGGATAGCTACTTGGGCATTGATTGGCTTGCCAGTCTTGCTGTTCTGGGCATGCTCATCAAAAGAAATCATCTATCATCACTTTAAAAGGATATGGTTCTGGCCTGGCATCCTGGTCTTTATAGGCATTGTGCTGGCATGGTATGTACCGGCAGAAATCTATTACCCCGGTTTTTTAAAATACTTCATCATCGGTGAACATTTTCAGCGCTTTTTAGAACCTGGCTGGAAAGGTGATATGTACGGCGTGGCCCATCGAGAAGCCATCGGGATGATCTGGATATATTGGATAGCCTCTATCGCTATTTGGTTACCTTTGTTCATCAACGGTCTTTTTAAAGACCAACCGTTACTCAATAATAAATTAAGCAGCGAAAGCAAATGGCTATGGGCATGGACATTAGCACCGCTGCTGTTCTTTACTTTCTCACGCAATATCATCTGGACCTACACTCTCACGGCAATACCGGCATTTGCATTGTTAAGCGCTAAAGCATGGCCAACGTTAAGCCTACGCTTTCAAAACACTATGCAAATTCTGATAGCACTATGGCTGTTGCTCGCTACTGTTGCCACGTTGGTATGGATTCCACATGAAGCAGAGACGCGCTCTGCGCGTAAACTGATACACGAAGCTCATCAAAAATATCCTAATTTACCGCTTTATTCATATGGGTCACACGAATTCTCAGTGAGCTATTACACAAACGGGCAAATTCATGTGATAGAAAATTCATCAGCCTTAGCCAAAATATTACTACAGCCTGATATTTTGCTGATTACAAGCACTAAATTAGCTAAGCAAGCCGAGTTAACAGGCCAAGCCAATATCATTGATATTAATGCCTTTCACGCATTATTGATTACAAAACATGAGGGACATTGAAATGAAAAAATTACCGTTTATTTCGATTGTGATTCCAGCATATAATGAGGCGCCATCAATCAGGCAGACCGTTATCGAGATCATGCAAACCCTTGTTTCACATTGTGTTTTAGAGGTTTTGTTGGTAGATGACGGAAGCACAGATCAAACTAGTCTAGTCGCTTATCAGCTGACTCAAGAGTTCGATTGCTTAAGGTATATCCGACTGACACGTAACTTCGGGAAAGAAGCTGCGCTCAGTGCAGGTTTACAGCATGCCAAGGGGGACGCAGTCATTATGGTAGATGCCGATGGCCAACACCCGCCGGAAATACTACTGACTTTTATTGATTTATGGCAAAAAGGTTACGAAGTGGTCTACGGCGAACAAGCCGAGCGCAACGAGCATGGTTTTATGCAACTCTCCAAAAAGCTTTATTACCGCCTCATGCAGCGTTTTTCTTCAATTGCCATTCCTTCTAATGCCGGTGACTTCCGCTTGCTGGATAGAAAAACCGTCAACAGCTTGAATATGCTGACCGAAAGTAATCGCTATATGAAAGGGCTGTATGCATGGGTTGGCTATCGGTCAATTTCAGTGCCGTATGTGGCACGTAAAAGGCATGCCGGCCATAGCCGTTTCAGCTTCTTCAAGCTCATTACATTAGGTTTGGCTGGGTTAACCGGCTTTTCGGTATTGCCGTTACGATTGGTCTCTTTTCTGGGCCTTGTCATTTCAGCAATTGCTTTTTTCTCTGGTATCGAAATACTCATCGATCACCTGATTGAACATAATCCGGTACCTGGATGGCCTACACTGGCAGTTGGCATGATGTTCTTTGCCGGGATCGAACTATTGGCTTTAGGTGTCATAGGTGAGTATGTAGGTAATATTTTTGAAGAGGTGAAAAGACGCCCGCTTTATTTAATTGCGGAAAATGTGTGTAACACGAACCATCCTGTTCAAATCCAGTAATACATTAGATGTCATTAAAAAAAGAACTCGCCATTTTCTTTATTGTAGGTATGGCTGCATTACTGGTTCACTTATTTGTAGTCTGGTTATTGGTGCAATTAGGCCACTGGCATCCTTTAGAAGCTAATATTCTGGGCTTTTTAGTTGCAGTAAATGTTAGTTATTTCGGCCATTCCCTATTTACCTTCAAACGGCACAGTACCTTATCCCTACGTTCCTTTATTAAATTTTTCAGTATCGCGTCTGTTACTTTCTTGACTAACCAAATTGTTTATTATTACGGGCTAAAATGGTTTGGTGACGCATTATATTTACCTATATTGACCGTAGTTTTGATATTAGTTGGAGCGCTCACATACCTGTTATCCAAACTATGGGTATTTGCTACTCATGAACATGTCGATAAATAAAAAAATTATCATCAATGCTGATGATTTTGCCCAAAGTGCTCCGATTGATGAAGCAATTATTGATCTGGCTGAACGTAAAATCATCCAAAGCGCCAGTGCTCTGGTGTTATCTCCGCGCTGGGTAGTTTCGGCCAATAGGTTAACAAGCTTGCCAATCCAAGTCGGTCTGCACCTTGATTTAACTTCACCCTTTACCCAAGGGTTCGATTGTTATCATCAGCTGCCACGATTGATTGCCAGCGCTTATACCAACAGGCTAGATAGCAAACGTCTGGAAAATATCATCGAACTTCAGTTCGAGAGGTTTACCGATCATTTTGGACGCTTTCCCGATTTTATAGACGGTCATCAGCATGTACATCAACTGCCTGTGGTACGAGACGCTCTATTTTCAGTCATCGTAAAAAAGAATTGGGGCCATCAACCAGAAAACTGGTTACGTATTTGCCAAACCCAGTATAGGCGAGGCTTAAAAGCACAATTGATTTCCGCTTTGGGTGCTAAAGATATTCAAAAATTGGCGACTGAAAACGGCATTCCTACCAATTCCGATTTTGCAGGTGTGTACGATTTTGATGCTCACAAAAATTTAAATATTTTGTGGCGAAACTGGTTGAATAATCTACAGGGTAACTTTCCAGTCATCATGTGTCACGTGGCAAAAATGCCGCAATCAAATCTGGCAGACCGGTCTGATCCCATCTATGAAGCCAGGCTTAAAGAATACGCTTGGTTAAGTAGTCCTGAATTTAAGGCTTTGCTGGAATTAAACGGTTACGTAAGCTAGGCGTTAACTTCCCCACTATTGATATTCAATTGATAGTTTCGTGTTCTACCGTACATAAGATTTCCCAAATTTTACTATAAGCTTGACATGATAAATATGGTTCAAAGCTTGGCAAGGTAATTAGATTGCAATAAGACGAAATCATTTTGCTATAATCTGCAAATAGGACTAGCCTTATCACTGGGAGCGCTTAGGGTTGCGGCCAAATAAATGGCATTTGTTATTTGTGAGCAACCCTTTCATTTGAATTAAGCAGGAAAGTTGTATGAGAAAAAAATGCTGAAATTATTAAATTTGAATTTCAAAAATCTTCTGTCTTTCCGACATGCAATTTTTTTTAGTCTAGCACCATTTTGTTTCTGCTCTGGAATGGCCTCTGCCGATGACACAATCTCCCCAGAAGCCACTCGAGCTAAAATAGAATTGGTTGCCAATCAAGCCAAAGAAGCGCCAATCGATGCTTCTGCTGAAGAATATCCTAATAAAAGTTATTTGATTCCTGCAGCGGATATTGTGGGTTTTGATTTTTTTTTGAACCAATTCAATCGCCGCTACAGCGGTATATCTGATTACGATTCAAATTTCTCCACGATTAAACATAACCTGCGTAGTAGCTGGGAAAATGACCACGATGCTTTCAAAATCAACCAGCTCGGCCATCCATACCAAGGCTCTATGTATCACGGGTTTGCTAGGTCAGCAGGGCTTAGCTATTGGGAATCTTTAGGCTATACACTTGCCGGTAGTGCGTTCTGGGAAATCGCGGGTGAAAAAGTCCCGCCTTCTAAAAATGACATGATATCCACAGGTATAGGCGGTACTTTCCTAGGTGAAGCCTTATTCCGCATGGCTAATATCGTGCTGGAAAAGGGTGGCAGTAAACCCGATCTATGGCATGAACTAGGGGCTGCTGCCATATCTCCTTCTACTGGCTTTAACCGTTACGCATTTGACGACAGATTCGACAAGATTTTCAGCCGCAATGACGCTGCTTATTACAGCCGCATGCAAGTGGGTATTGCCAATACCGTGCATGCCAACAAAGGCACCTCTAACGAAATAAAAGACAATGATGTGCAATTAGATTTTTCCATGGACTATGGCTTACCAGGCCAGCCCGGATATTCGTATACACGACCTTTTGACTATTTTGTGTTCCAAGGGGCCGCTTCAAGTGCCAACGTATTTGAGAACGTACTAGTACGCGGCCTGTTATTCGGCACCGATTATGAAGTAGGTAAAAACTATCGCGGTCTATGGGGCATTTATGGCAGTTATGACTACATCTCGCCACAAACCTTCCGTGTATCGAGCACCGCTTTATCGCTAGGTACCACTGGTCAATTATGGCTGAGTGAATCTGTCGCGTTGCAAGGCTCATTGTTAACTGGCCTAGGCTATGCAGCAGTGGGTACGTTAAATGGAAGAAACGAGCAGGATTATCACTACGGCGTAGCGCCGCAGGCCTTGATCGCCCTACGATTGATTATGGGCAATCAAGCTTCGATTGATTTTACCGGCAGGGAATATTTCGTGAGCGATGTGGATGAGCCACATACCAGTGGGCATGACAATATCGTACGTTCGGATGTCGCTTTTACCTACCGCATCCACAAAAAACACGCAGTTTCATTGAAATATCAATTCAATCAACGCGATGCTACTTATTCAGATTTAGGCAACCGCCAACAAAATACCACAACTGTGGGGATTTTTTATACCTTCCTAGGCCACGATGGCTTTGGCGCTACAGAGTGGCGCTAAGTAGTTAACTAGGCGCTAAAAACAATTTCAAGCTCGATAAAGATTTTTCAGTTTCTAATATTCAAAATCTGTTGTAGAATGCGCTCCCTGTTGGTTCTGCAGGGTGCTTAGCTCAGTTGGTAGAGCGTCGCCCTTACAAGGCGAATGTCAGCGGTTCGACCCCGTTAGCACCCACCAAAATTAACAGTCAGCATCACCTGCTAGGAGTGGTAGTTCAGTTGGTTAGAATACCGGCCTGTCACGCCGGGGGTCGCGGGTTCGAGTCCCGTCCACTCCGCCAATATAAAAAGGGTTAGCATAATTGCTAACCCTTTATTTTTTATAATTTACCAATCTGACTAGTTCCTTTTAATAATATTAGGTAAGTTTCACTTTCACATATCCCACATGATGTGCCAAATAAAGGTACAAGCTCAATTTTTGCAACCCAGCTTTTACCATTTTGATTATCACCTTCCAACTCCTTCGGAAGATAGTTTCCAATACCATTTGGGAAATTAGGCTCAATGTCTTTTAAGGTTCACTCATCATCACAAGCCCCAGCAATAGCTGCTAATGTGATTAAATTTCAGAGAGCTCTTCTTCAGAATATTGCAAGAAAACATCCAGTGGGTCTGGATCATCGTCCCGACGACAAACAGGGAAGTCTTAAGCAGCAAATAAAGCACACATAGGGATAATTAACCCATAAAACCTCCACATTAAGTGTAGAAGCAGTTAAAGGTGGAGGGATGGAAATGTCGGTACGCAAACCTATGGGGCATGGAGGATTGATTTAAGTTAACGCCAGCGATAAGAATTAGCATGGCTAGCGTTGTTAATACAATGCATGGTTACAACTAAGTGCGTTGTCACACAGACTGTGAGCGTCAACTGATAGATGATAAATTGCCAAGCTTCTGCTTTCATAAGGGAAAAGGATTTCACCATGCAAACTGAACAAATAAAAGTAACAGGGATGACCTGTGGCGGCTGTAGTAGCAATGTTACAAAAGCATTGAGGGCTGTTAACGGAGTAGATAATGTCATTGTTTCATTATCAGACGCTAACGCAACAGTGCAATACGATGAGAAGCTAACTTCTCCTGAACAGTTGAAGTCAGCCATAAAAAAAGCAGGTTATGGCGTAGACTCCTTAAATGCTCCCCAGCAATCTTCGGGTAAAGGTTGCTGTGGGTAATACATTGATAAACACTAGGAGTCAATGTCATGGATGCTGATGATGCTACAAAGCCAATTTTAAAAGATCCCGTTTGCGGTATGACGGTGACTGAAATGTCGCCCAATATCTTCAATTATAAAAATAAGCCTGTTTATTTTTGCAGTGCAGGTTGCAAAGCTAAGTTTGCAGCTGACCCAGCTAAGTATTTGGGTAAAAGTTCAAGCTCAGACACCTCTAAATCAGAAACAAAACCTATCTCCTCAGAAATCATCCCCACTGGCACTATTTACACCTGCCCCATGCACCCAGAGGTTCAGCAAAACCAAGCAGGGGCTTGCCCTAAATGCGGTATGGCATTAGAGCCAGAAATTCCTAGTTTAAATAATGGCGAAAGTCCTGAGTTGGCAGACTTTAAGCAGCGTTTTATTTGGACGCTGCCATTGACTATCATCGTTACCATGCTGGCAATGATGGGTCACCGTTTACAATGGTTTGAAATGGCTACGCAAAGCTGGATTGAGCTTGTGCTGTCGCTACCCATCGTTTTATGGGCAGGCAGGCCATTCTTTGTACGTGGCTTTCAATCAATCGTGAATCGCAGTCCCAATATGTGGACATTGATAGGCTTAGGAACATCAGCAGCATTTATTTACAGCATAGTTGCCACAGTGATGCCAAATGTATTCCCAGAATCGTTTATAGCGATGGGTCGTGTATCTGTTTACTTTGAAGCAGCTGCAGTGATTATTTCACTCACCTTACTCGGTCAAATTCTAGAACTGAAGGCACGTTCACAAACGTCTGCTGCGATTAAATCTTTACTTGGCTTATCGCCTAAAACTGCTCGCAGAATCAATACGGATGGCTTAGAAGAAGATGTACCTTTAACGCATGTACACGTTGGTGACTTACTACGCATTCGTCCAGGCGAAAAAGTTCCAGTAGATGGTGTCGTGACAGAAGGTGGAAGCGCCGTGGATGAGTCTATGCTCACTGGCGAACCTATGCCTGTTACAAAAGGGATAGGCGATAAACTGATTGGCGCAACGCTTAACACCAATGGTGCATTAGTGATGCGCTCAGAAAAAGTAGGGTCGCAAACGGTGTTAGCCAGTATCGTGCAAATGGTCATTCAAGCTCAACGCTCTAAAGCACCCATGCAACGTATGGCGGATAAAGTGGCTGGCTACTTTGTGGTCACTGTCGTTAGCATCGCGCTAATCACATTCTTTGTTTGGGGCTTCTTTGGGCCAGAGCCGAGTTGGGTATTTGGTTTAATCAACGCAGTCGCTGTACTCATTATTGCTTGTCCATGCGCCCTTGGTTTAGCTACACCAATGTCCATTATGGTTGCAACTGGTAAAGCTGCAACGCAAGGCATCCTGTTCCGCGATGCCGCTGCCATTGAAAACTTCCGTAAAGTAGATACATTAATTGTAGACAAGACTGGCACGCTGACAGAAGGAAAGCCGCTATTTAATCTAGCCATAGCATCATCAGGTTACACCGAAGACGAAGTGTTACGTTTAGCGGCCAGCCTTGACCAAGGTAGTGAGCATCCATTAGCAGATGCTATTTTCAAGGCAGCACGTGAACGAAGCCTAACACTTGATAAGGTAGATGGTTTTGAATCCAGCACAGGCATTGGTGTACGCGGCAGTGTGGGTGGCAAACAATTGGCTTTAGGTAACACCGCTCTTATGACTCAGCTCAATGTGCAAATCGAATCATTAAAACTAACGGCAGAAGAATTACGTACCACAGGCGCTAGCGTGATGTATCTTGCCGTCGATGGTAAGCTAGCAGGTTTGCTATCTGTCTCAGACCCCATTAAGGAAAGCGCGATCGAAGCATTGGCTACTTTAAAATCATCTAGTATGCGTGTCATCATGGCAACAGGTGATGGTTTACTCACAGCGAAATCAGTTGCAGCCAAGCTGGGGATTGAAGAGTTTTACGGAGAAGTTAAACCAGCCGACAAATTGGCTCTGGTAGATAAATTGCAACGCGAAGGTTGCATTGTAGCGATGGCAGGCGATGGTATTAATGATGCGCCTGCTCTTGCTAAGGCAGATGTTGGCGTGGCAATGGGCACTGGCACTGATGTAGCGATGAATAGCTCACAAGTAACACTTGTTAAGGGCGACTTGCGTGGTATAGCTCAAGCGCGTGCCATATCTGAACAAACCATCGTCAATATGAAGCAGAATTTAGGGTTTGCCTTTGTCTATAACGCACTGGGTGTGCCTTTGGCTGCTGGTGTACTTTACCCGTTTACCGGTTGGTTGCTTTCACCAATGATTGCAGCCCTAGCGATGAGCTTGAGTTCAGTGTCGGTTATTACTAATGCCTTACGTTTGAGAAGGTCTCGGAGCTAAGGGCAGTTGGACTCGCCCTCGGCTGCTAGCTTCTGCTTAGGCAGTCTCCACTGACAGAATTGGGCGATATTGCACTCTACGTGTCAACTTTATTAAGTACGATATAACTTTATTTTGTCAGGTCGTACTTTATTTTTTAACTACATCTTCTTCAGTCATCATATTCTAAATTATTCCACAGTCACTGACTTCGCCAAATTCCTAGGCTTATCCACATCCGTTCCTTTCAACAGTGCCGCGTGATAGGCCAATAGTTGCACCGGGATGGTATGCAGGATAGGTGAGAGCACACCTACATGGCGCGGCGTACGGATGACATGCACCCCTTCGGACTCAGTAAAGTGGCTGTCAGCATCCGCAAAAACAAATAGCTCGCCACCGCGGGCTTTTACTTCTTGCATGTTGGATTTTACTTTTTCCAGCAATGTATCATTCGGTGCGATCACAACCACCGGCATATCGCTATCTACCAGCGCCAAGGGGCCGTGTTTAAGCTCCCCGGCAGGGTAAGCCTCGGCGTGAATGTAAGATATCTCCTTAAGCTTTAATGCGCCTTCTAGCGCGATAGGGTAGTGCACACCACGCCCTAGGAATAACGCATGCTGCTTATTGGCAAAACGTTTTGCCCATTCGCGGATTTGCGGTTCCAAGTTCAATGCATATTGCACACTGCCAGCCAATTGGCGCAAGGCGGCAAGGTGCTCTTGTTCTTGCTCCGTGCTTAATAAACCCCGCTGTTTTGCGAGTGTAGCGGCTAAGGTGAATAATGCGACTAACTGTGTGGTAAAGGCTTTGGTAGAAGCTACGCCGATCTCAGCCCCGGCTCTCGTATAGAAAACTAGCTGGGAAGCACGTGGAATGGCGCTTTCCTGCACGTTACAAATAGCTAATGTAAGATTTTGCCCTAGTGATTTTGCATGTTTCAGCGCTTCCATTGTATCTAGCGTTTCGCCGGATTGTGAAATGGTCACGATCAGTTGTTTAGTATTCGGCACCGAGGTACGGTAGCGATATTCGCTGGCGATCTCAACATTGGTCGGCAGCTTGGCAATGCTTTCCAACCAATATTTGGCTGTAAGCGCCGCATAGTAGCTGGTGCCAGCGGCAAGAATCAAAATGCTATCAACTTGCTTGAATACATCGCTGGCAGCATCGCCGAACAGTGCTGGTGAGAATTTATTATCGTCAATCAGCGCTTCAATGGTATCGGTTAAAGCACGTGGTTGCTCATGTATCTCTTTTTGCATGAAATGTGCGTAAGGGCCAAGCTCCATGCTAGCTAGCGAGACATCACTCATGTGGATTTTGCGTAATACTTCTTCACCATTGCGGCCAAATATAGTGACGCCATCACGACGGATATCTGCAACGTCGCCATCTTCCAGGTAAATCACTTTACGCGTCACCGATAACACAGCAGAAACGTCAGAAGCAATGAAGTTCTCGCCTTCTCCCAAACCAATCAACAATGGGCAGCCTAGACGGGCGGTTATCATATGCTCGGGTTCTTTTACTGAAATAACACTGATTGCAAACGCGCCTGTAAGCTCAGCTACGGCTTTTTGCGTAGCGGCTAATAAAGGTAAATCTATGTGGTAAAGGTGAATGAGATGGGCAATTACCTCGGTATCTGTTTGCGAGCTAAACTCATATCCCAAAGCTTTAAGACGGCTGCGTTGCTCATCATGATTCTCAATGATACCGTTATGTACAACCGCAAGTTCCCCTTTTGAAACGTGCGGATGTGCATTGCTCTCAGTCACGCCGCCATGTGTTGCCCAGCGCGTATGGCCAATACCCACTTCACCGTGTAGTTTCATTTCCAGCGCTTTTTCAGTCATGGCCGCGACGCGGCCAACTGCGCGTACCCGTTCAATAGCGCCCCCACTTAAAACCGCTACGCCCGCTGAGTCATAACCGCGATATTCCAATCGGCTTAAGCCTTCTATCAATGTTGAAACTACGTTTCTATTGGCTACTGCACCCACGATACCGCACATATATATTGAATCTTTCTTTTAACTGTTTGGTTAGTTTTTAGTCAGGCTTTTTAATCAAACCTTTTTTAATTTCTGGGGCCGCTTCCAACCCACTATCGTTTTTTGTTCTTTAGCACGGCAGAAGGTGAGGGCATCTGCTGGAGCATCACGCGTAATGGTTGAGCCTGCTGCAATCGTTGCGTTTTTGCCTATAGTCACCGGAGCTACCAATTGCGAATCGGATCCTATGAATGCGCCATCTTCAATGACAGTCCTAAACTTATTCGCACCGTCATAATTACAGGTAATAGTACCGGCGCCGATATTCACATTTTTACCTATAGTGGTGTCACCAATATAGCTTAGATGGTTGACCTTGCTGCCGATATCAACCTGTGCGTTTTTTAGCTCTACAAAGTTGCCAATGTGCGTTTCGCTTTGCAGCACGGTACCTGGACGCAAGCGGGCATAAGGACCAATGCGACTATTGTCGCCAACTTCCGCATCATCAATGTGGGTGAATGCTGCAATTTGCACACCGTCCTTGATTACCGCATTTTTGATTACACAGTTTGCCGCAATTTTTACGTTGTCGCCTAAGGTTACATCCCCTTCAAACACACAGTTAACGTCAATCTCTACATCACGTCCACAGGCTAATGTACCGCGCACGTCGAGACGGGAAGGGTCACGCAACGTAACGCCTTGCTGCAATAGTTTTTGTGCGCTACGGCTTTGGTAAACACGTTCTATGCTACTTAAATCTGTTTTTGAATTGATACCCGTGACAGACCATTCATCCGACGTAATTTCCGCTACAACCTCTATACCTTGCTGTACTGCAAGTGCCACGATATCTGTTAGGTAATATTCGCCTTGCGCATTGTTGTTAGTAAGTTGTGACAGCCATTTGTTGAGATGTCTATTTGGCATGGCCATCATGCCAGTATTCACTTCAATGATCTTGCGCTGTGCTTCAGTCGCATCTTTATGCTCAACTATCCCGATTACTTTGCCTGAGTCTGTGCGTACGATACGTCCGTAACCGCTAGGGTCTGGTTTATTAAATGACAATATAGCAAGTTTCTCTGCCGCTTGTTCTAAGAGGGTTTTGCATACTTCTACATCAACCAGAGGCACATCGCCCAGCAATACTAACGTTTGCGCCTCCAAGTCCAGATAGGGCGCGGCCTGCTGCACAGCATGTCCAGTACCCAGTTGTACAGTCTGGTTCACCCAAGTAATATTTTCATGGGCAAAAGCCTCACGTACGGTTTCGCCGCCATAACCATACACCGCGATTATTTTTTTGGCATCTAAAGCTTTAGCGCAAGTAATGACATGCGCCAAAATAGCTTGACCACCGACTTGATGCAGTACTTTTGGTAGGTTGGAATGCATGCGCGTGCCTTTTCCGGCAGCGAGGATGACGATATTAAGTTTACTCATAGTCTTGATTGAGTTTTGACCTTTAATTATTCAATAAAGTATAACAAAAAAGGCAGCCTAGGCTGCCTTTTTGCTTATTACTCAAGCGACCGTTTGCGACTAATGTGCTTTACGTAAACGCTCAATGGCTTGGATTTGTGCAACCGCTTCAGCTAACTCTGCCTGGGCTTTAGCATAATCAATGTCAGAAGAGCGGTTACGCATCGCTTCTTCTGCCGCTTCTTTTGCTGCTCTTGCTTTTGCTTCATCCAAATCTGCACCGCGAATCGCAGTATCTGCCAACACGGTAATCACACCCGGTTGTACTTCCAGCATACCGCCGGAGAGGTAAATCACAGTTTCTTCGGCAGTATCTGCGAGCTTAATGCGCAATGCACCGGGTTTGATAGTGGTAATCATTGGTGCGTGGTTAGGATAGATACCCACTTCACCAGCACCCGCAGGTGCAACCACAAACTCAGCTTCGCCTGAGAATATGCTTGCTTCTGCGCTTACTACATCGATATGAACAGTATTTGCCATAATTTTCTCTTTTCAACTAACTTCTTAATTTATTTATCTAACAGAGCAAGGCGCATGGAGCGGAGCGACGCAGGCAGTACATAAAGTACAACAAGGATGCGAGCACCTCGCAACATTGCTATGTAACGATAAATTAATTAAGCGTTTTGGCTTTTTCTACGGCTTCTTCAATACCACCCACCATATAGAACGCTTGCTCTGGCAAGTGATCATATTCGCCGGCAACAATGGCTTTGAAGCCTTTGATTGTTTCTTTTAATGGTACGTATTTACCAGGTGCGCCAGTAAACACTTCAGCCACGTGGAACGGTTGTGACAAGAAACGTTGGATTTTACGTGCACGGCCAACAGCTAATTTATCTTCTGGTGATAATTCATCCATACCCAAAATAGCGATAATGTCGCGCAGTTCTTTGTAGCGCTGTAATGTTTGTTGTACTGAGCGAGCTACGTTGTAATGCTCTTCGCCTACAACCAGTGGATCTAATTGACGTGAGGTTGAGTCCAATGGGTCTACCGCTGGGTAGATACCTAAAGAAGCAATGTCACGTGACAACACAACGGTAGAATCCAAATGTTGGAAAGTCGTTGCTGGTGATGGGTCAGTCAAGTCATCCGCAGGTACGTATACCGCTTGGATAGACGTAATAGAACCTGCTTTAGTTGAAGTAATACGCTCTTGTAAACGACCCATTTCATCGGCTAGGGTAGGTTGGTAACCTACAGCAGAAGGCATACGGCCCAATAGCGCAGATACTTCAGTACCGGCTAATGTGTAACGGTAGATATTATCTACAAAGAACAACACGCCACGACCTTCGTCACGGAATTTTTCAGCCATAGTCAAACCTGACAAAGCTACACGTAAACGGTTGCCTGGTGGTTCGTTCATTTGACCAAACACCATCGCTACTTTTGATTCTTTCATGTTATCAAGTTTAATAACGCCAGCTTCAGCCATCTCGTGGTAAAAGTCATTACCTTCACGAGTACGCTCGCCCACGCCTGCAAACACTGATAAACCCGAGTGTTGTTTTGCAATGTTGTTGATTAACTCAAGCATGTTAACGGTTTTACCTACACCCGCACCGCCGAACAAACCAACTTTACCGCCTTTAGCAAACGGGCAAACCAAGTCAATC
>JBKJOT010000028.1:0-2909 GCA_046595335.1 Methylotenera sp.
TTAGGCGTTAAATTAGTTTGAGAACCGTGACAAATTGTAACGGATGTTCCGCTAGCTAAAAGTTGTGGCTTTACATTTACAGTGATAACTTTTGGATTAACACTGCAGCCATTGGCATCGCTCATGGATACAATATACTGCGTGGTAACTGTTGGGGTTACTGCAAAAGGACCACCGCCAACTAAACTTGCAGGGTTCCAGGTATAAGAGTAAGCCGGGGTACCACCCGCGCCTGCTGCATAGATCTGGGTTTGTTGTCCGTAACATATCGTTGGGTCTGCATTCACAGTTAATACTAAAATGTTTGGCTGGGTTACATTTATAACTCCCTGCGCGGCGCATCCATACACATCTGTTACTGTGGCTGAATAAACTCCCGCACCTACACCGTTCACGGTTTGTGTTGTGGAGGCCCCCGGATTATTCCAGGCAAATGTAAATGGTGAGGTGCCTGAACTAAAATTAATAGCCATCGAACCGTTCTGCTGTCCAAAACAAAGTGGTGGTGTAAAGCTCATCGATGATAATGTTGGCGCAGGTGCGTTTGGTACATTCACCGATTGAGTAATAATACATCCTTTACTGTCTGTAATTGTACAGCTCCTGGTGTTGGATGACATACCCGTTGCAACCGGTGTTGTTTGTATACTTGGTGTATTCCAGTTATAAGTATAGCCGGGTGTTCCCCCACTCACAGTCACTGTTGCTGATCCGTTTGCATTACCACAGGTTGCAGGCGTTGCAGTTGCTGAGGATATAAGCATGCTCGGCTCTGTTACTACATATACTCCTGTAGCAGTACATCCTTTGGTATCGGTTATGAGCAAAGAATATGTTCCTGCTGCAAGGTTTGTAATTACTGCATTGTTAGGCTGAGCCGGTGTCCAGTTTATGGTATAAGCCGGAGATCCTCCTACAACAATGGTTGCAATGGCCCCTGAGTTATTGCCGTTACAGGTTAAGTTTGTTATTACTGCTGAATTTATTGTAAGCGGACTAGGCTGTGTAATAGTTACACTTTGTGAACTTTTACAACCATTGGCATCGGTTACTAAACAGGTATATGTGCCAGGACTCATACTCACCGCAATGGAAGAGGTCTGAGAACTTGGTGTCCATATATAATTATAGCCCGGTGTTCCCCCATTGACAAGCATTGTTGCCGAGCCGTTATTTGCTCCCGCACAGGTTACCATACTTACACTGGTAATCGCTGTTGTTAACATGGGCGGCTGAGTGATCTGAACCGATGCACTGGCCACACAACCTGCTGCATCTTTTATCGTTACTGAATGAAGTCCTGCCGGTAAATTATTTACGTTCTGTGTTGTTTGTGCAAGGTAGGACCAAAGTATACTTATCGTTCCTGTACCTCCTGATATATTAGTTGTCGCCGAACCATTGTTTCCACCAAAACAACTTACTGCTGTAGTTGCCGTTATGGATATGCTTGGTCCTGCGATATCATTAATGTTTGCTATAGCGCTTGCGCTACAGCCATTCACATCTGTTACCGTTACTGTGTAGGCTCCCGCTACAACATTAGTGATACAGGAGTTAGTAAACATTGGGTTTGAACTCCACTGATAGGTATATCCTCCCGCTCCGCCACCTGCTACAACACAGGCGCTTCCATTAGCCTGGGTACAGTTAGAGTTTGTAGAACTTACCGCTGCTGTTAAGGCCGGGGGCTGTGTAATAACTGTTGTTAAGGTTGTAACACATCCTAAGTTATCGGTTACCTGAACAGTATGTGTACCGGGCGGTAATGTGGTAACGTTTGGTGTATTATTCAAGGTTGGGAACCATAAGAAGTTATAAGGACCTGTTCCCCCACTGTAAGAGAGATTACTGATACCGTTGTTTAATCCAAAGCAAGTTATGTTGGTGCTTGTGATGGTGGCTACAAGTGGTGCAGGCTGTGTTATTGTTACGTTAGCTGATGCCGTGCAACCTTTACTGTCTTTTACAGTTGCAACATAATTACCTGCTGCCAGATTGCTGGCCGTTGAACCTGTTCCACCGCTCGGTGACCAGGAGTAAGTATAACCCGGGGTTCCTCCCGCAGGGGCCACCGTTGCAAATCCGTTTGTATAACTAGCGCAGCTTGCATTGCCAGAGGCAGTGATGCTGGCCGTTAGTAAGGCAGGTTGCGTTATGGTTGTTAATGCCTGGGCTGTACAATTGTTGGCATCAGTTGCAAGTAATGTATATGTTCCAGGACAAAGATTCGTTACATTCTGTGTTGTTAAAGGACCAGGGCCTCCTGTCCAAAAATAAACAACTGCTCCTACTGTATTGGCAGCGCTTCCATTTGCCATTCCGTTACAGGATCCAAAACAGGTTACGTTCGTACTTGTTATGGCGGCTGTCATTTGAGGCGGGTTAGCTAAGTTTACTGAACCACTCACTACGCATCCATTGGCATCTGTTACTGTTACAAGGTGATTGCCAGGACCCAGGCCCACCGGTGACTGTGCAGTGGAACCTGATGGTACCCAGTTATAAGTATAACCAGGTGTTCCCCCTATCACACCTGCACTTGCACTGCCATTGGTGGCATTAAAACATTTTGGATTTGTTCCCGATACGCTTACTGTCAACACAGGAGGCTGGCTTATCGTTACACTTACCGATGCTTTACATCCATTAATATCTGTTACCGTGGCAGTATAAATTCCTGCCATCAGATTTGTTGCGTTACCCGTGTTTTGGGCATTGCTCCATAAGTAAATATAAGGGCCCGTACCCCCTGATACACTTGTTGTGGCCACCCCATTATTTCCTCCAAAACAACTTACATTGGTAAAGCCTGTGATGGCTAAACTTGGTCCTGCTGTATTTGGTACTGTTGCTGCTGAATTAAATATACATCCTGCAGCATCTTTTACAATCACTGTATAGGTTCC
>JBKJOT010000014.1:0-138964 GCA_046595335.1 Methylotenera sp.
TCTAGTATCAATGGCGATTGGTGTGCAAATAAAAACATTTTGCACACCCTACATTAGCTAACCAAACCATGTTTCACTGATTGCTTGAGCGTTGCTAATTGGCGCGGAATTAATGGATCAGACTCCTTTGAGTGCCGTAAAAAGACTACGCCGCCGACAATAGGCTCTCATAAGGAATATTCAAACCTTCATGCAACCGCTTTACCATTGATAAACTAAGCCCACGCTTATGGTTTAACACCTCAGAAACACGACCGCTAGAGCCAATAAAAGGCTCTAAATCTTTTTGCGTAAGGCCTTGTTGCTCCATTCTAAATTTAATCGCGTCAATTGGGTCTGCCGCAATTATAGGGAAGTGCTTATTCTCATAAGCTTCAATCAAGGTCACAAGAATTTCCATCTCGTCTGCCTCGATACTACCTTCTGGCGCTTGATATATAGGTTCCAAACGCTTAAATGCTTCTTGCAAATCTGCATCATTTTTAATGGGTTTAATATTCATTCACGTTCTCCACATCAATTTTGTCATACTGCGCATGTGTACCAATAAATTTCACCCACACAATACCTGCTTGATATTGCATCTCCACAACCAAGCGATACTTATTGCCAGCAATATTAAATACCACGCGATTATTGCCGCAAATGCTAGCGCTTTTGTATTGTTCCTTTATTTCTTGCGGTTTCTTCCAATCTGCTTTTACAGCTTCGTCATACCAGCTTTGCAAAGCACCTCTTGCATCATTACATTCGGGTTGATTCCAAAACTTAACTAATGTACTTTTTGCGATGACACGCATTATCAATTCTCCCAAATTGGGAGATTACTCCCATCAGTTAATCAAGTCAACAATAGCAAGTGAATGCTTATGAATGTTTTAAGGTAAAATAGCGGTTTATTGAACCGCTGCTTGAAAGCTTGTTATGTCGCTTACCACCCTTAATGCGCTATCCCCTCTTGATGGCCGCTATCAATCAAAACTTGATTCCTTAAGACCTTATTTCAGCGAATACGCGCTTATCAAGCATCGCGCCTTGGTAGAAGTAGAATGGCTTAAAGCTTTGGCTGCAGAACCAGCATTAGCCGAGATTGCGACATTTAGCGCTGAAACCATTAAAGAATTAGATAATGCCATTGCGCATTTCAGCGAAGCGGATGCCACGCAAGTAAAAGCCATCGAAGCGCGTACCAATCACGATGTCAAAGCGCTCGAATATTGGCTTAAAGAAAAATTCGAAAGCAACCCGGAAATCAAGAAAGCGAGTGAATTCATCCACTTCGCCTGTACTTCCGAAGATATCAACAATCTATCGCATGGCTTGATGTTAAAAGGCGCCCGTGAGCATGCAATGCTGCCATTTTTAGCGAATCTGATAGCGCGTTTAAGCGAGCTTGCTCATCAATTGGCTGACCAGCCTATGCTCTCACGCACACATGGCCAGACTGCTTCGCCTACTACGATGGGGAAAGAGCTTGCCAATGTGGTTTACCGCTTGCAGCGTCAACAAAAGCAACTGCAAGCCAACGAAATTCTTGGGAAAATCAACGGTGCAGTGGGTAATTTCAACGCCCATTTATCTGCTTACCCGACTTTTGACTGGGAAAGCTTCGCGAAGAAATTTGTTGAATCATTAGGCCTGGTTTACAACCCGCTGACTATTCAAATTGAACCGCATGACTACATGGCAGAATTATATGATTGCCTGAGCCGCATCAATACCATTCTGATTGATTTGAACCGCGATATCTGGGGTTATATCTCCGTGGGCTACTTCAAACAAAAAGTCAAAGCGGGTGAAATCGGCTCATCTACCATGCCGCACAAAGTTAACCCCATTGACTTCGAAAATTCGGAAGGCAATTTGGGCTTGGCCAATGCCGTCTTACGCCATATGGCTGAAAAACTTCCTATCTCACGCTGGCAGCGTGACCTGACAGATTCAACGGTATTACGTAACATGGGCGTAGCGTTCGGCTACACCTTACTCGGCTACGACTCATGCTTACGTGGCTTGAATAAACTGGAAGTGAACCCTGCAAAACTCGCAGAAGATTTGGATAACAGCTGGGAGGTGCTCGCAGAGCCAATCCAGACGGTGATGCGCCGTTACGGCATTGAAAACCCCTACGAACAACTTAAAGAGCTTACTCGCGGCAAAGGCGGTATCAACAAAGATTCCTTACACGTCTTTATTACTGGGCTGGCAATCCCTGCACAGGCAAAACAAGTGCTGTTGGAAATGACTCCAGCCAGCTATATTGGTAAAGCAGTTGCATTGACTAAGCATATTTAATATGTCAGAAATTCTTGTTCTTTATTATTCTCAAGGCGGTGCGACCCGTGACATGGCGCAATTGATTGCGCGTGGCATTGAAGGTGTTAACGGTGCAAAAGCCAGGGTACGCACCGTGCCCAAGGTTTCTACCAACTGCGAAGCCACTGAAGCGGATATTCCTAAATCGGGCGACCCTTATGTTGAGTTAAAGGATCTGGAAGAATGCATAGGGGTGGCACTAGGTAGCCCTACCCGCTTTGGCAACATGGCAGCACCGATGAAGTATTTCTTGGATAGTACTGCCAGCTTATGGTTAAAGGGAACGCTTATAGGCAAGCCGGCAGCCGTATTCACTAGCACGGGCTCCATGCATGGCGGCAATGAGACGACTTTACTGACCATGATGCTGCCGCTCATACATCATGGCATGTTGATAGTCGGGCTCCCTTATTCAGAACCTGAGCTATCCAGCACGCAATCCGGCGGTACACCTTACGGTGCCAGCCATATTGGCGGCGCGATGGATGATAAGTCCATTACTGCAGATGAAAAGAAGCTATGCTTGGCGTTAGGTAAGCGCTTGGCAGAAACCGCATTAAAACTCGCCAACTAATGACTTTGATTCCCGCTCTAAGACTAGGGGCTAGTGCCAGCCTGATAGCATTGATATTGTTATCCCTAGCTTGGGAAGCAATATTGGCACCATTAAAACCCGGCGGTAGCATGCTCATGCTAAAAGCAGTGCCTTTACTGTTGCCGCTTTTTGGCATTTTGCGTGGCAAGCGCTACACCTACCAATGGGCTTGCATGTTCATATTGCTATATTTCACGGAAGGCGTAGTACGTG
The DNA here is from genome assembly GCA_046595335.1 of Methylotenera sp. Classification (GTDB taxonomy): domain Bacteria; phylum Pseudomonadota; class Gammaproteobacteria; order Burkholderiales; family Methylophilaceae; genus Methylotenera. The sequence continues at coordinate 3,125 of JBKJOT010000014.1, forward strand.
CTTGGGCCGATACCGGTTTATCCGCCAAATTGGCCGGTTTGGAGATTGCCTTATCCTTTGTATTTTTTACCTGCGCTATTTTTTACGCGCGCCAAACCCGGCCTAGCCGCAATAACTTATAACCTGCCGCATACATTTGGAGTTTTATGGCGTTTTTTGTATTCATAGCACACGAAACTGCCTGTCTTCTACTATAATTTACCCATGAAAATCTTACTCTCCAATGACGATGGCTATTTTGCGCCTGGCTTGAATATCCTTGCAGAATATATCGCCAAAATCGCAGATATCACGGTAGTTGCACCAGAGCGCAATCGTAGCGGCGCAAGTAATTCGTTGACATTGGATAGACCATTAAGCGTACGTAAAGCTGGCAATGGTTTTTTCTATGTGAACGGTACGCCAACTGACTGCGTACATATCGCACTGACAGGTTTGATGGACACCATGCCAGATATGGTCATCAGCGGCATCAATGACGGCGCTAATATGGGTGACGATACGATCTATTCGGGTACTGTTGCAGCAGCGATGGAAGGTCATCTGCTGGATATTCCTTCTATTGCGGTTTCCATGTCGCAACATAACTCCACTCACTTTGAAACCGCCGCACGCGTTGCGGTTGAGTTGATACAGCATTACCAAAAACATGGTTTCAAGTCGTCGACCTTATTGAATGTGAATGTGCCGGATATTCCCTATTCAGAATTAAAAGGGCGCACGGTTACACGGTTAGGAAAGCGTCACAAAGCGGAACCGGTAGTCCAATTAAAAACGCCGCGCAATGAGACCGTGTATTGGGTTGGTGCTGCCGGACTACCGAATGACGGTGGCCCGGGGACAGATTTCTATGCAGTGGCAAACAAACAGGTTTCCATATCTCCCATCCATGTAGATTTGACTAAATACGCACAAATGGATGAGATCAAAGAATGGTTGATCGCGGAAGGGAATCAATAGTTGGCGATTCTCAAACCTTCAAGCAGTAAAGCGACCGGCATCGGCATGACTTCGCAACGTACGCGCGAGCGTATGTTAACTCGCCTACGTGAGCAAGGCATCAAAGACGAAGTCGTATTATCGGCAATCTCAGCGATTCCACGACATATATTCGTCGATGAAGCATTGTCGATACGTGCCTATGAAGATGTTTCATTGCCCATTGGTTTCGGCCAGACCATTTCACAACCATATATCGTTGCGCGGATGTCCGAGATTTTGCGCAAAGGCGGCATGTTGAATAAGGTGCTTGAGATTGGCACCGGTTGCGGCTACCAAACTGCAGTGCTATCCAGAATCGCGACTGAAGTCTATTCGGTAGAACGGATTCGTCCATTAGTCATGAAGGCCCGTAGTCATCTACGAGAGCTCAAATGCATCAACGTCAAATTGGACCATGCTGATGGCAATATGGGCTTGCCACAATTGGCGCCGTTCGATGGCATTATGGTCACCGCTGCTGCTAGCCATATTCCACAGGATTTATTAGACCAGCTCGCCATTGGTGGGCGTTTAGTCATTCCGGTCGGGACTGATGAACAGATTCTGTATCTAGTAGAGCGCGCTTCCAAATTTGATTACCGCCAGACTAAGTTAGAGCCGGTTAAATTCGTCCCACTGTTAGGTGGTACGTCTTGATAGGATTTGCTTGATGCGTATTAGCCGTATTCTTATTTTAGTTTGCCTAGCATCTGTAATCGCCGCTTGCAGCAGCAATCCGCCGGCACCGGTCATCGACCGTCTACCCACCAGTAAACCGAGCGCACCAGCTAGCGCACCTAACAAGCCTCTTCAGCCCATCACTGGCAAACCAACTTATAAAACGGGGGATTGGCGCCCTACAACTTATGTAGTCAAAAAGGGTGATACTTTATTCGGCATCGGCTTGGAATACGGCTACGACTACAAAGAGTTGGCAGCGGCTAACAGCATCCCAGCACCTTATAACATCCGGGTTGGCCAAGTCATCAAATTAGAAGGTACCGATGAAAAATCAGGCGAAAAAGAAGGCCTAAGTAATAGCGATGGCGTAGTGACTTACCCTATTACCGGTGAGCCAACTGTAAGCGCTAAACCGGCCAACATGAAAACTGTTAACGGCATAATAGTGCTGAATGAACCCAAGGCCGTACGCGAGCCATATAGCGAAGATGCACTAAAAAAAGTAGCACCGCTTCCATCTAAAACCATAGAGAAGCCAACTACCTCTGTAGAAACAACCAATACTGCCGCTACCCCAGCCAAAACTGATACCAAGGTTGACTTAGAGTCTGCTAATGATATTGATTGGGCCTGGCCGACCAAAGGTAAAGTCGTGGCTAATTTCAATGAGGCCAGCAACAAAGGTCTGGATATTAGCGGCACTACCGGGCAGGCCATTACTGCAGCCGCTCCCGGCAAAGTGATTTACAGTGGATCAGACTTGCGCGGCTACGGCAAACTAGTCATTATTAAACACAACAAAAATTTTCTTTCTGTTTACGCGCACAATAGCTTGATCTTGGTAAAAGAAGGCCAACAAGTCAGTCGTGGGCAAAAAATCGCAGAAATGGGCAATACCGATAGCGATAGCATAAAACTGCATTTCGAGATTCGCCACCAGGGAAAATCAGTGGATCCTAGTAAATATCTTTCAGCTAATTAAGGGAATATCCCAAAGGAATATCATGGCAAACCAAGATCCTAATAAATATGCAAAGAATAAAGATATCAAACCGGAAGGCTTGCTCAGCAATCTTGCTGCGATAGGCAAGATGGGGCTGATGCTTGTAGGGATTATCGGCATTGCACTTGAGTTTTTTAAAAGTGATGGTGTGCTTTCAAACATCCTGTCCAAGCTGTTCCAATCAACAACCACTATGCTTTTTATCCCGGTGATTATTTTTGTGCTGTGGCTATTGAACCGTATGATGAGTTCATCTAAAAAAGGTGAAACTAACAAGAGCGGCGATATACCAATGTATGTGATGATGGCAATTGGTGCTTTTTATCTGTTCCGGCTGATCACCACCGGCTCTATGTAAGCGACTCTTACACTAAAAGCTTGACCAAAACAAAAGCGGCTAAGGCCGCTTTTTTACTTAACACGGCACTCCCTGCTGTTTGATATAAATGCTGACAAAATTTCCATATTTTGCTGTTAAGAATATTTCATTTGCATTTTATGATGGTTATCATATATGATGATCGTCATGAAAGAATCTAGAGCTAAACGCAATACTGCAAACCGTAAGGAAATTACGCATACACGTATTGTAGAAACTGCTGCACGGGCAATACGCAGGAGCGGCTATGATGGAACAGGTGTAGCAGACATCATGAAAGAAGCTGGTCTCACCCACGGTGGGTTCTATGCACATTTTCCTTCACGAGATGCAATGCTTGCTGAAGCGGCGGATCAAGCTGGAAAAGAAACTATTGCTAATGCAAAAAAAATATTTGCTGAAACCCCAGGACAACAGGCGTTGCAAGCTTTAATGCATGCTTATCTTTCCAATGAGCATATGGCTAATATTGAATCCGGATGCGCTTTCGCTGCATTAGGATCGGAAATGCCACGGCAAGTGCCTGAAGTCAGAAGCGCTTCTACTCTCCGTATTAAGGAAATGGTCAATTTGATTAAAGACCATTTATTGGAACAGGAAGATAAAACGGCACATGATAAAGCGCTACTGATGGTATCAACCATGGTGGGCACATTGTTGTTAGCGCGCGCAGTTGATGATGAAAAATTGAGCCATGCTTTTCGTGAAGTAGCACTCAAACATTTTGAATCTAAAGAATGATGAGCTTTTTAACTCAAGTACTTGGTTTTTTTTGAACCTATATATGATGATTATCATATATATGGCATGGTTTACTCATATTATGTTTTTAACAAATTAGCATTCAAGGATATGTGACATGAAAAGTAAGATTGCGATGGTATCAGGTGCAAAGCTCTATAAATGTATTGTTAAAGCCAATGGCCGGCGATTCGTGCAGAAGTAAGCTCAAAGGCTAATAAAAAGTATAGAACATTAGCAATCAAACCCAAATATAGAAAACACTCATATGAACATCCACACACCCTCTTTATTACATGGTGCTTGCACATGCGGGACTTGCGCCTTTGATGTGAAGGCTATTCCCACCGCGCGACTCATTTGTCACTGCAATATTTGTCAGGGGTTCACGGGCAAGGCATTCGCTGACGTCACTGTCATTCGTGCCAAGCACATCCAGTTGACAAATGCCGATCAAATTTCTTTCAAGAAATATCGACCACCACCTAACCTTGCACGCGGGCTCTGCATTCACTGTAAAAAGCCAGTAGTGGAGTTTTTAGGTTTTGGTGCTATCAAGTTGGCTTTTATTCCAAGTAGTAATTTTGCATCCCAAGACCTGTTACCGTTGCCGCATATGCACATATTTTATGATCGGCGCTTGAAAGACGCTCAAGATAAGCTGCCAAAACACAGCGGCTATTTCCAGAGCCAGTTGGCAATCGGCAAGATGATGCTAAGCAGTCATGCATTTAGCTAAGCCTTATCAATCAGGCTGTGAAGTGGATTTAAGAATTAGCATTTATTAATTAGAAGTTAAATAGGAGAGCAACATGAAAAGTAAGATAGCAATTGTGACAGGAGCTTCATCAGGTATAGGCAAAGCCACGGCAGAATTATTAGCTAATTCCGGTTATAAAGTCTATGGAACGAGTCGTAAGGGTGCTAAAGATTTCACAGGTCTATACAAAATGATTGCCTTGGATGTGAACAGCGAGGAATCTATCAATGCTGCAATCAGTGATGTCATTCAAATCGAAGGGCGGATTGATTTAGTGGTTAATAATGCGGGCTTTGGCGTAGCCCCAGGCGGTGCAGAGGAAAGCTCAATTGAACAAACCAAAGCGATTTTTGATACCAATTTTTTTGGCATTGTCCGAATGACGCGTGCTGTTGTGCCATACATGCGAAAACAGGGTGAAGGACGTATCATCAATATTGGGTCTATACTTGGCCTGATTCCAGCACCTTTCATGGCAACCTACGCTGCTACTAAACATGCTGTAGAAGGTTATTCAGAATCTATAGATCATGAACTGAGGACAAGGGGCATCCGTGTTTCCGTGGTTGAGCCCGGATACACCAATACGCATTTTGAAGCGAATACGCAAGAGGTCGATTCCAAGATAGATGAATACGCGGTTGCGCGTAAGGCGCTAGACAAGATAATAAAATTGGCAGTTGCAGGCGGTGATGATCCTAAGGTTGTTGCCGATACTGTGTTAAAAGCCGCAAATGCAAAACATCCTAAATTGCGTTATGCCGCTGGAAAATTAGCATGCCGTTTGAGCTTCCTCAGAAGATTTGCTCCAGCAGCGTTAGTGGATATGGGCATCCGTAAAGAGATGAGACTTGATTCACTTGATGAAATAGCCAGCGGTATGAAATAACGGGTATGTAAGGCAACTCAATAAACTGGATGAAGCTATCTGAATGCTAATGGAAAGCTAAAAAGAAAAAAGCGGCATGTGCCGCTTTTAAAATACCGATAACTTCGTAACTGTTGTTAATTAACTTTTTTATCTTCTGTTTCGTAATACTTACGTACTTGGGTCATATCGAAATCACGTGCCCATTTGATGATTTCATCAAAAGCCGGTGCGCCAATTTCGCCCACTTGCGCATGAATACCGGCTTGTTCACGAATCACCAAAATACCTGGAATCTGGTTCACTTCAAAATACTCACTGATTTCAGGGTCAGTTTCTGTATTGACCATACCGAACACGATATCAGGATTTTTTGCTGAAGCAGCTTCAAAAGTTGGCGAGAAATCCACGCACGGTTCACACCATGGTGCCCAGAAATCGACGATAACGAAGTCGTTTTTCTCAATAGTTTCTTTAAAATTCGCTTTGTTGAGTGCTACAACTGCCATAACGCTTCCTGACCTGAATTAAAATATTGAATTGGTTAACTATGAGAGTTTATCAGAGCCAGCCATTTTAGTTAAGTCAGGATGCAGTCTTATGTAAGGTTAAGCGATAGCATTACCCCAATTTCCGGCAAAAAACAATTCATTCAAAGGCTTGCGAGTGCGCGCTGCGGTTTCGCGGTCCAGCGAATCTCCAGTCACGGTGTTAATATCAGCAGCATAACCTACACATAACATCGCCATCGGGATATATTGCGCAGGTATTGCAAATACTTCACGCGCTTTATCTGCATTGAATCCACCCATCTGATGTGCCATCAAACCCATGCTACTGGCTTGCAAACATAGGTTTTCTGCGGCTGCACCCGTGTCATATTGACCCCAACGATTGGGCTGCTGGTTATGGTTGAACAAAGTATCGGCACATACCAGCATCAATACTGGCGTGTCTTTTACCCATGCTTGGTTAGCAGGTGCTAGGCAATCGAAAGCTTTTTGCCAAGCCGCTGAATCAGCTACCTTATCCCAAACGATAAAGCGCCATGGCTGGTCGCCAAAGCATGAAGGTGCCCAGCGTGCGGCTTCTAGCAAAGCAATAATCTGTTCATGGCTGACTGGTTTACTGGCGTCAAATGCCCTGCCGCTCCAGCGGTTTGCCAGTGTTTGGTCGATAGGTACTTGGGTGAGTGCGGGTTTTTGCATGCATGTTCCTTTTAATTTTGTCGCAAGTGATTGATTGAGGCAAGTTAATGGTTTAAAAAGGGGTAGTCAGTGTAACCTTTTTCGCTACCGCCATAAAAGCTGGCGTCATCTGCTTGATTCAAGGACGCATTGGTTTTAAAGCGTTCTACTAGGTCCGGATTAGCGATAAATGGCACGCCATACGCAATCACGTCCGCATGGCCGCTGGCAATCGCTGCATTGCCACGATCTTTGTCGTAAGCCAGGTTAGCCATGTAAGAGCCTTTGAACAATTTGCGCATTTCATCGAAATTGAATGGTTCGGAATCACCGCCACCATGAATGCCGCCTTCTACTGCATGCAGGTAAGCAAGATTGAATTGGTTGAGTGCATTTGCCACATAATTGAATAATGCTTGCGGATCGCTATCCTGCATGTCATTGAACGGATTGACCGGCGAAATGCGGATACCGACCTTGTCAGCACCTGCGGTATCGACCACCGCTTTGGTCACTTCAAGCAGGAAACGCACACGATTCTCGATACTGCCACCGTAATTATCGGTACGTTTGTTAGTGCCATCGCGCAAGAACTGGTCTAGCAGGTAACCATTGGCAGCGTGAATCTCTACGCCGTCAAAGCCTGCAGCTAGTGCGCATTTAGTCGCATGTACAAAATCATTGATAATCCCTGGCAATTCACTCGCATCAAGCGCGCGTGGCTCTACATAGTCCACCAGGCCTTGATAGGTAAATGCCTGACCCGCCGGTTTAATCGCTGAAGGCGCTACCGGTTGGGCGTTATTCGGCAACAAACTCGGGTGTGAAATACGGCCTACGTGCCACAATTGCAAAACGATTTTTCCGCCCTTAGCATGCACGGCATCCGTAACTTTCTTCCATCCCGCAACTTGCGCATCAGTATAAATTCCCGGCAAGGCTGGATAACCATGGCCCATAGGCGAAATCGGTGTAGCTTCGGTCACAATCAAACCTGCAGTGGCGCGCTGCGAATAATAGGTTACGTTGAGGTCTTGCGGAACGCCACCTTCACCCGCACGATTTCTGGTGAGGGGCGCCATGATGATACGGTTCTTTAAGCTGATGGAGCCCAATGTAGCTGGGCTGAATAAATCTAATGCCATGTGAATCTCCGATTATTATTGGGTATTAAGAATAGATAAGGCTAACTTGAAATATTTAAATAGCGGCTATCACAGATGCCGCTATATTTTTTAATTAATCATTTTATTGAATCGTTTATTTAATTGGTTTTTCTGCCGGTAGTTTTACACCTTCAATTAGCAGAGTGATTTCGATGTCATCGCCTACCGGTGCATTCGGCTTAGTTGCCCAGCCGAAACCAAAGTCGCTGGCTTTCAAAGTGGTATGCGCTTCTAACCCCATGCGGTAGCCGCCCCAAGGGTCGGTACCAAAACCTAATACTTTGAACGGGAAAGACATCTGTTTAGAAACGCCGTGCATAGTCAGGGTGCCAGTAAGTATGCCTTCACTATTATTTTTCGCTTCGACCTTGCTACTGACGAAGCTCATTTCGCTGAATTTAGTAGCGTCTAAGTATTCTTCTTTCTTAATATGCTCATCGCGTTTGGCATGGCTGCTATTCACGCTCAACACATTGATTTTGGCTTCTACCGATGAATTGGCTAGGTTATTACGGTCTATCAATATCTTGCCTTTCACATCGCTGAAAGTGCCTGAGGTTTTAGATGCGACATGGCGTATGGTCCAATTGGCAAAGCTATGACCGTCATCAATGCGATAAGTCTCTTGGTCTGCCAAGGCTAAATTTGAGAATGCCAGGCCTGAAATAATTAAAGCTACCAGGTAATTTTTAAAATTGATTTTCATATTCGTTCCCTTTTTGTGTGTATCTATTAACCGCGTAATTGTTTGGTAATGGTGGCGACGCGCTCGCCCAAATGTTCTGCAGTAAGCAAGTCACTTTCAATAGGCGCAACCTCCGCGCCTTGGTCGGTATTGGCTTGTGCCATCGCACCTAAAAAGCTGCCTAACCTGTTGATATCGTTCACAGAGCCTTTGCTATTATTGTTGCCAGGCATAAGACCTAAGCCCACCCAAATCATGCTGTGCTGAGCTGCGAATATTGCCAACTGCGTTAAGGTGCTGAGCTTATCGCCGCTCTGACTGCCGGGGGTAGTGAAACCAGCCGCCACTTTATCTTTCCAGTCTTGCGTAAACCATACTTTCGAGCTCGCATCCATAAATGCTTTAAACTGCGCCGATGCGCTGCCCATATAGGTTGGAGAGCCGAAAATGATGGCGTCCGCATCAGCGAGAAGCTCCCATTTCTGCGCTTCTTCGGAAGTTAGCAGGAGCACTTCCGCTCCCGCTACTTTTTTCGCACCGCGTGCTACGGCCTGAGCTTGCGCCGCTGTATGGCCGTAGCCGCTATGGTAAACCACTGCGATTTTTGTCATATTATTTGCTCCGTAAAATTAAAATTATGCTTGGTCGCCATAAAGGCTGGATGAAGGTAAGTCAAACAACACTATTTCAGCATCCGTTTGTGACACTATCTCTACATTCGTCAAATCATCCATGGCAATCGCGTCACCAGTTTCAAGCTGCGTGCCATTCACTTGCACGTTGCCGCGAGCGATCTGGAAATACAGGCTGCGGCCCGTGCGTGTCGTATATTCCAATGTTTTACCAGCATCTAAAACGGTTGCGTATAGATCTACATCCTGGTGGATTAGCAGCGAGCCTTGACGTCTATTATGTGATGCGATCAAACGCCATTGGTTAGATTTGCTTTCTGCATCAAAATGCTTTTCTTCGTAGCCTGGCTCAATGCCATTTCTTTCCGGCAACAACCAGATTTGCAGCAAATGTGCAGGTTCTTCATTTGAAGCATTGAATTCGCTATGGCGTACGCCGGTACCCGCCGTCATGCGCTGCACATCGCCCGCACGAATCACAGAGCCATTACCCATGCTGTCTTTGTGTTGGATTGCGCCGCCTAGCATATAGGTCACAATTTCCATATCGCGGTGTGAATGCATGCCGAAACCCTGGCCGCCTTCAACGATATCTTCGTTAATTACACGCAACACGGAGAAACCCATATGTGCAGGATCATAGTAATTGGCAAATGAAAATGAGTGGTAGCTATCTAACCAGCCATGATTGGCGTGACCGCGCTCATTAGATTTACGAACTTGGATTTTAGGCTGTGTAATGTTGCTATCCAGAGTAGTGGCTTGTGTATTTGCTAAAGTATTCATGCTAAAAACCTTTCTCTTATTCAATAAAGTTGAATCAGGCTTGCTAATCGACAGTTGGATGTTATGCCTATTTATCCTATACTGTTAGCAAATAGTTTTGCACTTTTCATTCAAATAATTTGATGTAAATTATCACACTTTCAAATGAGCATAAAACTTTCTTTAGAAGCCTTAGAAGTCATTGACGCAATCGCCCGCAAAGGTAGCTTTGCCGCTGCAGCAGAATCCTTATACAAAGTACCCTCCGCACTTACTTATACGGTACGCAAACTCGAAGAAGACTTGGGCGTTACCTTGTTCAATCGCAGCGGCCACCGTGCAACGCTGACTGAAGCTGGTGCCGAACTTTTGAACGAAGGCCGTAACCTACTCAATGCTGCCAGCGAGCTGGAATCACGCGTGAAGCGTGTAGCCAGTGGCATTGAAACCGAACTCACCATTGCCGTCTCCGATTTGCTTAATATCACAGCCATTTATCCCGTATTGGATAGATTCTATGCACAAAAGTTTGGTACCCGTATCAAGCTGTTACGCGAAGTCTATGGCGGCAGCTGGGATGCGCTACTGAGCGGCCGCTCTGATATCTCGCTAGGCGCACCGGGTGATGCCCCACCGGGTGGCGGTTATACAACCAAAGCCATTGGCACGCTTGAATTTCAGTATGCGGTAGCACCGCATCATCCGCTGGCCAAACTGCCTGAACCATTGCAGAATCTAGACATCATGCGGTATCGTTCAATTTCTGCCGCTGATAGCTCGCGCAACTTGCCGCCGCGTACTTCGGGAATTTTATCCGGTCAAGATGTACTAACAGTGCCGGATATGCAGGCGAAGCTGGATGCCCAGATTGCCGGGCTAGGCGTGGGTTACCTGCCTAGAAAACTAGCTGAAAAATTCGCAGCGCGCGGACAACTGGTGATTAAAGCAGTGGCCGAGCCCAAACCAATCGCCACCGCATTTTTGGCTTGGTGTAGCAAAGGCGGCAAGGCGCAGCAATGGTTAATCAAAGAATTACAGCTACTTACATTGGATGATGTATTGTTATAAGCCGCAATAATTTAAACCATATGTATAAATACCAACACCTTAAGGCCCATAAATGACACAAGATCAATTACCGGAAGAGTTTGCCCCGCTTAACAGAATCGCTATTCGCGCCATGCTTTGGCTCAATGGCTTTGCACATATCATCATCGGCCTGGCATTGGCCTCTTCCGTCATTATGTTTACCTGGCTGTTTTTCCGTGATGTGCAAGAAGCCGCCTATGCGCATAACCTCGTTCATGGCTTTCTGCATGCACTCGGCACCCTGATGCTGCTGTGGTCGATTTCTGCCCTGATCTCTGCGGAAATTCGTTATTTGAACGGCAGTAAACTGGTGGTCGAAACCTTTATCGAAGTGGTGCTGGTGTTGTTCCTGCGTAAGCTCATTGTCATGCCAGTGCAAGACGCATCCCCTACTTTCGCTGAAGTCGGCATGTGGGTAGGCGGCGCCTTCGTGCTAGGACTGGTATATGTTTTGGTTCGCTGGAGCGACAAACAGCCTGACAAAGAATAGCCAATTTACGGATTAAAAAGAATAATATGCAAAATACACCCAATGTCATCATCGCCAATATCATTAATAAAATAGGCGAGGTCATCTTAGGTAAAGAACAACAGATCAAGCTGGCACTGGCCTGTATTTTGGCACGCGGCCACCTACTGATTGAAGATTTACCTGGCATGGGCAAAACCACGCTAGCCCATACACTGGCACAGGTGCTGGGTTTACAGTTTCAGCGCGTACAGTTTACCAGTGACTTGCTTCCCGCAGATATCTTAGGCGTTTCTGTTTATGATAGAAATGCTTCAAACTTCAAATTTCACCCCGGGCCGGTATTCACTAATGTTTTGCTGGCTGATGAAATCAACCGTGCAACCCCAAAAACACAAAGCGCTCTGCTAGAAGTGATGGAAGAAGCGCAGGTGACGATTGATGCAGTAACACACCCACTACCACAGCCTTTTTTCGTCATCGCCACGCAGAATCCAAGTTCTCAGATCGGCACCTTTGCACTACCTGAATCACAACTTGACCGCTTTTTAATGCGCATTACGCTGGATTACCCAGACGCCGCTTCTGAACGCCAGTTACTGAAAAATAATGGGGGGCGCGATCAGTTGTCGCATGTCAGCGCAATAGTAGATAGCGCCGGATTGTTAGCGCTACAAAACGCCTGCCATACTATTCATGTATCAGATGCATTACTGGATTATTTGCAGGCAATATTGAAACATACACGGCAATCTATGCAATTTAGCATCGGCTTATCGCCACGCGCTGGCTTAAGCTTAAAACTATGCGCACAGGCTTGGGCTTTAATTCACGGGCGTGACCATGTGATTCCGGAAGACATTCAAGCCATTCTTCCTAGCGTTGTGGGCCACCGATTAGTAAGTAGCAATACACTGGATAATAGCGACAGCGTGGCGAATCTATTAAAAGCCGTGGCGATTCCTTAATCGCTCTTGCCAACCAGCCATGGCAAAAATCTTTAACCTGCCGGATAATTTCCAGCTTAGTCAACCGAAAACCTGGTTTCGCATCGCCCGCCCTATCGGCGTCACCACGCGCCTGAATCGCCGACATATCTACATCATCCCTACCCGCTTTGGCTGGCTTTATGCACTTTTACTGCTGGCGCTATTGTCCGGCTCAATCAATTATTCACTTAGCCTAGGCTTTGCCATGACTTTTTTATTGGCAGGGCTAGGTTCTATTAGCATGTTGCACAGCTGGCGCAATATGGTGAACCTGAATATCTCTTTGCGACGCGCACAACCAGTATTTTCCGGTGAAACTGCAGTTTTTGAGATTGTGGTGACGGATGACAGCAACCGGTCACGGTATGGTATTGAAACAAAATTTACAGACCAGACAAGTGATACACAGGATATCAGCGCGTTGGGCGAAAACATTTTCAAGCTGACGTTACCAAGTAGCAAACGAGGCTGGCTTAAAGCCCCACGCGTGGTTTTTTCTACTGAATTTCCGGTCTCTTTTTTTCATGTATGGGCCTATGCAGAAATCGACAGCCAGTGCCTGATTTACCCGACTCCTAGTCAGCATAGCCTAGCGATTCCAAGCGCACATGAATCGGGTACCAGCGGCAACCTGCGCAATCCACAAGGCGATGACGATTTTGCCGGGCACCGCAGCTATCAATTCGGCGATTCCCCCAAACGCGTAGACTGGAAAGCCTCCTCACGCGAACAAGGCCTGCTGACCAAACAGTTCCAAGGTGAAGCCGTTTCTACACTCTGGCTGGATTGGGATGCAACGGTCGGTGACAATGTCGAGCAGCGCATCAGCCAGCTCACGCGCTGGGTTGTAGATGCAGAAGCGAATCGACTTCAATATGGCCTGCGTTTGCCGCAAGTACACATTAACCCCAATGCTGGTGATACGCATTACCACCAATGCTTAAGCGCGCTGGCCTTAATGTGATGCAAATCTCTCGCTCCATGCAAACCCTGTTATGGCTATTGGCTTCGCTGACTGTGACGTTCGCGCTGCTGGCAATCAATCTGGAAAGCTGGATTCCCGCCTGCTTTATCGTATTTGCCGCATGGCGTTACCTGATTGAGAAGCACAATTGGTCTTACCCAAAAATGTGGGTTCGGCTGCCTATGACCATTGCCGGAGGCTTAGCCATACTCGGGTTTTATGGTAGTTTTTTAGGCCGTGACGCCAGTGTGTCTTTATTTCTGGTCATGCTGGCGTTTAAATTACTCGAAACAAAAAGTAAGCGCGATTACATCGTAATGGTGATTTTAGGCTATTTCTTGACTGTCAATGTGCTGTTATTTACCCAGGCTATTTGGGTGTTTTTTGCCATGCTGGCGGCATTCCTTGGCCTGACAGCTTGCTTGATTTCTGCCACTCACATCAATAGCCAACTGAGTTTTAAAGTGCAGTCTAATTTAGCTGGCATGATGTTATTGCAAGCGGTGCCTATCATGTTGGTATTGTTTGTATTGTTCCCTCGCATTCCCGGCCCACTGTGGGGGATTCCTAAAGACGCATATAGCGGCATGACTGGCCTGTCGGATAGCATGGAACCCGGCAGCATCAATAGCCTAAGCTTATCCAGCAAGACCGCTTTCCGTGTGGAGTTCAAGTCTGCAATCCCACCTAACAACCAGCTTTATTGGCGCGGCCCGGTAATGTGGCATCAGGAAGGCCGTAAATGGCAGATGACCAGTAACCAGCGGCCATTACCGTTAGAGTCATTGGAAGTCTCAGGTGCCAGCACCGATTACACGATTACCCTGGAGCCGCATAACCGCAATTGGTTGCTGTTGCTGGATATGCCTACTGATTTACCGCCAAACGCCATCTCCAAGCATGACAGGCAGGTACTGACACGTGAGCCGGTTCGCACCAGGATTCGGTACGAGGGACATTCCCATACGCATTATGTATTAGGCGAAACATTGAGTGACCATGAACGTACTTTGGCGTTGCAACTGCTGGAAGATGAAAATCCTAAAACCCACCTATTAGCGCAAAAATGGTTGGATGAAAAAAAGCCTCCGGAAGAGATTATCAAAGCGGCACTCACCATGTTCCGTGAGCAGCCTTTTATCTACACCCTAGCCCCGCCGTTATTAGGACGTGAGCCGGTAGATGACTTTCTATTTAACACCAGACGCGGCTTTTGCGAGCATTACGCTAGCAGCTTTGTTTATCTCATGCGCGCGGCTGGTGTGCCAGCGCGTATCGTCACCGGCTACCAGGGGGGCGAACTTAATCCCAACGGTAATTATTTAATCGTTAGGCAATCCGATGCACATGCTTGGGCGGAAGTATGGCTGGAAAAGAAAGGCTGGGTTCGTGTAGACCCGACAGCAGCAGTATCACCAGACCGTATCGAATATGGCATTTCATCTTCCGTAGCGGATTCTGCTTTACTGCCCTTATTGGCACGCCGCGATTATCCTATGCTGAAAAATATTTACCTAAACTGGGATGCCATCAATAATGGTTGGAACCAGTGGGTATTGGGTTACGATGAGAAAAAACAATTAAGCCTACTGAAAAAGTTACTGGGCAAAAAAATTGTTTGGGAAGATATAGGCTTGATATTGGTCGGTGCAATGATCGTGTTAATGCTCATCCTGAGTTATTTTCTATTGCACAACAAAGCGGTAGTACTTGACCCGCTAAGAAAAGCCTATCTTCGATTTTTGAAAAAGCTTGCGAAAGCTGGATTAGTTAAGGCAAGTCATGAGGGTGTGCTGGATTTTGCAGAGCGGGCAGCCACCCAATTACCTGACAGTGCGCGCGATATCAAGGAAATTTCGGAGCTTTATTCCTCTATACAATACGCCAAAACAGATAAGGGTGGCAAACCCGGCAATACGCTTAACCTACTGAAACAATTAGTCAAAGGTTTCAAAATCAAATGAATAACGAACATCTATATGAACTGGATATTGCTTTCATGCAGCAGGCGCTGCAGCTTGCCATACAGGCTGGCGAAGCCGGTGAAGTTCCGGTGGGCGCTATCGTCGTAAAGGGCGGCCTAGTGATAGGCTACGGCAGTAACGCACCGATCAGCACGAGTGATCCTACCGCTCATGCAGAAATCATGGCCATGCGCGCTGCCGCACAACATCTAGAGAATTACCGTTTAGTCGACTGCACACTGTATGTGACATTGGAGCCTTGCGCCATGTGTTCTGGCGCTATCCAGCATGCGCGTATCGCGCGCCTTGTGTATGGCGCCAGCGACCCGAAAACTGGTGCCTGCGGTAGCGTCATCAACTTAATGGAAGAACCTAAGTTGAACCATCATACGGAAGTTACCAAAGGGGTTCTTGCAAATGAATGTGGAACATTGCTTTCTGAATTTTTTTCAGCAAGGCGCAAGAAAAATAACGCTTCTTAATTTATTTAATAAATTATTTGCACGCTTGTCCACCAATTTATGAATCAAAGCGTTTAGCAAGCCTATTGATGACCACGTCAATATAAAAAAGGAGACCAAATGATGAATAATAAAATAATGCTTTTGAGTTTGATTGCTTCCGCTTTTTTAATGAATGTTGCCTTTGCCGGCGATAGAGACCCTAATGTAAATAAGCGCCAACATCTCCAACATGAGCGTATCGCTCAAGGGGTTAAATCAGGGGAACTGACTCGTAGCGAAGCCAAAGACTTACGCGGCGACCAGCGAGTATTACGCCAGAAAGAACGTGCTTATAAAGCAGATGGGCAATTAACCAAGGCCGAGCGCGTTGATTTGCATAAAGACTTGAATGCTAACAGCAAAGAAATTTATGCTGACAAACATAATGCCGCCGAGAGACCTAAAGCTCAATAACTCAAAAAGAATAAAGTACCAATAAAAAACCCGCTCAGAGCGGGTTTTTTATTGCTTAAATCTAATACTAAGTATTAATCACGGTTACCCATCAAAGACATCAGAATATTCAGCAAGTTAACAAAGATATTATAGATATCCAGGTATAGGCTCAAAGTTGCCATAATGTAGTTAGTTTGGCCGCCGCGTACGATCTGGTTCACATCATACAAAATATAACCTGAGAAAATTAGGATAGATACGCCGGATATTGCCAGTGACATCGCTGGAATCTGGAAGAAGATATTTGCCAAGGAAGCAACCAATGCCAGAATCAAGCCAATGAATAGGAATTTACCTAAGTAGCTGAAATCACGCGCCGGTGATGAAGCAATACCCGCAAGGCTAAGGAATGTAATACCTGTACCTGCTGCTGCCAGGGCTACGATCTGACCACCGTTACTCAAATGCAGGGCGTGCTGCAGGACTGGCCCTAACATCAGACCGAATAAAAAAGTTACACCTAATAGCAGCCAAACGCCTACGCTACTGTTTTGATTAACCGCAATCAATTTGAACAGGCCAAACATAACAACCATGAAGCCGATGCCGAATATAAAAGGATGCATTGCGATAAAGCTGAAATCCATTTGCAGGCCAAGATAAGCGCCAATCACAGTTGGCACAAGTGAAAGACCTAGCAATGCATAAGTATTGCGCAGAACCCTATTAGTGGCTAAATCTGTTGATTCGGTACGACCTATTACTTGCATATCGTCAAACATTGTTTGATTTCCTTTGAGTTAATAACATCTGGTAACGTCTACGGACGCTACTATGATTAAGATAACGACTTAAACTATAAGTTTCAAGAACATTTTTGTTACAAATTGCGTCAGAATTTGCTTATAAACTTTATTTCACTGTATTCAAGCGAATAAATCATTTTCGCTTTTTCCAACTTGTGCCACCTGATGCACGGCTTTGACGAATTCCGCACTCTCATGCAGGCTATTCAAACTGTCAGGATGTTTTTGCCCATGCATACGCGCTAATCTTGCTAAGCTTTGGGCAGAGATCGTCCATTGCAGATTTTCCAGCAATTCGTCAGACATTTCCGGCTGGTTGCATAACAGCACCATATCGCAGCCTGCATTCAAAGCGGCTAATGCGCGAGTTGTCACATCCCCACCTGCTGTCGCTGCTTCCATACTAAGGTCATCGCTGAATATTGCACCGTTGAAACCTAAACGCTCACGCAATATCTTTTGCAGCCAGCGCGGCGAGAACCCCGCCGGTTTGTCATCTACTTTCGGATAGATTACATGCGCCGGCATGATGGCTTGAATACCGTCATCTATCAACATCCTGAAGGGCTGCATATCATGCTGGGCAATATCGTCAAACTCACGGTCATCAATTGGCATACTCACATGGGAATCTGCCACTACAAAACCATGACCTGGAAAATGCTTGCCCACCGCCGGCATACCACCTTTTTTAAGGCCTTGCATCAGGGCGAACGCTAAATCGTTAATAGCTTGCGGGTTTAGGTGAAATGCACGATCGCCAATCACCAGGCTATCGCCATAGTCCATGTCTAGCACCGGTGTAAAGCTGAAATCCACCCCCTGAGCGCGCAACTCTGCGGCTAAAATCCATCCGGCTTCTGTGGCCAGTTCTTTGGCTTTTTTAGGATTGTTATCCCAAATTTTGCCGAATTCACGCATAGGTGGGATTTTGGTAAAGCCTTCTCTAAATCTCTGTACACGACCACCTTCGTGGTCAACCGCAATCAACAAAGGTGGCTGACGAATGTCGTGGATGCTCGCGGTCAGCGCTTTCAGCTGAGCATTATTGACATAGTTGCGCTTGAACAGGATAACGCCACCTACTAATGGATGCTGTAAACGGCGGATGTCATCGGCAGAAAGTTTTGTGCCGACCACATCTAGCATTAAGGGACCAAGGGACATTTTAAAAATTATCTTTCATTCTGTGCTGAGCTCTATAGCTGAATATTGAACTAAGTATTGAGAGTAAACGGGTTAAAGTCTGTGTTGCGATCATAGTAATCTTCATTCTCTACGCGTTTCAGAAACGCTACCACTTTATAGGTGACTGGCGTAAATAGAACCTCTACACCAATTTTCGCAATCAATTGCGCGCCTATCACCAGCGGAATTTTATCATTCGGGATGATACCAGTATTCCAGAAAGCCAATGGCACAAACATCAGCGTATCCACGCCTTCACCAAAAATGGTGCTGGTAATCGTGCGCTGCCACAGTTGCTTGCCAGCTGCCATGATTTTCATTTTTGCCATGATAATGCTGTTCACGAACTCACCTACCGCAAAAGCAATCAAGCCTGCAAGCGAAATGCGCCAAGTGGAGCCAAACGCAATCTCGTAAGCCTCCTGGTTATGCCAAAAAGGCGCGGCTGGTAAGGCAACTATCATCCATGCCATGAAACTGGCAAATGCCAAACCAGCAAAGCCTGCCCAAATAACACGGCGAGAAGCAGCGTAACCGTATACTTCGGTGAGAATGTCACCAAATATAAATGAGATAGGGAAAAACAACACGCCCGCACCAAAGGTCAATGTGCCTAAGAATGGTGTTTCAATTTGGCTGACTTTAGCAGGGCCGATGAGGTTGGAACACACTAGCACCGTGACAAATGCCGCCATGATGAGATCGTAGTATTTATATTGTCTGTGCTTATTCATTATGTGTGCTCATGTTAACCTCAATAAGCTCGTGAGATGGATACAGTACAACTTATTCAACCCGCACATCAAACTTATCACGCAAATAATCCCCACCCAAATTAATCGCCAAAATAAGGCTCATCAGGCTGAACCCCACAATCAATACATAATGTGGTGCAACTAACATGTAGCGTACAGCATCACGCAACATGGCGCCCCATGATGCATTAGGGCTTTGGATACCTAAGCCGAGAAACGACAGGCTCGCTTCCGCGATCATGACACTGGCGATGCTATAGGTGGCTTCGACTAATATCAGCGATACCAGTAAAGGCAGTATATGCTTGAATATCAATCGCGGCACTTTTGCGCCTAGCGATTCTGCGGCAATCACGTGTTGACGATTGCGCAGGCTTAAAGTTTGCCCTCTTGTCAACCTGGCATAGCTAACCCAGCCGGTTAGACATAGCGCCACAATCAAGTTACCCAAACCAGGACCGAGCACGGCCACGAATGCAATCGCTAACAATATACCCGGGAATGCCAAGAAGATATCGGTGACCTCCATGAGCGCCCTATCGACTTTTCCACCATAAAATCCTGCTAACACGCCAACCAAAATCCCTACCGTCATGGTGATGCTAGTCACGATCACAGCAACAATCGCAGAAACTTCAACGCCCCTGAGTAATCGCGCGCCTATGCTGCGGCCTAGGTCATCTGCGCCAAGCCAGTAATGACCATTGGGTGCGCTCAAGATTGCGTTTAAATCGATATGGTTTGGGCTAAGGTGCAATAAACGCCCTAAGAT
This sequence comes from Methylotenera sp., assembly GCA_046595335.1. GTDB lineage: Bacteria > Pseudomonadota > Gammaproteobacteria > Burkholderiales > Methylophilaceae > Methylotenera. Next base: position 22,868 of record JBKJOT010000014.1, read on the forward strand.
CACGGCAACAAACCAAGCCACTAAAATAAAAATCACCAATTTTTTAATTAATTGGTTTTTCATCACGTCGTACCGCCAAACTTGATGCGTGGGTCAGCAAACCTATAAACCACATCAGTTAATGCATTTACCAGCACATAACTCAGCGCTACCACCAATACGCAGGCTTGCGTTACCGGGTAATCACGTTTTTCTATGCTTTCAACCAATAGGCGGCCAATGCCATCCCAACTGAAAATAGTTTCCGTGATCACGGCACCCGCTAGCAGACTGCCCATTTGCAAGCCGACGATAGTGATAATTGGCAATAAAGCGGCACGTAAGGCATGACGTAGAATCACCGTGCTTTCTTTTACGCCTTTAGCACGTGCAGTACGGATGAAGTCTTCATTCAACACTTCAAGCAAGCTAGTACGCGTCATACGCGTCAATATCGCACATAAGCCCAAGCCCAATGTAAGAGCCGGTAGTACAATAGAAGTGGAATTGTCCATACCGCTTACTGGCAACCAGCCCAACCAAACGGCGAAAATCAGCATGAGGACAGGTCCCAACCAGAAGGCAGGCATGGCGGACAGCCTTACTGAAATAATGGTAATTACAAAATCCTGCCATTGGCCTGCTTTAAGGGCGACATAAATTCCTAACGGGACACCAATCGAAAGACCAATCAATAAGGACAATAGCGCTAATTTAAGCGTCGCTGGATAACGGGTTTTAATTAACTCAACGATAGGTATTTTGGTATGGATGGACTGACCAAAATCACCCTGCGTCAGATTAAACAGATAATGTCCAAACTGCTTAATAAGTGGTTGGTCCAGGCCTAGTTCTGCGCTTAAAGCAGTGCGATCTGCCTGCGTGACGGATTCGCCCAGCATCACTTCAACGGGGTCGCCGGGCACAAGATGAATGAGTGAAAAAGTTAGGATTAAAACGCCAAATATAACGATAAAAAAACTACTGGTTTTATTGAATAATTGGCTATTAAACATTAGCGATATTGAACATTAGTATCGAGATAATATATAAATGATAGCGTCGCAAACTCAATCCTCACTAATCAATACTGGTGTGCCCACTGCTACCAATTCAAACAGCTCAATGATGTCTTCGTTGCGCATACGTACACAGCCGTGCGAGCCTATCTTGCCTAACTCGGTACTGTCCGGGGTGCCATGGATATAGATGTAACGCTGCATGGTATCCACGTTACCGAGACGGTTGAAACCGACTTCTTTACCTGAAAGCCATAAGATACGCGTCAGTATCCAATCCCGATTAGGGAATGCCTCCTTCAATTCTGGCGTCCAGCTTTCACCGGTCTCACGGCGCCCTACAAACACTGTATTAGCAGGGGCAGCGGAACCAATCTTGGCGCGGACAACGTGCAGGCCTAACGGTGTCTTGCAGCTGTTCTTTTCACCACCGGTACCGTTTGCAGCGGTAGAAACAGGATATTTGGCCTTCACCCCGCCAAAATCATCGAACAGTGTCAGGGTTTGGTTTTTGATAGAGATTTCAATGCGCATGACTTATTGTAGCTGACCTTGAGACGTCTGTTAAATGATCCCAGTTGCCATTTGGCGCTGGGGAATAATTTTGAATATCAGATCGCATGGCAGCAAATTGGCCTTCAGACCACAGTGGCACATAGGGTAATTGTTCATGAATGCTTTTCGTAGCTTCTACCCAATCCTCTTTTGCGAGTAACTCGTCTAATTTGGTATCTACGAATCGACCTCGGTTAAAACCATATGGTGGAAAACTTTGTGAACCGAATGCCTTGTTATAGATTTCCGGTGTGTTGATACCCACCCAGGTCAGTCCATATAACTGGAATTGGCCTTGTTTTACATCATCGAAAAATGTGCCCCAGTCCAAGCTGCGAATTTCCAGATCAATACCCGCAGCAGCCATTTGCGCCTGCATAATCGTCGCCAAGCGAACCCGCTGTGCATCTGTAGAGGTTTTATACACCAGTTTTAATGGTAACTTTATACCTGCTTCTTGCAATAACTGCTTGGCTAGCGCGGGATTATATCCATATTGGGGAAGTTGTATCTGCGAGGTGTAATGCTCCGGTGGCAATATGGATGCCGCTAAACGGCTATCTTGCACCATCGCTTTATCAATAATCGCTTGCCTGTCAATCGCATGCGCAACTGCAAGCCGGACCTTTTGTTGTTTTAACTGCGGGTCCTGAAAATTGAAACCTAGGTAAGAGAAATTGCTGCCAATATTACTGATGACTTTGATATCAGGCTTGGCTTGTAGGTACTTTACTAATTCCTGCGGTAGATCACCCTGTAGCAAATCAACTTCGCCGCGTAGAAGTTTTAATACTCTCACAGTAGGATCTTTTACTTCTAGCAATTCAACTCTTTGCTTATCTTTAATCCGTTGTAATACCAGTTTATTTTCCCAACTTATAAACTGTAGCGGCCCATTTCCAATCGGTGAATGTGAAAAATCATGGCCTTGCACAATCAAGTCTGCGGGCAAGATGCCGATGATTAACTTCTCGGGAAAATGCAGGTCAGGCTGCTTGAGCTTAAACAATACAGTATCTTGGTCAATGATCTCCACCGCCTCGATATTGGCGAATTCTGCTGCATGCGGCGAGCTCTTGAGTTGCGCGAAAGAATCGTATGTTGCTTTTACATCTACCGCACTCAAAGGCTGGTGATCATGGAAAAGCGCGCGTTGCTTATTCAAGCTAAATCGATATTGCTGCGGCGACACCTTTACCCACGATGCCAATTTAGGCACGGGTTTAGAGTTTGCATCGAAATCCACTAGCGACGCATAAATCAACCGATTAATGCGCTCGGAAGCGGCATCAGTGGCATAGCGAGGATCAAGGTTGAGCGGCGCTTGCCCTATTGCGAACTTGATGGCGTCATCATGATGTACTTGGCTACTACAAGCAGCGAGTAAACATATGCAAATGAGCCATAGACGTTTCAAAGTGTATTAACGGTCACTTTGTAAACAGCGCAATCGATTCCACGTGAGAAGTATGCGGGAACATATTGATCACACCCGCAGCATCGAGCGTATAACCCTTCTCATTCACCAGCACACCGGCATCACGCGCCAAAGTTGCCGGGTTACATGACACATACACGATGCGCGCTGGCCAGTTGAATTCATCGAGCGATTTAATGAGCTCGTAAGCACCATCACGCGGTGGGTCTACCAGCCACTTATCAAAATGGCCTAGCCCAGTTAAAGCTTCCGGCGTCATCTTGAATAAATCAGCCACGCCAAACTTGGTATTTTCTGTGAGCTGGTTCAAAGTTGCACTTTCATTCGCCCTGTCGACCAGATTAGATAAGCCTTCCAGGCCCAATACCTGTGCGCCGCTACGGGCAATCGGCAAAGTGAAATTACCTATACCGCAGAAAAAATCTGCGATCTTCTCACTTGCTTTGGGTGCCAATAACTGCATAGCGCGGCGTATCATCACCTGGTTGATCTGCGGGTTCACTTGTGTGAACTCGTTCGGCTTGAATGGGTAAACCAAATCGAATTCCGGCAAGCTGTATTTTAATTGTGCTCCGTACCATTTATTTCCATGCGTCGTGAGCATCGCCGCATCTGGATAGAAGGGTTGAATGGTCTCTGGCCCTTTGCTTTGCGTCCAAACTTGTATGGCATGTTCTTCGGCAAAGACTTTCACCAATATTTCATCCTGCTCAGTAAATGCCGCCATAATGCGCAGGATCAGCACAATGACCGATTTGTCACTGTTTTCAGCAGGCTCACCTACTGCCAGTTCAATTTGTGGCAATTTATCTCGTATGCTGAGCTGCACAATCAATTGTTGTAGCGGCTCGATGAGCGCAGAAACCTCCGGCACCAGCACTTCACAGCTATTCATATCGGCAACGAAGCGCGTGGCTTTTTCATTAAAACCGACGAGTACGCGTTCTTTTTTCTCAACGTACTTAACACTAAAGCGGGCTTTATGGCGATAACCCCAAGTCGGGCCGTATAAAGGCGGCAGCATATTGTTAGGCTTCACTTTGCCGATATGCCATAGGTCATTTTCCAATAAGCGCTGCTTAGCGGCTACCTGTCCTGAAAAATCCAGGTGCTGGAGTTTACAGCCGCCGCATAGTCCAAAGTGTTTACATTTGGGCGTGGTACGCAGGTTGGATTGCTTAATCACATCAACCACATTGGCGATTTCATAGCTTGGTTTGAAATGATGTGATTGAAACGTGACCTTCTCGGTTGGCAGTGCGCCATCCACAAAATAAGTCTTACCTTCAATATGGGTAACGCCGCGTCCTTCTTGGTCTAGCGACTCGATGACGGCGGTTAAAATGGGGGCTGGGGTCAGGTCTCGTGCTTGCTTGCTACGTCTTTTTCTCATGGCCGCAATTTTACCCTAGTCCATGCATCAGCGTCCAAACAGGATTTCAACCAAACTTCAGAAACGTGCATTATTGGAGCAAATGCCTATATTTTGCTACACTCAAGCCTAACGGGCTCATATACCTATTCTAAACAAGCCCTTAAGGGAGCTTTCATGCAAAAAATCACTAAGAAATTTTTATCAGGCTTTATTTATTTGGCTTTGCTATTTTGTATCTCACCAGTTTCTATCTCGCCAGCTTTCGCGGCAGGTGGAAATGTCCTCACCACAGCAGACGGCATTAAATACATCACCGGCGGCATAGGTGAAGAAGAAGCCGCTGCTATGCGCGGCATGGCAAAGGACTTTACGCTCAACCTGGTATTTTCTGAGCGCGGGGGCGGCAAAATCACTGGCATCAATGCCGTGATATTCAACGACCAAGGCCAACGAGTGTTTTATATAAAGGATGCCAAACCCTTAGTTTATGTCAATTTACCTGCCGGGAAATACAGGGTTCTTGCGACTTACGAAGGCGAAAAACAAGGCTTTGTCGTTACATTAGAAAATGGCGTGAATAAAAAACTGATACTGAACTGGAAAAGCGGGGAGTACGAAGACACTTCGGCGGAGTAACTCACATCGATAAAGTTTGCTACGACATGTTTTGATTTAAATTCCTAGTTGCTTCAGATGAGCTCTTAGCTACTCTTAACTGAAGTTTTCTTAAGTTAAGAGTCCCTATTTTATTACCCTTCTATTGTTCGCCGATCAATTTCATCAGTTTATTAGTGATTTCATCTAATTTTTGAGTAATTAAATCTGAACATTCTTTATTGAAGCTTGCACGGTTTAAATGTTGTTCAAAATAATAATACGAAGTACGCGGGTCATTATCTAAAGTTACGCATTCATTTAAAAACTCTGACAAATCCTTTTGTTGACTTGAAATGCCAACTGCTAACCTTTCAAAATCTTCTATGGATAAAAAATAAACATGGTTTAATGGCAATTGATGGTGCATTTCTTCATTTGGATATTGTATAGCTCCATCAGGATACATTTCCGATAATCGTTTGCCACTACTTGCACCTAATTCTTTATTAGTTACTACAATAAGATAATTAGTAGTGGCACCTAAAACTTTAGTCGGGGCTGTACTTTTTTGTTGCAGGCCCTCCACGGCCGACCATGCTTGATTAATTGCTTTTTGCAGAGATTTAGTCATGTGCAAAAATCTTTCAGAATTACCAACAGTCATCACCGACTGATCAAACAGCCCTGCTTTAGCTTCAATATACACATTAGAATTATTAAACGAAAGTAGAGCATCCGGCACTTTCACATTAAGAGGTAAAAACTGTTTTAATTGGTTCTCTTCATAAAAATCTGCTTCAATTTTTTTAGCTTCATTAAGTACATGTTTCTCAAAAATCATACTAAACGAATCAATATAACTTTTCCCAGCCTCACTAAGCACTGAGTGCACCAAGCCTTCTGCACCTCGAAAAAATACGGCTTCATGCCAACAATTTAATTCATTATTGATATTCAAAAATGGGTACCTACTAATTACAGGAAACTCAAACAACTCAGATCGAACTTTTCTCTTAGCCTCAGGCAAAGCCCTAAAAAATACTATTAGTTCTTGCGGTGTTCGAGAAATCAAATGAATAAATGAAAATAATTTTTTGTCCCCATGAAGTGTTTGCACACTTTTCATACCATTTCAAATTAATTTTTTTATGTCCCTGCGATACCGCGCAATAAGTTAAAAATAAAAAATCTAAGAACTCCTCTATATCAAGTTGTGTTTTATCTTTAAAGAGGATTCTAAGAGGGTGTGTCTTATTCTGTTTTGCCAGAATTGCTCCTTCTCGGAAAAGTCCTGCAGAAACATTACGCTGGAAACTTATTTGAGCATGAAGTAATTGTCGCAAAAACAAATGATGGGGCATGGAAGCGCTAATATCATTTGATAACTGCTCGGGAAACTCCCAAAGAAGTTGTCTAATTAAATCAAACTCATTAGAGAAAATTTGCTTTCGCCCTAAAGCGTACTGATCTTGGCAAACCCATTTAACTATTAATAGTACTTGCCAGGGAGCTCGCTTAATATCATCAAATTTGCTAGAAACTTTTTGTTGCAAAAAATTTAATGCGATATAGATTATTGATTCTGTGGAGTAATTCCTAACTGTATTGCGCCATGATTTATATATTTCATAAAAAATTTTCACTCACTTTTGTTCCATGACAGTAAAAACTCATCCCAATGCGGCGCTGGGTAGTTAGTTAGTGTTTCCTTAACCAAGGCTATTTCACGTTCATAAGCAGCTTGGTTTAATTGTCCACGCATCAATTGGAAGCGCAAATAAACCAAGTGCGTATTTGCCACATCGGTTTCGCAGTAATTACGTATCTCTTCGATTTTGCCTGCTTTGTAAGCATCCCACACTTTACTGCCATCCATCCCGAGCTTGCCGGGGAAGCCACATAGCTTTGCCAGGTCATCCAATGGCGCATTGGCACGTGCATTGAACATGGCTAGCAAATCCATCAGGTCTAAATGACGGGCATGGTAGCGGCTAATATAGTTGTTCCACTTGAAGTCTTTATCGTCTTCGCCCAAATCCCAGTATCGGCTGGCATTCACGCCATTGATCATGCCGCGATAATGCAAGACTGGTAAATCGAAACCGCTACCATTCCACGAAATAATTTGCGGTGTGTATTTGTCGATACCATCGAAGAAGCGCTGGATGATTTCAGCCTCAGATGAGTTAGCGTCACCTAGTGTCCAAACCTTGAAGTTGTTACCTTCGCGCAAAGCGCAGGAAATGGCACAGATACGGTGCTGATGCAGCGGCAGAAACTCACTGCCATTGTGCTGGCGACGCTGATGCAAAGCGATATTTGCGACATCTTGATCAGAAATATCTTTTGGCAAGTCGTATAACACACGAAGACCATCCGTATCGGGGATGGTCTCAATGTCGAACACTAATGTTGGAGTCATTCTTATTGTTTCCTCTCTCGAGGGTGTTTTAGAAATTCATTTTTTGAAATGCAGCACAAGGCGCCCGGAGCGCTTAGCTGAGATAGTACATGTAGTACAGCGAAGCTTACAGCACCGCGCAACGATGTGATGCGTTCATAAAATGGATTTATAAACGCCCTTATCGTTTTGCCCAGCCATTCGCATCCTGATACCACCACCCGCTTTGCGCTTTTTGCACCCAGCGTTGCGCAAACGTGCTGCGAATTTCCGCTTCCCATTCCGGGTGGCCGTTAGCCACTGCGATTTCTTTATACAATGCATTTCTGTCATTATTTTCGGCAGAGACCAATGAATTCAAGCTTTGGCGATCTTTTAACGCGACTGCGCCAGCATCTTTCACTGCAATCAAGCCGTCTTTAGTTAAACCTACTGCACCGCTTGAATAAAAGCTAGCAAGCTTGCCGTGACGTGTCTGCATGCTGCTTTGAATGGCAGCAATTGCAGGTGTGTTGATCTCTAGGTCAGCCGCGGCTTGTGCCAATTGATTAAGCGCTAATCCAGCAATCATTAATAAACCAAATAAAATTTTCTTCATTATGTTTCCTTATTTTGTGGGTGTAGATGCTGGCGCTGAGGTTGCAGGCTCAACGGTATTAACCGCTGGCTTCTCACCATTTTTAAGTTGCCATACATCGTCAATAATCTTGTCTGCCGCTTTTTCAGCCGCGGCTGCCGGAAAGTAAATATTGATGGTAACGCATGCAGGTAAAATGACTGTTGCGCCTAATAAAGTGATTCCGATTAACCAATTTCTCATTACATTTCCTCTTCTAAAGTCATGCTAACTTATGTTGCATTTACTAACGGCCGCGCTTACTTAATGATTGGTTTCACGTTGCCATCTGTGACGCGTTTGATGCGGTCTAGCAGATCAGCCCAACCCACGGTTTGATTGTACCCCATGACTGTAATTGCGGGGATACCACTCCCTTTAACGATGATGTACCCCTGTGGCGTTGACTCCACACCCCCCATTTGGCAAATATCGTTACGCAATTTGCAACTTAAACCAAGCTTTGAATAATTAAATTGCTCGAAGAACCGCAGCACGCTGCGTTGTACGGCAGCTGCTGCTCCTGCGCCGCCTAATGCCGAAATATTTTCCACGGCGCGTTGTGATATTTTCTTAGGATAATTGCCAGGGCTATTTTTTACCACGGCATCAAATTTCACCGCTTTCCAGTTTTGCATTTCCAAGTCCAGAATGTCGCCGTCTAATTTCCCCTCAATAGTACCGAAAGAGAATGTACGGGTCAGGTCCCCTAAATCCAGATTCCGCAGCACGATATTGGCATTAAGCTTGGGAGTATTGCCGAGCGGGTCTTGCATGCGTAGGTCAGTCATAGTGGCAGTACCATGGAATATATTCAATACGATACTGCCATCGGTAGTGAGCAAACCTCCGGCATATGTCACTAAGGGGATTTCTGCCGAAGCTTGCCCTTGCATACGTGGGAGTTTCAAGCTTGAGCTAAAATCCGTCATGGAAATAGGCTCCAGCTTGGCACGTAAATGCCAATACCACTGCTGGCCAAGCCGGGTTGCCGAGATATCAGTAAGATTCAACGCGCCATCTAAAATGGGTAAGCGGATGTCAGGAGTGGTGACTGAATAACGATTCACTTCCGCTTTGATATTGGTTTTGCCAAGTGGCAAGTTGAGCAGCTCACCACTTTCATAAGCCAAGCTTACATTCTTAGGCTCTTCATAGCTCCAAGGAATGCTGGCATTCACCTTATAGAATGCAAACTTCTGGTTGTTATCGGCAATATCGACATCGCTCAAACGCATATCGAACGATTTAAAGTCAGTATTTTTAATCTCCACTTTTAATGAGACTTTGCCATCAACCTCTGCATTATTGAACGCCGTCTTTTCCAGCAGAGGCTTGAATAGTAAAGGATAAGCGGTGGCTAAATCTAAATTGGGAAGGTTGGCATTGAAGTTCACCACCTTATAATCGCTTAACCGCATTTGGCCAGTAAAATCCAAGTCGCCAACGTCTTTGAGTTGCAATCTAGCGCTATCAAATGCCAGCAAATCATCCTGCAGTTTACCGCTGGCTTCAAACGTATGACCGCCCTTGGCAAAATAGAACGGTTGCCAAAATACTTCGCCCGCCTGCCAATCCAGCTTGGTTTTCCAAATCCAGTCATCTCCATTTTTTTTAGCGCTTATATTTAAATTACCTGTAAACTTTTCTGCCGCGTGCAAGCCAGCTTCATCGCTGAAACTGGCGCTATTTAACTTTAGTTCCGCATTGATATCCGGCACATTATTGGTATATAAGCGATTGATCTGTAGGCTAAAAGGTACATCCATACGAACGCTTTTGACTTTGCCCTGGGCGCAATTCCAGTGGCCGGTTTGTATGTTTTTGGGTAAGTCGCAACTTATATTAAGCTGCGTCCAGTCTTTATCTGATTTTTTCTTAAAAGAAGAAGTTAAATTGAGCGCAGGTAGTGCTGGTTTGAGATTTAGATTGATTGAAACATCTTTTGCATCACCCTGTTCATGCTCGATATGTTCAGCCTTTATAGAGATTTCGCTGATGGCATACGCAGAGAAGCTTAAACACAATAGGCTGACAACGCTTATCAGCCTGATTGTTTGAAGACAAGAGATAAATTTAGGAGGGATACACACCTGTTGAGAGGTACCTATCCCCTCTGTCGCACACTATCGAAACTATCACTGCATTCTCTAATTTTTTGGACAACTGCAAGGCTGCATATAGAGCGCCGCCTGAAGACACTCCAGCAAAAATGCCTTCTTCTATCGCTAAACGGCGCATGGTTTTTTCGGCATCGGCTTGGCCGACATAAATAAGTTCGTCCACACGCTTGGCGTCATAAATTGTCGGCATATATTCTTCAGGCCACTTACGGATGCCTGGAATCTGCGCGCCTTCCTCAGGTTGTACGCCGATAATCTGCACCTTTGGATTCTGCTCTTTCAAATAACGCGAAACACCCATGATGGTACCCGTGGTGCCCATACTCGATACAAAGTGCGTGACCTTACCTGCTGTGTCGCGCCAGATTTCCGGACCCGTGCCTTCATAGTGAGCTAGAGGATTGTCTGAATTGCCGAACTGATCGAGCACGATACCTTCACCTTCTGCCTGAAGCTTCATTGCCACGTCACGCGCCAGTTCCATGCTGCCGTCTTTAGGCGTTGAAATGATTTCCGCGCCATAGGCTTTCATGCTTTGGCGGCGCTCGATACTTTGGTTATCCGGCATCACCAATATCATTTTGTAACCGCGCATCGCCGCAACCATCGCCAGCGCGATGCCAGTATTGCCGCTAGTGGCTTCTATCAGGGTATCTCCAGGTTTTATATCACCACGCGCTTCAGCGCGAGTAATCATGGAGTAGGCAGGCCTGTCTTTCACCGAGCCTGCCGGGTTGTTGCCTTCCAGTTTCAAAAGTATGGTATTGCTGGAATCGCCAGCCATGCGCTGAAGTTTGACAAGGGGCGTATTGCCGACAAAATCATTGATGGTTTTAAAATTCATTACTGTTAATTTTTTCTTTAAGTATATTTATAGTTATTTATTTCTAATCATTTAACTTTTTTAGTTAACTTTTTTGTTTCAATTTAGCCAAATAGATTGCATAAGCGGCAAAACTGATAAATGCGATCAGCGACAATTGAGGCAAAGTAAGGCCTAAAAAAGTCCAGTCTATCGCTGCACAATCTCCAGTACCACGGAATACTAAGGTCAGCGCTTTTTGCAGTGGAAAGTTATCGAACATGTAGTCGAACCCTACACCGCAGTCCGCTAACATACTTTCGCGATGTGCCTGTAGCCACCAATGGCGAATCGCCACGCCAGCGCCACCCAAAGAGATTAGCACCAGCAATAGAGCATATATTTTGCTCCATAGCGCTTGGGGATTATGAATCGCCGAGATTAGAAATACCAATCCCAGGCTCATAAAGACTATACGTTGTGAGATACACAAAGGGCAAGGCTCTAGATTGTTTTGAGTCTGAATGAACAAGGCCAGGCCAACCAAACCAAAGCTTGCAATAAAGCCCAGCAAATAGCCACTGCGGCCACTGAATAGTTTTTTTATCATCATGAATTAGCGCTTATAATTAATTGATAGCAATTGTAATGGATTACACATATTTTGACAGAGCCAACTTTCCCAGATGTAAGCAACCAGGATTTAACTAGCCAAGATTCAACCAGTCAGCTTTCCACTCGCAAGCTTATGACTGTGTCCGAGCTGAATCGTTTGGCGCGCAGCGTATTGGAGCAAAGTTTCCCATTATTCTGGGTATCCGGTGAAATCTCAAACTTGACGCGCGCTGCCAGCGGGCATTGGTATTTTTCGTTGAAAGATGCAGGCGCGCAAGTGCGCTGCGTGATGTTTAAAGGACGCAATAGCTATATAGACTGGACGCCGAAGGAAGGTGATAAAGTCGAAGCGCGAGCCACCGTTACTTTGTATGAAGCGCGTGGTGACTTTCAACTGACAGTAGAGTTTTTACAACGTGCTGGTTTAGGTGCACTATTTGAAGCGTTCGAAAAACTCAAACTCAAACTACAGTCCGAAGGCTTATTTGACGCGGCTTTCAAAAAACCTTTGCCTGCATTGCCCAAACGCATCGGCATCGTGACATCGCCAGATGCAGCAGCCTTACGAGATGTACTGACCACGCTTAAACGCCGCATGCCAAGCATTCCCGTTATCATTTACCCTACCCCAGTGCAAGGCAAGGGTGCGGCTAGGTTGATTGCAGATGCTATTGACCAGGCCAGCGAGCGCGCAGAATGTGATGTGCTGATTATTTGCCGCGGTGGTGGCAGTATGGAAGATTTGTGGCAGTTCAATGAAGAAATCGTCGCACGCGCCATTGCTGCATGTGCCATCGCCACCATCAGCGGCGTAGGGCATGAAACAGATTTCACCATTGGTGATTTTGTAGCGGATGTGCGTGCAGCCACACCCACCGCTGCAGCAGAGCTGGTAACGCCTTCGCGGGATGGCCTATTGAATGCGCTTAACCAACTCAAGCTTTCACTGAGCCGAAATATGCAGTACTTTTTAAGCCAGCGTTCACAGGCGCTTGATTATCTTGCGCGTGGGCTAGTATCGCCGCTACAACAAGTCGAGCAGCAGAAAGCCCAATTGGCGCAACTTAGTTACCGATTAGAGGCGAACTTTCACCGACAACTGCAAACTAAACAGCATGGCTTGGTTAGACTTAGCCAAAACTTGCAGCACCTGAATCCTAAGGCTGTTCTAACACGCGGCTATGCGTTTGTACAAAACCAGGCCGGCCACATCGTTGCGAATAGCCAGCAATTGCAAAAGGGAGAAGAAGTGAAACTAACTTTTAATACCGGCACAGCCGATGCCACGATTACCCAAATGGGTGCTTAAGATTTATATTGGGTGTTTATATTGGCTGAGCTTCCCAGTTTATTCAAAAACCTATTGGTTAAGTACATAACTTGATTGATAATAGTCGACTTACTGAATCAAACATCTCTTTAATGTCTTCAACTGGCAGTAAAACAAAACTTTCTGGTTTAACACTCGCCGCCTTGGGCGTAGTATTTGGTGACATCGGCACGAGCCCTTTGTATACCATTAAAGAAGTTTTTTCCGTCGGCCCTCACCCTGTAGCATTGAACGCAGTCAATATTTTCGGCATTCTTTCGCTCATCGTTTGGGCGTTGATCATGGTGGTATCGATCAAATACGTTGCTTTTATCATGCGGGCAGATAATCGCGGAGAAGGCGGTATCATGGCATTGATTGCCTTGGCCAGCAGCCATGCGGAGGGCGATAAGAAGCAGCAGCGCCTCATCATGCTACTGGGTATCCTCGGTGCCTGTATGTTCTATTCCGACGGCATTATCACACCGGCTATTTCAGTATTGTCTGCCGTAGAAGGCCTGGAAATCGCCGCGCCTATGCTCAATCCATTAATCATCCCTATCACCCTCTTTGTACTTTTTATATTGTTTTGGGCACAAAGCAAAGGCACTGCATTGGTCGGTGCTTTTTTTGGCCCCGTGATGGTGGTTTGGTTTGGCACGCTTGCCATATTGGGCATTAATAGCATCATGCATAACCCCACCATTTTGCATGCGCTCAACCCCATGTATGCCGTACATTTTTTTACCGTCAGCCCGTGGATCGCCTTTGTGGCACTGGGTGCTGTGGTATTGGCGGTAACAGGGGCAGAAGCGCTGTATGCGGACATGGGACATTTTGGCCGCGTGCCGATCCGTCTAGCCTGGTTTGGATTTGTATTACCGGCATTGATTTTAAATTACTTTGGTCAAGGCGCATTAATCCTTAAGAATCCTGATGCCGTAGTCAATCCTTTTTACTTACTGGCACCAGAATGGATGCTCTATCCACTTATTATTTTAGCCACCATGGCTGCGGTCATTGCCTCGCAAGCCGTGATTACCGGGGCATTCTCGGTATCGCGCCAAGCGCTGCAATTAGGTTACCTGCCGCGCATGCATGTGGAACATACTTCTGAAAGCCAGGAAGGCCAAGTCTATATGCCACGCGTGAACTGGGCCCTGATGATTGCCGTGATGGCGCTGGTGGTTGGCTTTGAATCTTCTGGAAACCTCGCAGCCGCTTACGGTATTGCCGTGACAGGCGACATGGTCATCACTACGCTATTAGGTGCTTTCGTATTCCACAACATTTGGGGTTGGAGCAAACTGAAGACCGGCGCACTGGTCGCCTTATTCTTGGTAGTAGACGTGGCTTTCTTCAGTGCAAATGTGCTGAAAATCCCTGACGGCGGCTGGGTGCCATTGGTCATAGGTATGTTCATATTCACGCTAATGATTACCTGGAAAACGGGGCGCAGTCAGCTATTCATGCATCTTAAAAATGAAGCGATGGCGCTGGAACCGTTCATTGAAGCCGTCAGCGCTCACCCTCCACCACGGGTCCCGGGCATTGCACTGTTTATGACACCCAACCCCGATGGTGTTCCACATGCCATGCTGCATAACCTGAAACACAATAAAGTTTTACACGAAAAAGTGGTGATTCTCACCGTTAAATTCCTGGACTTTCCGCATTGCGAGGAAGGCGAACGAGTAAGCGTTGAGCCACTACCGCACGACTTCTACAAAGTGACCGTGCGTTATGGCTTTAAGGATGAACCTGATTTACCCCGTGACCTGGTATTATGCGCCGCAAAAGGTCTGGCACTCGATGCCATGGACTCATCATTCTTCATTGGTAAGGAAATCCTGATTGCCAATCGCAAAGCCGGTATGCCTTACTGGCGTAAAAAAATCTTTATCGGCCTGTTCCGCACTGCCGAGACCATTACCCATCAATTTAAACTGCCACCAAATCGCGTAGTGGAACTCGGTTCACAAGTCTCATTCTAACTATTAAGTTCTAAACTACTAAGTTTAGCTGTAAGCTTTAAATAAGGCTTTGTAGTCTCCATTAGGTTTTGCAACGTTATTGTTTTTTGCGACTCCAACTTCAAGATCATTAAGAGGATATAACCATGACCATTAAAAAAATAACTTTACTCATTGCCACAGCATTCACGCTTCAGCTGAGTGGCTGTGCAACGACGAGTACTACACAATCAGGTACGGTGGGTGTAGATCGTAAACAATACGTAGGCTTGGTATCAGAAGAAGAAGCAGAGAAACAATCAGCATTGGCTTATCAGCAAACCCTTAAAGAGGCTCAATCCAAGAAAATATTGAATACCGACAGCAAGGAAACCCAACGCGTACGTGGTATCGCTCAACGCTTAATTGCCCAAGTGGGTGTATTCAGGCCTGATGCACAAAAATGGAATTGGGAGGTCAACGTGCAGGATAGCAAGGAAGTAAATGCATACTGCATGGCGGGTGGCAAAATCATGGTCTATACCGGTCTGCTAGACCAAATTAAACCTACCGATGACGAGCTGGCTGAAGTCATAGGCCATGAGATTTCACATGCTTTACGTGAACACGTACGCGAACAAATGTCACGTGCCAAGTTACAGCAATATGGACTATTAGCCGGCGCATTAGCCGTAGGCGTCGCGACAAAAAATGCTGATAACGCAGGAACAGCTCTAGCGGTTGGTGGTGGTCTTGCCGCAGTGGCATTAACATTACCGAACAGTCGTACAGCTGAGCATGAAGCCGATGAAATGGGCCTAGAGCTCGCGGCTCGTGCTGGTTACAACCCAGAGGCTGCCATCACACTATGGCAAAAAATGGGCGCGCAAGGCGGCGGCAAACCACCTGAATTTTTAAGTACCCACCCAGGTGATGCAAGTCGTATCGCTGATTTAAAAGCGCTGATCCCTAAAGTAAAACCTTTATACGAGAAAGCAAAAGCCAGCCGCTAATTAACCGGTATTGACATAAGGTTCGATAGCTTCTGAATATTAGCCAGTTTAGGGTAAAATAGCGCTTTGCTTTTTTACCCTTTAAACATTCAGCTATCTGGAACATCATGAGTCAACTACAAAACATCATTGAAGGCGCTTTCGAAGACCGCGCAAATATCAACCCTGCAAATGCTAGTAAAGAAGTAAAAGACGCTGTTGCTATCGTAATTGCTGATTTGGACGCGGGTAAATTACGCGTGGCTTCACGTATAGGCACTACCCAAGATTGGGAAACGCACCAATGGTTAAAAAAAGCCGTATTGCTCTCATTCCGTTTAGAAGACAACATTTTGTTAGATGATGGCGTAACCAAATACTTCGATAAAGTACCACCTAAATTCGCTAATTACTCTGAAGAAGACTTCAAAGCTGGCGGCTTCCGCGTAGTGCCAAATGCAATCGTACGTCGCGGTTCATTCATCGGTAAAAATGCGGTGTTAATGCCTTCCTATGTCAACATCGGCGCTTATGTAGGCGATGGCACTATGGTCGACACTTGGGCGACAGTAGGTTCATGCGCACAAATCGGTAAAAATGTACACTTATCCGGTGGCGTTGGTATTGGCGGCGTATTAGAGCCTGTACAAGCCGGCCCTACAATTATTGGTGACAATTGCTTTATTGGCGCACGTTCTGAAGTAGTTGAAGGCGTGATAGTGGAAGACAACTGTGTGATTTCCATGGGCGTTTATATCGGTCAGTCTACAAAAATCTATGACCGCGAAACTGGCAGTGTAACTTACGGTCGCGTACCTTCTGGCTCAGTAGTTGTGTCCGGCAACTTGCCTTCAAAAGATGGCAGCTACAGCCTGTATTGCGCTGTGATTGTGAAAAAAGTGGATGAGAAGACTTTAGGCAAAGTAGGCATCAACGAATTACTTCGTGGAATTTAAGAGATATTGGCTGGGGATTCTGGACGGATTTTGTCACTTTGAACAATAAATCGACATTTATCGACAGTTTTTAAATAAAGTTAATTTAGCTACCCGCATATGCGGGTATTTTTTCGCCTATTCATAAAATTTGACAAGTTTATTTTAGCTAATTACTCAACTAACACTCTGATTAAATAACATAATTTTACATGTGTTGATATCTCGTAACATCTCGTCAAAAACTCAACATTCCCAAGGAATAAAAGTTGCAGCTTAGCTATTGTCTTATCGATGATAGGTTTAGTGATGCTAAGTTTTATCAACTCAAACAATTTATGGCTTATCGCTATAGCGCTGATTGTTGCCTTTTTTTCTGCGATAGCTTCTTTTCGCTTAGCAACAGGTTTATGGTTCAATAAGCCGACCCACGCAAAATTATGGTTATGGATTGGTGTGGCGGTGACCGCCTTGGGCGCATGGTTTATCCATGCGGTATGCTTCTATACGATTGAAGGCAAGCCAGAGATGGTGTTGCTGACAACCTTGCTATGTATTACCAGCCTGATCCTAATCACTTTGCTCATCTCAATGCTCGACCTGTTTTTAAGGTCTAGTAAATCATCTTCCCCGCATTCGCGTGAAAACCTGTCACAAATGGCGATGGTGGATACTTTGACGCAACTGCCCAATCGCCGCGCTTTAATGCAACATTTGGATGCTGCGACTCGCAGGAGTGAGCGTAGCGGTTCGGCTGTCGCCATTGCCTTTATTGACATCGACAATTTCAAACAGATTAATGACAGTCTCGGTCACCAGATAGGTGATGAAGTTTTACAGGAAGTCTCTAAAAAACTCGTGGCAGCGGTACGTGGCTGTGATGAAATAGCCCGCATAGGCGGTGATGAATTTATTGCGTTGATTGAAGAAGTAAAGTCAGATGATGACTGTGTCGTCATCGTAGAGCGCATGGTCAGTTCCATTCGCGAAGTCATCATCGCTAACCATTCAGATTGGAACGTTACAGCCTCTATAGGGGTCGCCGTGTTCCCGAGGGATGGCAACATTGATGCACTGATGAGCGCCGCAGATGCAGCCATGTACCGCGCAAAGAAGGACGGCAAAAACCAATTTCGTTTCTTTGATGCTGAAATCGCTTTAGCATCAGATCAATTACTGGAAACGCAGCATGATCTTAAGCATGCCTTGGCAGATGATGAGTTGCGATTGCACTACCAGATCAAAATCGACAGTATTACACGTGAACCGGTAGGTGCCGAAGCTTTGCTACGTTGGGAGCATCCGGTAAAAGGTCTGCTAACGCCTGCAATTTTCATGCAGGCAGCAGAGCGCTTTGGCTTGAGCTATGCGATCAGCAACTGGGTGTTGGAGGAATGCTGCCGTACCTTGCATCGATTGAATTTCCAACATATTCCGTTCAGCATTTCCGTAAACCTGTCACACCAGCAGCTCAAAAACGCCAATTTGGTCAATGAAATCAAGGAGATGTTGAAACGCTTCAGTTTGCCGAGTAGCTGCATTATGTTCGAGATTACGGAGTCGGCCGCATTAAAGAATCAGAAGTTATTCAATACCCAGCTACAGCGTTTTAAAGAAGCTGGTATCAACATTGCGATTGATGATTTTGGCACCCAGCCTTCCAGCTTGGTTTACCTGCAAAGCCTTGAAGTCACTGAACTGAAGCTGGACCCGGCATTCATTTCCAATATTGATAAAAACCATAAAACCCGTGGCATCATCCAGGCGGTAATTGAGTTGGCTCATGTACTGGAATTAAACGTAGTCGCAGAAGGCGTAGAAACTGAAGACCAACGCAGGATTCTAGCGGATCTGGGTTGCGATCAAATGCAAGGCTTCCTGATTGCCCGCCCGGTACCTGAAGAAAAGTTGATCCACCTATTGAAAAAGTTGAGTATTCAATTTGATGTCAACAGCACACTCATTGACGACTTGAAAAATATCTAGCCAAATAACAGCAGTCTCGGCATGCGGCGCATAATCTCTGCACTTAACCGTAAGCTACTGTTAAAATACGTTCTTACATTAAAACTTGCTTAAGCATCTACCTCATGCAGCTATTTGGCATCCCTAATTGCAGTACTGTTAAAAAAGCCAGAGACTGGCTGGAACATAACGGTGTTGCTTATGAATTCCATGATTTCAAGAAGAATGGCGTAAACCGGGCCATGCTTGAAAACTGGCTAAACCAGATGCCATGGGAAAACCTGGTGAACCGTGCAGGCATGACATGGCGCAGCTTAACAGAACCTGAAAAATCTGCGGTGCAGGATCATGATTCTGCAATCAAGCTGATGCTGGAAAAGTCTTCCGTGATTAAACGCCCGGTGTTGGTCAAAGACAACAAGATCATCAGCCTGGGCTTCAATGAAGCCAACTATAAAGAGTTATCTTTGAAGAGTTACCTTTAAAAGAAAACTCATGAAAGATCTATTAACATGAGCAGCACTACCAAAACCTTGGATTTAGCAATCAACCTACTTACACGCCGCTCTAATACGCCGGACGATGCGGGCTGTCAGGAACTCATGATTTCACGCTTGGAACCACTGGGTTTCAAGATTGAGCGTATGCGTTTTGGCGATGTAGATAACTTTTATGCACGGCGCGGAACCACAGGCCCATTACTGGTATTTGCCGGCCATACTGATGTAGTGCCTACTGGCCCATTGGATAAATGGTTTACACCGCCTTTTGAACCTACCATTAAAGACGGTATGCTCTATGCGCGCGGTGCGGCAGATATGAAAACCTCATTGGCCGCATTCATTACCAGTATTGAAGAGTTTATTGCAGAAAACCCTAACCACGTCGGCTCTATTGGCTTGCTGATCACTTCTGACGAAGAAGGCGTGGCAGTGGATGGTACTGTCAAAGTGGTAGAAGCATTAAAAGTACGCGGTGAGATGATTGACTATTGTATCGTCGGCGAGCCGACCAGTAACAAAGTGGTGGGTGACATGATCAAGAATGGTCGCCGCGGTTCGCTGTCAGGCAAGCTCACTGTAAAAGGTGTACAAGGGCATATTGCTTATCCGCATTTGGTCAAGAATCCTATCCATCTAGTCGCTCCGGCGATTAAAGACATGGTTGAAACCGTATGGGATAAAGGTAATGAATACTTTCCGCCAACCTCGTGGCAAATCAGCAATATGAACGGCGGTACCGGTGCAACGAATGTGGTACCTGGCGAAGTGGAGATTTTATTCAACTTTCGGTTTTGCCCGGAACTCAACGGCCAAGGCAGTACTGAGCAAAACCTCAAGCAACGTATACATGCAATTCTTGACCGCCATACACTTACCTATGACCTTGAATGGGAATACTCACCGCCGTACATCACTCCACGTGGCAATCTTGTAGAGGCTATTTCTGCAGCCATCCAAACTAGCTATGGCGTAAGCCCTGAACTATCAACCACTGGTGGCACCTCTGACGGACGCTTTATTGCAGACATCTGCAAACAAGTCATAGAATTTGGCCCATTGAATGCCACTATCCACAAACTCAATGAGTGCGTAGGCGTTGCGGATATTGAACCGCTTAAAGAAACTTACAAACTGACGCTGCAAGCGCTCATCGCTTAACCTTTTTTGAACAATATAATGACTACTCCCCACGTTACTGACGAACTATTGACCATCCGGGATTGGCTGCGCTTTGCAGTGAGCCAGTTCGAGGCTTCTGATATCTTTTACGGCCACGGTACTGATAACGCTTACGATGAAGCGGTATGGCTGATTCTCAGCGCACTGCATTTGCCGCACGACACCCTGAATAACTTCCTGGATTCGCGCCTCACTACTGCCGAACGAAACAAGATTGCTGACTTTATAGACCAGCGCATCACCTTGCATAAACCCACAGCCTACTTGGTTAAAGAAGCTTGGTTGCAAGGTTTTAAGTTCTATGTGGATGAGCGCGTGATTGTGCCGCGTTCATTTATTGCAGAATTGCTCAGTGAAGATTTAAGCCCTTGGATAGAATTTCCGGAAATGATTGAAAGCGCCGCGGACATTTGCACTGGCAGTGGTTGTTTAGGCATTTTACTTGCGAACAGCTTCCCTAACGCAGCGATTGATGTAATTGATATCTCACAAGACGCAATTGATGTAGCGAATATCAACATCCAAAACTATGGCTTAGAGGAACAAGTCACGGCGATTAAATCAGACATGTTCGGGACACTTCAAGGAAAAAAATACGACCTGATTATTAGCAATCCGCCGTATGTAGATGCACCTTCAATGGCAAAGCTTCCGGCAGAATACCGCAATGAACCACAATTAGCGCTAGGCAGCGGGGCTTCAGGATTGGACCACACAATTACTATCCTGCGGGAAGCGGCAAACTATTTAAACGATGGCGGCTTGCTGGTGGTGGAGATCGGCCATAACCGCGACGCCCTCATAGAAGCGTATCCAGACATGCCTTTTACCTGGCTGGAAGTTTCGTCAGGTAATGAGTTCGTGTTTTTGCTAACACGTGAGCAATTACAACCTAATAGCTAAAAAAACAACTTAAATAACCTTCATGCCAAAATTATCTGACAATTCTAATAAGAAAATTTGGCATTTATCTTTTACAACGTTAGCACTATTCATACTGACCACTACACATGTCGGCGCCCAGGATTCACCTCGCCTCCAACGTGACTTGGACAATGTCTCGCTAGAGCAGCTACTCGAACTCGAAGTCATCACAGCATCCAAAATCGCCCATCAGATTAGTGATGCCCCCTCTGCCGTCAGTATTGTCACCGCAGACGATATTAAGGACTATGGCTATCGCACTCTGGCAGAAATACTAAATAGTATGCGAGGCCTAAGTATTACAAACGACCGTTCCTACGAGTTTCTGGGGGGTCGCGGCTACAGTAGTCCCGGTGAATACAGTGGCCGCATCATGTTGCTGATTGACGGGGTGCAGGTCAATGACAATGTATACAACCAATCTTACTTTGGCAATGATGGCTTAATCGACACTGAACTGATTGATCGCGTGGAGTATGTGTCTGGTCCTGGCTCCGTTTCTTATGGCAACAACGCTTTCTACGGTATCGTTAATGTTTTCACCAAAAAAGGTGTAGATTTTGATGGCGCCCAAGCTGCCCTGTCTACTGGTAGCTATCAAACTCATAAAGGCAGACTGACCTACGGTAAGCGTTTAACTAATGGTGTAGACCTGCTGGTTTCTGCCTCCGGGCTCAATAGTGAGGGACAAACGCTTTATTTCCCAGAGTTTAATGATGGCAACCCTGCCCATAATAACGGTGTGTCGCACAATGAGGATGATCAGCGCAACCAGCGCGTGTTTGCCAAAATCAAAGGTGCGTTCTGGTCTATCGAAACAGGTTACAGCCTTCGTCACAAGGACATTCCTACTTCTCCATATGGAGCGGACTTTAATAGTCCTTATTTTTATAATGACAGTAGCAAGTTTGTTTCTGGTCAGTACCATGCGGATCTTTCAAATCATCTCAAACTATCCGTGCAGACCGACTATAGTGACTATATTTACAAGAGCAGGTCATTGTATAGCGGTGAAATTTCGCCTGACAGTGCTAGTGGAAGAAGGTTAGGTACTGAGGCCAAATTCTCCAGCGATTGGTTCAAAAATCAACAAGTTGTATTTGGCGTTGCATACCGCAATGATTATCAACGTAAGCAGGTAAACGCAGCACTTGCGTCAGACCAAGGTCGCCAAAGTATTAGTGTATATGCCCAAGATGAAATTACCTTAAATAATAATCTCTGGCTCAATGTGGGTGCGCGTTACGACTATTTCACCGATGATGGCGACTCAATCTCGCCACGCATCGCATTGATATACGAGCCCTTGCCAGCTTATACATTACGCCTGTCACATAGCACGGCGCACCGCACCCCAACGTCTTTCGAAAAATATTACACCGGCGGAATTACGGAAATTCCCAACCCAAGCCTGAAGATGGAAAAAGTTACGGCTTCCGAACTGTCACTAGAGCGTCGCTGGGGTAACCAATCGCGTCTACTTGCCTCTATCTATCACCAGACAACCAATGACTTCATTAGTAGCACACCTTATAGCACGGGCTTTATAGAGTATTTTAATATGGGAAATACTCGCGCAGATGGAATTGAGTTGGAGTTGGAACATCACTGGGAAAATAGCATCCGTCTGCGTACAAGTTATGCTTATCAGGATTCAAGGGATACCAATGGTCATTGGGCAATTAACTCGCCGCGCCACCTAGGAAAACTCAATTTATCAACACCGCTACTATCGAATGCACTGCGCGCCGGCATAGAAGTGCAAGCAGTATCAAGTCGCAATTCAGGAATCAATGGCCAACTTAGCGGCTACACCATTAGCAACCTGACCATCAGCACAGATCATTTACTTCCGAATACGGATATTTCGTTGACAGCTCGCAACCTATTCGATAAGCGTTACCGTCATATTGCTCCAGACTACACTGCACCTATTACCTCCATTGAACAAGATGGACGAAACTTCTGGCTGCAGTTGACTTATGGTTTCAAATGACGCCACGCCAGCTATTATCCTTCCTGTTTCTATTTTTTTGCCTGCCAACCTTGGTGGCAAGTCAGGAAGAAGCTATACCGGAGTATGCAATGAAAGCGGCATTCGTGTACAACTTCATGCTCTTTACTGATTGGCCAGCACTACCCAACAATACCCTGCAAATCTGCACAATGGAGTCTGACCAGATAAAACGCGAGCTTGAACAGTACACCAAAAACCAGCCTCATGGTGCGAAGTTAATCATCACCAAAATCTCTAACCTTGCTACGGTTCAAGAATGTCAGATACTGTTTCTTTCGGAAGAAGATCGAAAACACATCTCAACAATCCTGTCCTCCATAGAAGGAAGCCCAGTATTAACCGTAACAGATGTGCAAGGCTTGGTTGGTAAAGGGGCCATTATTGGCATGAGTATTAAAAATCATCACATCGTGTTTGAAATTGATTCAATAACAGCCAAGAAATCCAAACTACATTTAAGCTCCAAACTGTTGAATCTAGCGAAAACTGTATATTAGGGATATTTTAAAATCATGTTTCTGCGCAATTTAGATATCAGTAAAAAGCTCATGTTAATCAACCTGATAGCCTCAGGTTTTGCAA
The DNA here is from genome assembly GCA_046595335.1 of Methylotenera sp. GTDB lineage: Bacteria > Pseudomonadota > Gammaproteobacteria > Burkholderiales > Methylophilaceae > Methylotenera. The sequence continues at coordinate 46,746 of JBKJOT010000014.1, forward strand.
TGATGTTGCTTATCAGTAGTATCGCCTTCATTGTCTTAATTAGTAGCAAAAATAATCTAGTCAATGAACTAAATAGTCAGGCACATATCATGGGGGAAAATCTGGCAGCTTCAATTGCATTTAATGACACCCAATCCGCTCAAGCTTTGCTCAAGTCTCTACACTGGACGCCTTACATCAAGCAGGTTGTGGTACTGGATAACTCTGGCAAAATATTCACGTCTTACCCACAACAAACAATACTCAATATTAAATCAGATGGGGTTTGGGAAAGCTTATCGAGCGTGCAAATTCAGCAGCAAATCAAGGTAAGTAATCAGAAGATTGGGGAAATCTATATCCATGCCTCTCTCAAGCATATTTACGCCCAATTGGGTAGGTTCCTTTTATTTGCGTTGGTCGCTCTAATATTCGCTGCTGCCCTTGGAGTGCTCATGCTCAGACGCTTACAGACTTATATTACAAAACCTATTGTTGGGCTTACCAACTCTATGCGGGTTATTTCCAGTACCGATAATTACGCCTTGCGCTTCAATCTCAATAGCAAAGACGAGTTAGGAGAACTTGCTAGCGGTTTCAATATCATGCTGAGTAGAATTCAGTCTCATCAAACCGAACTGGATACAGAGCTCACACTGCGGAAACAGGCGGAAGATCGACTCCATCGGCTAGCCTTTTACGATGATGTGACACAATTACCTAACCGTCATTACTTCAAGGAGAGGCTGGAAAGTGCAATAGCTTCAGCACGTAGAAACAAAACAAGCTGCTGTGTCATGGTCATTGATCTTGATGATTTCAAAATTGTGAATGACACACTTGGACATCATGTCGGTGATGATCTACTTTTAACGATTGCTCAACACATCAACCATAGCCTGCGTACCAGCGACATGCTATGCCGTATTGGGGGCGACGAATTTGCGCTAATCTTAGAGAATCAAAGTATAGATCAAGTTAAGCAAGTCTCAGAAAAAATCATCGACATCATGTCTTTACCCTTTGTACTCGATGAAAAGAAAGTCTTTATCAGTGCCAGTATCGGGGCCAGCCTGTTCCCAGAAGATACCACCGACATTCCAACCTTACTTCGGAATGCTGATGCTGCGATGTATAGCGCTAAGAATAATGGGAAAAACCATTGCCAAATGTATGTACATGAAATGGAAGCCAAGAATATTAAACGGTTCTCTCAAGAAAATGCTTTGCGATTAGCATTAGAACAGAACGAATTGTTTCTGGTTTACCAACCACAGATAGACCTCGGGTCAAATAAAACCGTAGGATTTGAAGCATTGCTACGTTGGGACAACCCAAACCTTGGGTTTGTCGACCTTGCAGACTTCATCCCGATTGCAGAAGAGACTGGACTAATCATCCCAATTGGCGAATATGTTCTGAATACCGCCTGCCTTCAGGCGCAGAAATGGCGCGAACGTTTTGGGACTGATATTGCAATCAGTGTTAACTTATCCGGTCGGCAATTATTAAGACCCAATATTGTTGGGCGTATTATAGATATCGTAGATTCCACTGGATTGCCTTATCACTTATTAGATATTGAATTAACTGAGAGCATCTTGATGGATCGCTCAAAAGAAACGCTCAACAAGCTGGAGAAACTCAGTAATTTAGGTATCACCATATCAGTGGATGACTTTGGTACAGGCTACTCATCAATGAGCTATCTCAAGCGTTATCCTATCGATACCTTAAAAATAGACCAGAGTTTTATTTCTGATCTGCCAGGTGATGCAAATGACGCTGCCATCACACTTGCCATCATCGCCATGGGAAAAAGCTTAGGGATGACAATTATTGCTGAGGGTGTAGAAACTGAAGCGCAACTGGCATTTCTGAAAACCCATGAGTGCAACAGAGTGCAAGGGTATCTATTAGGTCACCCAATGTCTGCCGAAAAGGCAGAGCAATTTATGATAGATGAAAGCAATTTATTCTTGGAGCGTAGCCATCCTCTGGATATGGCAAAAACATAAAAGGTTACATAAATAACCCTTGGCTTCGCCAACTACAAAAAATAGGCTACTCCCAAGTAAGAGCTGCTATACAATTCACCCTTAATTAGACAGCTTGCTACTGTAATATCTTAATATGTGCAGGATATAATCAATATTAATTAAAAATTATGGTTTAGATACGCAAGTCGTAGAAATTTACATGAAACAGAAGCCTAAAATAACTAAGGCTTACTTTCCCGTTAAAGTCGGTCATAATCCCAACTTATTACTTAATGCATAGCCAATATTGGAGTTATTTGGCAAGTGTTTTTATCAGGTAATTACATTTTTACACTCTCATCAACAGCAAGGTAATCTCATTTTGAACACCACCCCCACCATCAGCTGGACCGAAGCCAATAAGGAAAAATCCAGCGTCTGGCACTCAGAGAACAATGCGCCGGTACCAAAGCGCGTGCAAATCGCCGACGACACCATCAAGGCAGATGCTGCCTATAAACTTTGTTGTGAAGGTACGGCATTATTATGGCGCGGCGACTTCCAGAATGCCAAACTGCTCATGCAAGCACTTTCCCGCCGTATTGACCGTCCGCATAAAAAGGCAAAAAAAGCACCCGCCAATATGACCGAGGCGTTTCATTTACACCGCCAGGCGCAATCTCAGAAGGCCCGCATTTTAGGCATGCTGGTTATTGAAGTTGGCGTTGGCTACAACATCAACCTGCGCCGTGCACCAGATGTAAAAGCAGCCTGCGAACATGCTTATGGCAAGAGCAGTCATTCAATCATCGTATCCCTAAGAGAGATTCTCGGCCTGGTGGGTGCATATGAGTGGAGCAAAAACGGCGTGGATATCAACGTCATTAACAACAAGATTTACCCTAGCTATGGCGTTTTTTCACCTATTCGCGGCGAATACCTGGACCTGGTGGATGTAGCTCCACTACCCAAACCTTGCACTCTGGCATTTGATATCGGCACCGGCACCGGTGTACTGGCTGCAATCCTTGCCAATCGCGGAGTAACGAAAGTCATCGCTACAGATAATTCTCATCGCGCACTGGATTGCGCGCTGAAGAACATCACGCAGCTGGACATGAAGAATGCCGTGAAAATTATTGAAGCAGATTTATTCCCGAGTGCTGAATACGGCAAGGCAGATTTGATTGTTTGTAACCCGCCATGGTTGCCTGCGCATCCAAGCTCAGCCTTGGAAGCTGCTGTATATGATGATAAGAGCAAAATGCTCAAAGGTTTCATTAACGGCTTGAGCGCGCATTTAAACAACGAGGGCGAAGGCTGGCTAATACTTTCAGACTTTGCCGAGCATCTAGGTTTACGTACCCGTGAAGAATTACTAGGCTGGTTAGCCGCTGCCGGCTTAAAAGTAATTGAAAAAATCGATACCAAAGCTAAACATAATAAAACCTTGGATGCCAGCGACCCTTTACATGCTGCTCGCAAGGCAGAGGTGACTTCATTGTGGCGCCTAAATAAACTGAGTTAAGCAAAGTGAGCAATGAGCATTCAGTAACTGGAGCCGGTAAATTAAATACCCCAGTTACTGAATAGTAAACATTACCCATTCCGGCCGCATATTGAATCTTACCGGCAGGATACTGACTCCCAAGCCACTCGTTACATACATGCTATTGGAATTGTACCGCACCCAGCCGTATGCCCAGTCGAGAGGTGTCCTGCCCGTCATCATGAGCGCTCCGATCCAAGGAATATTAACTTGTCCGCCATGGGTATGGCCAGCAAAAGAAATCGCATTTAGATTGGCTGGGAATTCTGAGAAACTGATCGGTTCGTGCATTGCAATCAATGCAGGCGCAGAAGCTGGTAATGCCTTAAACGCTATTTCTGGGTGTGAACGCCCTCTTAAATCATCGCCAATTCCCACTACCCATGCATTGGTGCCAGGTAATTGAGTAGCTTCATTCTCCAACACATGAATACCATGCCTTGTGAAAGCATCGCCCATCCTGTTACCTTCCCGCCACCAATCATGGTTACCCAACACCGCGTATACGCCTTTAGGCGCTTTAAGCTGGCTCAGCACCAAAGCGATTTCATCTTCGGGTGTTGCGGCTAAGGTAGGAACGTAATGACTATCTGCGACATAGTCGCCAAGTAACAAGATGATATCAGGATGACTTGCATTAATTTCATTGACGATAGCTTGTGCACGCTCGGCGGTCATTACGCGTAAAAATGGACGTTTAGTTAAATGCCAGTCGGAAGCGATTGCAACTTTCAAGCCTTTGAGTTGATGACCGGGCAGTGTGACATCCATCGCTCTTTTAGCAACCCATCGCGGTTCAATCAGCACACTCCAAACAGCGACGCTGACTATGAGCCCTATTAAACCGGCGAATATCCTGCCACTAGTTCCACTCTTGGTTCCGCCCTTAATCCCACTTAGCAATTAACCGCGACCCCTATTTCGATCGCTTTTTTTCTGCATTTTTGGGACTGCTACCGGTAAATCACTGGTTTGCCTTACACGTCTATTCGCTGATTTTTTAGGGCCGGGTTTTCTAGTTTCTGATGCTGGACCTCTAGAAGTTCTCTGACCACCCTCTTTGCTGCGGTAAGGTTTATGATCGCCATCAGCTGGGTCACGTGGCACTCTATCCAATACGCTCATACGTTGTTTACGCACTTTAGGCATAAATACTGTGGTTGCTTTATCTTTTTCACGCTGGGTGAGTTGACGTAGCGGCGCTTTTGGCACTTCCAAACCTGCCCATTCCAGCAAGTCAACCACCTGTTTCTGCTCAAGCTTTAACATCTGGCCACGTTTTACACGCGGCGGCAAATTGACTGGGCCAAAACGTACCCGCATTAACCTACTGACAGGTAGCTGGAAAGCTTCGAATAAGCGCCGAACCTCGCGATTACGGCCTTCACGTAGAACGACCTGATACCAATGATTTGCACCTTCGCCACCTTGGGCGCTGATACTATCAAAATTAGCTGGGCCATCATCCAGCTCAATACCTTCGGTCAGTTGTGTCATCTGGCCTTCAGACAGTTCACCGAAAATACGTACAGCATATTCACGTTCAACTTCATAACGCGGGTGCATAAAACGATTGGCTAGATCACCGGAAGTAGTGAATATTAGTAAGCCGCTGGTATTCATATCCAAACGGCCAATGGCAATCCATTTACCATGTTTTACTTTAGGCAGCTTCTCGAACACTGTTGCACGGCCTTCAGGGTCATCCTGGCTGACGATCTCACCTTCGGGTTTATGGTAGAGCAATACTTGCGGCAACTCTGCTTCAAAAGGTAATTTGAGCGGACGGCTATCTACGCGCACAATATCGTGCTGCGTTACACCTGCACCTACTGTTGCAGGCTTGCCGTTGATAGTGACGCGACCGCTGGCGATCAGGGTTTCCATGTCACGGCGTGAGCCTAAACCTGCAAGCGCTAACAGCTTGTGCAAGCGTTGGGTAGGCTCTGGTGGCGCATTAGGGTCAACCGGTAACTGCGTGAAATTAGTGGTGGGTCGACGAACTGTGCGCTGCGGATCGCGTTGTTGCTTAAAGGGACGTGCCATATTGATAACTTGCTGATATTAATAGTGCATTTTACCGCAGTTACCCTTGAATCTAAAAGATTAAATCGGCCCGCTTAAAAAGCTTTAAGTATCTAATGGAATTTCCTGCTGAGCGAAATCTTCCATAGGCGGCAGTTCGGCAAGCGAACGCAGGTTTAAATCATCCAGGAAATGCTTAGTTGTGGCATATAAAGAAGGTCGACCTGGTACATCTCGTTGGCCAACTATATCTATCCAATCACGCTCCTGCAGCTGGCGCATGACGTTAGGATTCACCGCTACACCCCGAATCTCCTCAATATCCCCCCGTGTCACCGGCTGCCGATAGGCAATAATCGCCAATGTTTCCATGACTGCACGTGAATATTTAGACTGCTTCTCAGGATTCAACCTTGCTAGAAAGCTGGAATATTGAACTTTGGCTTGAAAACGATAGCCTGATGCTACTTGTACCAATTCCATGGTGCGTTCAGTCCAATCCTGCTTTAACTCGTCCAGCAACATTCTTAGTGTAGTACGCTCCATACGCTCAGAAAATAGGCGCATCATGTCATCCAAAGACAAAGGTTCATGCGAAGTCAGTAACGCTGCTTCAAGCACATTTTTTAATTCGGCAATGTTATTAGATTGATTCATGGTTTTGATTTAAAGCTAATCTGTACCGTTAATTTGCACATAAATAGGCGAAAAAGCCGCTTGCTGTGTGATGCGAAGCAAACCTTCTCTGGCCAATTCCAGTATCGCCAGAAAGCACACGACCAGTTTGGGGATACCATCTTGCACTACGTCAAACAAGTCCGAAAACTCCACCATTTTATCGGTTTTAAGGCGTCGCAAAATGATGCTCATGTGCTCACGTACGGAAAGCTCAGCTCGGCTGACTTTATGATGCTTGAAATGACTTGCGCGCTTGAGTACATTACGCCAAGCCTCAGCCAAGTCTACCAAGCTCACTTCAGGCGGCTTGATTTCGCTAATATGCTGGTAATAGGCACTCGCCACGAGGATATCTTCACCGACTTTAGGCATTTCATCCAGGCGCTGTGCAGCTAACTTAATCGCCTCATATTCCATCAGGCGGCGCACCAATTCAGCACGCGGATCATCCTCGGATTCTATTTCAGCAGGCTTCGGTAGTAACATGCGTGATTTGATTTCAATCAGCATGGCTGACATCAATAAGTAATCGCCAGCAAGCTCGAGCTTAATAGCTTTCATCTTTTCCACATATTGCATGTACTGGCGCGTTAAATCCGCCATGGGGATGTCGAGGATATCGAGATTGTGCTTGCGGATAAGGTAAAGCAGTAAGTCGAGCGGACCTTCAAAAGCTTCAAGATAAACTTCCAGCGCATCAGGCGGAATATACAGATCTTGCGGAAGCGTAGTGAACGCTTCCCCTTTGATTTTAGCGTTGATCGAATCTTTAGTAATAAGCGCCTCGGTCAACGTTGGCTCCTAGCTGTAATTCAGCCCCATCACATCGCGCACATCGCGCATTGTTTCACGTGCTAATTTACGCGCTTTTTCGCAGCCTTCCGCGACGATGTTTTTCACCAGGGTTGGGTCTTCAGCATATTGGGTGGCACGTTCCTGAATTGGCTTCAATTCTGCCAGAACGCCTTCAATGACTGGGCCTTTGCATTCAATGCAGCCTATAGATGCAGTGCGGCAGCCATTTTGCACCCATGCTTGCGTGGATTCATTCGAATAAATTTCGTGCAATTGCCATACCGGGCATTTAGCTGGGTCACCCGGGTCGGTGCGGCGTACACGCGCTGGGTCAGTGGGCATGGTCTTGATTTTCTTGGCAACTGAATCTACATCTTCACGTAAAGAAATCGTGTTGTTGTAAGACTTGGACATTTTTTGACCATCCAAACCTGGCATTTTGGATGCGGGGGTCAGCTTATATTCAGGTTCCACGAGGATAATCTTGCCACCGCCTTCGAGGTAACCAAGCAAGCGCTCTTTATCGCCCATGCTCATGCCTTGTTGTTCTTCAATCAAGGCTCGTGCCGACTCCAACGCTTCTTCATCACCACTGGTTTGGTAGGCCATGCGTAGCTCTTCATATAGCGAGCCGCGCTTGCTGCCGAGTTTTTTGATTGCTGCTTCAGCTTTTTCTTCAAAGCCTTTTTCTTTACCGTAGATATGGTTAAAGCGGCGGGCGATTTCACGGGTAAATTCAATGTGCGGAATCTGGTCTTCGCCCACTGGGACTTGGTTAGCCTTGTAGATCAGGATATCGGCACTTTGTAATAATGGATAACCTAAAAAGCCGTATGTAGATAAATCTTTGCTGGAGAGTTTTTCCTGCTGGTCTTTATAAGTCGGCACGCGCTCAAGCCAGCTCAGCGGCGTAATCATGCTTAACAGCGTATGTAACTCAGCATGCTCAGGTACACGGGATTGGATAAAGATCGTCGCACTAGCAGGGTCTACGCCGGCTGCCAGCCAATCAATGACCATCTCCCAAACGCTTTCTTCAATGATTTCCGGTGTATCGTAATGGGTTGTCAGGGCATGCCAATCCGCTACAAAGAACAGGCATTCCTGCTCATGTTGTAAACGAATCCAATTTTTAAGTACACCGTTGTAATGCCCTAAGTGCAGATTGCCTGTGGGGCGCATGCCTGATAAAACGCGATCAATTGCCATTAATAAACCTTATTAGATGAACTTATTATTTGAAACTTTAAAATTAATTTTTTAGCTATTATACAAACAAGCTTACAAAAATAAGTGATTTATTAAGCTATAAGCCGCCCCGATGAAGGGGTCCAGTATCTTGCCGAGTATACCAGTGAACAACAGCACGATTAAAATCACAAAGCCATAGCGCTCCAACTGCGCAAAGGAATGCGCGAGCTTATTTGGTAGCAGGCTTACCGCAATGCGGCCGCCGTCCAATGGTGGGAGGGGTAGCAAGTTAAGTACCATCAAAACGATATTGATCATGACACCTGCTTTAGCCATCAACAGCAAAGGTATCGCAATCGCTTCCGGTGCATTGATGGAAAATTTCATGACAAATGCCCAGATAATCGCCATCACTAAATTAGAAGCTGGCCCAGCCGCAGCAACCCACAGCATGTCCTTTTTTGGATTACGTAAGCGATCGAAATTGACCGGCACCGGTTTCGCCCAGCCAAATAATATGCCCCCCAACATGATGGTTAATGCAGGCAAAATAATAGTACCGAACGGGTCAATATGCTTGAGCGGGTTTAAGGTGATGCGACCTTCCTGATCCGCAGTCATGTCACCGAAATATCGGGCTGCATAACCATGCGCCGCCTCATGTACGGTAATGGCGAATATGATCGGTAAGGCATAGATGACGATTTTTTGTATGATTGATAAGTCCATAAAATTCTTTAAATGATTGAAAAGTTTAATTGAGGCCAAATGGCGTTAAATCGCCTAAACCTGCCCGTATTAATGTGGGTGCATCTTGCGTTAAATCAATGACTGATGTGGCACCATGTATGCAATAACCGGCATCGATCACTGCATCCAACTGATCTTCAAGTTTGTCTTGGATTTCCCAGGCCTCGCTCAGCCCCTCTTCATAACCGTCAATCAACAAGGTCATGCTAAGCAAAGGCGCGTCTATAGCTTCTAGTATCGCTTGTACCACGGCGTGATCCGGCACGCGAATACCTACGGCATTACGCTTGGGGTGCTGTAGTTTACGCGGCACTTCACGGGTTGCATTCAAGATGAATGTATAGGCACCGGGAGTATTTGCCTTCAATAAACGAAACTGGCTATTGCTGACGACTGCATAATTGCCAAGCTCACTTAAATTGCGGCACACCAGCGTAAACAGATGTTTGTCATCCACGCCACGAATTCTGCGAATGCGTGTTTGTGCATCGCTATTGCCTATCATGCAGCCCAATGCGTAGCCCGAATCCGTCGGGTAAGCAATCACTCCGCCATTGCGCAATATATCGGCTGCCTGCTGGACTAGGCGTGGCTGCGGATTATCGATATTGATATTGAAAAATTGCGACATTCAGCTTGATTAACTTATTAGGTGCTTTGCCTGGACAATATCTACCTCAGGCCAATCGTACCAGACTGGCTGGCAATTGCTTGGGAGCGCGGGCAACCTGCCCATTTCCATAAAGCTGATGCCCTTACCGTGATAATCTGACCCTAAAGACGCTTTCAAGCCGAACATCTGGGCATACTTAGCGAACTCTACATACTGATCTACCGTGTGGCTGCCTGTCACGACTTCAATTGCAGTGCCACCTAAGGCTCTAAATTCTTCCAGCAGCAATAGCATATTGGTACGGCCTAAATCATAACGTCCCGGATGTGCAATCACAGCTATACCACCGCTACCGACTATCCAGCTAACAGCTTCTTCAAGGCTTGCCCATTCGTGCTCAAAATAGCCGGGCTTGCCTTTAACCAGATAGTTCTTAAAGACAGCTTTATTATCTTTTGCCACACCGTTATTGACTAAGAAACGGGCGAAATGGGTCCGGCTGATAATGCCTTCCTTAGCATATTCATAAGCACCTTCCAAACTCCCGGTAATGCCGACTTTATCCAAACCTGCTGCCATACCTGCCGCCCGTACATGTCGGCCTTCACGGATTTTAGCCAAGCCATTTTTAAGAGGCGGATATTCAGGGTCAATTTTTAGTCCGATTATATGGAGAGTGCGCTTTTTCCAGGTAACGGAAATCTCCACACCTTTGATAAGCTGCATGTTCCAGCGTTTGGCTTCTATTTCAGCAATCTCTAAACCGCTGGTATCGTCATGGTCAGTTAATGCGAGTACATCCACCCTATGCATCGCAGCGTGCTCGACCAGCTCTACGGGGCCTAACAGGCCATCAGAGATATTGGAGTGAGAATGCAAATCAATGGTGAAGGGCATATGGATTCGAAAGTTAGGATTAAAGTTTGAAATTACTCGAAAAGCAAAAAACTATAATTAAAGCTTATAAAAATTAAACCTTGTAGCACAACATCAATCATAGCAAAATAGCAGCCTCGCCTAAAGCAATGTTATTGAAGTTATTATTTTAAACCTTATATATCTATTATCAGCCCCAGAGAGCCTACATGAAGTTCCTGTTTGATTTATTCCCGGTTATCCTATTCTTTATTGCTTTTAAATTCTTTGGCATATATACCGCCACGGCTGTAGCCATGGTCGCTACTATAGCGCAAATCATTTATAGCAAATTACGTCATGGCAAAGTAGAGAATATGCTGCTGATCAGTGGCGTCATCATCACTGTTTTTGGCGGCGCAACCTTATTACTTAAAGACCCGACTTTCATTCAATGGAAACCGACTGTCCTATACTGGCTATTCTCGGTGACATTACTGGGCGCGCAACTCATCTTTAAAAAGAACCCTATTCGTAGTTTCATGGAAAAACAGATCAGCTTGCCTAATAATGTATGGGCAAAACTAAATCTGGCTTGGGCCTTATTATTCATTGCTTTAGGTATATTAAACTTATATGTTGCGTTTAATTATTCACAAGACACTTGGGTAGATTTTAAACTGTTCGGCATTACCGGCATCATGTTCATTTTTATCGTCGCCCAAACCTTTGTGCTCAGTAAATATTTGATCACTGAAAATACAGATAAGGGTAATCAGTAATGTGGTACGCGATTATGGCGGAAGATACGCCAAATAGCCTGGAAAAGAGGCTGACTGCGCGCCCCTCCCATTTAGCACGTTTACAAAGCATGCAAAATGAAGGTCGATTATTGCTTGCAGGGCCATTTCCTGCGATTGACAGCAATGACCCAGGCCCTGCTGGTTATTCGGGAAGTCTCATTATTGTTGAATTCCCTACCTTAGAAAGCGCACAGCAATGGGCGAATGAAGATCCTTTCGTCAAAGCTGGCGTATATAGCCAAGTCATTGTGAAACCTTTTAGGAAAACCCTACCCTAACCACCATGAACTTGCAGCAAGAAATAGCAAACCGTTTACACTCCCTGCAACCTATTACTCTGGAAATCGAAGATGAGAGCGCCCTGCATGCCGGGCACGCTGGTAATAGAGGTGGCGGACACTTCAAGCTCACGATGACAAGCTCGCATTTTTCAGGAAAATCACACATAATGCGACATCGTCTTATTTATCAAACACTTTCTGATCTTATTCCTAACAGGATTCATGCGCTCAGTATCAAAGCAATCGCGCCGGATGAATCTAATTAATTCTAAATCCAACTAAATCCTGTTTTCCTATTCCAATTATTTCCAATTTGAGGACTATTGCATGAAATTTACCCAAACTTTAATCGCTGTTGCCATCCTATCATTCGCCTCCTCTGCATTTGCGGCAGATTCCGTGGCTACTGTGAATGGCAAGCCAATTAAGCAATCCGTATATGACTACATCGCTAAAGATGCCACTGCACGCGGCCAAAAAGTAGATGCGCCAGTAAAAGAAGCGATCATCAACAAGTTAGTGGACTCTGAGATTGTTTACCAAGAAGCACAAAAAATGGGCCTAGATAAACAGCCTGATTACGTGGCGCGTGAAGAGCTAGCCCGCCGTGAATTACTCACAAGCGCATTCCTGCAAGATTATGTGAAGAAAAACCCGATTTCTGATGCTGATACTAAAGCAGCCTACGAGCAGTACAAAAAAGCTTATGGCGAAAAAGAATACAGCGCACGTCATATCCTAGTTAAAACAGAAGCAGAAGCTAAAGACATCATCGCCCAGTTAGGTAAAGGCGGTGACTTTGCAAAAATTGCTAAAGAAAAATCAATGGACCCAGGTTCTAAAGATAAAGGCGGCGATCTAGGCTGGTTCTCACCGGCTACTATGGTTAAACCATTCAGCGACGCTGTAGCTGGCTTGCAAAAAGGTGCTGTATCCCCTACGCCGGTGCAAACACAGTTTGGCTGGCACGTGATTAAACTAGTGGATACGCGCGCTTCACAGCCTTTAAGCTACGACAAAGTTAAAGACGGCCTGCAAAAAAACCTGCAACAACGTAACCTTGAAAAACTCATGGCAGACCTACGTGCCAAAGCTAAAATTGATGTTTCAAAATAAGCATTTCAATTAGTGAGTATGGTAAAAAGGCTGGGAAATCCAGCCTTTTTATTTAGCTTGTTTATTTAAATTGAGGCCATCACATTTCAATTAATCTATGAGATAATAAGAATAGTTATCATTCATCTTCTGAATCAGATTTAACTATGAGACTTCTGTCACAACTTAAAATAGGTCAACCTGCCGTCATTTCTGCCATAGAAGCCGATGAATCACTTTTCCATCGCCTGGCAGCATTAGGTTTTCGCGTGGGCAAACCGCTTAGTATTATTCGACGTGCCAATTTCAACGGGCCATTACATGTGCGCCTCGGCACTACCGATGTAATCCTGCGTAGCAACGATGCTGCGCGCATTCAAATCACTCAATGAAACGTATTGCTTTACTAGGCATGCCCAATACGGGCAAATCTACTCTATTTAATCGCATTAGCGGAGCCTCTGCCCGTGTTGGAAATTGGCCGGGTATCACCGTAGACTTAATGAGCGCTAAGATATTGCTTGGCGGTCATATCGCCGAATTGATTGATTTACCTGGGATTTATGATTTACACGGCTTCTCTGATGACGAGCAAGTCGTTAGACACTTTCTCTCAAATAATGCTGTCGATTTAGTCATTGTGCTGCTTAATAGTTCGCAGATTGACCGCCAGCTTTCATTAGTATTACAGATCAAAAAACTAGGCTTGCCCATCGTTCTGGCTTTGAATATGGCCGATGAAGCCAAGAGTGCCGGTATTACCATTGATACAGAAAACATGGCTAAAGCATTACAGATTCCCGTGATGCAGATCAGCGCCAAATACGGCGATGGCCTGCCCAAAGCTTTGCAGGAAGCCAGCCAGTTAATTAATCAGGGCTTACCTGCTTCCAATCCGCATAGTATTAGTTTATTGCTAGAGGAAGACAGCCAGATTGAACATGAGATGGAGCTGTTAATCCAGCATCATGTGCAGATTCCCACCACGTTGACTGACAACACTACCGATAAAATCGACCGCGTCCTATTGCACAAGTGGTTTGGTTTGCCGATTTTCTTTTTGGCGATGTTTATCCTGTTCCAATTCATTTTTACCGCAGGCAAGCCTTTACAGGATGGCTTAGCTTGGCTACTGAATACATTTAGAGCTGATTTACTAGACCCACTATTTCATTCTAGTCCTGCATGGCTAAGCGGCTTGTTGCTGGATGGCGTATATAACGGTGTAGCGACGGTAGCTGCGTTTGTTCCTATCATCATCCTGTTTTTTCTAGTGATGTCTATCGTGGAAGACAGCGGTTATCTATCACGTGCGGCTTTCTTAATGGATGCAATCATGGCGAAGATGGGCCTTGATGGCCGCGGATTTGTGATGATGCTTATGGGCTTTGGCTGCAACGTACCGGCCTTGATGGGTACACGTATTATGCGTTCACGCCCTATGCGTTTGCTGACTATGCTGGTAATACCACTCTCACTATGTTCTGCTCGGCTGCAGGTATTCATTTTCATCATTGCCGCATTGTTTACCGCCAAACAGGCGCCCATCATATTATTCGCTTTATATGTCATGAGCTTTTTAACGATGTTCCTGACTGCCGTACTGTTCCAGGCCAAGTATAAAAATGCCGAGCCTTTCATATTGGAATTACCGCCCTATCGCTTTCCTACATTGCGCCAGATCGTCTTACGCGGCTGGCAAGAAGTTAAGCACTTCCTGAATCGCGCCACTAAATTTATTGTGATTGGTGTGGTATTGGTGTGGGCAATGACTCACTTTCCTTCCAACGTTCCGCCGGCAAGTATTGGCACATTGGCCGGCCAGGTTGGTCTGCTGTTCGCACCTATCCTTGACCCTATCGGCATCAATAGCCAGCTCGCAATCGCCTTGATATTTGGTTTTGTAGCAAAAGAGATCGTAGTAGGTGCGCTAGCCGTCATCTACGGCTTGCAAGGTGATGCGTTGATGGCACAGATGGCGATGCAAATCGATTGGGTACAGGCCATGAGCTTTATGCTATTTACCTTGATCTATACACCCTGTTTATCAACCATTGCCACACTGAAGACTGAAGCTAAAAGTAGCGCCTTTATGTGGCTATCAATCGCTTGGTCATTAGGCTTAGCTTGGGTGGTCAGCTTTGTGTTCTACCAATCAGCCAGGGCATTAGGTTACTAAAACTATTTCTTTACGTGCGGAACATAAAGTAAACCGCACCCATCAAGCACAATCCAGCCCACAGAAAGTCTAGCTTGAGCGGTTGATGCATATAGATGACGGCGAATGGCAAAAAGACTGCCAAAGTAATCACTTCTTGCAGAATCTTAAGTTGCGCTAATGACAGTACGGTAAAGCCGATTCGATTCGCTGGCACCTGAAACATATATTCTACCGAAGCAATTCCCCAACTGACTAATGCAGCGATAATCCAAGGTTTTTGATGTAGGTCTTTTAGATGTGCATACCATGCAAAGGTCATAAATACGTTTGCGATGGTCAGCAGAAATATAGTTTTTAGAATAACGGGCATTTAAGATTACTTCGTCCTGAATGTTGTGAAACTTGTAAAATTAACACTCAAGTTGAATCAAGTAGGTACTAGGCGCATGAGCGAAGACAGTACGTTTGTAAGCCATAATTTGGCTTGTCCGTTGAATATTATGCCCTATTATTCACACGCCACGGCAAGCGCATGCAACAACGTACATGCTTGATACTCTTATACGGCGGACTCGCCTGTTTCGCCTGTCCGAATACGGATAACCTGTTCAATGCTGCTGACAAAAATCTTACCATCGCCAATCTTACCGGTGTGCGCTGCTTTGATGATGGCGTCCATCGCGGCTTCCACCATATCATCTGCCAGCACCAGTTCCAGCTTGATCTTAGGCAGAAAATCAACCACGTATTCAGCACCCCGGTAGAGTTCTGTATGGCCTTTTTGACGGCCAAAACCTTTAACTTCAGTCACGGTTAAGCCATTGGCTCCGATGTTTGATAATGCCTCGCGCACTTCATCTAACTTGAATGGTTTGATGATTGCTTCAATCTTTTTCATTGGCCGAACTCCCTTATGCATACTGTTGTTTGTTGGTTTTATTAGCTATTCAATCAAAAAATACTTTATACAATCTTACTTTAAGTACTTATCAAAATCCAGCTTAACGGTGATGGGGTAACGCCTATCTTTGCCAAAACCTTTATGGGTGATACGCACGCCCACCGGCGATTGGCGGCGCTTATATTCATTACGATCTATCAGTGACATTACACGATTGACGTCAGCCAGGTTATACCCCATCGCCAGGATATCTGATTTACTCAAATCATTTTCTACATAAGCTTCCATGATGCCATCTAGTACCTCATATGGCGGCAGGCTATCCTCGTCTTTCTGGTCAGCTCTTAGTTCTGCAGAAGGAGGACGGGTTATGATGCGCTGTGGAATCACATTAGACAAGCTATTACGATAATTAGAAAGACGGTAGACGAGTGTCTTGGGCACATCTTTTAGCAAGGCAAAACCGCCAGCCATATCGCCATACAAGGTGCAATAACCCACTGCTATTTCACTTTTGTTGCCGGTCGTTACTACAATGCTGCCGAATTTATTAGAAATCGCCATGAGCAGCGTACCGCGGATCCTTGCCTGCAAGTTCTCTTCAGTCGCATCCATGGGCAGATCACCGAATTGCGGGTTCAAGGCCGATACATATCCCTCAAATAAATCTTTGATGGCGATTTCACTATACTGTACACCAAGATTCTCAGCCATTTCGCGAGCATCGTTCACGCTCATATCCGCAGTAAATTCAGAAGGCATCATGACCGCATGTACTCTGTTGGCTCCCAAGGCATCCACCGCAATGGCCAAGGTCAGCGCTGAATCTATACCCCCGGAAAGACCCAGCACCACACCAGGAAAACCATTCTTATTCACATAGTCCGCAAGGCCAAGCTGAAGCGCCTGATATACAGAGGCTTCGACTGTCAGCTTTTTTGTTATGCTAGTCGTTGCTATGGGTTGCGGAGGATGGTTAAGCTGAAGATCAAACTGAACGATTTCCAGCTGTGTTTGGTAAGCCGGTAATTGATGGGTAAGGTGTCCTTCTGCATTCAGTACAAAAGATGCACCGTCAAAAACCAGTTCATCCTGGCCGCCCACCATATTCACATACACAACCGGCAAGTGTGTTTCATATACACGGTGTCGCAGTATTTCCAGTCGGGTTAATTGCTTTTCCATGTGGAATGGCGAAGCATTCAACGCTATCAGCAATTCCGCACCCGCCAATTTGGCTTTTAATGCAGGTTCGGGTTCCCAAACATCGGCACAGATCAACACGCCAATTTTTACGCCTTCATGCTCGAATACCAGGGCTTGTTCACCTTGGGAAAAATAGCGTTTTTCATCGAAAACACTATGATTAGGCAATGCATGCTTATGATAAGTCGCAACAATTTTGCCCTCTTTCAACACCGAAGCCGCATTGAAGCAGCCTTCTTCTACTTGGTGAGGATGTCCGACAATAACAGTAATCCCATCAAGCTCCTGGCTTAATTTATTAAGCTGCAAATGACAGGCTTCCAGAAAATCGGCGCGTAATAGTAAGTCTTCAGGAGGATAGCCACATAGGCCAAGTTCCGGTGTGACAAGCAGAGTAGCGCCTTGCGCCTTGGCATGCCTTGCACTTTCGAGGATTTTTTCTGCATTACCGGCAATATCACCGACAATACAGTTGATCTGCGCAATTGCGACTTTCATTGAGTTAAATGACTAACGATAGATTTAATTGAGTTAAGTCCAGCTAAATTAATAAGAGCCACCAGCATCTTTGATGAGTTTAATAATTTCCGTCCGTTGACCTTTAAGCGCATATACCAAGGCCGTTAAGCCATACTGGTCTTTCGCTTTTACTTTGGCTTTATTGTCTAGCAGTAATTTCACCATGTCTTCTGAGCCATTATCCACGGCAATATGCAATAAAGGTGTGCCATCAGAATCCTCGTTATTGACGTCAGCACCTTTGGCTATCAGCACTTTTGCTGCGTCCAACTGATTTTTCTTCACCGCCCATGTCAATGCAGTCCATTTTGAAAAGTCTTTTTGATTAACTGCAGCGCCGCGATCCAATAACAACTGCACTGCCGGAGCAGAACCTGCTCGAGCCGCAGTCATGAGCGCCGTGGTGCCCATTTTATCCCGCGCCAGCACATCGGCCCTATTGTCTAACAAGGCAGTGATCGTTGGAATATTGCTACTTTTAGCGGCATACATCAGTACGGTTTTTCCATCGTCGCTTTTAGTATTCACATCGACACCGTGTTTAATTAGCATGTCGACAATCTCGGGGAATCCCGCCACTGCGGCCATACCGAACGCACTCCAGCCAGTGGCATCCCGAATTTTTGGGTCAGCACCTTTATCTAACAGCACTTTTACTGTGGCAATATGGTTTTTCTTAGCAGCGAACATCAGCGCTGTCCATCCGCCATTGTCCTTGGCATTGATGTCCGCGCCCTTGTTGAGGAGCGCCAAGACGATATCGGCTTTATCCTTGCGTGCTGCGTACATGAGCGCGGTAATGCCATCTTCATCTTTTGCATTAGGACTGGCGCCACTGTCTAACATGGCTTTTACTGCTGGCAAATCACCTTTTGAAGCAGCAGTGAGTAGATAGCCCATATCCTCTGCGGCTAAGGCGGGAAAAGCCACGCATAGCATTAATAGAATGGCAAAAAAGCGCTTAAAGGATGTATTCATATAGTCGGGAATGATGTCTTTCTCAGGATGCTTAGTTTCTATTATTAATGGCTGCCAATACTGCTTCACCCAATCCTGCAGGCGAGCTAGCTACCACTGCGCCCGCCTTTTCAAGCGCTCGTATCTTGTCTGTTGCTTTGCCGCTACCTCCGGAGATAATCGCCCCGGCATGCCCCATACGCTTGCCTGCTGGTGCGGTTTGGCCTGCGATATACGCTGCAACCGGTTTGCTGACATTACTTTTAATAAATTCCGCTGCGGCTTCTTCATCTGCACCGCCGATTTCACCAACCATGATAATAGCTTCGGTTTCATCGTCTGCTTCAAACATCTGTAGGCATTCAATAAAATTCAGACCCTTGATTGGGTCGCCACCAATACCAACACAGGTACTTTGACCCAATTTAAGCGCAGTAGTTTGGTGTACTGCTTCATAAGTCAGCGTACCAGAGCGCGAGACGATACCCACCTTGCCGCGCATATGGATGCTGCCCGGCATAATACCGATTTTGCATTCGTCTGGGGTAATCACCCCTGGGCAGTTCGGGCCTATGAGTTTTACATTATATGAATTCAAAATCTGTTTCACATTCAGCATATCTAATACTGGTATACCTTCAGTAATACAAATAATCAGTTCAATGCCAGCATCACAGGCCTCTAAAATAGAATCTGCTGCAAACGCCGGCGGCACATAAATCACACTGGCATTTGCTGAAGTTTCACGCACTGCATCGCGCATGGTGTTGAATACCGGCAGACCTAAATGCCTCATGCCGCCTTTGCCCGGAGTAACACCACCGACCATTTTTGTACCATAGGCCAAAGCTTGCTCTGAGTGGAATGTACCCTGTTTGCCGGTAAAGCCCTGACACAGAACTTTAGTATTTTTATCAACCAAGATACTCATGCTGATACCGCCTGCACTGCTTGTTTTGCCGCATCAGTTAATCCATCCGCAGAGATAATATTTAGCCCGCTTGTACGTAGCATTTCTTTACCCAAGTCCACATTAGTACCTTCTAAACGCACGATGACCGGAATTAGCATACCGACTTCTTTCACCGCTGTGATAATGCCTTCAGCAATAATGTCGCAGCGCATGATACCGCCGAAGATATTGACCAAAATCGCCTTGACATTGCTATCAGCTGAAATAATTTTGAATGCTTTCGCTACCGTTTCAGCCGTTGCGCCACCACCTACATCCAGGAAGTTAGCCGGGGCGCCGCCGTGTAATTTAATCAAATCCATGGTTGCCATCGCCAAACCTGCGCCATTCACCATACAACCAATATTACCGTTCAGTGCGATGTAATTAATTCCGGCATGGTGCGCAGCCGCTTCTTTACTGTCTTCTTGTGACCAGTCACGCTGCTCCGCCAAGCTCTTTTGACGATACAAAGCGTTGTCATCCAGGCTCATTTTGCAGTCCAGAGCATATAATTTTCCATCTGTAGTCACTACCAATGGGTTGATTTCCAGCAAAGCCAGATCATTTTCTTTGAATAAACGATAGAGCCCTTTGAGCAAACGGCTGAATGCGCTGATTTGCTCTCCGACTAAATCCAATTTAAACGCCAGATTTCGTGCCTGATAATCTACCAAGCCATTTAATGGGTCACAGATTTCCTGCAAAATCTTTTCCGGGCTAGTCGCGGCAATCTCTTCGATATCCATACCACCGGCACTGGAAGCCACTACAACAATGCGCTCCAATGTCCTGTCTACTAACATGGACAAATACAACTCACGTGCGATTGGCAGCGTTTCTTCAATTAACACCTGATTCACTGGTTGACCATCAGGCGCATTTTGATAAGTAATCAATGTTTTGCCCAGTAACTCACTGGCTACAGACTGCGCTTCCGCAGTGGATTTTACTACCTTGACACCACCGGCCTTACCGCGGCCACCCGCGTGCACTTGCGCTTTGACTACCCATGCATCACTATTGATGGTAGAGGTAACAGTAGCGATTTCCTTAGGGATAGCAACGACCTGGCCGCGAGGAACTGGGATGCCATACTTTTGCAACAAAGTTTTGGCTTGATATTCGTGCAAATTCATAAAATAACTTCTTATTAAAGGTTATGCACATTTTCGCCCAATTCGCCCAAATGCGCTAGCGCTGGCTACATAAACTGTGGTCTGCAGCCAATAAGTTGCTGCGCTGGCCAGTGTATAATGCGACTTTTGTCGAAAAATTACGGTATGCGTCTCGTCGTCCAAGCCTCTGGTATTCCCAATCCTAACGGTCAGGGTTCGGTCATTACTTATTCACATTTAGCCCATATCCACGCGCTATGTGGAACTAGTGTGCAATTTGTGCAAACTGCCCAACATAGTTACTACTTGGCAAACCAAGCGGTGTTACCTGCAGTGCTAGAGTTTTGTGCTTCGCAACATATCGATTGCAGCTATGTACAGGATACCCATTTGCTCAAAAACTTTGGCTTATGTGTAATGGACATGGACTCCACTTTGATTTCCATCGAATGTATCGATGAGATTGCAGATATGGTCGGCATCAAGCCGCAGATCGCTGCGATTACCGAACGCGCTATGTTAGGCGAGCTGGACTTTACCCAAAGCCTGCGCCAACGTGTGGCACTACTTAAAGGCTTAAAAGAATCTGATTTAATGCGTGTATTGAATGAACGCTTAAAACTGAACCCTGGCGCTAGAGAATGGATTGAAACTTGCAAGCAAAATAACATTACCACCCTCCTTGTTTCTGGCGGCTTCAACTTTTTTTCAGAACGTGTAAAAGCCATGCTGGGCCTGGATTATGCAGTTTCAAACTCACTGGAAATTATTGACGGGCAACTGTCGGGGAATATTCTAGGCAATATCGTCGATGCACAAACCAAGGCCAATGAACTGGTAAAATTGCGCGACCAATTAGGTTTAAGCGCTGCGCAAACCATTGCCATTGGTGATGGTGCTAATGACCTGAAGATGATGGCAGCTGCAGGCATAGGCATTGCTTACCATGCCAAACCTATCGTACAAGCGCAAGCCTCTTATGCTTTGAACCATGCAGGGCTAGAAGGTGCGATTGGGCTACTTACTACTTAACTCATAAGACTGTGTCTTTGTTTGGCCCAAGTAATATTCAAAGTTGCCTCAAATACTGACTAAACGCATTCTGTCAATTTTCTCAATAACCGCCTGATAGAGATCATGATCGGAATCGGGATTATTGCGGTCTGGATGGTGGGCACTACGAATCCTCTTCAATTGATTCAGTTCGTCTGGCAAGTCATGTACCTTGGTAACGCGGTCACCGTTTTTGGCCATCACTCGCTGAAGTTCAGCCTCTGCGGCTTCGCGGGTGTGATATAGCACCTTGCTGCCAATTCGCCAACTATCCTGGTTTTTGCGTGGGGAGAGCTTTTCAATACCATCAAACCAGAACCATTTGCCCGTACCGGCATCTTGTTCAAAATGAATGGTAGTAATGGCGTACGTGAATACGGGCGGCTCGATTTCTTTGGCGAATGATTTAATGATTTTGGCCACAGTCTCCACTGTTACCACATAATAAGCTCCTGACGCATGCGGACTGAACCCGCTACTAATGGTTGGTGCAGGCTTACTGCCGTTACTTCCTGAATTCATTTCAGACATGCGGGCAAGCGCTCTGCGTTGTGCGTTGGTCACTGGTATTGCTCCTTAAATTAGTAAATAAACACGCACAGTAAGTAAATACGCCATCTTTTGATGTTTTCTGTTTGACCTTGATACACTTGTGCTTTATTGTCGCATCATCCCCTTTAATAGGGTTTCATAGGTCCAACTCACAAGTAGAGGAAATATAGATGGCAACAGCAGAAAAGAAAGTAGTTATTGGCAAATCGGAATTAGTTGAGTTATTAGCTACTAATGGCCGCAGCAAAAAAGAAGCTCAAGAAGCTTTGAACGATGTGTTAGCAGCTATCACTGCTACCTTAGCAAAAGGCAATGATTTGAACATCATAGGCTTCGGCAAATTCAAAGTAACGCATAAACCTGCTTACGATGGCCGTAATCCAGCAAATGGCGAAACATTGAAAATCGCTGCAAGTAACCGCGTTAGCTTTTCAGTAGGTGCATCACTTAAATCTGCAGTAAATAAATAGCCATTATACCGGTTGAAAAGCCCTCATTGCAGGGCTTTTTTATTTCTAACTGGCCGTAGCTGCTATATTGGCCCGAGCCGTATGCAATTTTCTGTAGCTGTCGATCAGGCGGTGGTGCCTGTCTAGCCCTTCCAGTTTTATACTGGTTGGCATTAAGCCGAAGAAGCGCACGCTACCATCTACTGAGCCGATTACAGCGTCCATCCTAGCATTGCCAAACATTCGACGGAAGTTGACTTCATAATCTTCCAGTTCCAAGTCGTCATCCAACAGAACTTCCAACACCACATTCATGGCCTGGTAAAACAATCCGCGCTCGACCGTGTTGTCGTTATACTGCAGGAAGGCACCCACCAGCTCATGCGCCTCATCAAATTGCTGCAATGCGAGATGAATCAGCAGCTTCAACTCCAGAACTGTTAGCTGACCCCAGTCCGTATTTTCGTCAAATTCAATGCCGATCAATGTGGCGATGTCGCCATAATCATCCAGCTCGTTATTCTCTAAACGCTCAAGCAATGCTTTCAGGCTGTCATCGTCCAAGCGATGCAGGTTTAGGATATCTGTACGGAACAGCAATGCCTTATTGGTGTTATCCCAGACCAGATCTTCTATCGGATAAACTTCCGAATAACCCGGTACCAAAATTCGGCAAGCAATTGCGCCTAGCTCGTCATATACCGCCACGTAAGCTTCTTTGCCCATGGCTTCTAGTAAGTCAAACAAGGTCGCAGCTTCTTTGTCATTAGAGTTCTCGCCGTTGCTAGAAAAATCCCACTCAAAAAAATCGTAATCGGATTTGGCGCTAAAAAAGCGCCACGATACAATGCCGCTGGAGTCAATGAAATGCTCAACAAAGTTATTAGGCTCAGTCACGGCTTCACTGGCAAAAGTGGGCTGAGGCAAATCGTTCAGGCCTTCTAAACTGCGCCCCTGTAGCAATTCCGTCAGGCTGCGTTCCAATGCCACTTCCAATTTTGGGTGCGAACCGAATGAGGCAAACACACCGCCTGTGCGCGGATTCATCAAAGTAACGCACATCACCGGATACTTCCCGCCCAGCGATGCATCCTTAACCAACACCGGAAAGCCTTGTTCTTCCAAGCCTTGAATACCGGCCAGAATACCAGGATATTTTGCCAGCACTTCCTGCGGCACGTCAGGCAAGGCGATTTCACTTTCCAGAATTTCGCGCTTAACCGCACGTTCAAAAATCTCTGAAAGGCATTGCACCTGAGCTTCTGCCAACGTATTGCCGGCACTCATGCCATTGCTGACGTAAAGGTTTTCGACTAGGTTGGACGGAAAATATACGACCTCGCCATCCGACTGGCGCACATACGGCAACGAACAGATACCGCGCTGCGCATTGCCGGAATTGGTATCGACCAGATGCGACCCACGCAACTCGCCATCTGGGTTGTAAATTTGCAGACAGTACTCATCCAAAATTTCTTTAGGAAGCGCATCTTTACGACCCGGCTTAAACCAGCGCTCGCAAGGGTAATGCACAAACGCAGCATTGGCGATGTCTTCGCCCCAGAACTTACCTGCATAGAAATGGTTGTTACTCAGCCGCTCTATATACTCGCCCAAGGCCGATGCCAACGCGCTTTCCTTGGTTGCGCCTTTGCCATTAGTAAAACACATCGGTGAATGCGCATCACGGATATGCAAGGACCAGACATTGGGAATAATATTGCGCCACGAAGCGATTTCAATCTTAATGCCTAGGCTCGCCAATAGCCCCGACATATTGGCGATGGTTTGTTCCAACGGTAGATCCTTGCCTGTGATATAGGTATTTGCTTCTGAAGCCGGATTTATCACCAGTAGTGCCTGTGCATCGGCGTCCAGATTCGCTACTTCTTCAATGACGAACTCGGGGCCGGCTTGCACTGCTTTCTTAACCGTACAACGGTCAATGGAGCGCAAGATACCTTGGCGGTCTTTGTCGGAGATATCTGCTGGCAACTCGACCTGTATCTTGAAAATCTGCTGGTAACGATTTTCCGGATCAACAATATTGTTGTGCGAAAGGCGGATATTTTCGGTAGGAATATTGCGAGTGTTGCAGTACAACTTCACAAAATATGCTGCACACAAGGCCGATGAAGCCAGAAAGTAATCGAAGGGGCCGGGAGCCGAGCCATCGCCTTTATAGCGGATAGGCTGATCGGAAATCACCGTGAAGTCATCGAACTTGGCTTCAAGACGTAGCTTATCGAGAAAGTTGACCTTAATTTCCATGGGGATAATTCCGAAAAGGGTGCAAAAATGAACTGGGCACTATTATCCCTCACTACGCCCCTACCGTGTAACATCAATGCTTTCCACAAACGCTTATATGACATACAGAAGCAGTATCAAATATACCACTGAAAAGAAATTAGAGATGTGGGATCGTTGGCAACGCGTTGAAGCTTAACCCACCCGCAATTGCTTTCCTCCTGAGAAATGAATTCCTACATGGATTTCATCGAAAAACTGATAATTTTTTACCTATTGAAACATTATAATTTCATTTTTTGTCGACATTTGAAGGATTAATCATGAATATAAGCCAAGTAATGACACAAGATGTCCGAATTGCATCACCAGATGATACTTTGCAAATGGCGGCCCAAATGATGAAGGACTGTGATTTCGGGATTTTGCCGATTGAAGAAAATGATCAACTGGTTGGTATGCTATCCGATCGCGATATCACCATTCGTGCTGTGGCAGAAGGTTTTGACCCTGATAAGCATCAAGTTAGGGAGATTATGACTAAAAATGTCCAATATATTTTTCAGGATCAATCAATTGAGGAAGCAGCGCAGATGATGAGTGATTTAAAAGTTCGTAGACTTCCCGTAGTGGACAGTAAAGAACATCTTGTTGGGATTATTTCCCTAGGAGATCTTGCTGTTTCTGATGATGACGCTGCTGGCGAAGCGCTGGAGTCAATCTCACAGCCAAATTAAATTTCCAACTCTGAAAGTATAATGGCGAATAAATTGTATTTAGGTACTTTTTCGAAAGGATAACCAAGCAGTAATTTATTACCTATGTTTAACGATAAATTTATCTAGCGCGGTAGTTGCCGAGTCGTTACATCGTCACCTATCAAATCGTTGCTTACTTATCTTCTGAGCTATATAGAGTTGCTGAGTTTTTTCAGCTAGGATTCCAATCCAATTCCACCCAGGTTGGCGCATGATCGCTAGCGCCTTCTCTGCCTCTAAATTCTTTATCGACATTTGCTTTTTGAAGAGCCGAAGCTAAAGATGGGCTTAGTAATAAATGGTCTATCCTCAATCCTGCATTGCGAGGCCAACGATTTCTTTTATAGTCCCAATAGGTATAGATGTTTTCATGCGGGTGACATTCTCTTAAGGCATCCGTCCAGCCTTGCTTGATTAGGTTTGCGAATGCTTTACGACTGTCCGGCTGCAATAAGGCGTCGTCATCCCAAGAGGAGGTCTCGTATATATCCGCATCGGTTGGAACAACGTTGTAATCGCCTGCAAGAACTATCGGCAAACCGGTTTCCAGTAACTCTTTTGCATGACTGTTCAGTCGTTGAAACCAAGCCAATTTATAATCAAATTTAGGGCCAGGTTGAGGATTGCCATTAGGCAAATAGATGCTGGCAATAATCAGACCATTCACAGCAGCTTTGATATAACGTGCTTGTTTGTCGTTTAGGTCTCCAGGTAAGCTGCGGCGGATTTCTATTGGCTCACTGTCCTTGCTGAGTATAGCCACGCCATTCCAAGACTTTTGCCCTTGCCACAATGCACCATACCCCGCTTGTTCAATGGCTCTATTGGGGAAGTTGTTTGTTTCAGCCTTCAGTTCCTGTATACATACTGCATCAGGCTGGGTCTCTGCTAGCCATTCCAATAATCTTTCAATTCGATTATTGATACCGTTGATATTGTAGGTGCATATCTTCATACCATTAGCCCATTAGTAAGCCGGATAACTAACTATTTGAATTAATGGAATGTTATGAGTGCTCTAATTCATCATTAAGCAAAAAAATTCACTAGTATTAATTTCTCTGATCACTGTGGTCGTGATCTTGGTCTCTGACCTCATCCCTATTTTTTTCTGGATGGTTATTTTTATCTCGTCCAAAATCTTTATCTGGGCCTCTGTCTCTGTTTGGACCTTTTTCTCTGTTTGGACCTTTTTCTCTGTTTGGATCTGCGTTTCTATCTGAGCCTACGTTTCTATCTGAGCCTACGTTTCTATCTGGCCTTGCATCTCTATCTTGACGTTTGTCTGGCCTTGCATCTCTATCTGGACCCGTATACCTGTCCGGGCCTGCGTTTCTATCATGGCTAATGTTTCTATCTGGGTCCCGGGTATACCCAGAACCTCTATATCTAGTTTCTCGCGGGTAGCTACTCCGAGGAAGATTTAACCAAGGTCCCGATCTTGAATTTGAGTAACGCCAGTAGTTATTATCATAATAATAGTAATATCCTTGTTGATAATAATATGGTTCAGCATCTAATTCCACAATCATAGGAAGTGCCGGCACCACTACAACCCTCTCAGCAGGTTCGGTCACGCATGCATTTAGTAAAAAAGCTGTAAATGGTATAACAATTAGCTTCCTATACATTTGATTCTCCTAATTGAGCTATGCGACATTAGACAGTAACCTTAATCAAACCACTTAATTAGTGGATACTAAAAAATCCACCTTACTATTAGATAGCATCTTATTTAATCTTTTAAATCTGCTGGTACCTTTCCACCATTTGCAGCTAGCTTATTCATCACTTGACGATGAAGCCAGATGTTCATAGATGCTGAGTCGTTTGTATCACCCTTGTAACCTAATTCAGAAGCTAAGTCTTTACGGGATTGCAAACTGCTATCTAGATCTAAAAGTTTTAAAAGATCGACAATAGAGCTGCGCCAATTTAACGTTTGGCCGGCAGTTTGAGCCTTATTATTCAATACCTGCTCCACATCTACTTCGGGAATGCTTTGGGTTGTAGTATTTTGTACATTTGCAGTTGGAGTGTTTGTCGACGGATTATCAGCTGGAATTGCCGTCGTAGATGAAGGAGGTGGAGCTGAGGTTTTATTGGTTTCAGCCACAGTTGGATGTGAGGCCGGAAATATCTTATGGAATATATTGCTGAGGATACTCATGATTCACTCCTGAAAATAAAATTAAGTATTCAATTTTACGTATGTATCAGTTTTATCACTGTACGTTAGCACACACTAATTTTAGAAGTATTGAACAGCTCCCATAATTATTAATATCAGAATATCCATAAGTAACTGACTCCATTCTATACTTCACATTAACTTTGTCAGCATTCCGGTATAGAGAAGCGGCCTGCGTTTCTATATCTGAATGATACTAATACCAAAACCTTAGGAAAATATATGAAATCTTTATTTAAAGTTTTAATAATCCTTAGGCCTGTTCATTTCAACTACAGCTGCTACTGGTAGTCTTTTACTTAAGCTGTGTTTAAGATCTCACCTTAATTGGGGCATTGATTCATCGCTATTTGTACTTGTGTACAAATAGGCTGAGTCGCAGGAGTTAAGAAGCTTGCTTTCCATTTAACAGCAAGTGATTTTATTTTTTGTGCTGTATCCTCATCCTTATTCTCCTCCCTATCTTCCTCAGCCCTTATATAATCCTCTTTCTCCTCTTTCTTATCTTCCTTATACTCATTCTGATGTCGGGGAGAGTCTTGACTTTGAACTGTAGATTCTTTCTCACTTGTGGCTACATTTGACTTTGCGGATTTTCTAATGGTATTTCTCTGGGTCGATTTAGAACGCTGAGATGGGTTAATAAGCTTGACCACCTCTTTTTCCTCATTTTTGAATGCTTCATTCGAAGGTTCTAAGTCATCATCGGTTATTTGCGTTTCAACTCTTGTATTAGATTTTAATTCTTGAGAAACATGTGTATTAGAAACAGGTTTATACGTCAGCCTTACATCCATTGAATTACTTTCATTTAATGCGGGTTTTAATACAAAAAGATACCAACAATACAAGATAAGCAACACAATTGCGGTTAAGGCAATGATGAGACTAGATGGTTTCAACACATCTTTAAGTACCACTTCATCAGGCTTAACTTTATCTGATGCATCACTAGACTGGACTTCAGGCATGACATCACTCTCCATTTTGGCTATCTCAAGACCAGAGTGATTGGCGTTTTAAATATAACCCGAATAAATCCAGCTTTCTCAGCCCTAATAATTGAGATCAAAATTTAGGATAGTAGATAAATTAAGAGTATTGCCGATAAAATTTCATTACTTTAGGCACGTATTCCATTGTTTCTTTATAGGGTGGAATTTTACCAAAATACTTCTGAACCGCTGCTGGACCTGCATTGTAGGCTGCAAGTGCTAGCTTTAAATCTCCCTTATATAAATTCAATAACTCACGTAAATATTTTGCACCAGCTAAAATATTTTGTTTAGGGTCTTTTTTATCTAGTACTTTAAAACGCCGAGCGGTTTCAGGCATTAATTGCATTAAACCATAAGCACCCCTTTTAGATCGTGCGTGCAAATTATGATTTGATTCAACTGTCATGATGGCATGTATTAAAGCTGGTTCCATCTCTGTTTCCGCAGCTGCACTTAAGACCTCCTTGTCAAAAGGCAGTTTTCTTGAAATCTCAGGCAGTTTTTTACTAATTAAGGCCTTATTGCTTAGTTTATATGCCTTATCTGTTTTGAATTTGTAATCCTGAATTGACGAAATTTTGGAAACTTTGATTTGCTCATCATCCGGTACATCAATATTAATTTCCGAGAATGCACTCTTGGAATATACGCAGAGTATAAAAAAAATCATTTTAGGGAAAAATTCCTAACTAAAGTTATTCATATTTAGTCCGCAAATAATAAGAGAATTACTTTATATTATTTAAATGAATTTAAATTGTATGTTCGGAAACGTACATATTTTGAATGTATAGATGCTAATCCCCTGATATTTGAAACTATTTCTCCGTGTAAAATGCAAGGCCAAGCTGCTAAACATGCTCTCACGGGATTTTTAATGAGAATGTAATACTTTCCGCATCAGAAGTATCACTGACAACACCTTATGAGCTGAAACGGTTTACTCAGGCGATAATGATCTCAAGATAGTCGACATCAATTAGTTGATGCGTTTATGGAAACTTAGCAATGCAACACAAACAAGTTTTGACTTTAAGCTATTTCCTAACCAATCAATTTCTCAATCTCAGCCTTGCTAAACCCCGCTTGTAATCTTGCTTCGATATTAAAGGGTGCCCTTAATTTTGGTGCGCAATATTGAATTGCAAGTTTCTCATACGCCGCAATCGGCTCTAAGCCTCGTTGCTCGCAAAGCCAATTGAACCAGTAGTTACCGATGGCCACATGGCCTATTTCATCACGCAAAATAATATCTAATATCGCTGCAGCTTCTGCATCCCCCGCTTGTGATAATTTACTACGTAAGGATGGACTAGCATCTAAACCGCGAGCTTCCATAGTGCGTGGCACCAGTGCCATGCGCGCTAACACTTCTCCTTTAGTTCTATCCACCATTTCCCATAGGCTGTCGTGCCCCGTAAAATCACCATACTGATAACCTAGGGTTGTTAAATGCTCATTTAACAATGTGAAGTGATAAGCCTCCTCTGCCGCAACCTTTAGCCAGTCCGTATAGTAGTTTTCCGGCATATCGCTGAATCGCCAGATCGCATCCAGCGCTAAGTTAATAGCGTTAAACTCAATATGCGCCAGTGCGTGTATCAGTACTGCGCGGCCTTCCGGCGTGCGCATATTGCGTTTAGGTACATTCAGCGGCGATACTAACTCAGGCTTCTCAGGACGGCCAGGAATAGCGTGTGTTGCAAATAGCGGAGCGCTCGTATTTACTACATAATCGTGCTCTGCCGCTAACTTGCGCACACCTTGAGCTTTGTGATGTGCATCACTTTCGCATAGCCATTTGAGTGCCATTGGTCTTAACTCAAGTTTTGTTAATTCAACTTTAATTTGCATCAACTTCTTTGGTATTTTTAATTTGTTCTTACTAAAAAATAAAGCCATTAAAAAATGGCTTTATTCAACTTGCTTATATTAACTCAATGATTATTTGGCGGGGATAAAATCCAGTTCGCCGGCTTTCATATCGGGCACCATTAGGGTTTTGCCATCATTCGTTAATGCAATATCAGCTGCTGATTGATAGCCTTCTTTAATCAACACTGCTTTACCATTGACTGATTTATACACCTTGCCGGTTTTCCAATCGCTGATAAAGATTTTACCGCTTTTGGTTTTCACTAAACCATCGCCACCGCCAAACCCTTCAGCCACTTTGGTTAATTTACCTGTGCTTAAATTCACGCGGTACAAAATACCGGACTCAAAATCAATTTCCAGCAATTGCTTAGGACTTTCTGAAAGCAAACCGTTAGGCGCTAGCACATCCTTATTTTTGCTATCTACAACAAGTGCAGGCGCACCACCTTTGGCAATCTTGTAAATCTGACCACCGGATTTAAGGTCGCCACTATCACTCACATACAAGTTACCGGCTTTATCTGCTTCCAAGTCGTTGAGGAATTTAGGTTTACTCTCAAAAGCTGTCGCTGCTGTATAGACTTTCCATTTACCGTCTTTATCCACTTCCAGGATGCGGGTTTTATCTGCCACATACAGCTTATCGCCAATAATAGCTAAGCCTTTTGGGTCATCCATACCAGTAGCAAATACAGTTAACTTGCCGTCTTTATCCAGTTTGCTAATCTGCCCATCGCCATCTTTATCAAACCCGTTGATTTCCGAAATATAGATGGTGCCGTCTTTGGCCTGCACTACAGATTCTGGCATTTTTAAGCCTGTAATTTTTTGCAGGTCCTTAGCTTGAGTTATTCCGGCAAATGCCATCATCAATAGCGTTGCGATGATTTTCGTATTCATTTTCTTTTGCATTATTTTCCTATCGTAATTAAGGTAAGTTATTTAGAATTAATAAAAACTGATTGTTGGTTTATTCTCCGCGCCAATCAAGCCGCAGGGTAATTTGGAGTTAGTTTCTACAGGTGAAGAGGCCGGATTGATATCAATCTTGGTCATCAAATCCTGCATGGCAAGCTTGTAGGCTTTGTTGATATTTTTGCGGGTACCTGTATCAAAACTGGTGTAACCCTGCTGCTGTGCCTCGCCCACATAGTTGCCTAACAGATTGCCACCCCCAGAATAAACGGTGGCTTCCAGCTTACTGTGGTATACCTGCATTTGCGGGTTATAGAACATATGTGGCGTAATACGGATGATTCTATCTGCAGTCTCATTTGCTTTGCATAAGGCTAAGTCACCATCTTTTGCCTGCAGAGCTTGGTAAGCGATTGGCTCAACGAGCGGCCCTTGAGCAAACCAATAATCATAATAAGGGCTGAGTAGATGCACGCTGTAGTTATAATCATTCGGGCTGATATACAACAAAGTGCTCGATTTTGCCTCTACCGCCTGCGCGCTACTTGTTGCAATACATAAGCTCAGCATGCTTAGTAGACTGCTTATTTTTAAAAGATGCTTCATTTGACTGCTCCTTATTCGGATATGCCACTATTATCTATAAATGGGGACTATTACTTAGTTGCCAAGTAGCTAATGCGATAAATCGTACCTGTTCTATCATCTGACACATATAAAGCTTTATCCGTTCCCACTACCACATCCACCGGCCTGCCCCACGCCTCTTTATCTTGTAGCCAACCCGTTGCGAAGTCCTCAACACTCACTGCCTGATGGTTGGCATCAAACTTGACTCTTACCAGTTTATATCCGGCAGGCTGTTTGCGGTTCCAGGATCCATGTAAGGCTACAATAGCATCATCTTTGTAATCAGCAGGGAAGTTCGTTTTATCTAAAAAGGTAATGCCTATAGGTGTGGTATGTGAGGTAAAAGTCATTTCCGGTGCCTGAGCACTTTTGCAAAAACCAGCTTCACCAGGGAAATTAGGGTCCCCTACCAATGCTTTCGTTTTAACATCGCCCCAGCAATAGGGCCAGCCGTAGTGTTTGCCAGCCTCTATTTTATTGAGGTGCTCGGGCGGCAACTCATCATTCACCGCGCTGCCTTTAATTTTAGAGCGCATATCAGAACCATCATTCGTTGCATACATCGCGCCGGTTTTGGGATGCCAGGCAAAACCTTGTGAGTTACGAAGACCTCGTGCCCAAATGGCAGACTGCTGATGGCGACCTAGTGTTTGTAAAGCGCCGGCGGGTTTTCCCTCTGTGGTGTAACGCAAAATCGTCGCTCGCGTTGCATCACCCTCTACACAGACATTACAACTGGAACCAACGTTCACAAACAAATAACCATCAGGGCTAAGTTTGATGGTTTTAAGTGTATGCCAGCCCATGGCTAAATCGCTGATAAATGGCGTCACTTTGGCAGGCCATTGTCCATTTTGTTTATCCAGTTTAACTACTCCGTCCTGATTCGCTACCAAGAGACTCTTTCCCACAAAAACCATGCCCTGCGGCGCGTTAAGGTGGTCCGCTACAACGGTCACATAGTCAGCTTTGCCGTCTTTATTCGTATCGGAAATCATCACCACTTTGTTCTCTTTGGCAGTAGATACGTAAAGATTCCCATCGGCATCAAAGAGCATGAACCTGGCATTTTCTAAGTACTGGCCATTCTTGGTTCGCGCGTTGGCATAAACTTCCAGGCTAAAACCAGGCGGTAACTTGATAGTGGAAAGACTAGGCTGCGATTCTGCAGGCCCTATTCGGAATAGCATTGAGAAGCTGATTAATGCAAGAATGGTATAACGCAGGTATTGATGCATTTTCTGACTTTGCAAATGAATTCTTAAGTTAAGGTATCAGTCCAGATGTTTTGTGACCAGGCTACGGCATATAACCCTTCTTGCTCACTCGGGTTTGCTGACACACCACCACCTTCAGCCGATACCATGATTTTCTTGGCTTCATCATATCTATATACATTGGCTACATGCATTGCGGATTTATCTGTCACATAGCTATAACAGGTATTGGCGAATACGGGTGCGGCATCGGGAGCCAAATTAGCCATCAACTGTACGATTGCGTTGGCACATATCTTGGCCTGATTAGTGGCCATGTGTGCAGATTTAGGCAGCGCGGCAGAAATAGCGTCACCAATAATATGGACATCAGGAACCAGTTTTGATTCATAGGTCAGGAAATCGACTTCGCACCAGCGTTTGTCAATATTATTGAGTTTAGCCATCTGTGCCGGCTTGCCGGCGCGTTGCGGTGGAATGATATTGAGCACATCAGCTTTTACTGTATCAAATTCAGTTTTTACTGTGCGGCTCGCAACGTCTACTTCGTCCACTACATTATTAGGCCGGTAATCGATAATGCCTTTATACATCTCATTAAAGACTTTGGTGAACAACCCTTTTTTAGAAGTGATTTCCGGGTTGGCATCCAACACAATCACTTTGGACTTAGGCTTATGGTTTTTAAGGTAAAACGCAACCTGAGCCGCACGCTCATAAGGCCCTGGCGGGCAACGATATGGAGCTTTAGGTACGCTCATAACGAATACACCGCCGTCCGGCATAGCTTGCAGCTGTCTATGCAAGTTTACAGTTTGCCAGCCGGCCTTCCAGGCATGCGGCACCTTTTTCAATGCTTCTGTGCTTTGCAGCATAGGCAAGTCGTCATAGATAAAATCCACACCCGGTGCGATAATCAAACGGTCATAAGTCACTTCACCGCGTAGCATGGTGATTTTTTTACGCGTCGTATCAATCGCTATGACTTCATCCTGCACCCATTGAATACCATGATGCTTCTTCAATAAATCGTAACCAAAAGTCAGGTCGTTGATGTTTTTGCTGCCGCCGAGCACAAGATTGCTTAAAGGGCATGAAACGAATTGCTGATTTTTTTCTATTACAACGACCTCTATTGCCCCATTGCTCCACATACGTAAATATTTGGCGGCACTGGCCCCCGCATAACCACCGCCTATAATGACCACTTTCCCGCTGGAAACCTTTTGGAATGGCTTATTCATGGCACTTGTACAACCAAGCAAAGTACATCCTGCAACACTTAAACTAACACCGTAACCTGATAATTTAATAAAGTCGCGACGATTGAGTTTCATGATCAGTTTGGGTAAGTTTCAGATAGTTTTTGTGAAGAAATTGCGCGTACCTGCAAGCTTGGTTGTTTCGAGAAATACTCGGCCAGCCCATCAATCTCTTGCACCGTAAGGCCTTTAGCATGGCGATGCATGACCGTTGCCGGACGCTCGCCTGACCTAAAAGCCAGCATCTTTGCAACAAAAGTAGATTTATTGATGTTAGAAATACTTAAGGTAGTGACAAGACTATTTTTACTTACACTATTACCATTGGTCCCGTGGCAAGCTGCGCATGAGGCAGCTATACTTTTAATATGCGTTTCGGCGATTTTGGATTGGTCAGAGATTTGGGTTTTGCTAGGTTGGACTTGCTTTAAGTCAGCTGCAGATTTGGTTTCATCAGCAAAGACAATCACCGGGCTTGAAAGCCCGATGATTAAACTTATAAGAATAGCGATTATTCGCAAATCTTAACTCAAATTATTGCTTTAAATTACAGGCATTTCTCTTCTTGGCAGCCATCTTCTTTAACACCTAATGATTTCAGCAAATCAACCATTTTAGTATTACCAGTATCGCGTACCACACGGATGATATCTACATCAGCGCGCATTTTTTTGTTCACGTCAGCACCATGTTCAGCTAGGTACTTTACGATGTCAGTATAACCATCATAAGCCGCTAAGTGAAATGCCGTCATTTTTGTCAATGGATGCACATAGTTTACATCGGCACCATGTTCAGCTAAATATTTAACTGCATCTAACTTACCTTTAGTCGCTGCCATTTGGATAGGTGACCATGCAAAGTAAGTAGCATTAACATCTACGCCACTTTCAACATATTTCTTAACAACTTTCATATCGCCTTTGCCGACTGCATCGGTAAATTCAACAGACTCATCATCTGTAAGCGCTCTTGCCGCAGCTGACGCGTTGAATGAAAAGCTTAATATCAATACTGCAAACAATACTTTAATCAATTTCATGCTACTTTTCTCCTGCCTAGATTATTAAATTTATATTGACTATATCAGCAAGCCGATAAGCTAGCCTATGTAGTTTCTTGCGTTACGGAACATGCGTATCCAAGCACTGTCTTCAGCTTTCCCACATCGTTGCCAGGTGTTCTGTACATTACGAATCACGCGCTCAGGATGGGGCATCATAATACTAAAGCGCCCGTCTGTGCTGGTTAATCCAGTAATACCTTGTGGAGAGCCGTTTGGGTTAAACGGATAGCTGGTTGTTGGCGTTGACGTGTTATCAATAAAGCGCATCGTCACCAATTTTTTCGCTAACACGTCATTGACCGCGTTTTCACCAGAAAATTCCGCGTACCCTTCACCATGTGCAATCGCAATCGGCATTTTGCTGCCAACCATGCCATTAAAGAACAATGAAGAAGATTCTAAAATCTCTACCATAGCAAGCCTGGCTTCAAACTGCTCAGATTTATTACGCACAAAATGTGGCCAATGTGCAGCACCCGGAACCAGCTCACGCAGGTTGCTCATCATCTGGCAACCATTACAAACGCCTAGTGCAAAGCTATCTTGGCGGTTAAAGAATGCAGAGAACTCATCATAAGCGCGTGAATTGAATAATATGGATTTAGCCCACCCTTCGCCTGCGCCGAGCACATCGCCATAAGAGAACCCGCCACAGGCGACAAAACCCGCAAAATCTTTTAGCGATACTCGACCGCTAATGATGTCGCTCATGTGTACGTCGTATGATGAAAAACCAGCGCGGTCAAAAGAAGCAGCCATTTCTACATGACCGTTTACGCCTTGCTCACGCAATATCGCCATTTTCGGACGAGCGCCGGTAGCGATGTAGGGTGCCGCGATATTTTCTGATGGGTCGTAAGTCAGGGTAACCGATAAACCTGGATTCGCTTCATCCAGAATGCGATCATATTCTTGCTGCGCACACACTGGGTTATCACGCAGTTTCTGCATTTGGTAAGTGGTTTCAGACCACATGCGATGCAGGTTAATACGCGTATCGCTGAACACGACCCCACCATGCTGCTTGATTTGAATTTGATTACCTGTGATTACGTCGCCAATGACATGCGCTAGGCCGTTGAATTGCGCTGCAATACTTTGTGCATCATTAGTGGCTACTTGAATGACCGCACCCAGCTCTTCGTTGTACAGCACGCTGGCGATATCCCCCACTAAAGTCGAAACATCAATATCAAGACCGCAGTGTCCGGCAAAAGCCATCTCAACCAAGGTTGCAAATAAACCGCCATCGGAACGGTCATGATAAGCGTGAATCTTGCCGGCTTTATTCAGTTGCTGAATCGTGGCAAAGAAATGTTTCAGTTGGGCGGCATCATCTACATCCGGCGCTACGTCGCCCACAGCACCATATACTTGAGCTAAGCTGGAGCCGCCCATACGACTTTTACCAGCACCTAAATCAATCAAAATCAGCTTAGTTGCAATATCAGTCTGCAATTGTGGGGTTAAGGTTTTACGCGCATCTGGTATGGCAGCAAATGCTGTAACTACCAATGATATCGGTGAAGTCACCGCTTTGTTTTCGCCATTATCATTCCACACGGTTTTCATACTCATGGAATCTTTACCAACTGGAATGCTTACCCCAAGTTGCGGACAAAGCTCCATGCCGACGGCTTTTACGGTTTCGAACATCGCGGCATCTTCACCGGCATGGCCGGCTGGCGCCATCCAGTTTGCGGAAAGTTTCAAGTCGCTTAAATCGTCAATCAAGCAAGCAGCAATATTGGTAATAGCTTCACCAATCGCCATGCGGCCTGATGCAGGGGCATTCACCAATGCAAGCGGCGCTTTTTCGCCAATAGCAAAGGCTTCACCACAATAGGTTTCATAACCTGCAAGCGTCACCGCAACGTCAGCCACTGGCACTTGCCATGGCCCGACCATTTGCTCACGTGCTACCAGGCCCGTCACAGAACGGTCGCCAATAGTAATCAGGAAAGTTTTATCAGCCACACCTGGTAATCGCAATACACGAGCTGCCGCGTCTTTTAAATCAATCGTACTAGTATCAAACGCTTTTAATTGACGCTCTGTAGTTTTCACGTCCCGCGTCATTTTTGGCGGCTTGCCAAGTAATACGGATAAATCCATATCGACAGGTTTATTGTCAAAATGACTATCTGCCACTGTGAGATGACGCTCTTCTGTAGCGATTCCCACTACTGCGAATGGACAGCGCTCACGTTCGCAAATCGCTTTGAAACGTGGCAGGTCTTCCTGCAAAATCGCCATCACATATCGTTCCTGAGCTTCATTGCTCCACAGTTCACGTGGTGACATGCCAAGCTCTTCGTTATGCACATCACGCAACTGGAACACAGCTCCAACACCTGCATCGTTTACCAGCTCCGGAAATGCATTTGAGATACCACCTGCACCTACGTCATGAATACTCAGGATCGGATTCTTATCGCCAAGCTGCCAGCAACGGTCAATCACTTCTTGTGCACGGCGCTCTAGTTCAGGGTTGCCGCGCTGTACGGAATCAAAGTCCAGGTTCTCTACGTTGCTGCCAGTATCCATACTAGATGCCGCACCACCACCTAAGCCAATCAACATGGCTGGGCCGCCTAATTGAATCAAAGCAGCACCGGAAGGAATCGGGTTCTTTTTGGAATGCTGTGCAGAGATATTACCGATACCACCAGCCAGCATAATAGGCTTGTGGTAGCCGCGTACTTCGCCATTACTTTCCAACTCAAACGTACGGAAATAACCAGCAATGTTCGGGCGGCCAAACTCGTTGTTATAGGCAGCGCCGCCTAAAGGACCATCTATCATGATCTGCAGAGGCGATGCAATACGGCCAGGCTTACCATATTGCTTGGCTTCCCAAGGCTGGGTGAAATTCGGAATATTAAGATTAGAGACGGAGAAGCCGGTTAGGCCCGCTTTTGGTTTTGAACCACTCCCTGTAGCGCCTTCATCACGGATTTCACCACCAGCTCCGGTCGCAGCACCGGCAAACGGCGAAATGGCGGTTGGATGGTTATGCGTTTCCACCTTCATCAGGTAGTGCATTTCTTCTTCTTTATAGCTATATGTGCCGTTATCGGTCGGATAGAAACGTTTGGTAGTTTCGCCGTTCTTTGAACCTGCAACAATAGACGAATTGTCTGAATAAGCCACCACGGTGTTACCTGGATTCAGCTTGTGCGTATTGCGTATCATGCCGAATAGCGACATGGTTTGTTCTTTGCCGTCGATCACCCAATCAGCATTAAATATCTTATGGCGACAGTGTTCAGAGTTTGCTTGCGCAAACATCATAAGTTCAACATCGGTAGGGTTGCGGCCCATCTTTAAATAGTTATCGAACAGGTAATCCACTTCATCCGGTGACAACGCCAAACCGAGTTCGCTATTGGCTTTGTTCAGCTCTTGCTTGCCGCCTTGCATGATATCTACAGTGCTTAATGGCGCGGGAGTATCGGTATGGTAGAGTTTAGCGGCGTCATTCAAGTCAGAAAACACCGTTTCAGTCATGCGGTCATGAACCAGCGGCAGTAACTGTTTACGCTCAGCCTCATTCAATGGCTGATTATTTTTGGTTTGCACATAATAGGCAATACCGCGCTCTACGCGCTTGATTTCCGGTAAACCACAATGCTGAACGATATCCGTTGCACGTGATGCCCAAGGTGAAATCGTGCCTAGCCTTGGCGTGACTAAAAACAATTGGCCTTTTGGCTCTTCCGCTTGCATCTTAGGGCCGTAGGTTAATATCTGTTCTAGCGTGCTTTGCTGCTTGCTATCAATCTCCCCTTCACCCCACACAAAATGGTAAAACTCTGCATAAATATGGGAAATATTCGGGCTGGTCTGCCCCAGGCTATTTTGGATTTTTTCAATACGGAATTGAGATAAAGCGGCGCTGCCACGCAGGCAGATCATTTTGGAACCAGTCATGAAAACTCAGCTAAAGTGTCGACAAATGAGAATGTAGAATTCTACCAGATTAGAGGGGATTAAGCCTCTAGTTGATGGGTAATGATTGGTGCGAAATCAATGGAAAACTTTACTTGCTTGCTATTTTCAAAGCTAGTTTTTAGCTTTTCCATCATGATGCGTAACTGGAATAGATTCGAGATCAATCTCTTCTAAGCAACGCACATTGACCGCCGCCATTTTATTACCTTTTGGGTCTGCTGCTTCTGCGTAAGGATGTGTTCCGCACTTAGGGCAGAAATGATGTTTGATGAGATGCTTGTTAAACTCGTAGACTTGGGATGCATCCTCAGGAGTTAACAGTACCAGGGCCTCACGTGGCACAAACCACAAAAGCGATCCTTTGCGTTGGCAAATGGAGCAATTACAAGACATTGCACTCTTGATTTCCCCTTCAACCTCGAAGGCTACAGAGCCGCAATGACAACTTCCTTTGTATTTCATGGCTACTCCTTTTCCCAGAACCAGAATGGCTTTTAGTTAACTTAGTTGGCTATTGAACCAAATACCTTTTTAATCAAGCTGCTAGCTTGGCCAACCGGGTCCTTGCGGATAGCGGCTTCTTCTTTTGCCATCATCAGGTAAACACCATCCAATGTTTTCTGCGTCACATATTGCTCTAGGTTCACCTGGTCTTTTTTGACAACGCCGAATTTGTTGCCCATCTGAGCAAATTTATTATATTGCTGGGCGAGTTGCACGTGCTCAGTGGCTTTTTTAACGATAGGCAAAAATTTATCCGTCATCGCAGTTGAAGTGGTCTTTTTGAAATATTGAGTAGCAGCATCGTCACCACCGGTTAATATGCCTTTAGCATCTGCAACGCTCATTTTTTTCACAGAATCTACCAGCAAAGCCTTGGCTTCAGGTACAGCCGCTTCTGCTGCGCGGTTCATTTTCAATACCAGTTCATCTGCCTGCTTACCCATGCCAAACATGCGCATGGCTTTTTCAGCTTTTTTCATGGTATCGGGCAATGGTATTTTTACTTCTTTATTGCCGAGAAAGCCATCCACTGCGCCTAGCTTACCAACTGCTTTTCCCGCACCTTGGATCAAAGCTTCTTTCAAGCCTCTACTGGCTTCACTACTGCTTAAATCATCAATGCTCAATGCACTGGCATGAGTTGCGAACAATATAAGCCCTAGTGTAATGGCTTTTTTAAAGCTAGCAGATGTATGCATTCGGCTTCTCCAATTTAAAGCGAGGTTATATTACCTGTGGCTTTATTATTTACTTTAGTTTCTTTTTATTAGCTTTAGTTTTAAACATCAGTCTTGAACTTTGGCTCAAACTTTAGCTTTAGTTCCAGGAGTCACCTTCCAAATATTCTTTGCATAATCACTAATGGCTCGATCGCTAGAGAATTTAGCCATATTCGCTACATTCAGTATCGCCATTTCAGTCCAAGCATCCTGGTTTTGGTAGAGCTGGCCTACTGCATCCTGGGTTTTAATGTACTCAGCGTAATCTGCCATCAACATATATTGATCACCATTCACTAGCAAATTATCCACGATAGGCTGATAGCG
This sequence comes from Methylotenera sp., assembly GCA_046595335.1. Lineage (GTDB taxonomy): Bacteria > Pseudomonadota > Gammaproteobacteria > Burkholderiales > Methylophilaceae > Methylotenera. Next base: position 87,876 of record JBKJOT010000014.1, read on the forward strand.
AGTAGGTTCATCCACTGAGAAATAACCGCTACTGATCATATCCAGCACTTCTTTCAGCTCAGGATTATTATCATAGTATTCTCGCGGATTATAGCCGGCAGCCTTGGTTTCCGCCACTTGAGCGGTGGTCAGACCGAAGATGAAGATATTCTCGTCACCTACTTCCTCCTTGATTTCCACATTGGCGCCATCCAGCGTGCCTATTGTTAGGGCACCATTCAGGGCCATTTTCATATTGCCTGTTCCGCTGGCCTCAGTACCGGCTGTCGAAATCTGCTCTGACAAGTCACTCCCCGGGAACAGGATTTCCGCTGCTGAAACCTCATAGTTAGGATAGAACACTACTTTCAGTTGGTCGCCAATAGCTAAGTCGTTATTGACGATGGTCGCAACGTCATTGATCAGACGGATGATCTGCTTCGCCATCCAATAACCGGGCGCTGCTTTACCACCAAAAATCACGGTTCTTGGCGTGATGCCTTTTTCGCCACGACGAATGCGGTTGTATAAAGCAATGACATGCAGCACATTCAGCAGCTGGCGCTTGTATTCGTGGATACGTTTGATTTGTACATCGAACAGACTATTGGTATTGATTTTAATACCCGTCAATTTCTCAATAGTATGGGCCAAGCGAACCTTATTGCCATACTTAACCTGCGCAAAAGCTTTACGGAAATCCGCATCTTTGGCTAAAGGCGTTAGTTTTTTCAATTGGCGCAGATCTTTGATGAAGCCTGGGCCGATGGCTTTTTGAATCAAGCTCGTTAAATGGGGGTTTGCCTGATTGAGCCAACGCCGTGGTGTAATGCCATTGGTGACATTGGTAAATTTTTTCGGGTAAATTTTATGAAAATCAGCAAACAATGTTTGTTTAAGAAGCTCACTGTGTAGGGCTGCCACACCATTGACCGTATGGCTGCCAACGACTGCCAAGTGTGCCATGCGTACACGGCGACCGTGAGTTTCATCTATGATAGAAACGCGCTGCAATAATTCAGCATTACCTGGGAAGCTGTGATTGACCATGCATAAGAACTCATGATTGATCTGGTAAATGATTTCCAAATGACGCGGCAATAAGCGACCAAATAGCTCTACTGACCAGGTTTCCAGGGCCTCAGGCATCAAAGTATGGTTGGTATAGGCAAATATCTTGCAAGATAACTCCCATGCCTTATCCCATGACAAGTGGTGATGATCTATCAGCTGGTACATTAACTCAGGAATCGCAATCGCTGGATGGGTGTCGTTAAGCTGGATGGCGATTTTATCGGTAATCAAATCCCAGTCATCTAACTGATGGATTTCATGCACGGATAAGTAACGGCGCAAAATATCCTGGATAGAAGCTGACACAAAAAAGTATTGCTGTTTCAGGCGTAGCTCTTTACCTACTGCAGAGGAGTCGTTCGGATACAGTACCTTTGAAATACTTTCGGTATCATTCCGCTCGGCAACCGCCTTCTCATAATTTCCATCGTTAAAATGGCGTAAATCGAATTCCCGCGTGGCTTTTGCTGCCCATAGCCGCAAGTTATTCACCGTCTGCGTATCGTAACCTGGCACAGGCACATCATAAGCCATGGCTACCAAGTGCTCGGCATCGACCCAATGGGTTTCTTCGCCTGTATGAGTTGGATATTTCACACAATGTCCGTAAAACTTAATGATATAAGTCGCTTCTGGCCGTTGGAATTCCCAAATATTACCGTAGCGCAACCAGTTATCCGGGTTTTCCACCTGTTGATTATGTTCTATGGATTGCCGGAACATACCATATTCATAGCGGATACCATATCCAGCGGCAGGAATATCCATTGTTGCCATGGAGTCCAGGAAGCACGCGGCTAAACGGCCCAAACCACCATTGCCTAAAGCTGCATCAGTTTCCATTTCCACGGCATTTTCCAAGCTGCGACCAAGTTTTGCCATGCCATCTTTAAGCTCTTCATTTATGCCCAAGTTTAGTGCGGCATTGGTCAACATGCGCCCGATTAGGAACTCTAAAGATAAGTAATACACGCGTTTCGGATCATCACGGTAGTAGGATTCAGCGGTAGAAACCCAGCGTTCCACTACATGGTCGCGTATCGTATAACTGGCTGTATGGTACCAATCCCTTGGGGTGGCAACGATATTGGTTTTAAAACTGGAAAAGATCAGGTGGTTTTGCAGCGCTTGGTGTATAGGCGTTAGCTTAGGGATGATCGTGATCTTTTTTAACTTAGCAGCAGAAGCCCTGGCATCAGAAGGCTTGCTGGGGAGCTTGCCAACTTCATGATGTGGGTCTATTTTCTTAGCATTAGGATCAGGTGGTTTTTTTTTGTTAGGGGCTGCGGGGGTTTTCATGGCTGCATTCTGAAATAGTGTTAAGGCTATTCTAGCAAATAATACGCCATCTTTATGACAGATGATTGACAAACCTTTTTAAGATTTATATAACAAGCCCAATAAGCTTAATACAGATCTAACTGCAATACTCAAATCCGACCAAATCTAAATCAATCAATTAGTTAGTTAATTTAGTCTGATATATTTATTGCTACGCAACTATTATATTTACTGCTCCGCAACGATGACTCAACAATTATACAACGTGGTGCAATTCAGTTTGCATCACAATCTTCGCCGCAGCTTTACGCATCATCTCACTCATCATAAAGAAATTACTTGCTTGTAATCTGAGTGAAGTACCCCCTACTTCCAACTCAACCAAGTCTTTGGCTTTGTTATAAAGCACCTTGCATTCAGCGTTATCGGCTAGTTTTGCCTGGCTCATAATTAACTGTTTACTCATGATAGTGACCCCAAATTAAACATTGTTTACAAATGATAATGATTATCATTTGTATTGTCAAGGTGTTCATGGAAGTAATTAAGGCAATAAATACCCGCAGGACTCGACGTCGAGCGGGTATTTATAAGCACATAAATCTAGCTAATTAAGCTATTCATACGCTTAACAAAACTCGCCGGATCATCTAGCGTACCGCCTTCTGCAAGCAAGGCCTGGTCAAACAACACATGCGTTAGATCGTTGAAAACTGCATCTGTAGATTCGTTCTCTAAGCGCTTAACGAGTTTATGCGTAGGGTTGATTTCCAATATAGGTTTGGTCTCCGGTGCGTTCTGTCCCGCTGCCTTCAAGATACGCGCCATGTTTCCAGATAGATCATGCGCATCACTCACCAAGCAGGCCGGTGAATCGGTTAAACGATGCGTAACACGCACGTCTTTCACCTGATCGCCAAGTGTTGCTTTGATCTTTTCAACCAAGGATTTAGCCTCCTCCTCGATTTTCTTCTGAATCTCTTTTTCCGTATCGGATTCCAACTTACCTAGATCGAGGTCACCCTTAGCAATCGATTGCAGTTTCTTGCCTTCAAACTCTGTCAGGCTGCCTAATAACCATTCGTCCACACGATCAGACATCAGCAGTACTTCAATGCCTTTTTTACGGAAGATTTCCAGATGCGGGCTATGTTGCGCGGCAGCAAAGCTATCTGCAGTGATGTAGTAAATCACATCCTGCTCAGGCTGCATGCGGGCAACGTAATCTTTTAGCGAAACATCCTGCATTTCCGTATCGACTTTTGTAGAAGCAAAGCGTAATAGGCCAGCAATCTTGTCTTTATTAGCAAAATCTTCGCCCGGACCTTCTTTAAGCACGCGACCGAATTCAGCCCAGAATTTTTTGTAGTCTTCCGGTTTGTTTTCTGCCATGTCTTCCAGCAGACCTAAGACTTTTTTGACAGAACCGGATTTGATCGCGTCTACATCACGGCTAGATTGCAGGATTTCACGCGATACATTGAGCGGCAAATCAGAAGTATCGATCACGCCGCGCACGAAACGTAAATATTGCGGCATGAGTTTTTCGGCGTCTTCCATAATGAATACGCGCTTCACATAGAGCTTGATGCCATGGCGACGCTCGCGGTCATACAAGTCAAATGGCGCTTTGCTAGGGATATATAGCAATGAAATGTATTCCTGCTTACCTTCTACACGGCTATGGGTGTAGGCCAACGGGTTTTCAAAGTCATGTGAAACATGCTTGTAAAACTCTTGGTATTCATCTTCTGTGATGTCGTTCTTGCTACGTGCCCATAATGCAGAAGCGCGGTTCACGGTTTCATCTTCGTCAGTCGATACTTCAGCGCCGTCTTTCCATTCGCTTTTCTTCATGACGATAGGCAAGGTGATGTGGTCAGAGTATTTACGGATAATGGTTTTGAGTTTCCAGTCGCTTAAGAACTCATCTTCGCCTTCACGTAAATGCAGTACCACTTCCGTACCGCGGTTCGCTTTATCAGCATCTTCCAGCGTAAAGTCGCCCTCACCGGCTGATTCCCAACGCACTGCCTCTGTGCTACCTGCGCGGCGGGTTGTTAGCGTTACTTTGTCAGCAATAATGAATGCGGAATAAAAACCTACACCGAACTGGCCAATCAAGTTAGCGTCCTTAGCCTGGTCGCCTGTTAAAGCATTGAAAAACTCTTTGGTACCGGATTTAGCAATGGTACCAATGTTCGAAATCACTTCATCACGGCTCATCCCAATACCGTTATCGGAAATAGTCACCGTATGTGCTTCTTTATCAAACGAGATACGGATTTTCAGTTCACTGTCGTTTTCGTACAAAGCGCCATTTGCCAATGCCTCGAAACGTAATTTATCCGCCGCGTCTGAAGCATTAGAAATGAGCTCACGCAGTACGATCTCCTTATTGCTGTATAGCGAATGGATCATCAGTTGCAGAAGCTGTTTGACTTCTGCCTGGAACGGCATAGTTTGCGGACCGTGAGTATCGACTACTTTACTTTGCTCTTGAGTTTCTTGTTTATTCTTATCTGTTTGTTTTGCCATATTAACCTCCTACATGTTTATAAATCTTCTTAGTAAATTAGGCACTGTCATCAAACTTTCAAGTCCAAGCCGCAAAATAGAAAAAAATAATATTGTTTTGAGCAAAAATAAAAGTAAAAAGTGCATACTTATTCATTATGGAAAATGACATCAATAATAGCAACCCACCCATCGATAAAGCACTTCTTGCGGCAGTAGATCTTGGTTCCAATAGTTTTAGATTGGAAATCGGTCAACTGGATAGCGGCCATATCCAAAGAATCGAATACCTCAAAGAGGCCGTAAGGCAAGGCGGAGACTTGGATGAAGACCGCAACCTGACGCAGGAGTCGATGGAGCGTGGACTACGATGCCTAGCCAGATTCGGCGAGCGCTTACAAGGTTTTGATGCCATGCACGTGCGGGCAGTGGCTACCCAAACCCTGCGCGAAGCGAATAACCGCGATGTATTCCTCAAGCTCGCAAAAAAAGCCTTGGGCTTCGAAGTTGAGGTGATTTCAGGCGTAGAAGAAGCGCGATTGATCTACCAGGGCGTGAGTCGCTTCCTGCCACAATCTAATGAGCGCAGGTTAGTCATTGATATTGGTGGTCGTTCCACAGAGTTCATTTTAGGTCAGGGCTTTGAATCTCATCATACGGCTTCTTTGCATGTAGGTTCAGTCGCCTGGTCACTCAAGCATTTCAATACCGGTGAATTCACGGAAAGAGCCTTTGACCGCGCAGAAATTGCCGCTGAATCGGTTTTTGAAACGCTAGGCGTCAATTTCAACCGCAAGCAATGGGATGTTGCCTATGGCGCATCAGGTACTGTAGGCGCAGTTGCAGATGTGCTTTCTCAATACGGTTACCCTATCGACACCGTTACTAAAGAAGGCTTGCTTTGGCTGCGTGAAGAGCTATTGAATGCTAGGCATATCGACAAGTTGCGGTTATTAGGCTTGAAGGAAGACCGCAAGCCAGTGATAGGAGGGGGCTTATCAATTCTGTTAGCGGTATTTGATTTCCTAGGCATTGAATCGCTAAACGTTGCTAAAGGTGCATTACGTCACGGCTTGCTATATGACATGCTGGCGAGGGAAAACGATATTGTGGATTTGCGCAACCTGTCAGTGAACCGGCTCGCGCGGAAATTCGATGTGGATGAACTGCAAGCGCAGACCGTGGCTGAAGTTGCTGGCAAGTTATTTGAAAAGATAGGGGAAGATACCAATTTTGCGACCGGAGAACGGCAGGCACATGCCCGCAAATTGAAATGGGCTGCGCAATTGCATGAAATCGGCAACATCGTGTCACCCATTGACGCCCATCTGCACGGTGCCTATATCTTGGAACATGCCGATTCGCCGGGGTTTTCGCAGAGCGAACAGCATTGCCTAAGTCTATTGATTTTAGGCCACAGAGCTAAATTAAAGAAATTGGTCGCTGATTTTTCAGACCGTATTTTTGTCATGCAACTTGCTTGTTTACGTTTGGCTGTGATTTTATGTCATGCGCGCCAAATGCCGAACCTACGCGGCATTCAGTTAAGTTTATCAGGCGAAACGATTAGTTTGAGCCTACCTAAAAACTGGCCAGAGAAATACCCGCAATCTTACTACCTGTTGGACGAAGAAACCATTGCGTGGCAAAAAACGCCATGGGTGCTTGAAGTCATAATTTTGTCACAATAAACGCATAAAATCTTCATAGAATGCACATTGCATTTTGTTTTAAACAATATAAACTATTTATACTGTTTATTTAGGGAGACGTCATGTCTAAAATCAATTCATTACAAGCTGCAGCATTAAGTGGCAGCGCACCTACGGCAACTACCACTTCAACTGCAAAAGTTTCAGCCGAAAAGAAACAACCTACTAACACAGCTGTTAAAATGGCTGTCAAACCAGCAGCTAAGGCAAAGCCTACTACAGCCGCAAAAACTATAGCTACAAAACCTGTAGCTAAATCAGCGGCTAAACCGGTGGTGGCTAAAGCAGTAAAATCAGCCAAACCAGCGAAAGAAAAAATACAGAAATTGAAAATGGAGCGTGATAGCTTTACCATGCCTAAAGTTGAATATGCTCAGCTTTATGTATTGAAAGAGCGCTTAATTAAATTAGGCCAATCCTCTAAGAAAAGTGAATTGTTACGCGCTGGCATTATGCAGCTTAGCGCCATGACTGACGCGGCTTTAAAAGCTGCCATGGCGAAAGTACCTGCTATCAAAACAGGTAGGCCTAAAAAGAAATAATGAGTTAACTTAAGTTAGTAATCGGGGTGCTGTACTGTAAACAAATAGGTTTGTAGTTCCCCGTTTACCAACCGCTGACGCAGCCACCACACAGCGCCTTTTTTAACTACCACGTTTTCCTGCATACCTAGCAGGTTGGCAATCAATAAGCCCATGTTTGGCTGATGACCAACGGCCAGAATGGTTTGGTTGCTGTCATCATTGCTTAGGTTTTTTGTGATAAGCGCTACCGAGCTATCAGTTCCTAAAAACTCGGCGATTTTGATTTCATGTTTTGTCTTACGCTGAGTCACATCATTTAAAGCGCTGACAGTTTCAAGGCATCGCCGTGCAGGACTACACAAAATTTGAGTATTTTCTGGTAAATATTCATTCAGCCACTTTGCGATCTTTGCTGCATCTTTACGACCGTTTTTGGTCAATGCGCGGTCATCATCTAACCCCGTATTACTTTGGTCTTCCGCTTCGGCGTGCCGCCATAAAATCAAATTAGCCATGATTGAATAATATTTTCAGTTATGCTTCCGTATATTTTTTAAGTAACTCTTGCTGCGCGCTGTATATCTCAAGTGCTTTTGTCTGCGGGTCAGTGTGGTCAACTGCATTAGAGATCAGACTATAAGTACCATCCACATTCATTAGCCATGCGTCCTTGTTATCTTTTAGAGACATTTCGCAACACTCAAGCAAGATGCGGGCAAGGTTCTTTTCATCCATGATAGGCCAAGCAATTTCGACGCGACGCATCATGTTACGGTTCATCCAGTCAGCGCTAGAAAGCCACATGCTTTCTTCGTTGTTAATTTGGAAATAGAATACACGAGAATGTTCTAGCAGCCTGCCAATAACCGAACGCACACGTATCCGACCATCTAGCCCAGGTGCACCTATTGGCAATATGCATGCTCCGCGTAAGATTAGATCTATCTCTACGCCTGCTCGCCCAGCTTTTACAAGCGCTTGAGTCAGCGCCACGTCAGTGAGCGCATTCATCTTGAGGATAATGCGCGCGGGTTTACCAGCTTTGGCTGCCAGTTCAGCGGTTTTAATCTTTGCCAGCATGCGCCTATGCAGGTAAAAAGGCGCAGCCAATAAACGCTGCATACGCGGTAACTTAACCTGGCTGGCAATATGCCGGAACAGGTGTTCCATATCACGCGTAATAAGCGGGTCTCCTGTGAGCATACTAATGTCTGTATATAGTTTGGCGGTTTTTGGATTGTAATTGCCTGTGGAAACGTGGCCGTAATAGCGTAATTGCTGGCCTTCGCGGCGCATCACCAGTAACATTTTCGCGTGAGTTTTAAGACCGACGATGCCATATACGACTTGTGCGCCAACGGATTCTAACGCCTCTGCCCAGTTGATATTAGCTTCCTCGTCAAATCTAGCTTTAAGTTCAACAACTGCCATGACTTCCTTGCCGCGACGCACAGCCTCTTGAAGTAGTTTTAACATACGAGCATCAGCACCGGTACGGTAAATGGTCTGCTGAATAGATAATACGTCCGGGTCGTAAACGGCTTCGCTTAAAAAATCAATGACAGATTCAAAGCTCTCATAAGGTTGATGGATAAGAATATCCTGCTGTTTCAGCTGCGTAAAAAATGACTGGCCTGGCGATAATTGCTGGGTCATTTTTGGCTCAAAAGGCTTGAATTTGAGGTTGTTCCCTTCCGCCAAATCTGCCAACTGCATGAGCCGTACCAAATTTACCGGGCCATGTACGCGGTAAAGGGATAGCTTGGGCAAATCAAATTGCTGAAGTAGCAATTTAGCCAGCTTGTCATCGCAGCCATGCGACACTTCCAAGCGCACTGCATCACCAAAGTTACGCTGTACCAGACCTTTGCGTAATGCAGTACGCAGGTTTTTTACGTCTTCCTCATCCACAGCTAAATCAGAATGCCGTGTGACGCGGAACTGAGAGAAATGCAGTACTTCGCGTCCGGTAAATAAACTAGCTAAATGTGCACGGATGATACTGGATAAAGACACAAATTTCTGTTGCTTACCGCTCAGGTTTTTAGGCAGCTTGATCAAGCGTGGCAATACACGCGGTACTTTAACGATTGCGATATTATTGTCACGGCCAAAAGCATCTACTCCGCCTAAAGACACAATAAAATTTAAGGACTTATTCGCAACTTGCGGAAACGGATGAGAAGGATCCAGCGCGACGGGCACCAGTAATGGACGAACTTCAGTTTCAAAATATTGTGCTACCCAACGCTTTTGCTGGGCGGTACGGTCACCATGAGAAACCAGGTGAATACCCTGCTCTGCTAATGCCGGCATCAGTTCAGCGTTGAATACGTGATATTGCTTATCTACCAGCGTATGCGCTACTTCAGCTATTTTCTGGTAGCTTTGCACATTGATATCGCTATGCTGTTCATCTTCACGCATGGCATCGACATGGGGAGCGGCCCGCACCTCAAAAAACTCATCGAGATTTGATGACACAATGCACAGGAACCGCAAGCGTTCCAGCAATGGATAGTCAGGATTCTGTGCAAGGCTCAGCACTCGCTCATTGAACGCCAAAATGCTGGTATCCCTGTTAAGCAGCTTTAATGGGGGGAAAGTTAAACGCATATGATCTTTAGAATTTTTATGCATTTATGTTAGGCGCCGATTATGACAAATTGATGAAATTATGATGAAAAAATGCTGATGCATTGCTAGATTACAGAGCATCCAAGTTGCTTAACATTTTCGCGGCACATTGCTGGATTGCAGTTCTTTCTTCAACATCATACCTCTCGGCGTTCTTTGCCATCAAGGCAGTGCGCGGGTTATTTACAAAATCATCATAATGCTTGAATAAGAAATTCCAGTATAAAGTGGTCACTGGGCAAGCGTCTGACCCGGTCTTGAGTTCAGGTTTATATTTGCACTTAGCGCAATAATTACTCATACGCTTGATATAAGCCCCACTCGCAATGTAAGGTTTGCTCGTGAATCTTGGGCCGTTGGTATACAAAGTCATGCCTACATTAGGCAATTCCACCCATTCTACGGCATCCACATATACTGCTAGGTACCAAGCCTCCACTTTACGAGGATCAAGCTCTGCAAGCACACCAAACATACCTGTGACCATCAGGCGCTGGATATGATGTGCGTAACCGTGTTGCATGGTTTGCTGTACGACTTGACGCTGGCAGTTCATGTGCGTTTCACCGCTCCAGTACCATGCAGGTAATTGATGGTGATGCCGGTAATGATTGTTTGCCGCCATCTTGGGCATATCAAGCCAATAGATCCCGCGGATGAATTCGCGCCAACCCAATATCTGCCGGATAAATCCTTCTACACTAGATAACGGTAAATCATATTTTGTATAAGCATCTTCAGCGGCGGCAATCACTTCACGGGAATCTAATAATTTCAAGTTAAGTGAAGTTGATAATAGTGAGTGCCACAAATAAGGCGAGGGGTGGGGATTATCAAATTGCCACATGGCATCCTGATATACACCGAAATCAGTTAATCGGTGTGCTATAAAATCCTTTAAAAAGCTCAGTGCTCCATCACGTGTGACTGGCCAGATAAAATTTTCCAAACTTCCTGGATGATCCTGAAAGTGTTTTTCGACATCCGCGATCACCTGCCGGGTGATGCTATCAATCTTTATATGAGGCGCTTTCGGTAAATCTTTGGGTCCATTTTTACCGAATGCCTTACGGTTATCTGCATCATAATTCCAATCCCCACCCACAGGCTTGCTACCATCCATCAATACCTGATATTTCTTACACATTTCACGGTAGAAAAATTCCATGCGCAGCGTTTTAGTCGTGCCAGCCCAGCGTCTAAAATCGGCACGGCTACACATAAAATGCGAATCATCCTGAATTGCGAGGAAAATATTGGCTTCTTCAGCAAGCTCCAATAAAGCTTGTTCCAGGCGAAATTCACCAGGCTCGCAGACTAAGATTTTTTTAGGTTTTAAGTGCTGCACATAGTGCAGCCAAGCTGCTTTCAAGTTTAAAAATTGATGTTCGCCGATTTTGAGATAAGTGACAGGAAAGCCCTGCGTTGATAATGCCTCTGCATGGTGCCGCATTGCTGACAAGAACAAAGCGATACGTGCTTTATGGCTCCAAACTTGGGTCGCTTCTGCGCTCGCTTCGACCATCAGGATATGATCCTGAGTGCTATCGAATCCTTCTAGCGCAGGATTATCCAAGTTTAGCTGATCACCTAGGATCAGGATAAGGTTTCTACACCTAGCAGTCATGAGATAGAAGTCAATCTGGATTTTTTACGGCAGGCATCGGAACAATATTTAACTGCCAGCCAGTTACGTGCCCAAGACTTGCGCCAGGTCATCTCCTGGCCGCATTGCACACAGGGCTTGTGTGGCAAATGAGCTTTATTCCCTTTAAATGTTTTGATCGTCATGTGGTTAATGACTTACGGAATCCGTTATTTGTTCAGCAATTCGCGTAATAAGAGTGCTACAGCGGTGAAACCGAATGGCGCAGTGACGCAAACACTGGAACCGTAACCTGCACAATTCAAGCCAGTAATTGCATTATCATCAGTTTCACATAATGTATCTGGCTGAATGATGGACTCATCGGAATAAACAGCGGTGATGCCAAAGGGCAGGATTTTAGCTTTCTTTGCATCACTGCCTTTTGGAAAAGCATAATCGCGACGCAAACCATTACGTACTTTAGCCAGCAGTCTATCGCCTGCAACGACCGATAAATCCGCATGCTTGATTTTGGTAGGGTCAAGTCTACCGCCCGCCCCGCCCGTCATCACCAGTGGCAACTGACGTTCTTTGCAGAATGCGGCCAGCGCCATTTTAGCTTTCGCGTCATCGATGCAATCGATAACACCGTCATATTTACCATCTAATATAGTAGCTATATTTTCTACAGCGACAAAATCTTCGACCTCTAAGACAGTGGCTTGTGGATTAATTAGCTTGATACGTTCGGCCATTGCTGTGACCTTAGCTTTACCGAATGCACCTTCAATGGCATGAAGCTGGCGATTGACATTTGATTCCGCGATATTATCCAGGTCAATTAAGGTAATAGTACCCACCGCATTCCTGGCTAAAGCTTCCGCCGCCCAAGAACCAACGCCGCCTATGCCAATGACGCAAATATGACTAGCTTGTAAACGGGCAAGGCCATCAGCTCCATATAGTCTGGAGACGCCGCCAAAGCGGCGCGTATAATCGATATCTTCAAACATTGTTATGTAGAAAGCGAATCAAGATTCCAGCACCACGAATGCTGCCGCCAGGTTTCTTTCATCACTGATACTGATGTGGGTTTGCATAATGTTTTTACTATCTAAAAAAGCTTGTAATTCAGTGGCTAATAACAGTACGGGCTTACCAAGGTCATCATGTGAAACTGCGATGTTCTGGAATGTAGCAGGCGCTCTTAAACCTGTACCTAAGGCTTTTGAAAATGCTTCTTTGGCAGCGAAGCGCTTAGCAAGGAATCGCGCTTTAATCTGCGAATTCTGGTAACTCGGGAATTCAGTAGCTGCGAGTATGCGTTTAGCAAAATCGTCACCGAACTGATCAATGGAAGCCTCTATTCGAGAGACTTCGACGATATCTGTGCCTATGCCGAAAATCATGATTTTGGCCTAGTTTGGTGCGAACTCTTTGATGAGCGCTTTCATCTCGCGCACAGCATTATCCCAACCAACAAAAATCGCATGGGCAACAATGGCATGGCCAATATTCAACTCTTCCAAGCCTTCGATAGAGGCTATTTCATGCACATTATGGTAATGCAGGCCGTGACCGGCATTTACGATCAAGCCTAGTTTTTTAGCATGCGCAACGGCATGCTTGATCCGGCCTAACTCAATAATTTTTGCAGATTCATTTTCAGCATCCGCATAAGTACCGGTATGCAGTTCAATGACTGGCGCACCAATCTTCTTGGCAGCATCAATCTGCGCGATGTCAGGCCCAATAAATAAGGACACGCGTATCCCTTGACTAGCTAATTTTTTGCAAGCCACCTGTACTTTATCGTAATGTGTTACTACGTCTAGACCACCTTCTGTGGTGCGTTCTTCGCGACGTTCCGGTACCAGACAAACATCCTGCGGCTTCACTTGGCAGGCAATGGCAATCATTTCATCCGTCACGGCCACTTCCAAGTTCATCTTGGTTTGCAACAGTGGTCTTAATGCAAAAATATCAGCATCCTGCATATGACGACGATCTTCACGTAAATGCAGGGTAATACTGTCTGCGCCAGATTGCTCAGCTCGCAATGCAGCTTGAACCACGCTGGGATATTTAGTACCACGCGCCTGGCGTATGGTGGCGACATGGTCGATATTGACACCTAATTTAATCATTTGTAATTTTCTAAAAATTTATACAGTTAATTTCAAAATAGCAAATTGACCTACTAAAGCTTAGACGCGGCGGCGTGCTGAAGACAGTACTAGTACGTCTAGGCACAACAACAGAAGTATAAGAAAAGTTATTATAACCCTTGCAAATCTATTAGTAGCTGCCGTGTATGCAAAGGCTTATCGCCCAAGTGATGCGCTAACAAATAACGCATTAACTGCTTACTTTGCTGCTGAGTTTGCATATGGCTGTAATCATCTTTTTCCATATTGATCAATGTCTTGCCTGCTAATGAAATCCCACTTTGGCTACGACTGGCATTACTTATACGTATTGCACCTATTTCAGCTTCATATCGATAATTACCTTCTTCTAAAATAGGTAAACTATTATTATCTACCGAAAGCGGAATGGCATAGCCCAGCTCCTGCAACAATTTCAACTCAAAACGTCGCAGCGTAGTGGCTAAATCTTTTTCTTTAGCCAAGGTTTTTAATGTGGCGCTATAATATTCGAATAAAGCCTCATGCGGGTCTTCGCGAGGCAACAAACGTAGCAAAAGCTCATTCATATAAAAGCCACACATGAGTGCCTCACCTTGCAACATCAATAATCCACCGCCCCATTCCAGGCCATGCAGGGTTTTAAGTTCTAGCTTGCCAGACCAAGTTGCAAGCATAGGCTGGAATGACTGCAGCATACCTCGCATTGCTGAACGTGGCCGTCTGGCGCCCTTAGCGGTAGTCGCTACCCGACCAAAGCCATGGGCGAATAACTCAACCACCAGGCTGGTTTCTTTAAATGGATATGTATGCAGCACATAGACTGCCTGGTTATCCTGGCGATGTGATCGGTTGTGAGCTGCTGCCATCAAGCATCAATCTGTGCCAGGCTTTGCAGCACATCATCGTCAGCTTTTAAAATCAATAAAGGTACGAGCATATCCTTGCCCGAAAAAAGAATCATGGCATAACGCGTAGCTTCATCCGTCAGTACAGGAGTAAATTTACCAATGCCATACCGGGAGTTACGCATGACTTGCCAAGCACCTTTAGGCTCAGCATACTCAGGCTTGTCGAAATAACGCTTTACTTCTTCTAGTGGAATGCTTTTAAGCGGATAGTCGCCATTATCGGCCAAGATTACCCAACCCATTTCACCGTCTTTGCCGGTATTTTTTAGCTGATATAAATACCACTCATCTTCTTCGTACGCCAGGTGAAAGACATTATTGATGGCACCGGTCTTACGGTTGATTGCGTAAAAAATCCCTTGGTCTTCAAGTTCGATAGGTTTGCCATAGACAGGAATGTTGTACACATTACTTACCATATTGCTAATATCCACATGTCATCAGTATCCCAGGCTTTTTAACGCCCTTTCATCATCTGCCCAGCCGCCTTTAACTTTCACCCAGGTTTCAAGGTAGACTTTACTGCCAAATAATTTTTCCATGTCCTGACGTGCTTCAGTGGATATCTGTTTCATTTTCTCGCCATTCTTACCGATGAGCATAGGCTTCTGGCTTTCTTTGTCTACAATAATCGCGCAGAAGATACGACGCAACTTACCGTCTATTTCAAATTTTTCGATTTCCACGGCAACAGAGTAAGGGATTTCATCACCTAATAAGCGGAAGATTTTTTCGCGTACTAGCTCAGCCGCCAGAAAGCGTTCGTTTTTATCTGTCAATTCATCTTCAGGATAAATCGCAGCTTGCTCAGGCAAATACTTGCGAACAGACGCCAGTAACTCGTCAAGATTTAAACTTTTTTTGGCGCTTACCGGAACAATTTCGGAGAATGGGAATTCAAGATCAAAATCCTGGATGAGCGGTAATAGATTGCCTTTGTCACCCATCAAATCTGATTTATTTACCACTAAGATAGTCGGAGTTTTTTCTGATAATAATGCTAAGACTTTGCGGTCGGCCTCCCCTAATTTCATCGGCTCAATGACGAACAACACAACGTCGACTTCGGTCAGTACTTGGGTTACGGTCTTGTTAAGACCTTTGTTCAAGGCATTCAGGTGTTTCTGCTGAAAACCTGGTGTGTCAACAAACAAGAACTGCGTATCTTCAGTAGTGTGTATTCCGAGCAGGCGATGGCGCGTAGTCTGCGCTTTGCGCGAAGTAATGGCTAACTTCATGCCTAAAATGTGGTTCAGCAAAGTCGATTTACCTACGTTCGGTCGGCCGACAATCGCCACTGTTCCACATTTAAAGATATTGCCGGTGTTTTCTGTATCGGATTGGGTCATTTTTTACTTTTCAAGTGTTCTATTACTAATTGTAAGGCAATTTGTGCGGCTTGTTGTTCCGCAATACGTCGGCTAGTGCCTTCGCCCGCTGTTCGAATATTAAGCTTTGGTACGGTACATTCGACAATAAACTTCTGTGCGTGGGCTTCGCCTTCAGTATGTGTCACGATGTATTCTGGTATTGCGATTTTTCTACTTTGCAGTAATTCCTGCAATAAAGATTTTGGGTCTTTATCAATGACCTTGGGATCTATCGTAGCCAACTTATCTGAATAAAGCGCAAGCACTATGGTTTCTGCAGCTGCAAATCCGCCATCTAAATAAGCAGCGCCGATAATAGCTTCCAGGGCATCTGCCAATATGGAAGGTCTACGCCAGCCGGCACTTTTGAGTTCGCCTTCACCTAGTTTTAGCAAATCACCTAACTCAAGATTAAGCGCCAACTCACTTAACGTCACTTCTTTTACTAACTGAGCCCGCAAGCGGCTTAAATCACCTTCCGCTAATTTAGGAAAACGCTGGTATAACTGATTTGCAATGATGAAATTAAGCGCGCCATCGCCCAGGAACTCCAGCCGCTCATTGTTAATAGCACCATAACTCCGGTGGGTAAGTGCTTGAGTAAGTAAGTTGCTATTTACAAAACTGTAAGCTAAGCGCTTGGATAGTTCCTGTTCTGTCATTGCTTGCTGCAAAAAGTCATGAATTATTTGGAGTTACTTGACGCTGCAAAATCAATGATCACGCTGACATTACCCATGATTGGCTTGATCACTTTATATTGCGTGGAAACAACGGTAGCCCCTGCTTCGTCTTTCTCTATGACTAAATCATCACTAGTGACGGATTTAATATCATCAATAGAAGCCCTTTTTGTATAAGAATCCTTAATTTCTTTTTTGCTCATAGTGCTTAAAGAATCCTGGTTCATCGCATGCAGCACTTTTTTAACAGACATGAATTCGATATAAGCTGGCACCATTTTCATGCCGATAATCGCTACAAAAATCAATATGCCGGCGATTATAGCCATCCCTAAAAAAGTGGCCCCTTGTTGACGCTTAACATTTTGCAGCTTGTTCAATTGTTGGTGCATGGTTTTCTCCGAAATTAGCCTATGTACAAAGTAAATAATTTAATTATTAAAGCAATTATTGAACCGAGTTACCTATTCTAGAACCCTTATCGAAGTTCATCCAAATAAAAAATGCTTTACCTACCAAATTGTTCTCCGGCACAAAGCCCCATACTCGGCTATCAGAGCTGTTATCGCGGTTATCCCCCATTGCCAGGTAATGGCCGGCCGGTACTTCGATTTCTTCATTATTGGCAAATTTAGCACCTATCGTATCAGGCTCATAATTACCAACCACATCATGAATTAGGATATCGTGTTTTACATCGCCTAATTGCTCGCTGTATTTTCTTGCGACTACAATATTCAGGCCAGACATGACATATTCATAATCACCAGCATCTTCTACAGCCAGCGGTTTGCCATTAATGGTGAGGTGTTTATCCTGATAACGGATTTTATCGCCAGGCAAGCCGACCACGCGTTTGATGTAGTCTGTAGAAGGCTCGGGCGGGTAATGGAACACGAATACATCACCACGCTTAGGATGGCTCACTGCAAGAAAAGTATTGTTCAATAACGGTACACGCAGGCCATAAGTGTATTTATTCACCAGGATAAAGTCGCCTGATAATAATGTTGGCATCATTGAGCCAGATGGAATCTTGAATGGCTCAACGATAAATGAGCGTACCATAAACACCACTAATATCACTGGGAAAAAGCTTTTAGCATATTCCACTACGATAGGTTCTTGGGCCCCTTTAGCGCGATTTTTTTTAAGGACCAAGATATCAAGCAGCCAGATGACGCCAGTCAATACCAGAATCACGATCATGAATAATGCGAACATCATTATTATTTGTCCTCTACACGTAAAATAGCCAAGAACGCTTCTTGCGGAATCTCCACATTACCCACTTGTTTCATGCGTTTTTTACCTTCTTTTTGTTTATCTAACAACTTGCGTTTACGCGAAACATCGCCGCCATAACATTTAGCAATCACGTTCTTACGCATGGCTTTTACCGTTTCACGCGCAATGATATTAGCACCAATAGAGGCCTGTATCGCTACATCGAACATTTGACGTGGAATCAACTCACGCATTTTTGCAGCCACTTCGCGACCACGGTAAACACTGTTACTGCGATGCACAATCAGGCTTAACGCATCAACGCGTTCGCCGTTCACCATAATATCAAGTTTCACCAAATCCGCTGCGCGAAACTCAAGAAATTCATAATCCATGGATGCATAGCCACGCGACACCGATTTCAGTCGATCAAAGAAATCCAGCACCACTTCATTTAGCGGCATCTCATAGCTCAGCATTACTTGGCGACCCATATACTGCATATTCTTTTGTAAACCACGTTTGCCATTACACAAAGTCATCACTGGACCCACATAATCCTGTGGCATCAATAGGTTAACGTTAATGACCGGTTCACGCGTTTCTTCAATACGTGAGGGTTCTGGCAGTCGAGACGGATTTTCAATCTGCACGACTTCACCATTCTTCAGCAATAGCTCATATACAACAGTTGGAGCCGTGGTAATCAGGTCCATGTCGTATTCGCGCTCTAGACGCTCCTGCACAATTTCCATATGCAGCAAGCCTAGGAAACCACACCTGAAGCCAAAACCAAGCGCAGTTGAGTTTTCCGGTTCAAACAACAGGCTGGCATCGTTCAAGCTCAATTTTTCCAGCGCGGTACGTAACGCCTCAAACTGGTTAGATTCCACCGGATATAATCCAGCAAACACTTGCGGTTTAACTTCTTTAAAGCCTGCCAACGCCTCTGTTGCCTGGCGACCAGCCAATGTAACGGTATCACCTACTTTTGCCGCGGCCAGTTCTTTAATGCCGGCAATAATAAAACCTACTTCACCTGCTGATAAAGAAGTTTTTTGCAAAGATTTAGGCGTGAACACACCAACCTGCTCACATAAGTGTTCTGAGCCAGTTGCCATCAGGCGAATCTTGTCTTTAGGTTTTAGGACACCGTCCTTCACACGCACTAACATGACGACGCCTACATAGTTATCAAACCAGGCATCAATCACTAACGCTTTCAGTGGTTTAGTCACATCACCTACCGGTGGCGGGACTTTAGCAATGACAGCTTCAAGTACATCACGCACACCTAAGCCTGTTTTAGCAGAGCAACGCACGGCATCTGTCGCATCTATGCCGATCACGTCTTCAATCTCTTGAATGACACGCTCTGGGTCGGCGGATGGCAAATCGATTTTATTTAGTATCGCAGTGACCTCTACGCCCAAATCCAGCGCGGTATAGCAGTTCGCTACACTCTGCGCTTCAACACCTTGACTGGCATCCACGACCAATAAAGCACCTTCACAGGCAGACAGTGAACGGCTTACTTCGTAACTAAAATCCACATGCCCAGGAGTATCGATCAGGTTTAGTTGATAAATCTGTCCATCGTCAGCTTTGTACTGCAATGCAGCTGTTTGCGCCTTAATAGTAATACCGCGCTCACGCTCAATATCCATTGAATCAAGTACTTGCGCCTCCATCTCACGGTCGGCCAGCCCGCCGCACAGTTGGATGATGCGGTCAGCCAGCGTAGATTTACCGTGGTCAATATGGGCAATGATGGAGAAGTTACGAATATTTTTCATGATTTTTTAAGATGTTGAATAGCAGTTTAGCAAGAGCCATCTACAGGCCGCGCCTAATAACAAAGGCGCCTAAGCGCCTTTGTGTGATACAAATAACAGAGCTGATTTTACAGCAAATTCAAAGTATTAACTATCTATTGATTCTGCAGCTTCTCAGTTGTTATCCAGTGATTTATGCACAATTATTTATTAGCAGGTACTTTCACGGGTACATACAAGGTGCTATCACCTCTTAGCACGAGCAAGGCTAAAGTTTTACCTACGGCAAAGCCTGCTATTTGCTTGTTAAATTGCTCCAAACTTTGCACCTCGGTGTTATTCAGGCCAAGAATCACGTCGCCGCGACGAATACCAGCTTGCGCTACAGGGCCCACAGCTTCGATTACAACCAATCCATTTTTACCACCCAGTTTTTTCTTCTGTTGTGGAGTCGCTTCTTTAAGAGTTAGGCCTATGCGGTTGACTTCCGGTTTAGCTGGCACTGGCTTGCCCGGCGCCACTTCAGCGACAGCCTCATTCGGCATTTCACCAATACCAACGCTCAATGTTTTGTTACTGCCTTTACGAATCACTTCTATAGCAGCAATCTTGCCCGGTTTAGTCGCACCTACGGCACGCGGCAAATCACCCGAAGTGACAATAGGTTTACCATCAAACTTGATAATGACATCGCCAGGTTCCAGTCCACCTCTATCTGCAGGACCATTTTTCTCTACTCCGGCAACTAAGGCACCGTTAGTGTTTTTCATACCAAACGATTCTGCTAACTCTTTGGTAATTTCCTGGATACCGATACCTAACCAGCCTCGAGTAATCTTGCCAGAGGCTTTCAATTGATTTGAAACGTCAATCGCTACATCAATCGGAATTGCAAAAGACAAGCCTACGGAGCCACCGGTACGGCTATAAATCTGTGAATTGATACCAACCACTTCACCAGCCAGATTATATAAAGGCCCCCCTGAGTTGCCTGGGTTAATAGCCACATCAGTCTGAATGAAAGGCACGAAATTTTCTTGCGGCAACGCACGACCTTTAGCACTCACAATACCGGCTGTCATGGTATTTTCAAGACCAAATGGAGAACCAATCGCTGCCACCCATTCGCCAACTTTCAATTTTGTCGGGTCCCCAAAAGTAGCCTTAGGCAAACCTGTCGCCTCAATCTTTACTAAAGCTACATCAGTCCGTTTATCTGCGCCTATGATCTTGGCCTTGAATTCACGTTTATCGAATAATTTGACGATCACTTCATCTGCTTCACTAACCACATGAGCATTGGTTAAAATATAACCGTCATTACTGATAATGAAGCCAGAGCCTAAAGATTGCGTTTTATAATCACTAGGCGGCTGGCCAGGTGCCCCAGGTCCACGTGGTACTCCAGGACCACCCGGGAAGCCGGGAATACCGAAACGCTTGAAAAATTCCTGCATCTGATCATCATCGGGCATACCAGGAAAACCTTGGAATGGCGTAGCTTCGGTATGCACGTTTTGCGTCACGCTGATATTGACCACCTCGGAACCATGCTTTTCTGCGAGTTCAGTAAAGTCCGGTAAATCTTTAGCGTAAACATTCACAAAATTAACTGACATAAGTCCAAACGTGATTGCGGCAATCCAATTTCTTATCATCTATTTACCTCGCTAATTAAATTAAAATCAAATTAAAATTGATATGTTTTCTTCACATGCCTGCATTATCATGCCCACCGATTAAGTGTCGCTTGATTACGAAGGCAATGATCGAATTTTCATCATTACTGTTGAGAAATGTATGGGGATAAATCAGGGTTTTTTAAATGCTACAGCTTTGGCGATTTGCGCTACTGTGGCTTCAGGGACTTCACCTACAGCAGTGACTTGGTAGCCATCGGCAGTATTGGTATAAAAGCTCGTGTTACCGACGATACTATGGATGATTTTAGGCTTTACGTTCTTAGCCACCGGCTCAATAAATAAAGATACCGTAGCCAAGCCATCAGAGAATATCAAATGGGTTACCGGTAAGGGCTTACCATGTACCACACGACGCATCTGGTCTATCTTACGATATCCAGTAGGCAAGTCTTTAATCACCCAATCCGCATTATTGGTCGCATTCTCAGCAATGGTAATGGCCGCTTCTTCTTCCATTACATAACTTTTTTGACTGTCGATTTTAGGTTGGAACCAGTCAAGGTCAACTTTAGTAAGCAACGTCAATTGGCTGAATCCTATGCTTTCCATGGCTTCATTGCGCTTACTGAACATCACGGATTTCAGCAACAACCCGTATTCGGTATCAATCCAGAATTTATAGCTGTAACGCAATGTGTCTTTAGGTTCTAGAATCAGCACCTGCGCTGCTCTGCCAGCCACACGCTCAGGTTCAGCCGGGCGCAAACTATAATTTTCCTTGATCGCGTCAAGGTTAGTAGGAAGGATAGCCGGGAACATATTTTGCCCTCGGCGCTTTTCAACTACAATCTTCTGATTTTTCGGGCTGAATATCACCAAATCATTATTTTGACTAAATACTTCGCGCGGAGTACCGTCCAGCACTATATTTCTAGCGTACTCACCTTGACCATTAAAAAAGTGAGTGATTTGGACTGATTTTGATTGTTGACCAGATTGGCAAACAAATATGCCCTGGTAACTCAGGGCACGTGCCGCGACTGCAGCCTTTTGCAGCGACTGCCAGCTCCCATCATCAGCAGCAGCTTGCAAATTGAGGGTTGCTGCTTGAACTACGCCTTGACATGAACTGGCAAACAAACAGGCCAGAACAAAACGCTTCATCATATTACTCCGCGTAGTTTACCGTTTGGATATAGTAAGAACTTAAGGAGGGTGCAGACGCTTGATGTGCCATGAGGTACTCGGTTGGGATAGATTCTTTTAGACTTGCTACAGTCGTTTGTTCAGTTACTTGAGATTGGGAATCTGCTGGTTGCAAAGCTGCCACTTTCATTCCAGCATCTATCATAGGTTGCTGCTGTACCGCCATCCAGCCAACCACCATTACAGCCGCTACAGATGCTGCAATAGACCAACTGGGTGGTAATTTGATTTTTGCCGCTATTTCTGCATCAGCACGACCAGCACCTAGTGCATTGGGAGATAACACTGTGGCTTCAAGCTCAATTTTTTGCATAAGATTTTGCTTGAAATCATTACTGAACATAGGCGTACCACGCATAGCATCACCAATTAAATGGTAATGTCTCCATGCATCTGCAAGCTGCTTGCTAGACTGTACCGCGACTAGTAGATGCGCTGCCTCGGCGAGGACTATCTCATCATCAATCATGGCTGATAGCTGTTCGTTCATTCTATACTCCAAATCTTATGCAATACTACTGTAAATTCAATCACTTCAATATACACCTTACCAACGTTTTCCATCAGGTGTGTCTAATAACGGTTTTAACTTCAATGCGATTGTTTCACGTGCTCTAAAAATACGTGAACGCACTGTGCCTATTGGGCAATTCATAATGACTGCGATTTCTTCGTAACTTAGACCTTCAAGTTCGCGCAAGGTAATGGCTGTGCGCAGCTCTTCCGGCAAACTTGCTACCGTGTCATTCACGGTTTGGGCAATTTCTTTAGTCATCAATGCAGACTCAGGTGTCTCCATGGTGCGTAATTCATTACCGCCATCAAAATTTTCAGCGTCTTCAATTTCTATATCAGTACTCACCGTAGGACGGCGTCCAATAGAGACTAGATAATTCTTAGCAGTATTTATACCAATTCGATATAGCCAGGTATAAAAAGCGCTATCACCGCGGAAATTCGGCAAAGCCCGATAAGCTTTAATGAAGGACTCTTGCACAACATCTTCAATTTCAGCCTGATCACGGATCATACGTGACAATAAACGGCCTAACTTGCGCTGATATTTGTCAACCAACATGCCAAACGCGCGCTTATCGCCACGCTGAGCCCGCAATACAAGCTCATGATCAATCTCGCGATTGCCTGATGATGGGGTCACTGCCACTGCGCTCAAATGTCCTGTTGGTGTGTTCTTATTTTGTTTAACTTCATCAACAGAAGTATAACCTTGCTTGGCGACTTGCACGAAGCTAAATTGTGTAAGTTCCTGAATTTTACCCGTATTAATCATTACGCTTTCCCCTAACTGTCGCTACTAATTTATAATTAAATACTTAATACTTTAATCCGCTTCATTTATATTGAATGTCAAGACTTAAATTGCAGTGATTACCACAAATAAAGACAGTGACCTTTCTATATAAGTTCCGGTTAAAATTCATTTCCTACGCTAAAAAGAAATTCTAAAATATGCAGCAATTTAATGTACTCATTATCGGTAGTGGCCTGGCAGGTTTGTCGCTAGCTTTGCGCACGGCTGAACAAAAAAAAGTGTGTTTAGTCAGCAAGCGCAGCATTAACGATACTGCTAGCGATTGGGCTCAAGGCGGAATTGCTGCAGTGCTGAATGATGAAGACTCAATTGAAGAGCACATTCAAGATACGCTGATTGCCGGTGCTGGCTTATGCGATACGCAAGTCACCAAGTTCGTAGCCGAGCATGCCAAGGAATCTGTTGAATGGCTCATTAGCCAAGGAGTAGGCTTTACCCGCGAACATGACGACAGCGGTTACCATCTGACCCGTGAAGGCGGCCATAGCCACCGGCGTGTCATTCACGCGGCAGATGCTACCGGCCATGCGGTACAGATGACGCTCTCAGAAAAAGTGAAGCAGCATCCGAATATCACCGTACTGGAAAATCATATCGCGGTTGATCTCATCACTACGCGCAAAATAAACCGCGATAAAATCAATCCTGATATTGATGGCGATGACAATAGCTGTTTGGGTGCGTATGTGCTGGACAAGAAAACTGGCAAAGTGATGACAATCGCCGCGCAGAACACAATTTTAGCGACTGGTGGCGCCGGTAAAGTTTATCTTTACACCACTAATCCGGACGTGAGTACTGGCGATGGCATGGCCATGGCATGGCGCGCCGGTTGCCGCGTTGCAAATATGGAATTCATCCAGTTCCATCCTACTTGCTTATTCCATCCACATGCCAAATCCTTCCTGATTTCTGAGGTTGTTCGTGGTGAAGGCGGCTTGCTCAAATTACCGGATGGCACCCGTTTCATGCCAGAGCACGACCCGCGGGAAGAGCTTGCCCCGCGTGATGTTGTAGCCCGTGCGATTGACTATGAAATGAAAAAACGAGGTCTGGACTGTGTTTATTTAGATATCTCGCACAAATCTTCGGCATTCATCCAGGAACACTTCCCTAACATCTTCCGGCGCTGTCTAGAACTAGGCATCGACATTACAAAAACGCCTATTCCAGTGGTTCCAGCAGCGCACTATAGTTGTGGCGGCGTAATGACAGATAGCAGAGGTTTAACCGATATCAAGAACTTATATGCGATAGGTGAAACCGCCTGTACTGGCCTGCACGGCGCCAACCGCCTTGCCAGCAATTCGTTATTAGAATGCCTAGTATTCGGTAAATCCGCTGCAGATGACATCTTGAGCCAGCCCATTAAGATAATGCCAAAACTGCCGTATTGGGATGAAAGCCGTGTGACGGATGCCGACGAAGAAGTGCTGATTACCCATACTTGGGACGAACTGCGACGCTTTATGTGGAACTACGTAGGCATTGTTCGCACTGATAAACGTTTAAGCCGCGCCCTGCATCGCATTCATATGTTGCGTGACGAAGTGCATGAGTTCTATAGCAACTTCAAAATCAGCAACGACTTGATCGAACTGCGTAATCTATTGCAAGTGGCTGAACTCATTGTATTGAGCGCGATTGAACGTAAGGAAAGCCGCGGCCTGCATTACAGCAAGGACCATCCGAATTTAGATGCTGAAGCGATACCGACAGTGCTGGAGCCTTCAAATTACTATAGCTTGCTGGATCGAGTACATGGGCATCATCATTAGCTTTAAAAAAATTTAAAAAAACAAAATCTGGCTTTAATCTCAATTGTCCGTATAATCCAGTTTCCCTACGCCCACCAATCTGCGTAGCGGTCACTACCCTAATCTTCATGATTTTCTAAATCACCCGATGAATGATTAATTATATTTTGCCTACCTCGATTGGTGTTATTTCATAGTAATAGGTCGGCTTAAATCCAAGCGGAGCTTTACTTTGACAATTGAAACAACCTTGCCTGACTTTAACGAGTTAGGATTATCTGAACCCATTTTGCGTGCAATTAACGACGCGGGTTACACCACACCAACCCCAATTCAAGCGAAAGCGATTCCCGTCGTGTTAAACGGTGGCGATTTACTCGCTGGCGCACAAACCGGCACTGGCAAAACTGCCGGCTTTACCTTACCGATTCTGCATATACTCAGTCAGAAACCATTATCTGAAGTACCGAAAGGCCGCCCCCGCTGCTTGATGCTCACACCGACGCGTGAACTTGCAGCGCAAATTGAAGAATCTGTTAAAACTTACGGTAAATATTTACCGCTGACTTCTACCGTCATCTTTGGTGGTGTGAATGCTAACCCGCAAATCTCACGCATGAAAAAAGCGCTTGATATTTTAGTGGCCACGCCTGGCCGCTTGCTGGATCACGCAAACCAGAAAAATATTGATTTATCTGGTATTGAAATTTTGGTACTAGATGAAGCAGACCGTATGCTGGACATGGGCTTTATTCGTGACATCAAAAAGATTCTTGCCATGCTGCCTAAGCAGCGCCAGAACTTGCTGTTCTCAGCTACGTTCTCTGATGAAATCAAAGCCCTAGCTGATGGCCTGTTGCATAATCCAGGCTTTGTTGAAGTTGCACGCCGCAATACCGCTTCTGAATTGGTTGAACAAACCGTGCACATGGTTGCACAAAGCCATAAACGTGAATTAATGAGTCACCTCATTAAACACCACGACTGGAAACAGGTGCTGGTATTTACCCGCACTAAACATGGCGCTAACCGCTTGGCAGAAACGTTAATTAAGAATGACATTCAAGCCGCCGCGATTCACGGCAACAAGAGCCAAGGCGCACGTACCAAAGCGCTTGCCCAGTTTAAAGACGGCACCATGCGCGTGCTAGTAGCTACTGATATCGCCGCCCGTGGATTGGATATTGACCAGTTACCGCAAGTGGTGAATTTTGAATTACCTAATGTGCCGGAAGATTATGTACATCGTATTGGCCGCACTGGCCGTGCAGGCAGCAGCGGCGCAGCAGTATCGCTGGTAGACCGTGAAGAATTGAAACTTTTGAAAGACATTGAAAAGCTCATCAAGCGCGAGATTCCAAAAGTGCAAGTTGAAGGCTTTACGCCGAATGC
Organism: Methylotenera sp.; assembly: GCA_046595335.1. Lineage (GTDB taxonomy): Bacteria > Pseudomonadota > Gammaproteobacteria > Burkholderiales > Methylophilaceae > Methylotenera. Next base: position 114,632 of record JBKJOT010000014.1, read on the forward strand.
CAACCCGGAACCGGAAGCGCCACGTTCAACACAGCCACACGGCAGGCCGCCGCGCGGGCATAGCCGCAATACCCAAGGTACGGGTTCACAAGGCGCTAGTTCACAAGGTTTCAACTCCGAAGGTGCTGGATCACAAAGGACTCACTCTCCAAACAATGGCCAAAACCCTAGCCGCAACGCTAACCAAAATGGGCAACGCCAAGGCCAATCGCAAGGTAGAAACCAAGATAGGAATCAAGGCAGAAACGAAGGTACAGCCAATACTGACGGTCGTCCTGCGCGCAGTCAAAACCCGAATGGGCAGAGACCGAACAGCCAACAACCGCGAAATGGCAACAGCAGTTCACAAAGTTCTGCACCTTCAGCCAACAATAAAAACCTATCAGAAGCTGCACGCCACCAGGCTATGCCGCAATCGGCCTTGTTTGCACCGCCGCCTAGCCAAAACCGCCAGCCGCGTCATAACCCAAATGGTCAAAATGTAAACGGGCAAAATCGCAGCCATAGCAGCAATGGTCGTCCGAATAGTAATTCTGGCAATCCCAATCGGAATGGTGGCCGTAACAGGTAACTCCTAATTCTGTCATTCCAGCGCATGCGGGAATGACAAGTTTGAAAGTCTATTAAAATACGATGGCCAGCTTGAAAATGATGGTTACTAAATGAAAATTTGGGTTGATGCTGATGCTTGCCCGGTCGTAATTAAAGAAATTTTATTCAGGGCGGCAGAGCGGACTAAGATTACAACGACGCTCGTCGCCAACCAGTTTCTACGTACGCCACCCTCGCCTTATATCAAGACCATGCAAGTACCTAGCGGTTTTGATGTAGCAGATAACAGAATCGTGCAGGAACTAGAAGTAGGTGATTTGGTGATTACTGCCGATATTCCGCTAGCAGCCCAAGTGGTTGAAAAAGGCGGTCATGCGCTAAACCCGCGTGGCGAGCTTTATACAACGGCCAATATCAAAGAACGCTTGAGCATGCGTAACCTCATGGAAGAACTGCGCGGCAACGGGGTTGATATTTCCGGCCCTTCCGCGTTCAATCAATCAGACCGTCAAGCGTTTGGCGCAGCGCTGGATAAATTCATCGCCAAGAATAAAACTTAGCTGCCATACTTCAAAAGCATCCATTACATAAATATGACTCGTATTGTCATTCCGTGCTACCACGCGGAATCCAGTGACTTGACTACAAGACGCTGGATACCAATATGCATCGGGTATGACAAAAACCTTTTAATACTCAAAACTAATTAAATATTTGGCCAAATTTAGGCAAAACTCAAAAATAGATTAAAATTCCACAAACAAACCCTACTAAACCTCAGCTTAGGAAAGCACTCTCTTAGGAAAAGCAAAATGCAAATCGCAATGAACACTGTAGTAACAATGACTTATGAACTTAAAGATGCCGATGGCAATGTGCTGGAATCCAGCGCAGAACCAGTAGCGTATTTGCACGGCGGCTACGACAATATTTTTCCGAAAGTGGAAGAAGCTATGCATGGCAAAAACATCGGTGATGTAGTCACTGTAGATTTGCAACCAGCAGACGCTTTTGGCGAGTACGACGAAGAACTAGTGCAAATCGAGCCAGCAAGCGCTTTCCCAGCGAAAGACTTAAAAGTGGGTATGCAGTTTGAAGGAGAAGACGACACCGGCGAAGTGATTCTTTACACAGTGACAGAAATTGCCGATGACAAAGTCATTGTAGATGGCAACCACCCTTGGGCTGGGGAACGTGTAGTGTTCAGCGCCACCATCACTGGCGTGCGTGAAGCGAATAAAGAAGAAGTCACCCACCAACACGTGCACGGCGCAGGTGGGCATCATCACTAGTTCATTCCTTATAAAAACTGTTATTTAATTTTATGTAAGTAGAAAGTTGAAGGTAAGTCACAGCCTTAGAACCTCTCGAAGAAATTTGGAAACCCAGACCGAACTTCCCAGAACAGCAAGTCTGCGTTCTTACTTGCCGGCCCCATAGCGGTAGCCGGTCATAGTCAAGCTAGTATTACTAGCAACTCTAGTAGTTGATGCAACAAAAGTTAAAGTTTAGGATGTGCTAGACATAGCGAAGCTTTACGCGCCCGTAATAATTTGGCAACTCATTAGTTTGATGTAGTTGCCAAATTATTTAGGATGTACTAAATAATAATAACTATATGAAAATAATAATAATGCTGTACATTTTAATCATCAAAAAAGCATCCATGACGGAAAGTTTTGCGTCAAATAGGATGCCTACTTTACGTTAGGCTCAATACATATATGGATATAATAAAAAACATTACAGACTGGCCCGTAATCGTACAGGGCGCCCTGGGCTCCGCATTGTTTTGGGTCATACTGGAGATTGGTCAACGTTTAGTAAGGCTCATAACATCACGATTTTCTAGAGACCAATTAGCCGCAAATTCCTTTGCATTGGCAGCACACGAAGCTAAAGGAAATTTTGCACAAGAAGCACGCTTCATTTGTATTTATGGAGCTCTACACTACTTTTCTAAGGCAGCAATCGTAACTGTTCTCTCTATTGCGTTAAATGAGGTCTTTGGTATTTTCGCGACAGTCGGTTATTTAATTGCTGTATTTTTCCTTTTTCGTGCTTTAGCTTTTGTTCCTCACACAACTAGCTGGGGGTCACTAGAACAAAGAGAGGTGAAGTTCAAGGCATTCATGGCAACCATTATAGAAAGCCAAAAAGATTTATCTGAAGGCAATAAAAAACCATCACCTTCAAGCCAGCCTAACCCATCATTCAAGCGGGACGCCTAACGGCGCCCCTTAATTCAGACGCTATGCCTTCCATTCACCAACAGGGGAGACATTTATGTCCGTAGAGAAACATGGTTTTGAAAAAGACTATTCTGATAACGGGTTCTGGGACAAAGTCATTACCTTCGCAAAAACTGCCGGCAGAGAAGTAATCGAAAAAGCTCTTTGGCTTTATTACGCTGGCCAAAATCCGCAAACCCCAGCTTGGGCCAAGACTGTAATCTACGGTGCGCTCGGCTACTTCATTTTTCCGCTTGATGCAATTCCCGACCCCACGCTGGTTGCCGGGTATGCCGACGATCTCGGAGTGCTAGCCGCGGCAGTAGCCGCCGTAGCGATGTACATCACCCAAGAAGTCAAAGCATTGGCTGCACAAAAACTGAAAGACTGGTTCGGTGAGTAACCGCCCAAGGTCTAACCCATCCATCAAGCGTGACTGCATCGCAGTCTCTTATGTCAACCGTTATGGCGCTATAGCATTACATTGATTCAAAAAGCTCATTCATAACAATAAAAATTGAAGGTCGAAATGTTTAGAATTCTTATTATTAAAGTTTTGGTTTACAGTTTTTTGATTTATGCTCAATCCTCTATAGCCGCAGATCTGTACCGCTGCGGAAATAGCTATCAAGATACGCCCTGCAAAGAAACTACAGCCGTCAAACCAATCAAAAGCATCGCTTCTTCTTCAAGTAAAGCTGCTGACGGAAATCAAGTTGCACAGAAAATAGATGCTGATTGTAAACAACGTGGGAATGCTGCGAAAAAGATTATGTGGGCACGTGAAGGAGGAAAAACTGCTGACCAGCAAATAGAAGAAGCTCAAGATGGATTTTCTCGGGTATTAATTAGAGATGTTTATACTCATCGTGGTTCGTCATTAGAAGTTAGAAATGCCATTGAACAAGAATGCATGCAACAAAAAGAACAAGACAGACTTGCTGTTAAATTGATTATAGAAGCGCAACGATTACGAGGTAATGGTAGTGAATCTATGGAGAAGCCATACACCAACAAATCTGCCCAATCATTGCCTCAGGAATCAAGTCAAACTGAGCAAAAAGTGAGTTTAGTAGAAGCTGCTACGGATAGTGATGTTAAGAAAAACAAATGTAGTAATTTAAAATCTAACATAGAAAATATTGCTGGGAAACGACGTAGTGGGGGAAGTGCCAGCTATATGTACGATTTAAAACAAAGGCAAGAGCAACTTGAAAGGGATAATAGATTACTTGGCTGCTAATCTACTCGTTCAATTACTACTCAATTAAAAGCTTAGCTTTTAATTGATATAGCACTTCTAACGCCTGTTTAGGCGTTAAATCATCCGGTTGTATCGTTTCCAGCTCTGCTATTACCGGGTGAATGGGTGCATCGATTTCCGGCTCGGATACTGCAAACATGTCCGGCTGAGCCGTGTTACTTGCTATCTGATGCACTTCTAGCTGCGCGAGTTTCTTTTTTGCCGCTGTGATGACAGGCCGTGGAATACCCGCTAATTGTGCGACTTGTAAGCCATAGCTTTGATTAGCGGCGCCCTCTTCTACTTTGTGCATAAAAACAATATTGTTACCGTGTTCCACTGCATCCAGATGCACATTCGCGGCATGTTTGAATTCATCTACGATGCGCGTCAGCTCAAAATAATGAGTCGCGAAAAGTGTATAGCTGCGGTTCTTTTCCAGCAATTGTTTTGCCACTGCCCATGCGAGACTTAAGCCATCGAACGTACTCGTTCCGCGGCCAATTTCATCCAGCAACACCAAGCTTTTTTCAGTAGCGTTATGCAGGATATTAGCGGTTTCCGTCATTTCGACCATGAATGTAGAACGTCCGCCTGCTAAGTCGTCTGATGCGCCGATACGCGTCATGATGCGATCGATCTCACCGATTTTGGCCGAGGTCGCTGGTACATAACAGCCGCAATGTGCTAACAAAACGATGAGCGCGGTTTGCCGCATAAAGGTTGATTTACCGCCCATGTTCGGGCCGGTAATTAACAATAATTGTCGATAAGGATTCAGCGTCACATCATTGGCAATGAAGGGCTGACCGTTATTGGCAACCGAAATACTTTCCACCACCGGATGGCGGCCATTCATGATATGGATACCGGCTTCGGTGCTGAAATCCGGTGCTACGTAATTCAGCGTGACCGCGCGTTCAGCAAATCAGCATAAAACATCTAGGCTGGCGACCGCGCCAGCATTGGTCTGCAGAGCAGCGATATAAGGCAGTAATTGATTTAAAACTTGCTCATAGAGGAGTTTTTCCCTTGCTAACGCACGGTCATTCGCACTCAATACTTTGTCTTCAAAGGCTTTAAGTTCAGGTGTGATGAAGCGCTCAACGTTCTTGAGCGTCTGGCGGCGGCGGTATTCCGTAGGGGCGGATTCCGCTTGGGTACGGCTCATCTCAATATAAAAGCCATGCACGCTGTTGTATTCGACTTTGAGATTACTAATGCCCGTGCGTACTTTTTCCGCCGCTTCGAATTGCAGCAGGAATTCACCATGGTTATTTTGCAAGGCACGCAGTTCATCCAGCTCGGCATCGTAGCCGTCGGCAATCACGCCGCCCTCTCGTAACACCACGCTAGGTTCTGCTTTGATGGCAGTAGTGAGTAAGTTAAGCGCTGTGCTAGGCACAGTTAGGCTAGAGCCTAGTGTTTGTAGCAAGCTGGTTTGCGAATCTTGAAGCTGGCTTTGTAACAAAGGTAGTTGCTGCAAACTGGTTGTTAGTCCTGATAAGTCGCGTGGCCTAGCAGTTTTTAACGCAATACGCGCAGTAATGCGCTCTATGTCACCAATAGATTTTAAGCTTTGGGCTAAACCAGGAAAACGGTTATGTTGAATTAGGTCTGCAATCGCTTCATGGCGCTTCATGACTAGGTTGCGATTTTGCAAGGGATGATGCAACCAATGCCTAAGTAAGCGAGCCCCCATTGCCGTTTGTGTAGTATTGAGCAGCGAATAGAGCGTGGGCGATGCTTCACCGCGCAGCGTTAAATCAATCTCTAAATTGCGGCGCGTGGCGGCATCCAGCTGTATATAAGCGCTGGTGCTCTCTACACTTAAAGCATTGATGTGCGGCAAAGTTGTGCGTTGCGTGTGCTTCACATAATCAAGCAATGCGCCAGCTGCACAGATGGCAGGATTCAGGCTCGCACAGCCGAAGCCATTTAAATCTAAGGTATTGAATTGTTTGGTGAGCGTAGAAAAAGCGCTATCAAAATCAAATTGCCAGAGGCTTAAACGCTTTTTAGCAACTTTAATATTAGCCAAGGCGGCATGCTGAAAATCATCAGCTAGCAGGATTTCACTAGGGGAAATTCGCTCGATTTCCTGCGCCAGTAACCCCACGGCAATTTCGCTTAATATAAACGTACCAGCCGCCAGGTTAAGCCTTGCCAAGCCGATAATGCCTTCGCCTTGGTAGATACTGAGTAACTGGTTATCACGCGATTCATCAAGCAACGCGGTATCAGTAAGTGTGCCGGGGGTGAGGATGCGCGCAACTTGGCGTTCTACCGGGCCTTTTGAAGTCGCCGGGTCGCCAATTTGTTCGCAAATCGCGACTGCTTCTCCCAACTTAGCGAGCTTGGCTAAATAGCCTTCAGCCGCGTGATAAGGAATGCCTGCCATCTTGATAGGCTCGCCGTTGCTGGTACCGCGCTGCGTTAAGGTGATGCCTAGCAGCTTGGATGCTTTAACCGCATCGTCAAAGAATAACTCATAGAAATCGCCCATGCGGTAAAACAGCAGCATGTCAGCATGCTGCGCTTTGAGGCCAAGATACTGGCGCATCATAGGGGTATGATTTTCTAAATTACTCATTGATTTATTTTATTGAGTTTATTTACTTGTGTTATTTGTCTGGGCTAGCGTCAGCCAGCGCTTTTTCTTCAATAGCAGATTCTACCGTTTTCTGAGGTGGCATGATAAATTCGCACGGATGTTCATTAAGACGAATAGCCAAGTTACGGATAAAAACTCGCCATTGCTTGAAGCGCGCTTTGCGTGATTTCATCGCCACGAACAATGCTAGGCCGAAGCTGACCGTCAGGTTGACAAAGCCTATGAGTGCTAAGCCGAAAGCGATATACAGCACTGTTCGCCAATCCAGGTAGAAATCCAGACCCACTGCCGAGAAACCTACGAATGCCGATGAAAACGTGATGTGACGGATATCAATAGGCAAACCTAGCAGCACGCCTAGACCGCTCATGCCGCCTAACAGGCAGCCGAAATAGAAGTTACCGGCCAATGCACCTAGATTATTCTCAACGTAATTCGCCACGCGGTCTAAACGGCCTGGCCCCAGCAGTTTTTGTAACCATTTTAAGGCACGTAAACGCTGCGGGATTTTATTGTAGATAGCGATATTGTCGTGGTAACCGGCAATCAGGCCGGACAAAAATAAGCAAACCCCGGCAATGGCTGCATAAAACACCATGCCACTGCGTAAGGGATCAATGGATGCAAGCAAGGATTCAGCCTTTTCCTCCGAGACGAAATGCTCGCCTGTCGCCAGGAATACTCCAAAAGCAATCAGCATGGCTACTGGTATCACAATAACGACGTTACCAAAAATCGCAATCAACTGGCTGCGAGTGGTATTAGCGATAATGGCGATGAGGTTATCCATCTCCCGCGATTTGCTATCTGCTGCATCGATACTGGCGGCAATGGCCGCAGCCGTCATGGCTGGCTGCTTGGTGGCCACGGTAAAATGCAAAATATGAATGAGCACGAAGCCTAAGCCATAGTTCAAGCTGAATAGAATCGCCTCAGTCAACCCGGCCAGATGCATCTTGGCGAGCATGAGTTTGAACATCGCCATCAAGCCGATAATGACGCCGGCGCCCATGGCAGAACGCATCAAAGCGAAGTACTCGCTGCGGTTCTCGGTGATGTAATGCTCGCCGGTGCGGCTGGCGTTCTCGGTGACACGCAGCGCCATCACCTCCATATTCTCTTGCCAGTGTTCGCTAATGTCATTCTTATGGCATTCGCTATACACCAGCGCCTTAAACAGGCGCACGATTTCCAGCTTGGCTTCGCTACCAGTATCAGCATTCGCGGCGTCAGAGTTCCGGGTCAGGATACGTAACAAAGTTTCCAGGCGATCAATCTGCTGCGAAACCCGCTGGATAAGGTTCGTCAAGCGGATGCTGGTACCGGTCTGTGCGCTATTGCGGCGAATTTTATCGACCACGGTCTGACATTGGTCCAGCATCACGAGGATATGTTTGATATCAGCATCTACGTCACCGTTATCAAATCTAGGATTAGCCAGAAACTTGGATAACTCTTCATTCTGTGTAATAAACGGCGAGGTATGCTGTTCCAGCTCCGGGTGATTGCGTAATAGCTCAGGCTCTAAACCCAAGGCGGAAATGCGATAAGAAAGTACTTGCACGGCTTCCAGCAGGTTTTGCCGACAAGGTTCAATAAGCTCAAGTGGCGCCTGTTCAAAAGCCATAGCGTCAATCAGAGTTTTCCATACTTCATCGGGTACGGCTAACACCCATTTTTCATCGCTTTTTTTAGTAAAAAATAACGCGAACAGATCAATCAGGTAATTGGGGTCTATGGCCTCCGGCAGTATTTTATGCACCAGGCGCCTATGCATTTCGGTAAAGAAACCAGTAAATACCGAGTGGCGCGCAACCAGGAACAAGGAGATAGGCTTATGCTCGCTAAGTAGCGTCAGTATTGCCTCACGCAACAGGCGCGCTTTCTCTGGCTGTAGCAGCAAAGCCGCACTTAATGCTTCTATCGAATCAACGGCGCGCTGTACCTGGGATGGTTTTTTCGGCCGCATCAATGCAACCAAGTCTGCAATTAGCTGCGGTGCAGCTTGGCAGGTTTTTTCAGCCGTTTTTTGAACTGGCTTCTGGTCTGTAGCGGGGACTGTTTCCTGGCTGGGTTCTGATAGTGAAGACTGGCAATGGCTCAAGTACTTTTCGAAAGCTTGTTCTAACATGTAACCTACTTATCCTGATTTGTTGCATATGCTGGGTTCTGGCAACGCCCTAAAGTTTGGCAATACCTTTATAGCCTTACTTTACTTTAATTTTGCACAACTTGCTTGCCTGTCACACGATTAAATGTACGCCTAACAAATTGTTCGAAATCATCTACATAGGTAAACACTACGGGAATCACCAGCAGGCTGAGTACAGTAGAAGTAAGCAAACCGCCAATCACAGATACTGCCATCGGGCTACGGAATGAACCGTCGCCTGAGCCCCATTCCATAGCGATTGGCAGCATACCTGCGGTCATTGCGATGGTCGTCATGATGATAGGACGGGCACGCTTGTGGCAAGCATCGAGAATAGCATCCACGCGGTTCATATGCAGGTCACGCCTGGCAACAATCGCGTATTCCACCAGCAGAATCGAGTTTTTGGTGGCAATGCCCATGAGCATCACTAAACCAATCATAGAAGGCATGGAAAGCGCCTTGCCGCCCACCAATAACCCAAGGAACGCCCCGCCCAAGGACAGCGGTAGAGCTGCTAGGATAGTGACCGGTTGCAGGAAATCCTTGAACAGCAGCACCAGTACGAAGTAGATACAAATGACGCCAGTCAACATCGCCAGGCCAAAGCTCTGGAACAGTTCGGTCATCATCTCCGCATCGCCCAGCTCATCCTGCTCCACCCCAGCAGGCAGGTTTTTCAGGCTAGGCAATTTTGCCATGGCAGCTTTAGCTTCACTCAATGAAAGGCCAGAAAGCTCAATCTCAAAATGGATATCCCGCACTCGGTCATGGCGGTCTATCACAGAAGGACCCGCGGCAAGTGACAGCTTCGCTACCTGCCCAAGCATTACCGGGCCTTTGGTGCCAGGTACAGCTAATCTTTCCAGCACGCTCAGATCCGTACGTGCTGCATTCTCTAGTTTTACCACAATAGGCACCTGGCGTTTATCCAAGTTTAGTTTAGCCAATGACTGTTCATAATCGCCTACTGTAGCAATACGCAACGTTTCACCTATGGAGGTAGAAGTCACACCCAGGTCTGCAGCCGCTGCAAAATCCGGACTCACGATCACTTCAGTACGGACTAAAGATAAATTAGAAGCGATATTGCCGACGCCATTGATAGTGCGCAGGTCTTTTTCCACCGCATTCGCTGCAGCTTTGAGCGCTTCTGTATCTTCGCTTAGCAGCAATAACTCCAGCTTCTCGCCATTGCCGCCCAGCCCTACATTTAGTCGTGCACCAGGTAATTGTTGCAGCTGCTCGCGCATTTGTTTTTCAATGACTTGTTTCCTAGGTCGATGACCCCGCTCGTCTAATAATATGGTCAATGTCGCTTTACGCGTTTCAGTCGCTCCGCCTTCAGCGAAGGGGTCTGAGCCCGCTGCGCCACCGCCTATAGTGGTATAGACGCTTTTAATATGTGGGATTTTAGCCAGAATCATACGGGCCGCTTCGGCAGAATCCTTGGTTTGCAGCAAGGTAGCGCCCGGCGGCAATTCTATTCGCACCTGGGTTTGCGAGTTGTCATCTGCCGGAATAAAACCAGTTGGCAGGAAAGGTATCAGCATCAACGAGCCGATAAAGAAAGCTATAGCCGCAATCGTGGTAACGAGCCTGTGTTTAAGGCACCAAGCGCTCACTCGCAAATAGAGCTGCATGATCTTGCCGTCTTTAACTTGTCCGGTGGTAATTGGCTTCATGAGGTAAGCCGCCATCATTGGCGTCAAGACACGCGCTACAATTAGCGAAGCAAATACTGCAATCGAGGCTGTCCAGCCAAACTGTTTGAAAAACTTACCTGACACACCGCTCATGAAAGCCGTAGGCAGGAATACCGCAATTAGGGTGAAGGTGGTGGCGATAACAGCCAAGCCGATCTCATCGGCCGCTTCCATCGCCGCTTGGTAAGGTGTTTTGCCCATACGCAGATGGCGGACGATATTCTCCACCTCGACAATCGCGTCATCGACCAATATCCCCACTACTAGCGACAAGGCAAGCAAGGTCACCACATTGATGGAAAAGCCCAGATAATGCATGCCGATAAAAGCCGGAATCACCGACAGCGGCAAAGCCACTGCCGATACAAACGTTGCGCGAAAATCTTTGAGGAACAGCCATACAACTAGCACCGCTAAAATGGCACCTTCGAAAAGCAAGGTCATAGACGCGTCAAAATCATCCTGCACTGGTTTTACAAAGTTAAACGCCTCGGTCATTTCAATATCCGGGTGTTCCTGCTTCAACTCTGCCAGCGCCTTGTGAACACCATCGCCCACTTCCAGCTCGCTAGAGCCTTTGCTACGGGTGATATCAAAACCCACGACTTTTTTGCCATTGAGTAATGCGGTAGATTTTGGCTCAGCAAAGGTATCCTGGATATTAGCGACCTGGTCTAAACGTATGCGCCGGCCATCGGTTAATACGATTTCCATATGCGCCAATTCTTCAGCAGATTTAACCGTAGCCAATGTGCGTATCGGCTGCTCGCTGCCGTTCAGTTTGGTCACACCGCCCGCAACTTCAATCTGCGCTAAACGCAGTTGCCGTGAAATATCAGCAGCAGATGCATTGAGTGACTGTAATTTGGCTGAGTCCAACTCGACCCAGATTTGCGGGTTCACACCACCCACACGACTCACACTACCAACGCCACGAACGCCTAGCAATTTACGCGTTAAGGTATCGTCCACAAACCAGGACAGCGCCTCATCATCCATCTGGTTAGAATGTATAGTGAACGCAAGTATCGGCGAGCCTGCCAGGTTCACCTTGCTGACGATAGGGTCACGCAAGTCATCGGGCATATCTGCACGTACTTCTGATATCGCAGAGCGCACTTCATCCAGCGCTTCTTGGGTAGATTTCTCCAGGCGGAATTCTGCGGTGATACTGACACTGCCATCCTGAATCTTGGTGTAGATATGTTTCAAGCCTTGCAACTTAGCGATGGAGTTTTCCAGCTTACGGGCGACTTCGTTTTCTAACTGGCTAGGCGAGGCTCCAGGCAATGCCGCACTCACGGTGATCGTAGGCAAATCCAGGTCAGGAAAATTCTGGATCTTCATGGCATTAAAGCTCATGAAACCCGTCAGGCATAACAGTATGAATAAAATCAGCGCCGGGACGGGATTCTTGATAGACCAGCTGGAAACGTTCATCACAATATGATCCTATTTGCTGGCAGCAGGCTGTGTTTTGAAATCGGTAAATTTACCGTCTTTTACTTCTAAACCTGGTTCTAGATTTGGTTCTACATTTGGCTTGGCGGTATCCACCACCCTAACAACATCGCCATCGGCTAAAAAAGCACTTCCGCTTGCGACATAGTCGGCATTGCTATCTTTCAAGTTCAGCACTTCTACTACGTCACCACTGCGGCGCCCGGTTTCCACCTTGATTTGTTTTACACGCTTGCTTGCTTGAGATTTCGCATCAGGCGATGCCGGGCTGTCTTCAACTTGCATCACATAGGAGAAGCCATCTTTAATGACGACTGCAGAGGCCGGTAAGGTAAGTGCCTGCGTGTTAGCCAACACAAATTTACCTCTGGCGTACATACCTGCTTTTGCTGAGCTACTTTGCAGGTCCACGTATACGATCGCGTTGCGGGTCTGGCTATCTATACTAGGCGCAACCGCCCTGACCTTACCTTTTAAAACGTTGCCATCGGGCAAGGTTAATTCTGCAGTCATGCCGATTTTGATTTTGCCTACATCGGCTGATGTCATTTCCGCGCGCCACTCCAACCTACCTTGACGGACTAAACGAAAAAGCTCTTGCCCAGCCGAAGCAACAGAGCCTACAGTAGCTGTGCGAGATGAAATAATGCCGTTGTCAGGGGCTTCTACAGTTGTTTGCCTGAGTTTCACTTTTTGCAGATTAAGCGTCGCTTCGGCTGCTTCAACATGCGCCTTGGTGCTGGCTTCCGCACTGATATATTGCTCCACCTGCTGGGCACTTAAAGCGCCGGTATCCTTAATGCTCCTGGCGCGGTTTGCATTCCCTGCCGCTTCTATCGCTGCAGCTTTGGCTTCTGCGAGGCTGGCCGCTGCCTGGGCAATATCGGCATTGATGGTAGAAGATGAAAAACGTGCCAGCACTTGTCCGCGCTTAACATGATCACCGACATTGACCAGCACATCGGTTAGCAGCAAATCATTGACTTCTGACCCGATCAAAGCTTCCTGCCAGGGCGCGATATTGCCGTTTGCCGATACAGTGGCATCTAAAGTGGTATGGCTTACTTTTACGGTATTGACCGTAAGCGCCGCTTTAGGGCTAGTAGCGGTCGAATCAGATTTTTTAGATTTGCCACTATTGAATATCGCAAACGCAAATATCAATACGATGATGGTGATGAATATAAAAACGAAACGGTATTTTTTTAGTGTCAACATGAGTACCTGTCTTTATTTTGTTTCGGTAGAAATCGGGATTGAAGTCGAGTTTAGAGTAGGTGAAGAAATTAATCCCGACTGTTTGGACTTAAATTCAGCCAGTTGGCTGTTACCCTCCCAGCCGCCGCCCACCGCGCGGTATAAGGCTATCCAGGCATTATTACGCTCTTTAAGCAGATTGATGCTATTAGTCAACGCTTGCAATGCATTACGTCGATTTTCCTCAAGCTCAATCAGGTTAGCAAAACCGGCCTTCACTTTTTCCTGCGTTGCCGCATACGACGCTTCGTAACCCTTAACTGCATTCAGTACATCCAGATGCCTGTCTTGTGTACTATGCAAAGTTACCAGCGCATTTTCCACTTCCTTAACAGCATTGCGTACCTTGCTACGGTAGTTGGCTGCGGCTTCTTCATATTTAGCTTCGGCATTTTCTACATTGGCCTTGCGTTTGCCACCATCGAAAATGGGCAGTGTAATCGAAACAGGTCCCAGCGACCAAATCTCGCCATTACCGCTAAATCCTGCGCCAGAAAGGTGCAAATAGCCAATGGAGCCATTCAGGCTCACTTTGGGTAATCGTGCTGCCTGCGTATTCCTGATATCGGCTGCCGCACTGATTAAATCAACTTCTGCGTTATAAATATCCGGTCGTTGCGCAATCACTTGGGCAGGCAATTCTGCGATAGTGAACAAAGTCTTGTTATCTTCAATTGCATTAAAAGGGGTTTGCTGTAGTTTTTGTCTCACTACCGGCTCATCTAAATCAGTTAATGCCACGAGTTCCTTTATGGCCAGATCGCATTGCGCTTGCTGAAATTTAGCTTGCTGCGCGGCATCCGCAGCACTGGCTAAGGCGAGTTGCCATTCACCGTTGGCAGTAAAGCCGGCTTTCTTTGAAATCTCGGTTAAACGCGCCGTTTCTGCACGGGATTTTGCATCATTCTGGTAGACGGCCAATTGCATTTGGCAAAATCTTACATTGAAATAAGAAGTCGCCGCTTCAGCCGCAACTGAAACCCTAGCATCGTGCCAGCCAGCTTGCGCTGCATCTTCGCGGGCTTTTGCGGCATTTAGCAACCCGCGATTTGCACCGAAAAGATCCAGCTCCCATGCTGCTTGGGCGCCTATCTGCGCACTGTTGCTAGCGCCAGAAGTTTGCGACTGCGCACCAAAACCTGCGGGAATTTGACTATTTGAATATTTAATATCGGGTTGCTGTACGCTGCGCGAAGCAGAAGCACTAGCATCCAGTGTAGGCAATAATGCAGATTTTGCTGCGATGCGGTTGGTGCGCGCTTCCACGATCTTAGCTTTTGCAATGGCAATATTTGCCGATTCTTTTTCAGCGGCAGCGATGACTTCTAGCAATACGGGATCTTGATATTGTTGCCAGAATTCTTCCAGGTTTGTGAGCTTGCCGTCATGCGGTAATGCAGGTAGAGGTAAAGTAGTGTTCCATTGCGGGGCGACTTTGGTCGACTTTACCGTATCTTGCGGAAAATACTTCTGCTTTAAGATGTCAAACGAAGCACAGCCTGCCAGCATAGAGACTGCAGCAAACAAAATTGCTAACTTTAAAAGTTTAAATTTTTGATTTCTCAATTATTGGTTCTTCTTTATTATTGCCAACGTTTAATTGCCCAACTTACTAAGCCCATTGAGACAGGCAGACGATATGTATCGTTCTGTTAGAACACATCATACGCGATATGCTACGCACAAATAAAAACGCCCAACTTAAGGTGGGCGTTTGATCTGGTTTTAAAAATTATTTAGGCGATTTCAGCGCATCGGTTAAATGCGGATTCAAAGTCTGCAGCATCTGCGAGAATATCTTAGCATTTGCTGCTACGATATTGCCGGTTTTGAGCCAGGCTTCATTGCCTTCAAAGTCCCCTACCATACCGCCCGCTTCTTGCACGATCAAGCCGCCAGCAGCGACATCCCATGTAGAAAGGTTAATTTCAAAGAAGCCATCGGTCCAGCCCGCGGCTACATAAGCCAAATCAAGTGCTGCAGAGCCCGGGCGACGGATGCCGGTAGTTTTTTTGATCATGTCTTTCAACATGTCCATATAAGTATCCAAATGCGTGAAATCGCGGAACGGGAAGCCGGTCGCAATCATGCTTTGTTGTAGCTTGGCGCGATTACTTACTCGGATACGCTTGTCATTCAAAAAAGCTCCGCGGCCTTTCGTTGCCGTAAATAAGTCATTACGCACCGGGTCATAAATAACCGCTTGAGTGAGCACGCCGCTTTGTTGCAAGGCAATTGAAACACAGTATTGCGGAAAGTTATGCAGGAAGTTGGTCGTTCCATCTAAAGGATCAATGATCCAGATATTGTCTGCATCTTTATTAGTTTCGCCACTTTCTTCGCCCAAGAAACCGTGGTCAGGGTAAGCGTCTTTCAGAATATTGATAATGGTTGCTTCAGCGGCGTGGTCAACTTCGCTCACAAAATCGTTGATGGCTTTGCTTTGAATATTGAGTGCGCCTATGTCATTACTGGCACGGTTGATGATTTTGCCAGCCTCGCGAGCGGCTTTGACGGCATTACTTAAAATTGGGTGCATGTTGGCTTTTCTTAACTAGGCCTGAATTTGACTAAGCCTAAATTTTGTATGGTTAACTGATAAAATGCTATTTTAGCTTTTTAGTGCGTAGGTAACAAATTGAATTCACTCCAAGCCTTAAATAATATCCGTATCGTGCTGTGCGCGACCAGCCATCCCGGTAATATCGGTTCAGCGGCACGTGCCATGAAAACCATGGGCTTTAAGCATTTTTACCTGGTGACTCCTCAACATTACCCTGACCCACAAGCCACTGCCTTAGCCGCCGGAGCGACTGACGTACTAGATAACGCGATTGTCACGAGCACGCTTTCAGAAGCTTTGATCGGCTGTGCTTTTGCAATTGGCCTAAGTGCGCGTAAACGTAATTTAAGCCATGAGATTGTGGCGCCACGAGTTGCGGCACAACAAGGTTTGCAGATCGCACAGACTCAACAGATTGCCTTGGTGTTCGGTACCGAAATGAGTGGACTTACCAATGCTGAACTGGATTGTTGCCAGTTACTGGCCATGATTCCAGCCAATCCCGAATACAGCTCGCTCAACCTGGCCATGGCAGTACAAGTGATGTGTTACGAAATGCGTATGCAAGCTTTGGCAATGGATACGTCAAATAACGATGCCCTAGGAGCCAATAGCGATGCGGCTCCTGCTGGGACTGAACTAGCCAATAATGAAGACTTGGAACGCTACTATGCACACCTGCAAGAAACTCTGCTGCATATCGGCTATTTAAATCCTGCAGCGCCCAAGAAACTATTTGAGCGATTGCGCCGCTTGTACGCTCGCGCCAGACTGGAAAAAGAGGAAATCAATCTGCTACGAGGTATTTTAACTCTAACAGTCACGCGAAAAAAACATACCAAATACTAATCTCGAATCTAAACTATATGTAAGAGTTTACTTACAATGTAGCGGCACTATATCCTAGTGATTTAGTCAAGTTTATGAAATAATATTGCAACAATCTTTATATTACTCATACAGTATGTTTAGCCACCTAAAAGAAGATATCTCTATCGTTTTTGAGCGCGACCCAGCTGCCAGGACGCATTGGGAAATACTCACCACTTATCCTGGCGTGCATGCCTTGCTTATGCATCGTTTATCTCACTGGCTATGGAAAAAGCGCATGTTCTGGCCAGCTCGTTTTAACTCACATATAGGACGCTGGCTGACCGGCATCGAAATCCATCCAGGCGCTACTATTGGTCGCCGCGTGTTTATTGACCACGGCATGGGCGTGGTGATTGGCGAAACGGCCGTAGTAGGCGACGACTGTACTTTGTATCACGGTGTCACTTTAGGCGGCACTTCATGGAACAAAGGTAAACGTCACCCTACGCTGGAAAATGGCGTAGTGATTGGTGCCGGCGCGAAAGTGCTAGGCCCTATCATGGTAGGCGCTGGGGCAAAAATCGGCTCAAATGCAGTCGTGGTAAAAGATGTGCCTGCTCATGCCACAGCGGTGGGAATTCCAGCTCGAATCTTGGAAGAAGAAGCACCAAAACCTAAGCAGGAAGTGAAAAAAACAAGATTTTCCGCGTATGCCGTGGGTAATGATTATGACAAATTCAACCCCGAAGCCATGACCAAGATGATGCAGTCCTTGCTAGAGAATAGTGCTAAACAAGAAGCGAAACTTGCAGCGTTAACGGAGCAGCTAGAAGCATTAGGCATTGATGAAATTAGCGATAGCGCTGTTGGTCAGGCATTTGATGTAGATAAGAGCCAGCCCAAAATAGCTAACGGCAAAGCTGATAAAGCAAAAACCCGTACCAAACCTACCGCGGAAATAACCAAAAAAACTGTTCAAAAGTAAGAACACAAGTTGGTAATCTATAGGTTGAACCAAGCTCAGTAATAGTTGACTAAAGTTATCAAGTATTATAAAATTTAGACTATTATCCAGGTTATATCTAACGCATGAAACTCACTACAAAAGGTAGATTTGCTGTCACCGCTATGCTTGACCTCGCTATGAATGAGGCAAAAGAAGTTGCGGACATTAAACCTGCAACTTTAGCCGGAATCAGCGAGCGCCAGAGCATTTCTCTTTCGTATCTAGAGCAGCTTTTCAGCCGCTTGCGCCGTCAAGGTCTGGTGAAAAGCGTGCGTGGGCCAGGTGGTGGCTACAAGATAGCAAAAAGCCATGCCGAGATTTCAGTTGCCGAGATTATTAATGCAGTCGATGAGCAAATTGATGCGACGCAGTGTGGTGGTCATGAGAACTGTCGTGATGAAGGCCGCTGTATGACCCACGATTTATGGGCCTCGCTAAATACCAAGATCCTTAACTATCTGGATGGCATTAGCCTAGCGGATATGGTGGCATCACAAAAAAGCGGGCAAAAAGTACTGATTACGCCGCGTAATTGTGGCAGTGCGAGTGGAAATAAAAGCAGTCAGGAAAAAGAGCCTTCACATGGTGTAGTTGCAGCTTAAAGGTTATCGAGCATGGCAAGCACTTATTTTGACCACAATGCGACTACCGCTTTAAATAGTCAGGTGCTGGAAGCGATGTTGCCGTGGATGCGTAGCCAAAGTGGCAATCCTACCAGCCGCCATGTATATGGCCGCTCAGCACGCGACGCAGTAGAACATGCAAGAGCCCAAGTGGCAGAGGCCTGCGGTGCGTATAGCTCACAGGTAGTGTTTACTGCTACTGGTACAGAGGCCAATAATTTTGCAGTGAAAGGCATGGCTTGGCATAAGCCAGGTGCACAGATTTTAAGTAGCGCTATTGAACACCCATGTGTGACTCGCCCTGCTTTGGCGATGCAACTGTTTGGTTTTATTAACAAACAAATTGCGATAGATGCTGATGGCAAAGTCAATATTGAAAAGCTTAAAGCACAGCTGACAATGCCGACAAGTTTAGTCTCGGTGATGCTTGCAAATAACGAAACCGGCGTCATACAAGATATAGCACAGATTGCCGAGCTGGCACGTAGCTCTAAGGCCTTTATGCATACGGATGCGGTGCAGGGCTTGGGTAAGATTAAAGTAGATTTTAGTGACTTAAACGTGCATGCCATGACTATTTCAAGTCACAAGGTATATGGTCCGCAAGGTGCCGCAGCGCTGATACTTGATAAGCGTGTAGATATACAGGCTTTATTACACGGTGGCGGCCAAGAAAAAGGTTTGCGTAGCGGCACAGAAAATGTCGCAGCGATTGTAGGGTTTGGAGCGGCTTGCGAGCTGGCAATTGAAAACTTACAACATTATGCGTCACACACAAAAGAATTACGCGACCAGTTTGAGCAATGCTTACAAAGTTTAGATGTGACGATATTTGGCAACACTGCAACGCGTTTACCGAATACAAGTTTTTTTGCAGTCAATGGTATTGAAGGCGAAACCCTAGTAATGGCTTTAGACCGTAAAGGTTATGCCGTGGCAAGCGGCTCAGCCTGCTCTAGCGACAGCACAGAACCTAGCCATGTATTGCTAGCAATGGGCTTGCATGAAGACGTTGCAAGAGGCGCGGTACGTGTGAGCTTTGGTTCTAACAATACAGCAGAGGAAGTGTCTAACTTTTTAGAGACGCTTAAGAATGAGATTTTAAGATTGAAACAACTTACGGCAATGGCAGCATAGCCGGTTATAGAAAATGCAAGGATGAAATTAAAGATATGTCAGCTTCAATAGAAATGCCAGTAGTAAAGGATCTGTTCAACAGTGATGGCCTTGCCAATGGCCACGATGCTGACCATCCCATTTATTTGGATTACTCTGCCACCACACCAGTAGACCCGCGTGTAGCTGCCAAAATGATTCAATATATTTCAGAGGATTTCGGCAACCCAGCATCACGTAGCCACCCTTATGGATGGACAGCTGAAAAAGCCGTTGAGAACGCACGTGAAGAAGTGGCTAAATTGGTAGGTGCCGACCCACGTGAAATCGTATGGACGTCTGGTGCTACAGAATCTAACAACTTGGCGATTAAAGGCGCTGCTAACTTTTACAAAGGTAAAGGTAAACACATCATCACTTTGACAACTGAGCACAAGGCGGTGATTGATACCGTACGTGAATTAGAGCGTCAAGGTTTTGAGGCGACTTATCTGGACCCAGAGCCGGATGGTTTACTGGATTTGGGTAAATTCAAAGCTGCAATTCGCCCGGATACGGTGTTAGCTTCTGTGATGATGGTCAATAATGAGATCGGGGTAGTTCAGGACATCACGGCAATCGGTAATATCTGCCGTGAGAACAATGTGATTTTCCATGTGGATGCAGCACAAGCGACCGGTAAGGTAAAAATTGACCTGGAAAATTTGCCAGTAGACTTGATGAGCTTCAGCGCACATAAAACATACGGTCCTAAGGGTATTGGCGCGTTGTATGTCCGTCGTAAACCACGTATCCGCATTGAGGCACAAATGCACGGCGGCGGTCACGAACGTGGCATGCGTTCTGGTACACTAGCGACCCACCAGATTGTGGGTATGGGCGAAGCGTTCCGTATTGCACGTGAAGAGATGGAATTGGAAAATGCACGTATTCGTCGCTTACGCGATAAATTATTGCATGGCTTGGAATCGATTGAAGAAGTCTATGTGAATGGCGACTTGAACCATCGTGTTCCGCACAACTTGAATATCAGTTTCAATTACGTTGAAGGCGAATCACTGATCATGGCGGTAAAAGGCATTGCGGTATCAAGCGGCTCTGCTTGTACATCAGCCAGCTTGGAACCAAGCTATGTATTGCGCGCTTTAGGTCGCTCAGATGAGTTGGCACATAGCTCGATTCGCTTCTCAATCGGTCGTTTCACTACGGAAGATGACGTGGACTACACCATTGCGTTGATGAAGAGCAAAATTGACAAGTTACGTGAGCTTTCGCCACTTTGGGAAATGTTCAAGGATGGAATTGATCTGTCCAAAGTACAGTGGGCAGCTCATTAGAAATGATGCTTTAATTTCAGAATTTGAAGATTTTTAGTTTTAGATTTTAATGAATTAAGAGACAAAGCAAAATCAAGGCGGTAAGCCGAAGACAGTACGAATTGTACGGCGAGGCGAAACCAACACCGAGTTTGCGAAGTATTTTAATTCACATAGGAGAAACACCATGGCTTATTCAGACAAAGTACTAGACCACTACGAAAACCCGCGTAACGTGGGCACTTTAGACAAAAACGATCCTAACGTTGGTACCGGCATGGTCGGCGCACCAGCTTGCGGTGACGTAATGAAATTGATGATTAAGGTAAACGATAGCGGCATCATTGAAGATGCTAAATTCAAAACCTACGGTTGCGGCT
Source organism: Methylotenera sp. (assembly GCA_046595335.1). Taxonomy (GTDB): domain Bacteria; phylum Pseudomonadota; class Gammaproteobacteria; order Burkholderiales; family Methylophilaceae; genus Methylotenera. Next base: position 135,665 of record JBKJOT010000014.1, read on the forward strand.
CAGCGATTGCTTCTAGCTCTTTAGTGACGGAATGGCTTAAAGGCAAAACCATAGATGAAGCATATGCGATCAAGAATTCTGCCATTGCAGAAGAGTTGGCTTTACCGCCGGTAAAAATCCATTGCTCAGTATTAGCTGAAGATGCAATTAAAGCCGCAGTGGCCGATATTAAAGCAAAACAATTAGCGAAAGAAACTGTATAAGTTATGGCAATTACGTTAACTCCAACTGCTGCTAACCGTGTTGAAACATTCCTAGCCAATCGTGGCAAAGGCGTAGGGCTACGCCTTGGTGTGAAAACTACGGGTTGCTCCGGCATGGCTTACACGCTTGAGTTTGTGGATGAACTTAATCCGGAAGATACTGCCTTTGAAAGCAATGGCGTTAAAATTATTGTTGACCCCAAAAGCCTCGTTTATATTGATGGCACTGAATTGGATTTCACCAAAGAAGGCCTGAACGAGGGTTTCAAGTTTAAGAATCCTAATGTTAAAGATGAGTGTGGTTGTGGTGAGAGCTTTACGGTTTAAAAACGGCTGCGCTCGCGATAACTTTGTCGCTCTAATGTTCAGAATCCTCATTTACCCAAACGTAAACTCCGATTTTTTGCAATCTCGATTCGCGTTCTAACATCGCTTGCTACGTTTTTATGATATCTAACAATAATTATTTTGAGCTCTTCGGACTTAAGCAGATTTTTAATATCGACCTGACCACATTAGAAAACAATTTCCGCAAGATACAATCTGAATCCCATCCAGATCGTTTTGTAACAGCAGAGTCAGCCGAAAAGTTAAAGTCTATGCAACTAGCAACGCTCACTAATGAAGCTTACCAAACCCTTAAGCACCCTGCTTTACGTGCTAAATATTTGCTGGAACTGCAAGGTATTACTGCAATCAGTGAAACCAACACGGCCATGCCCGCGGATTTCTTGATGCAGCAAATGGAATGGCGCGAAGCGTTGGAAGATGCGAAAGCCGCAAAAGATATCGATGCAGCAGACAATTTGTTAAAAGAAATTCGGATTGAAGCGCATGAGTTGAAAGCTGAACTCACTACTTTAATTGATAAAAAACATGATTATATCGCGGCGACAGCTGCGACACGCAAATTGATATTTATAGACAAAGTATCTGCCGACATCAACAAAGTCATTGAGCAGATAGAGGACTAGGCAGAGCCTGGTCAAGAAGAAAGTCAAAGCGATATGGCATTACTGCAAATCTCCGAACCAGGCATGAGTGCCGCACCGCATCAGCATAAGCTGGCGGTAGGAATAGACCTAGGCACAACAAATTCACTAGTGGCAACCGTACGCAGTGGTTTAAGCAGTGTGCTGAGCGACGCACATGGACATGCCTTACTCCCATCGGTGGTGCATTACAACGCAGATAATTCAGTAGAAGTCGGCTTCGATGCGCAAAAAAAGCAAAACCAAGATCCGCATAACACTATCGTTTCAGTCAAACGCTTTATGGGACGTGGCTTAAAAGATATCGATATTTCGCAGTTACCTTATAAATTCACGAATACAACAGAATCTACCGGCATGGTGCAAATTGAGACGCGCGCTGGCGTTAAAAGCCCTGTAGAAGTTTCAGCCGAAATTTTGAAAGTACTTAAAACGCGCGCCGAACAAGTACTTGGCGGAGAATTGGTTGGTGCAGTGATTACCGTACCGGCTTACTTTGACGACGCACAGCGTCAAGCCACAAAAGACGCGGCGAGAATCGCCGGTTTGAATGTGTTGCGCTTACTCAACGAACCTACCGCAGCAGCAGTGGCTTATGGTTTGGATAATGGCAGCGAAGGGACTTATGTCATTTATGACTTAGGCGGCGGTACGTTTGATATCTCTATATTGAAACTCAGCAAAGGCGTATTTGAAGTGCTGGCAACCAATGGCGATTCAGCATTGGGTGGCGATGATTTTGATCAGCGCATCTTCTGCTGGATATTAGAAACCACAAAGCTTTCACCACGTAACGCCCACGATACCCGGCTGTTATTGAGCAAAGCTCGCGAAGCTAAGGAATGGCTCACTGAGCATGCTGAAGCGAATATCAGCTGTATGTTGAGCGATGGTGAGTTTGTGAATGTCACGTTGTCTACAAATGAGTTCATCGCGCTCACTGCAAATTTAGTACAAAAAACCTTAAGCCCTACCCGTAAAGCTATGCGCGATGCAGCTTTGAATATACAGGATATCAACGGCGTAGTGATGGTAGGTGGTGCCACTAGAATGCCGCAGATACGCAAAACTGTTGCTGAGTATTTTAAACAAACTCCACTGACGAATTTAGACCCTGACAAAGTCGTCGCACTTGGTGCAGCCATTCAAGCTAATGTACTTGCAGGCAACAAGAGTGACGCTGACTTGCTATTATTGGATGTAATCCCACTTTCTTTAGGCTTAGAAACTTTTGGTGGTCTAGCTGAAAAAGTCATCCACCGAAACAGCACGCTACCAGTAGCGCGTGCGCAAGAGTTTACTACATACAAAGATGGACAAACTGCCATGAGCATTCATGTAGTTCAGGGTGAGCGAGAATTGGTAAGTGACTGTCGTTCGCTAGCGCGTTTTGAATTGCGGGGTATTCCACCGATGGTAGCTGGTGCAGCACGTATCCGTGTCACTTTTACAGTAGATGCTGATGGCCTATTATCTGTTTCAGCACGTGAGACTTCTAGCAATGTGGAAGCGAATATTATAGTGAAGCCTTCTTATGGCTTAAGTGAAGACGAAATCACCAATATGCTTAAAGCGTCATTTAATAGCGCAGAGGCAGATAAAACCGCACGTATGTTAGCTGAAGCTCGTGTGGATGCAGGTGCTATCATTGAAGCTGTGAACGCTGCACTTACTGCCGATAGCGACTTAATTAGTGCTGAAGAGAAAACTGCTATAGAAGCCGAAATAAAACAACTAAAAGCTATCGCAGCTTCTGATGATGCTGCTGCAATACATCAAGCTGTTGAAACTTTAAATCATGCGACAGAGGCTTTTGCCGCGGCCCGTATGGATGCCTCAGTCAAAAAAGCCTTGGGCGGTAAAGAACTAAATGCTCTGGATTTATAAGCCAAATTATACATATAGAAATAACCGGATCTAAACAATGCCAAAAATTAAGGTGCTACCCCATATTGAGCTCTGCCCTGAAGGCACAACTATTGAAGCTAAAAGTGGTGATTCAATTTGCGAAACATTACTAAGAAATAAGATTGATATCGACCACGCCTGTGATATGGCATGCGCATGCACGACGTGCCATGTGGTTGTCCGCGAAGGTTTCAAAT
>JBKJOT010000080.1:0-7459 GCA_046595335.1 Methylotenera sp.
GGTCGTGCATTTCAAATGAAATGCGGTATTAAGAGACCGGATATACGTGAGCAGTCGCACCAAAAAGCCAGAAACGGAATGTTTGCAAAAGAGGAGGAGTCCATATACAGACATTCATACCTATCAATTCCACTAAGTTTAAAATTCAAAGATGTTGGTTTACAATCAGCGTAAAAGTAATGCTCAGTCTCTATATTAATAATTCAATATAGAGACGCAGAAGCAATAAAAACAAGAAGGGCAACCAATTCCAGCCATGTCATGGGTCTCTATATTAATAAATGGATGATTGTTATATATGCACTCAAGATTGCAAAGGAACCTTAGTTACTGAAGGTACTGTTGTTCGCATATTGCACATTTCTCCCTCAACATTCGACGCATTGGTTGCCCAAGAAAAAGAACAAGTAGAATCAATGCTTGGAGAGGAGTTTTCGGTCTATGAAGTCGATCAATATGGCTGCGCATGGGTTGAAAAGTGGTGGCACGAAGATGAAACTCATGCTTCATCTCATTCGCTATCACTTGAGCCATCAGATATGGAGGTTGTCAGCAATGGTCGCGCCTAACCCATCCATCAAGCGGGACGCGCTAAAGCGCGCCCCTTGTATCTTACCAACAACTCAGAAATGAGTTAAATTGCTCTGACGCGAAGAGCCGGGAGAAGGGATGCTGAGCGCGCCCCAAGGCCTTTGAGCCAGTAATTAAGATTAGTGGCCTTCTCCCAACCTACATTCATCAAGATCGGACGGTATCTTAGGACCGCCATAACGGCGTGATCCTGCATGCACAAGGTTGATCTGAATTGGGATGTGTTGTTCGCTCAGGGTGTTTATCACCCAAGCTAAAAGTGTTCGCTCTGCAGCAAAGAAAACGCGTGGATCAGACATAAATTTTCCTGATAATATTAATTAAATAGTCAAAGCACATGGGTCTTAATTACAGGTAAATTAACCTTTTATACAGCGACTCTGAATTCTTATTTTGCCTCATCAATTATTTGCATCATCTGCTCTTCCACTTCCTTGGCTACTTCAATCAATGCGACATCCTTTGAAAGTGCAGTAAGCATTTCAACTGGCTTAATTAGGCCAATCTTTAATTTACCTGTACTAGTAAATATCGATATGCGACACGGTAATGCCATATTTAGCCGTATATCAATTGATAACACTTTTGAAGCTTGAATAGGATTGCAGATTTCAAAAACTTTGCATTCTTCGTCGAATAAAATATCTTTACTTCGAAGCGTACTAGCCAAATCATGCACATGCATCAACCCGAATGAATGCTTTTTGATTGCCTTTTCAAAATCAGCTGCTGCAACTACAAATGACTTCTCGCTATCAACTATGTAATACATGGAGTTACCTCAGTCTTTCAATTAATTGTCAATTTGATTTTATCAATCTCGTCTGAGATTATCAGACTATTTTGCGCCAGCATAGTAGTCTTGTCAGTTCGTTATCAAACATTCTTCTGAACTACTCACTTATAAATATTAATAAATAAAATAAAGATGAAGGTTAGTTAAATTTATGGAAAATGATTATTGAATCTCGACATAGCAAGTGATTATTTAGTGCACGCTCCTGACTGATTTCGCAAGCAGAATTCAAAGTTTGAATGTGGATTCTTGAGTGTAGAGCACTTCGAGCCCAAAACAGACATAGGTTAGTGCGAAATATAAGTTAATTAGTTTAGACAAGAAGGTCAATGAAAAATCTAAAACTTTTTATATCACAAATATTTCTTTAAATCTTTGCGCCAAACAAACTGCCAACTAGCGCAGTCAAGCCGATGGCAACTGCGCCCCAAAATGCAACACGTGTTGCACCTTTTGCCAACGAAGCACCTCCAAAATAGGCAGCAACTCCGCCCAAAATGAAGAGAGTAATAAGGGCTACTCCGGTTGATACTTTTACTATCCAAATATGAGGGGTCAATGTAACGGTTAAAATTGGAACAAATGCACCTACAGCAAATGAGAGTGCAGAAGCCAAAGCTGCCTCAACCGGTTTTGCTCTTAATGTTTCTGAAATCCCTAACTCATCCCTTGTATGAGCACTTAATGCATCCTTCAACATTAGCTTTTCAGCGACTTTTTTAGCAAGCGGCTTATCTAGTCCTCTACTCACATAAATTGCAGTAAGCTCCTCAAGTTCATGTTCAGGTTGTGTTTCTAATTCTTTTTTCTCACGGGCAATATCGGCTGCTTCAGTGTCCGCTTGTGACTGTACTGAAACATATTCTCCAGCCGCCATAGACATAGCCCCAGCAACTGTGCCAGCTAGACCCGTGAGTAAAATACTACTTTCTGAGGCACCTGAAGCCGCAATACCTACAACTAAACTAGCAACTGAAATAATGCCATCATTGGCGCCTAAAACGGCAGCCCTGAGCCAACCAATTCTCTCCGACTTATGTGATTCCTTGTGGCTCTTGGACATTTAATATCTCCTAGAATTTTTGCAATTCATTTTTTAAAGTTTGGAAGCATTCTAATCAAAGTATTATCGCGCTTAATATAGTGATGAAATAATGCAGCAATAGTATGCAAGCCAATTAGAAAATAACCAATAGTGCCTATATTTTCATGTATTTCTTTGAAAGTGCTTGCTAACTCTTTATTGGTAGCAATGAGCGAGGGCAATGTAAATCCATAGAACGGAATTGTTTTTCCAGCAGCACTAAGTGTTAACCAACCTAAAATTGGCATTGAAATCATCAGTAAATAAAGTAGTACATGCGTGACTTTAGAAGAATATTTTTGCCAATTTGGCAATTCTGGCTGAATTTTAGGTGCAGCACTCACTAAACGTCCACCAATCCGAATAAACACAAAGCTTAATATAGTTAGTCCCAACATAAAATGTAACGCCTTTAAAAGGTCACGAGTGTCACTTCCTTTGGGGAAAAATTCACGCAAATTGATAGTTGCATACACTCCAACAATGATTAGAAACATAAGCCAATGCGTTGCGATAGACATATTGCTGTATCTTGTAGATGTAGTTGAAATCATTTTAAAACCTCACAATATAAAGTTGAATAGATGCGATATTTACCTGTTGCGCTAGGATGATTATTCAAGTTAAACATGGATAAAGTACTAATGCGGAAATCGATATTTTGATATTTTCGAAATATCAGATTTGCAAACTTAACTAAAATTTATGCTGCACATCAGGATCAATATCTAATATCTGTGCAAGTGCACAAATGTTAATAAAGAAATTTAGAAAAATTTGGGAGGAGCTCGCGGTCTTGAGCTAAGACGAAGATAAAAGGATGCAGGAGGTAAAAAATTAAATGCAGGCTTACAGTAGTTAGTTGTTGCGCTTAAAATGAATATAAAGAATAAAACAGCAAATATAGGTAATACTAATTGATTTAAATCTTTAACAAGTGCTTCATCAACGCCTATTGTATGCAAGCTTGAAGTATGGTTTTTAAATGTAGGAAGTTTTTCTCCTCCTTGCACAATTTCAAGCATGTGCATATGTATCCCATATCCAACTTGAGCACTATCAGTTTCAATATGTCCATGATTCAACGGAGCTATCATTTGCAGGAATGCAAAAAACACCAAGATGAAAGTAACAAACTTTTTGTTCAATATAGAAAGCATAATATTAATATATCAGTTTATATATAATTATACAAATTTATTATATAAATCAATGGGTAAGTGAATGATTGCGACTCTCATTAGTACTTAGATTGCTAGTTAAATTTGTAAATTTTACTTACTGATTTTGTATCAAAGTGATCTCTCACTCATATCTAAAAGTCTCGCCGCCTTACTTTTATTACCATTTGTTTGATTCAATGCATTAATAATCATTTTTTTAGCAGTTCTGTCGCCTCATTCAATGGAAGACTTGGTGGTATCTATAATTTTAAAAACTATTAAGATTTGAAGAAGCAAGTAAAAATTATATTTCGTCTGGGATGAGTTACTATCAATCTATCACTCAAAACAAAACTACTTTTTAAAATAAGTAAAATATTAAAATCAACGAAAAAATAGTGAAAAACAAAATTATCATTAAGCAAAACTGGTCGCTTAAAACCTATGTATTTCATTCCATTTAGAAAAGACTACACTCATGACAAGAAATTAATTTAGATTAATTACTTTGAACAAAGCTGCAAACGATGAAACATTACTAAGTGGCCTATCTGAAACAGAGGCAAGAAAAAGGCTGAGTGAAGAAGGGCTGAACGAATTACCTTCAGAAAGTAAAAAAGGCATATGGGTAATTGTAGTTGAAGTGCTTAAAGAGCCGATGTTGTTGTTATTATTGTCGGCTGGGCTTATCTATTTGTTATTGGGTGATGTCAGTGATGCACTAATGTTGATGTGCTTTGTTTTTGTGGTCATTGGTATTACTGTTTATCAAGAGTACAAAACAGAGCGAGTTCTTGAAGCTTTGAAAGACCTCACTAGCCCTCGTGCATTAGTTCTGCGCGATGATGTTGAGCGCCGTGTGCCAGGAAGTGAAGTGGTGCGAGGAGACCTTCTAATTTTATCAGAAGGTGATCGAGTGCCCGCAGATGCTTTCCTGATTTCTTGTCATGACTTTGCTGCCGATGAGTCCCTACTTACAGGGGAATCGGTGTCAGTTAGAAAAACTTCAAAATCAAATTCGATGGAATTAGTACCACCAGGTGGTGATGATTTGCCATTTGTTTATTCTGGCTCTCTGGTCGTTCGAGGTCATGGTATTGCAAGAGTGTTAGCAACGGGTATGCATACCGAGATTGGGAAGATAGGTAAAGCTTTACAAAGCCAAAACACAGAAGCAACTCCACTACAGAAAGAAATTAGCAATCTAGTTCGTAAACTCGCTGTGATGGGATCACTCGTGAGTTTGATGCTTTTGCTTATTTACGGGGTTATGCACGGTGATTGGCTACGTGGGTTGCTGTCTAGTATAACGTTGGCAATGTCTATCCTTCCTGAAGAGTACCCTGTGGTATTAACCATATTTATGGCAATGGGTGCATGGCGTGTTTCTAGGCACAAAGTACTGACCCGTCGGGTACCAACTATCGAGGCGTTAGGATCAGCTACCGTTCTTTGTGTTGACAAAACTGGTACGCTTACCTTGAATCGAATGCAGGTGCAAAAGCTGGTTGTGGGCGATGAAAAGTTCTCCACAGACTTAACTTCACTAGAAATGCCAGAGACATTCCATGAATTGGTTGAGTTTTCTATTCTATCAAGTGATATCAATCCGTTCGATCCAATGGATAAAGCCATACAAGCTCTTGGTGTTGAATATTTAAGTAATACCGAACACATTCATAAAGATTGGTTAAAAGTTCACGAATACTCTCTTTCCCCGGAGTTACTTGCACTATCCCATGTTTGGAAGGCTCGCGAGGGTGGGGAATTTGTAGTAGCGGCTAAAGGAGCTCCTGAAGCAATAGCAGACTTATGTCATCTCAGCCAGTCTCAGTTAGAAGAACTTAATTTACAGGTTGATGCACTTGCAGCACAAGGAATGAGAGTGCTTGGAGTTGCGAAAGCAAGTTATAAAGGTAATAAATGGCCTGATATTCAACACGATTTTGAATTTGAATTCTTAGGTCTTTTAGGGCTTGCAGATCCGATACGCAAAACCGTTGCTTCAGCATTGAAAGAATGTAAGGCAGCTGGTATTCGGGTGGTAATGATTACTGGTGACTATTCGATGACAGCTGTAGCAATTGCAAACCAGATAGGGTTAGATGTGGGTAGCGGTGGCGTTATAAGTGGTGCTGAACTGAGTCAGATGGATGACGCCACACTACAAATAAGAATTCGTCAGACTAATGTTTTTGCGCGTATGGTACCAGAGCAAAAATTACGACTGGTAATTGCATTAAAAGCTGATGGAGAAGTGGTCGCTATGACAGGTGACGGTGTTAACGATGCGCCAGCACTTAAAGCTGCTCATATTGGTATTGCAATGGGAGAGCGAGGAACTGATGTTGCTAGGGAAGCTGCGTCATTAGTATTGCTTGATGATGATTTTGCTTCTATTGTTTACGCAGTTCGTCTAGGCCGTGGCATTTTTGATAATCTGCGTAAGGCTATGGCTTATATTTTCGCCGTACATTTACCTATAGCTGGTTTGTCTCTAATTCCACTTGTTTTAGGGTGGCCAGCAGTTTTTGCTCCAATCCATATTGTATTTTTGGAAATGATTATAAATCCGGCATGTTCAATTGCGTTCGAGGCTGAACCAGCTGAGCCTGGAATCATGCAGCGTCCCCCACGACGAGCAAATGATCCAATATTCAGTAAACATATATTTATTATTAGCTTTCTACAAGGACTTGCTGTTCTGTCGGTTGCACTTGCAGTGCAAGGATACACTTTGAATCAAGGGTCATCAGAATTTGAAGCACGGGCATTAGCTTTTGCAACCCTAGTGTCAGGAAACCTTGGTTTAATTTTGGTAAACCGTTCTTGGAAATATTCCATTTTAAGAAGTATTTTTACCCCTAATCCTGCACTATGGTATGTGATAGGTGGTGCATTTACATTTCTGTTACTTGCCTTGTATTTGCCAAAACTTAGCGAAATATTTCATTTTGCACCAGTGGCATCAAGTAGCTTAGTCATTTGCATAATTTTGGGCTTTTGTAGCACACTTTGGTTTGAAGTATACAAATCTTTCAAGAGCTGAAGGGATTATTAAAATGGCTTCTTTTCCGAAGCATCAACTTGAACTGCGTGTGCATGAGTTTGCGCAAATGTTCAACTCAATGGACCCAACACCTTTTCTCAATAAAGACCTTGATCGTGAAGCCGAAAAATTTATTGAGACTTGGGCACTTGGATTCCCTCCAAATACTAAATTGCATATCTTCATTCATATTGAAAATTTGCCAACTGAGAGTGATCCCAATTCAGTTTTGAGTGAAGCAATCCACAATCATTTCAATTACAAAGCTGATCTTTTAAAAGGAGATCTCAAACAGCTTCTAAGGAAAGGACGAACCAGTTTATTAATTGGTATAGTTTTTGTTTCTTTATGTTTAATTGGTGCGGACTTTATTGGACAGTTTGTTAAAAGCACAATCTTCACTATTGCTCAAGAGAGCTTAACAATTATTGGCTGGGTTGCCATGTGGCGGCCATTGCAAATATTTCTTTATGACTGGTGGCCTCTCGTCCATCGCATACGTATTTATAAAACTCTGGGACATGCGCATATTAAAGTCTTGATGGGGAAAGTAAGTTGAACTCCCAGATTTAAGTAAAAAATTGATCATATGAAATCTCAAATTTTGTATATAAGGCTTTTCTCGAATTGATTAAATTTTAAAGTTTATGATAATCGGCAATGTCCGTATATGGACTCCTCCTCTTTTGCAAACATTCCGTTTCTGGCTTTTTGGTGCGACTGCTCACGTATATCCGGTCTCTTAATACCGCATTTCATTTGAAATGCACGACCCT
>JBKJOT010000035.1:0-10941 GCA_046595335.1 Methylotenera sp.
TTAGACGATACCTAGGTTATCTAACCCTGCAGATAGGTCCTTACCATGCGCGCCTTTGCCTTCAAGCTTGATTTTGAGGCGTATGTCATTCACGGAGTCGGCATTACGCAAGGCATCTTCGTAGGTAATCACATCAGCTTCATGTAGATCGAATAAAGCCTGGTCAAAGGTTTGCATGCCCAGCTCACGCGATTTAGCGATAATCTCTTTAATTTCATGTACATCACCCTTGAAAATGAGGTCTGAAATCAAGGGGGAGTTGATCATCACTTCCATCGCCGCAGCTCGACCTTTACCCTCTTTTTTAGGGATCAGGCGTTGCGAAATAAACGCACGAGTGTTTAATGATAAATCCATGAGTAGCTGGTGACGGCGCTCTTCAGGAAAGAAGTTAATAATACGGTCCAGCGCCTGGTTGGTACTGTTGGCATGCAAGGTTGCCATACAAAGGTGGCCGGTTTCCGCAAACGCAATCGCATAATCCATCGTTTCGCGATCGCGAATCTCACCAATCAGAATTACATCCGGCGCCTGACGCAAGGTATTCTTTAAGGCGATATGCCAGTTATCAGTATCCACACCGACTTCACGCTGAGTGATGATGCAGTTTTTATGTTCATGCACGAACTCAACCGGGTCTTCAATGGTAATGATATGACCGTAACTGTTCTGGTTGCGATACCCCACCATCGCAGCAAGAGAGGTTGATTTCCCAGAACCAGTACCACCTACGAAAATCACGAGGCCGCGCTTGGTCATGGCGATATCTTTTAGGACATCTGGTAAGCCTAATTCCTCAAACTCAGGGATTTTGGTAGTAATGGTACGGAATACCATACCCACAGAACCACGCTGCACAAAGGCATTCACCCTAAAACGAGCCACGCCAGGGATACCGATGGCAAAGTTACATTCATTGCTAGCATCGAACTCGGAAGTCTGTTTGTCGTTCATGATAGAACGAGCGATTTCGCGGGCTTGCTGTGCCGATAAGACTTGGCTGCTGACAGGGGTCATCTTGCCATCAATCTTCATGGCAGGCGGGAATCCCACCGTGATAAACATATCGGATGCTTTTTTTGCGAGCATCAATCGCAATAAATCAAATACAAACTTCTCTGCCTGACCCTGTTCCATTTTATTCCTTAATTACTTATACATTCAATAGCTTAATTCAATTATCTTGCCAAACCTAACCCATGATGGAGTCTTTATTGGAGGCTTTACTGCGTGCCTCGGCGACAGAAATAATGTTGCGTTTCACGAGGTCTTGCAAGTTTTGGTCTAAAGTCTGCATACCAATATTTGATCCGGTTTGAATGGAGGAATACATCTGCGCTACTTTGTTCTCGCGTATCAGGTTACGAATCGCCGGCGTACCAATCATGATTTCGTGCGCTGCAACACGTCCCTGTTCATCTTTAGTCTTACATAAGGTTTGTGAAATCACTGCTCGTAGGGATTCAGACAACATAGAACGCACCATTTCTTTTTCCGCTGCTGGGAATACATCAATGATACGGTCTACCGTTTTCGCTGCAGAGCTGGTATGTAAGGTACCGAATACCAAGTGGCCGGTTTCCGCCGCGCTCAATGCCAAGCGTATCGTTTCAAGGTCACGCATCTCGCCCACTAGAATTACATCCGGGTCTTCACGCAAAGCAGAGCGTAGCGCATTATTGAATGAAAGCGTGTGCGGACCGACTTCACGTTGATTGATCAGACATTTTTTTGACGTATGCACAAACTCAATCGGGTCTTCCACGGTCAAGATATGGCCGAATTCATTTTCATTGATGTAATCGATGATGGCAGCCAGCGTGGTAGATTTTCCGGAACCGGTAGGGCCAGTAACTAAACAAATACCACGTGGCGTGTTGGCGATATCCTTAAAAATAGGCGGGCAGTTTAACTGCTCTAATGACAAGATTTTAGCGGGAATGGTACGAAACACTGCACCAGAACCGCGATTATGATTAAACGCATTGACACGGAACCGCGCCAAATTAGGAATTTCAAATGAGAAGTCACATTCCAAAGTTTCTTCATAAACTTTACGCTGGCTATCATTCATGATGTCATACACCATGTCATGAACTTGGCTGTGATCCATCGCTGGCACGTTGATCTTACGCACGTCGCCATGCACACGGATCATCGGTGGCAACCCGGCGGAAAGATGCAAGTCTGAAGCTTTATTTTTAACGGAAAATGCGAGTAAATCTGAAATGTCCACACCTTGCTCCAGTTATAATTATGATTAAGTTTTTGATGCCTGATTGGTTGCAAAACGCTAGTAAAATCAGTAGTGAAGTGCTAATAAAAAGCGCTCTAGATTTTAGCTATATACCCAGTCAAAGCCTATTGTATTTTTATAGTTTATATCTAAGTGAATTATGACCACAATTAGTAATCGCTTGCAAGACATTCTAGCAACTATTGAAGCGGCCAAGGCTGCTAGCAAGTCGACACAAAATGTAAGTTTGCTGGCTGTGAGCAAAGCTCAGCCAGCCAGTATTATTCGCGAAGCTTATACAGCAGGTCAGCATAAATTCGCTGAAAATTACCTGCAGGAAGCACTAGAAAAGCAAATTGAACTAGCTGACCTCAATATCGAATGGCATTTCATCGGACCTATCCAAAGCAATAAAACCCAATTGATTACCCAACATTTCACTTGGGTACACAGTGTAGATAGGCTGAAAATCGCCCAACGACTCAGTGACGCACGGCCAGCGGGCTTACCGCCACTACAGGTTTGCATACAGGTCAATACCAGCAAAGAGGAAAGCAAAGGTGGTGTATCGCCCGGTGAACTCTTTGGGTTAGCCACTGCAATCAATAAAATGCCTGACTTAACCTTACGGGGCTTGATGGCGATTCCCGCGCCCACTGAAGATGCGATGCTGCAAAAGATGCAATTTAAACAAGTGCGGGAATGTTATGATGCACTTATTGCGCAGGGTTTTGCACTGGATACATTATCCATCGGTATGTCTGCTGACTATCCTGCCGCTATAGAACAAGGTGCGACCTTTGTACGCATCGGTACGGCATTGTTTGGCGCAAGGCATTATTGATATTGCTGTTGTTTACAAGCTGTATTAACTAGAACTACTCAGGGCTTAAATATAATGAAAATAAGTTTCATCGGCGGCGGCAACATGGCTCGAGCCATTATTGGCGGTCTAAAAAATAACGGTTTTGATGCCTCTGCCATTACCGTTGTAGAACAGGATGCAGAAAAACGTCTGCAGTTGAAAGAGGATTACGCTGTTCACAGCACAGACAATAATGTTGATATCGGCAACACAGATGTCATTGTTCTGGCAATCAAACCGCAACAGCTTAAAGCCGTTTGCCAACAACTTATCCCATATATCAAAAACCAACTCATTATTTCTATCGCTGCTGGCATACGTATTAACGATATCGCTAACTGGCTTAATCAATACCCAGCCATCGTACGGGTCATGCCTAATACCCCGGCGCAAATCCAGGCTGGGGTTTCAGCACTCTATGCATTGGAAACCGTTAACACAGCACAACGTCAGCAAGCGACGACTATCCTCGCGGCAGTGGGTAAAACCCTATGGCTGGATAATGAAGCAAAAATGGATGCGGTTACGGCAATTTCCGGCAGTGGCCCAGCCTATGTGTTCTACTTGATTGAAGCCTTGCAGGAAGCCGGTGTAAGCCTTGGTCTAATGGCGGATGAAGCTGCAATGCTCGCTTTAGAGACCTTTAATGGTGCCAGCCAGTTAGCGGTGAAAAGCATGGATAATGTCAAAACTTTGCGTGACCAAGTCACTTCAAAAGGCGGCACTACCGAACAAGGAATATTGGCTCTGGAAAACGCTAATGTGAAAAGTATTATGCAAAAAGCAGCGCAAGCGGCAGCGGATAAATCCAAATCCCTTGGCGATGCGCTAAGTAAATAATTAGGTAAACCCATGCTAAATAACGCCATGCTATTTTTATTGCAAACCATATTAGGCCTGCTCACGCTGGCATTTCTGCTGCGCTTTTATTTCCAGCTTACCAAGGTTTCTTTTCAGCAGCAGGCCGTGCAGGTGATTGTGACGCTCACTAATTTTGCGGTAAAACCTATGCGGCGCATGGTTCCTAGCGTTGATCAATTCGACCTATCAACGTTGTTATTGGCCTATATCACGCAGTGGGTACTTGCGGTTAGTACCCTATGGCTAAAAGGTTTCCCACTGTTAATCGCTGGCAGTAATATCTGGTGGATTGTATTCGTGATTGCATTGCTCGGCATCATCAGCATGAGCATCACCATTTTTTTGTATGCCGTATTGATACAGGCCATACTGAGCTGGATCAACCCTTATACGCCAATAGCTCCTGTGTTGGAGCGCCTGACCTTCCCGATATTGAATTTTTTAAGAAGGTTCATCCCCACTGCCGGAGGGCTAGACCTAACCCCGCTGATTTTTATCATCGCGGCACAATTATTGCTGACTACTATCTTGATTCCACTAGAAAACAATTTTTTACTTTTGCTATAAATCTAAGGTTAAGTCACATTAATATAGAATACCCATTATGAATAATTCCCAATCCACAAATTTAGCGGATACATCCGACCTAATTTCTAATTTGGGTATCAAAATCAATGAGTACAGCGAATGGCGCGACGGGCTCATTTCGGCTATCGATGAATATATGGATTGGTTAGCAGCGACTGAAATGCCAGATGCTATGCAAGAATTGCGTCTATATGACATCAAGGAAACACTGAAAAAAGACCAATTGGTCATGGCCTTTCTCGCCGAGTTCTCACGCGGTAAAACTGAAACCATCAATGCCTTGTTTTTTTCTGATTTTAACCAGCGGCTGCTTCCGAGTGAGCCTGGCCGCACGACCATGTGCCCTACTGAGATATTCTGGGATGAGCGCGAAGAGCCTTGCATCAAGCTACTACCAATTGAAACAAGACAGACAGACGATACGCTGACTTACCTTAAAACTGCACCCGGTATTTGGAAAAAAATTCGTTTGGATACTTCATCTCCGGCCGAGATGAAAGAAACCCTAAGATCGCTGGTACAAAAACGTGAAGTAGATTTGGAGACTGCGAAAAAACTGGGCTTTTGGAATGAAGATGACCCTAGCATGCGCCGTTTACTGGCGGAAAAAGGCAAGGTTGAAATTCCGGTATGGCGCCATGCTCTCATCAACTACCCTCATCCACTGCTTAAAAAGGGTCTAGTCGTTATTGATACGCCAGGCTTGAATACCATGGGTGCTGAACCGGAATTGACGCTCAGCATCATTCCTAATGCCCATGCGGTATTGTTCTTAACGGCTACAGATACCGGCATTACGCGTTCTGATATGCAGATTTGGTCAGAATATGTGCAGAAACGCGCAGCACATAAACTAGTAGTGCTTAATAAAATAGACATCTTGTGGGATGGCCTGGAGACAGAGGCCGAAGTAGACGCCTTAATCCAGAAGCAGATTAAAAATACTGCGCGTGAACTGGGTATGGATGCCAGCAATATCTTTGCGATGTCCGCACAAAAGGCCCTAGTCGCTAAGATCCGTAAAGACCCTGTTTTGTTAAAACGCAGCGGCATTGGTTTACTGGAAAATGCTCTCGCTAACCAAATGATAGCAGCCAAACATGAGATTCTTGGCCGCGCAGTAGTAGGTGAAGTGTCCGGCATGGCCCATACGTCACACAAACTTGCACAGATTCGCGTTTCCAATGTGAAAGTTCAGTTAGCGCAATTGCGTGAATTACAAAACCAGAATCGGGATATTTCCAAAGAGATATTGGCAAAAGTAGTGGCTGACCGCAAACGTTATGAAGCGTCAATACTTACTTTTAACCAGGGTAGCGAAAAGATCAAGCGCCTATGCGACAAGCTATTACGCCGCTTAAGTATGGGCTACCTGAACACCACGCTGGAACAAGCCAAACAAGATATGGGCGACAGCTGGACTACAGTAGGCTTGAACCGGAGCATGCGTGAATTAACACGGTTGGCTTGTAATCTTGCAGAAGAAATTACAATAGAAGGTCATATTATCAAAAAGCATGCTGATGACTTGTACCATTTGTTCTGGAGTAAGCACGGCTTCGAAAAAACGCAATCTATCCCATTGGATATGAGCACCTTCATCCATAACATGAAAGCCTTAGAAAAGATTACCGAGGACTTCTGTAATGACCCGGTAAATGTACTGACAGAGAAACGCTTTTTAATACGTCGTTTCTTTTTAGGCCTGGGGGCACAGATGCAGGCTATTTTTGAGCAGGCGCATGCGGATTGCAATAAGTGGATCAGTGCCGTGCTGGGGGAACTCAAGGGCCAGATCAATGAACATAAAGTTGCGCTAGATAAACGTGCTGAATCCCTGATGGAATCTCACAGCAGTGCAGATAAGCTGCTAAAAAACTTGGAGCTGGCCGATAAAGAACTCGCTAAATATCTGCAGCAATCCAATCAGTTAGACGCGATTTTATTAAAATTGATGCGTGGTGCTAAAGTAGTCCCGGAAAAATCTTCAACATTAGATGCATCCAAATCGGTTGTAGCTAAACCTAATTCGGATGAGTTAAGTAACACCGTGTTGCTTTACAATGCGCCGTTTATAGGCGGGAATCCGCAAGCTGTGATTCCTTAAGCCTTGATTACAATAAAATAATATCAAAATACTCTTGATTATATTGCGATTCCACCTGTAAGGAAATCGGCTTGCCGATAAAGTCTGACAGGTTTGCCAGGCTCTGCGACTCTTCTTCCAGCAACATATCAATGACTTTAGGCGCTGCCAATACTTTCAGCTCGCGGGCATTGAACTGCCGCGCTTCACGTAATAATTCACGCAATATCTCATAGCAAACAGTCTGAGCGGTTTTCATTTCGCCACGACCCTTGCAGGTAGAACAGGGTTCGCAAAGAATATGCGCCAAGCTTTCACGGGTGCGTTTGCGGGTCATTTCCACCAAACCTAATGGTGTAAAGCCATTCACTCCGGTACGTGCACGGTCACGCGCCACAGCTTTTTGTAATTCTTCCAGTACCGCTTCACGCTGGGTATCTTCATCCATATCAATAAAATCAATGATGATGATACCGCCCAGGTTCCTTAACCGTAACTGGCGCGCTATACACTGCGCCGCTTCCAGGTTGGTTTTAAAGATGGTATCTGATAGATTTTTACCACTGACAAAGCTACCGGTATTCACATCTACCGTAGTAAGGGCTTCAGTCTGGTCAAAAATCAGGTAGCCGCCGGATTTAAGCTCTACCTTGCGCGACATGGCTTTTTCGATTTCCTGCTCAATATTATATAAGTCGAACAATGGCCGTTCACCTTGGTAATGCACTAGTTTATCCAATGCAGTAATGGCGTATAAATTAGAAAACTCTATAAGCTTCTGGTAGGTTTCGCTGGAGTCAACGCGAATCATCTCGGTCTCAGCGCACAGCACATCGCGCAGTACTCGCATTGGTAAATTAAGGTCTTGGAAAATCAAGCTACGTTCCGGGACTTTGGTACTTTTTTCTTTAATATGTGCCCAGGTCTTGTTTAGGTAGTCCACATCAGCGAGCAGTTCTTCGTCAGAAGCGCTTTCTGACATGGTCCTGATAATGTAACCACCATCGCGCTTTTCCGGGAGCAGGCCAATGAGCCTTGCTTTAAGCAGCTCACGCTCGACTTCGTCCTCAATACGTTGTGAAACGCCGATATGTTCCTGTTGCGGCAGGTATACCAAAAATCGTCCGGCAATACTAATCTGCGTGGTCAACCTGGCGCCTTTAGTGCCTATCGGCTCTTTGATCACTTGCACCATCAGGCTTTTACCTTCATGCAAAACCTGCTGGATCGGCAATGGCTCTTCAGAACTTCCGCATTCGAAAATATCAGCCGCATGCAAGAAAGCCGCACGCTGCAGGCCGATTTCCACAAAAGCGGATTGCATGCCCGGTAATACCCTGCACACCACACCTCGGTATACATTGCCCACCAGCCCCAATGAGGTACTGCGCTCTATCTGCAGCTCTTGCACCACGCCATTCTCCATCATGGCAATACGCGTTTCCTGCGGGGTTACGTTGATCAGTATTTCTTCACTCACGGTAGTCTCTTTTACATTCTTTTTTAGATTATAGCGTTGCCATCAGTATTTAAAGCCATGCTTGTTTAATAAGCCCATAGTTTCGTAAATCGGCAGGCCCATCACGCCGGTATAACTACCTTTAATGCGCTTGACCCATGCGCCCGCTCTGCCTTGTATGCCATAGCTGCCGGCTTTATCCAGATGTTCGCCGCTAGCAATATAAGCGTCAAGCTGGCTATCTGTGAGTTCCATCATTTCTACCATTGTGCTAGAAAGCACAACTTCAATATTGCCTGTATAAGCCAATGCTACCGCAGTGTGAACCTCATGTTTAGTGCCCGACAGCATTTTCAACATGGCTTTCGCATCATTATCATCAATCGGTTTACCTAATATCAAGCTGCCTAATGCAACTGTGGTGTCCGCGGCTAAGATAGGCAATATAGCCTGAGCAGGAGTTAAACTTGTCAGGCAAGCTTCCGCCTTTTGCCTTGCGAGGCGTATCACATAATCTGTCGGTGATTCGTTTAATAATGCCGTTTCATCAATGTCCGCAGGGAGGGATTGGCAACTAATGCCTAATTGTTTTAACAGTTCAACTCGTCGAGGACTGCGTGAGGCCAAGTAAATCTGCGGCTCTACGAAAATGTCTGGAGTGATTTGAATGGTTGTACTCAAAAAATGCTTTCAATATGCTTAATGTCTGCGACACTATAGTTTATTGTAGTGCGCTTGACCATTTGTTACATAACTTTGCGTTAAGTGATAATGCCGCTGTGCCAAAATATGAAGGGATGCTGTATGACTGAATGGGCGATTCTGTTTAAAGTGGCGGTAGCCTTGTTTGCCATCGTCAATCCTATCGGTAGCGTGCCTATTTTTATCAGCGCAACGGATGGCTGGACTGAAGAAGACCGACAGAAAACCGCTAGGACGGTAGCCTTTACAGTATTCATTGTATTGGCCGTATCTGCTTTCCTAGGCGACAGGATTCTTAGCTTCTTTGGTATCTCCATCCCTTCATTTCAGGTAGGTGGTGGTGTATTACTTATGTTGATTGCCATCTCCATGATGCACGGTAAGCAAAGTGGCACACGCCAAACACCGGAAGAAGCCAGGACACTGGCAGAGCGCGAAGTGATTGCCATCGTACCGCTCAGTATTCCATTGTTGGCTGGCCCGGGGGCGATCAGTAATATGATCATCGTTGCTCAACAAAATAGCAGCTTTATCGGCCATATCGCCCTGACTATCCCTATCTTGGCTATCAGCTTGATAATTTGGATCATCCTTAGATTATCGGTGCGCATTTCACGCAGTCTGGGCACTATTGGCATTAATATCGTCACCCGTTTAATGGGGCTGATACTTGCGGCAATGGCTGTGGAGTTCATTGCTCATGGCCTTGTGGGGTTATTTCCGCAACTGGGGACTTCAATTTAGTATTGTTAGTGTTTAGGTCTTTTTAGCGAAAATACCCACTTCGGGTTAAAATACTCGCTACACATCAATCCAAGAATTTCAAAGACTTAACAATGCAACAAACTCCAGATTTGCAAAATACATACCGGCAATGGATGCCCCATGCGACTGTTGCAGCAATTATAGAACGTGAAGGAAAATTTTTGCTGGTAGAAGAAATGACCGACCGCGGTAACCGTTTCAACCAGCCTGCAGGCCACTTGGAAGACAACGAAACCATTATAGAGGCGGTGATCCGCGAAACACTGGAAGAAACCGCCTATGCGTTTAAGCCTGAGTCGTTATTAGGTATCTATCATTGGAAGCATGAGCATAACAACACCACTTATCTGCGCTTTGCCTTTATTGGCAATGTAGATAATCATCAACCGGAGCGCGGCTTGGATGATGGCATTATCCGTACAGTGTGGATGAGTATTGACGAGATTCGCAGTAAAGCTAGCTTGATGCGTAGCCCGCAAGTGATTACTTGTATCGAAGATTATTTAAACGGGAAAGCATTTCCGTTATCAGTACTGACCTACTTATAGGCTTATCAAATATCCCTAAACTAGGCACAATAAATGACAAACAAATCATAAAATTATGGATTTAAACAAAGCACAAAAGAAGAAAATCGTCGTCGGTCTTTCCGGCGGGGTGGATTCATCCGTCACCGCACTGCTGCTTAAAGAGCAAGGTTATGAGGTCACCGGTCTGTTCATGAAGAACTGGGAAGATGACGATACCGATGAATACTGTTCCAGCAAGCAAGATTTGATTGATGCGGTTTCGATTGCCGACAAGATAGGTATTGATATCGAAGCGGTGAATTTCAGTACAGAATATAAAGACCGTGTGTTCGCCAATTTTTTAAGCGAATACAAGGCCGGCCGTACGCCGAACCCGGATATTTTATGCAATGCTGAAATTAAGTTTAAGGCATTTTTAGACCATGCCATGGACATGGGCGCCGATGCAATTGCGACAGGCCATTATGCCCAAGTTCGTGAAAACCCGCTTAAGCCTGGCAGTTTCCAACTATTAAAAGCTGAGGACGGTAGCAAAGACCAAAGCTATTTCCTCTATCGCTTGAATCAGGCGCAACTCTCCAAAACTTTATTTCCGTTAGGCAAATATTTAAAACGTGAAGTACGTGAAATTGCGCGTCAAGCCGGCTTAATCAATGCTGAAAAGAAAGATTCGACAGGGATTTGTTTTATCGGCGAGCGCCCTTTTCAGGAGTTTTTAAGCCGCTATTTACCACGCACACCGGGCAATATGAAAACGCCAGAAGGCAAGCTGGTAGGCCAGCATGAAGGTTTGATGTATTACACCCTGGGGCAACGCCAAGGCTTGAAAATTGGCGGTAGTCGCGAAAG
>JBKJOT010000047.1:0-20342 GCA_046595335.1 Methylotenera sp.
CATTTTACAATACCTGTTGCCATAATCTTACTTTCATACTTTAAAAGGGGGCGCCCCGGAAAGTTTGGGTTTTAAAATATTACTAGTTACTGAGACTCGACAATATCAAAAAAACAAACACCTGATCGCATTTAACGTGATATTAAATCGTAAGTCAAGACATATCTTACATTTGTGCTGATAATGCAATGGAAAACTGCCATAGAGAACGAAACTTCACGAATAAAAAGTAGCTATTATAATATTATAACGCTATGTCGCGCCTTGCTGAGAAGCTTTTTGCCTTCTCCAAAACCTCAGACAATATCACCATACTGAATGGCTTGGGCAATAACTGGACTTCAAATTCCAGTTGAGTCGATATATCCATTCCTGAAGAAATAATGACAGGTTTCGAGGGATATAGCACATGTGCTTTTTTAGCTAACTCTATACCACTAATACCAGGTAAGTTAACATCGGTTAACAATATATCGAAACTGGATAATTGATCTAAAGCCTCTTCTGCAGACGATACGCCTACTGCATGATGCCCAAGCATGGAGAGTAACTCACAAAGCGCTAATTGTGCATCTAAATTATCTTCAACGACCAGAATTGATGTATGCATGGCGATAACACTTTCACTTTTGTTATCTGCCACAGTATTTTTAGAGGACTCCTTATGCGCTTTCTCAATAACTATTCGTATTTTTCGAGCGAGGTCTGCTTGGCGGTATGGCTTATTAATTAACTCAACGCCTGCATCCAGCTTGCCGCCGTGAACAATGGCGTTCTGCGTATACCCTGAAGTAAATAAAACGGCGAGATCAGGTAATTTCTTTTTAGCGATTTTTGCAAGCTCGGAGCTTTTTAGCGTTCCAGGCATCACTACATCAGTAAACAATAAATCGAATTTTTGTCCACTTTCAATCATATCCAGGGCACTATGCGCATCAGAGGCAGTACACACACGGTAGCCAAGACCAAGCAGTATATCGGCAACTGCTGTTTGGACGGCAATATCATCCTCTACGACTAGGATAGATTCAGTCCCCCCCTGCATATCTGTAATTTTTTTAACGGGTTGCTCTGCTTCAGGTAAATGAATTCGTGGGAAATAAATTTTAACAGTTGTCCCCTGACCTGGTTCACTGTATATCTTGATATGGCCATCGCTCTGTTTAACTAGGCCGTACGCCATGCTCAAACCCAGCCCAGTCCCTTTCCCCTCACCCTTGGTAGTGAAGAACGGCTCAAAAGCTCTTTCTACGATCTCAGGGGACATACCGCAACCGGTATCGGAGATGGCTAGCATCACATACTGCCCGGAAGTTAATCCAGCATGGTTATCCGCGTACAAATCATCCAGCATTACATTGGTTGTTTCAATGGTCAGGTGACCGTTACCGTTCATTGCATCGCGCGCATTGATAGAAAGGTTAAGAATGACGTTTTCCACTTGGTTACGGTCCACCATCACATTCCATAACCCTCCACCATGAATGACCTCAACCTTGATACCTTCGCCCAGTGCCCTGCGTAGCAAATCGTCCATACCTTTCGTTAGGCTACTAAGGTTGGTCGGTACCGGCTGAAGTGGCTGCCTACGTGCAAATGCCAATAGCTGAGAGGCTAATTTAGCGCCCTTCTCCACGGCAGTTAGCGCACTTTCTACACGGTGTTGAGCAGGTGCAATATCCGCAAATTTCATCGTAAGAATTTCAAGATTACTACTAATAACCTGCAAAATATTGTTAAAGTCATGGGCAACGCCACCCGTTAATTGGCCCACCGCTTCTAATTTTTGGGACTGCAACAACGCATGCTGCGCATTCTGTAATTCCGCAGTCCTCTCTTGTACCCTTTGCTCCAGCTCATCATGGGCCTCTTGCAGTTTTTTTTCGGTATTTTTTCTGACTTCATTTTCTTGAGCCAGGTCAGCGAGCGCTTTTTCCTGGGCTTTGTTACCCAGTTCAATTTCCTTGAGCATCGTGTTAAAAGCCGTGACTAAATACCCGACCTCATCTTCCGTGGTTTTGACTGCACGTAATGAGTAATTACGCTGTTCCACTACATTTTTCGAAAGCTCAGCAATGGCTTCAATAGGTTGCGTAATTTGCTGTTGCAGCCAGCGCGCAATCAATTGAGAGATGATGAAAGCCATAGTGCCGACCAGAATAAGAATGCCTAAATAACTGAATAAACGCTTATATAGTCCATATTCGGCCTTGATAACCATATAACCAATTAAAATGTCGTTTTGTTCAATACGGCGTGCCACTAAAATGTTGTCACCCTGAACCTGCTCTGAGTTATTTTTAAGTGCTTCACCAAGTTTAAAACTAAATTGATTACTATTGTAAATAGCGTAAATATTGCCGTTAGCATCGTACAGTGCTGCAGATTGAATGCGTGGTCTTATCTCCAATAACTGCAAATTTTTGGTAGCCAGTTGCGGATCATCAAATTGCAGTGCCGGAATTGAGGCCCTACCTAATAACATCGCCTGACTGCCCAGATCACTGACCCATCTATTTTTGTAATCACTCCAGTCATAAATGCCCATAGATACTATGGTCACTAATAAAGTAACGATGCTGGTAGCAGCAACTGCTGCTAAGAATTTAAGACGGATTGATTTGTAATGAAAAAGCATAATAATCTTTATTTATTAATAACTTGCCTAGCTACGGTTAATAATGAAGCATCTAATTTTATTTTATTTTGCTCTGCCGCCCGTAGGGATACATCGAAGCGGAGGCGATTATCATCGTGAGCAAAATTGATAATACTCCCCATAGCTAGGCCTTCCGTTGTGTCCGTGATATAGAGCGTCGGCACTTGGGGATGCGTACTCCTATAAGCATTTAATAGCTTGCTGGCATCATTTGCCACATACAGAATATGTACTTCTGTATCCATATTTTTTGCATTAAGCTTTTTAATGATGGCGGTACGGTTACCAGTCTTGTGCCCAATTGCAATTTTCTCAAGTTCATTCGCCAGCAATGGGTCTTCAACCACGCCAATTATAATAGGGCTGTTAGTATCAGCAAATAGATTATCCGGCCACGCAATATAATTGCCGAATTTAAATATATAAGCGGATTTCACTTGGCGCTCCAAGCTTTCGCTCGAACCGACCGCAAAAGCAGACTGGACGTAAAATCCCAGAATGCTAATTAGCAAAAAGGCTGATAGCCGTGCGAATTTCATCTGAAATTCCACTGTAGCTTAGCTAATAAACTTCTATCGAATTCAGCTCTTGTTGATGCACGAGAGAACTCTGCATGCTCGGGATCTAGTAAGTTCTGCCCTACTATAGAGAACTCAATATCCCGGTTTATTTTCCAGCCATATCTTAAATCCAGCGCTGTATAAGAAGGCACAGCAGGATCTGAAAGCTTATTAACGTGCCGAATGGTCGCGTCCAATAAATGATTGGGTGTGATGTCATACGAAGCACGTAACATGCTATGTGAGCTTGGGTCGTTGCTATTGAGGTTGTTGAGGCTTAAACGATCAGCTACAGGTAAGTTGATTCCTACTTGTTGTAATACCAAACCACCCGCTAGTTTGAGATTCGGGGTCGTTTGCCAACTTCCCCACATTTCTACGCCATGACTATGCCCGCTGGCGTTATTTTCAAATATCAAGGGATCAGCAGGAGTAGGGTAATGTTCTAAGGTTTTCAGCCTATTGTATTCTGCATAAAAACCGGTAATCGAGATAGAGGTGTTTATCGTAGGAGTTGCGCGGTAGCCTATTTCATAAGTTTTTACTCGTTCTGATTGGAATTTACGATTACCTATGAAAACAAAGGGTGGTTTAGCCGGGAAATAAAGGTCTGTTTCAAAACGTGAGGGCGCGCGTATAGAGCTTGACGCTGAAGCCCAAAGAAATTGATTGTCAGCAAATTTCCAGCCAAGCCGCGCGTTGGGCAAAGACTCAACCCCTGAATAACTATTATGCTCAAATTTTTGACCCAAAGTTAAATTCAATGCAGGTGTCAGGTTAATCTCATCCTGAACGAAAATGTTCGCCCATTGGAGAATTTTATCACCAGGCAGAAAAGCAAAGTTATTATCGTTATCTATGCGATCGAATGCTCTACGGTAACCTCCACCCCAAGTTACATTATGACGCTCCGCAATCTTCAAGTAATGTTTAGCCTCTAGGTCAATTGTGGTTAAGTTTTCACTATATCCATTAGGGCGATCACGGTAGGTGTAATCTACATATCCTTGAATATCTAAAGAAGAGCCATTTGTTAATGTTTTATTGGAGCGGGCCAAAATATTTGCACCAGTGATTTGAGTATCAGTTGTGGTGGGTGAAGAAAGATAACCATTATAGAAATCACCCTGTAAGGTGAATTTATCACCGCTGTTTTCCCAATCACTTCGAAACCCAACTTGATCCCTTGTTAAATCATCTTTAAGTGAAGATCCATTTGATTCTTTATGGGTATCGTCTCGCTCTGAATGTTTAGCGTACACACGAAATTTTCCGTCATTATTTAATGTACCGCCGTAGCGTAATGAGGCATATCTTTCGTTATTTCCCCCGGAAATAGAAATTAGCCTTCCCTGCGTTTGGGAGGCAGCTTTAGTGATGATGTTAATGACGCCATTTACCGCGTTAGCACCCCATAATGTAGCGCCGGCACCACTTATCACTTCTATACGATCAATATCCTCCAGTACTACATCCTGGGCGTCCCAAAAAACGCCGGAATACAAAGGGCTATACACCGTGCGGCCATCTATTAGCACTAATAATTTATTTGAAACCACGCTACCGAAGCCTCGTGCCGTGATTGCATAGTTTCTAGCATTATCCTGCGCAACTTGAAGATTAGGCGCTAAACGTAAAGCCTCCGGTAATGAGCTGGCACCTGAGCGTTGAATATCTTTATTGGTAATGACAAAGATAGAGGCTGCAGCATCATTAATGGATTCGCTGCGTTTGGAAACTGAAGTCACTTGAATATTGCCAAGTTCTTCAAAACTTAATTCAACCAATTCTTTGGAATAAGCATGAGTTGTTTGAAATGAGAATAGCGTCACAATCGCTGTTTTTATTAAATAAGATCGTCGACTAAAGAATAATTCTGTACAAAATCTAACTGAGATTTTTTGTTTATCGTCCATACTTCTTATCCATTATTAACAATTGAATTTTTAAAGTTTAAAATCATGCACCTATAGAACTATAAATACATACTGAGCTGTATACAAGACTGATTATTAATTTTGTTTAATCGCTGCTAAATAATTTTAGCGAATCCTTCCGTACTCGTTACTTGATAATGTAAAGTTACGAACTGAGGGTTTTTAATGTACGTAAAGTTTCAACACTGTCTTGTGAAGATAAAACATGGAAAAACAATTAGAAAAAAGTACAGAAGATAAATTTTTTATCAGCGCTATCAACCAAGAAGTATTCAATCGAATATTCCCGCATATCAGGCATGATTTGGTCGGTTATATGACAACGAGTTTAATGCGCGTTTCCATTATGGACAGGTATTTAAATAAAGCCGAATTGGCGCCTGAGCAAGTGAAGTCAGACCTCAAGAAAATTGAGTTGCAACTTAGGGATGCCATATTGGGGATAAGGGAATTACAGTTATGGGATTTTGAATCAGCTCATGAAGATCAGCCAGGCAATATATTAAAAAAGAGTACTCAGTTGATGAACAGTCAATTGGCGATGAAAAATATTCAGCTGACTTTGCCTGATGAACAATTAGATAATGATTCAGTAGCGGATGACGCATTAAAAAGCGAAGTCGTTAAAACTAAGCCACTTTTGTATTGTTTACTTTGCTTGTTTAGCTACATTGAAGATAACAATTTTGATAATAAAAATTTGAATATGCGGCTAGCTGGTAAATCCATGGTGATGTCATGGGAGCCTATAGCAGCTCAAGACTCTATGGCAATTAAAATAAACAGAAACTTACTTATTACTGAAGAGCTAATTATAAGATTTGCCAAATTCTACCTGATTGACATCAATTTCCAGCATGATCAAATCATGCTTACCTGGGAATAAGCCTTACAGTGGTCTCACCATTGTTCACAACTAAGTTTAGTAGGTAAATTCTTACATCATTTTAAGCAATAAGTGAGTTATATAATTTACTAGTATCTGTTTTAATCTGTTCATCTAAATGTAATGCAAATAATGCAATAATGAACAAATGGCACGTTATTAAAAGTGAAGTAGACGCCGCTGCTGAAAAGCTCTTATATAGCGGCGTAATTGGCTTTAATAGCGTTACAATTATATTGTGCGCATTAGCGCTGACCTTCATATCTAAATTTATCCGCTTCAAATCCACCATTAAAAATCAAACCGGATAAATGCACTGGGTAAAACTAGAGCGCATTTATTGCTTTATCGTTTCTAACTTATTACCATCTTAATTTCGGCTTCTGATGCGATGTGAAATTTATATGATCCATACAGTTGGATTTTATGAAAAAAATAAACTTTGATGATAATTTCATATAATACTTCTACGTTGAAATTTATCTTTGCGAGTATTTCACTTCTCAAGGAACAGTCGTTAATTTTTATTAAAAAAGATAACTAAAACCAAGGGATTTGTTAATGATGTCACCTACTGAGGCTAACCAGAACAAGCCATTCTCATCCCTACTAAGTTCAGAAAAACGATTTGAATTACTCGTCACCTCCATCAGTGATTATGCCATTTACCTTCTAGATCCGAACGGCACCATAGTCAGTTGGAATGCCGGAGCTCAACGATTCAAAGGCTATACCGAAGATGAAGTTCTCGGTAAGCATTTTTCCATTTTTTTTACCCCCGAAGATTTAAGTAAAAAACTACCTTGGAACATTCTCAAACAAGCTGCAAAAAACGGACAATTTGAATCTCAAGGATGGCGTGTAAGAAAAGATGGCACTCAATTCTGGGCCAATATCGTCGTCGATGCTATTTATGATGAGCATAATGTACTCATTGGTTACGCCAAGGTTACCCGCGACATTACCGAACAAAAGAAAGCTCAGGATAAATTATTCGAAAGCGAAGAGCGTTTCAGGTATTTAGTGCAAGGAGTGACTGACTACGCCATTTACATGCTCACTCCTACTGGAATTGTGAGCAATTGGAACCTGGGTGCGGAAAGAATCAAAGGCTACAGCGCTGATGACATTGTCGGCAAACATTTTAGCCTTTTTTTAACACCTGAAGACATTGCCGCCGGCTTACCAGAGCAATCCCTCCAAATAGCCAAAGCCGAAGGCCGTTATGAACGTGAGGGTTGGCGCGTACGTAAGGATGGCTCTAGGTTTAGAGCCCATGTCATTATTGACGCTATTCACAATGATGCAAAAGAGTTAATCGGTTTTGCCAAAATCACGCGTGACATTACAGAAAAATATAAAGCTGAAGAAGCATTAGCCCGGGCCAATGCCGCTTTATATCAATCGCAAAAAATGGACGCGATAGGCAAACTGACCGGTGGTATAGCACATGATTTCAACAATCTTCTCTCGGTAATCTCAAGCAGCCTGGAAGTTTTTGGCTTGAGTCCTATTGATGCCAGACAAATCAAGATGGTTGAGAGCATGAAGAGAGCTATCGCCAGAGGCGCTACCCTTACTCAACAATTATTAAGTTTTGCTCGTCAACAACCCTTAAAATCAGAGTTAAATGATATTAACAAATTGATATATGGATTTGAGCCCATGCTAGAAAAAGCGTGCAGCTCTTCCGTAAAATTACTCACTGACCTCAGTATAGATATTTCCACCGTGAAAGTAGATGCTAGCGGCTTTGAAGCCGCATTATTGAATCTTATAGTCAATGCCAAAGATGCATTGCCACAAGGTGGCGTTATTAAATTGAAAACAGAAAAGGTTAAACTTGTTGACAATGAGATAGGGTCATTGATTGCAGGTTCATATGTAAAAGTGAGTGTCCAGGATAATGGGACTGGCATTGCCACCAATGTACTGCCACATATACTGGAACCATTCTTCACTACCAAAGAGATTGGTAAAGGTACTGGCTTAGGGTTAAGCCAGGTTTATGGATTTATCAAGCAATCAGATGGCGATATCTTCATCGACACCCAAGTAGGAAAAGGTACAGCGGTTTCTTTATATTTTCCCATTATGAAAAACAGCCAAAGTGCAGACTATATTCCTTATCAACAGGAACTCAAGGCCTTGATAGTAGATGATGAGCCTGACCTTTTAAACGCTTCTGCAGAACTTTTTAAAAGTATGGGATATAGCGTACTTACCGCATCAAGCGCCGAAGAGGCTATGGAAAAATTATGGCATACTGAAGCAATCAATGTGCTTTTTACTGACATTCTCATGCCCGGCGGTATGAATGGAATTGAATTAGCGCATGAAGTTCGCCAGTTTGACCCTAATATAAAAATCATTCTGGCTTCCGGCTATCCATTACCTGCACTTGCTGATGAGCATGGCGATTTTGATGATTTTAACTTTATTAACAAACCCTATCGTTTAGCGGATATTGCTCAATGTTTAAGGTCGGCAGATGTTGTAAAAGCAATCTGACATTCTCCGAAAGCTCCTGTTGCAGTGTGACCGTTCACAGGGTCTAAACTGCTATCGGCTATGTTACTATCAGGACTAACTCAGCAACATTTTCGATTGCAGCGTATCTTAATATTACTGGTATGGTTTAACACATTGGGAGGTTTGTCATGAAATGGACTGGTATGTTTCTGTTGGGTTACGTCATTTTTATTGGCGGCGTACTCGGTGCGCTGTGGAAATTAGACATTCTTGCTGACATTGGCACAGCCTGGACCTTGATCGGTATAGTCATTACGATTGGTATTGGCATTATGCTGGCGGTCTCTAACAGTGGCAGTAAAGAAAGTATTGAAATCGACCGAAAGTAAATAGTTGTAGATTTACCGTACATTAAAATTAAGAGCGCTTAGACATTGCTACATGGTTACGAACTACTAGCTGTAAGTCGAAGTTGTATTAGCCTATCCCAATATCCCAGCACGGTGGCTATCTTGGGATCATTCCATAGACCACTTGTTTTACACCGTAAGACAACTCAAAGTTAATGACTTGCCAAATTAATAACACTATGACGACAAAGAGCATCACTTTGGTAAATCTATCGTAAGTTTTTTACCGTTCATCTTTTCTCTAAGCCAAAAGTCTTTTCTCTAAGCCAAAAGTCTGGTCTCTAAGCCAAAATCTGGATCTACTAATTGTCCAATCCAAATGAAAGTAATGAGGGGCCTGAGTTAACCAGCATGGCGCCATTAGAGACATTACTTGCTGCAGAATACCTTAATTATTAATAAAAAAATACCTACATACACGTCAGAGGTCTCTGACAAACAAAAGGATTTTTATCCGATAGACGAAAACTTGGCCGACATCAATAATCACCTAGCGATTAAATTACAGGGAATGGAATATAAATGTTGGACAATCGGGCACTTATCACTTCGTTAAATCATTTGATTCAAGTCTTATCGGTGGAAAAAGAATACTTTTCTAAGTTATCGGAATCCATCACAGACGAGGTATTGAGCACTTTCTGTAAACATCAATCTGAGGATATTAAAAAGAATATCCATGAACTCAGAAGGCTCGTTTATAACATTGGCGGCCATCCACCATTTACCCTGACCTTCTTTGATTTTCTGCATAGCAAATGGAAACTTATTAAGACGGCTATTTTGTGTAATGACCCATTCAGCTTATTAAAAGAAATAGAGGGATTAAGTCAAATATTGCTGAAGTCTTATGAGTCTTTAAATAGGAAGTATTTGCCTACTTCGGTGAATACAGTATTGAATAGACAAATCGATGATTTAAGGCGCAATGTAAGCAGGTGCAAGCAGTTGCATCAGCATATGGACTTGATGCCCGAATGACTACATTACCCTTAACCTTTAACAAGGCCCAATTTCAATGTTATTAAGCGGACTCTATATCACTTTAGTCATATTTATATATGTGATCGCCATTGATCATTACTTGAACACGAGAAAAATAAATGAGGCGCAGCGTGAGTATTTGAGCATGGTTTTGAAACGTCGACATGGGGCTTATCAGGCAGTGTGTAACTTCATTAATTCTTTTCAGTTACAAGTGTTGGCAAGTCAAACTAAGTCTTCCATGATCAGCAGACCCACTTTAACTAATATTCATGAAACTTTACAGACTGCTTTAATCAATAGCGTTTGGTTAAGTAATGAATTACTTAGGAATCTTAATGACTTCAATGTATTGATTTTAACTGGCAAAGCTAACTTTATCACCGAAAATTGGAAATACCATTCATTTACGGATTTGGATATTCATTCAGCAACATCTAGGATGGGTGAAATTCAATTGCAATACACGAAAGATGTGGAAAAATTAAATGACGTTGAGAGTTTTTTAGACAGCAAAAATCAAACTTCAGTAGAGACTCAACAATATCATCGCTTCAAAGAACATCTAGTTATGAGTTAGTGTGATTGCATTCAATGAATACACACAGGTTTATGTCTTTAAAAATTAAGGACAAAACCGAACTGCCGGTGATGGCCTTCTTAACTCATATCAAAGTGTTTATTGCTAGATTTACTTGATGCACTCTTTGATTTGGTAGAAGAACTTTTTGATGAGCTTGTTTTTTTAGCAGTACTTTTACGTGCGTGAGTTGAAGCGCTTTTTGTTGATTGCGATTCATCCTGACTCCTAATAGTTAGTGACGAGTCATCATTTAATCTTACTCACACACAAGCCAACATAAGAAAACTGCTGATAAATAAGTAAGGATATTCATCTTGGCACATGTTGCTAATCGCTAGCTAAATCCTAAAGCTAAGCCTTAATAAGAGTCACTTACAGACTTGGAGTCACTATTTATAAAGTTAGATAGCGTACTGCTGAAACTGCTGAATTTATGAAACGAGCACTAACGTAAAGCATAAAGTTTTGGAGAACTTATGGAAAAATTACCAGAGGAACTAGAAGAGGTATTAAAGACTGTTGAGGTTAAACCATATACTGAAGAGAATATGGGGGGGTTAAGGAAACTACTCAAAATTGGCTTTATTACATTGACACTAGGATTAGGCTGGGCGGTCACTCGAAAAGGCTACGACTACATCAAAGAACATAAAAAACCGCATTAATGTTTCTTCTTGGATTTTTCCTTATCTTTGATTTCGCTCATTTTATCGCGCCACTCCGTTAGCTCTGCGTCTTCAACCTCAAGCTGTATAGCAAGTGCTGCTATCCTACTCAACGTCTTGTCTTCTACTCTTCGTGTGAGCTTGCCACGCATTCTGCACAGTAGCCTATCCCGTTCGTCCGCGGATAAAGTTTCTGCCTTCTTTAAGTACTCTTCATTGGGAATCCTGATTTTCATAATCTAATCTAAGTAATTAAAAGTTAATTGGATAGTATAAGTTGCCCATAAGTTTTATATGTTACGTTTTTGTGAAGAATAGTATTGAGAAGTAAAGGAGATGAAACGAAAAATTGACATGACAGATCAAACTGTAGATGATGATTTTTTCTTTAAATTGGCAACCTAAGAAATCCCCCATGAATACGAAGCACACTAATATAGTTGATGAAATAATGTGTCCTTGCAGCGGTACCAAGCGGAGCAATATTCAAAGCCTATTCGAGCAAGGTAAGGATATGGATGCTATTTCCAGATCTACCGGTGCTATTTCAGGCTGTGGTGGCTGCGAATGGGATATTGCGCAGTTACTCAATGATCTAGCTGTACTAAAGAACAATAGTTTGTAAGTAAACTCCAACTACCATGAAACAACTTAACTTCTTACAAGAGCTTGGTGAGGACTTGGAAGTTTCTAGCGATACCTTTGATTATCGTCCTGGAGTATTTAGCCAAAAAGACAGTGAACGATACCTGACTACATTTTTGAATAATGCGCCGTGGTCTCAGCTCACTACCGTTATGTATGGCAAAGAAATCGTTACTCCCCGCTTATATGCCTGGTATGGTCATTCAAACGTAAACTATTCTATTAGTGGAGATGGCACTATTCCATTATCCTGGACTCCTGAGCTTTTGGAAGTTAAAGCGAGAGTTGAAACCTTGTCGGGAATCTCATTCAATAGCGTATTATTGAATTTATATCGTGACCACAATGACTCGGTAGCGTGGCATAGCGATAGAGATGCAGTGCCGGGCAGGAATCAATATGTCGCCTCGGTAAGTTTTGGCCAGGCACGCTATTTCGATTTAAGGCAAAAATCTGACCATTCCAAGAAATTCCGAGTATTGCTAGAAAATGGCTCTTACCTACTCATGAAAGGCGAATTTCAGGACAAGTGGGAACACCGAATCGCTAAATCCAGATTGACAATGACGCCACGGATTAACCTGACATTTCGAATCTCAAACTTAATCTAAACGATTAATGAAGGTAACGGACGTAAATTACTATGACTGCAAATTGAATTTCTGATGAACACTAACGCTGACACACAAGACAACCCAGTCCTCCGATTCTCGGTTCTTGATCTTTCGCCGATCACAGAAGGCAGTGATGCAGCTCAATCCTTTAAAAACACTTTGAATCTGGCACAGCATGTGGAACGCTGGGGCTACCACCGCTATTGGCTAGCCGAGCACCATGGTATGCCCGGAATTGCAAGTGCAGCTACTTCGGTACTCATGGGTCATGTAGCGGCAGGCACATCAACTATACGCGTTGGGGCAGGCGGCATTATGCTACCTAACCATTCACCCTTGGTTATTGCTGAGCAATTCGGCACATTAGCATCCTTATTTCCCGGACGTATTGACTTAGGGCTTGGACGCGCACCTGGCTCAGACCAGATCACAGCCCGTGCATTAAGACGCAACCTGGTGGCTGAAGATACCTTTCCGCAGGATGTCATGGAATTAATCGACTACTTTTCAATTGAACCTAAAGGGCCAGTCAGAGCCGTACCAGGTACCGGATTGAAAGTCCCGGTCTGGGTGCTCGGCTCCAGTCTTTTCGGTGCACAATTAGCAGCGGCGTTGGGCTTGCCTTATGCATTTGCCTCGCATTTTGCGCCTAGCCAAATGATGCAGGCAATAGAAACTTACCGTGAAACGTTCCAGCCCTCAGAATATCTTGCAAAGTCTTATGTCATGCTGGGCTTCAACGTGTTTGCTGCGGACACAGAGGATGAAGCTCACTTTCTGGCTTCTTCAATGCAACAGGCCTTTATCAATATGAGAAGTGGTCGTCCTTCAAAACTACAGCCACCTATCGCCGATTTCTGGAATCTTATTGGAGCACAGGAACGTACATTGCTTAATCAGGTATTGTCTTGTTCCGCCACAGGCAGTGAGGAAAAAGTATTGGAGGAAATAAGGACTTTTATTGCTAAAACAGATGCGGATGAATTAATGATTACATCACAGATATTTGATCATCAGGCGCGACTTCATTCTTATGAAATTACTTCGAAAATCTACAATAAATTACGGGGGTATAATTCCTATATCTAGGCAGCTAAATTCATAGCTGCTTAAAATCATGGCTGTAGTTCAAACCATGACTGGTACTCCATACCGTGACTGCTCTCGCGCTCGCCGATATGAAGCAACCTTCGCATTTAGAACGCTAACTGTTTACTATATTCTTTTGCCACCTGGCCCGGCAAAGAACCAAACAATCATGCCCACGACAGGGAATATCAGCACAGCTAGGATCCATAATATTTTTTCCGTGCCGGAAGCTGAGGATTGAATGATCTTAATGATCGCGAATATATCTAATACGAGAATGAGCAAACCAATGATTGAATACATTTTTAGATTCCTTGTTATTGAATTTTCATTATGACCTGCTGTTTGATATATACCTAATCATCTGTCGCAAGTAGATTTGAATTAATCGCTGCACTTGCTAGTTCGCCGCCGCTGAAAGCCGCTAGAAGCCAAAATGCCCCTTCGCTATTTTTAAATTCTACGGATGTTTCCATTGCGGGTATGTCAAATTTACTTTTTAAAGAAGCGGGAATCCCTGGCGAAGCGAGGAATTTTTCTCTCACATAAACGGTGACAGGATCTTCAGTTTTATGTGTGTTGTAAAAAAGAACTAAATCCTTGGTTTTGTAAAAATCCACTCCCTCCCAGAACGCCATGAGTAGATCTTCATCAATCAGGGCTTGTACTCTAGATTCCAAAGGTATTTCAGATGTTTGCATATATACCCTTAATTATTGAGCTTTTCGAATCAATGTATTAATAATGCTGGCATCAAGGTTAACGGTTATCTATGGATAACGATATAGTCCTAAATGACTAATTAATGATGACTAACTGAAAGTAATTTACCTATATTCTTGTATCAGCCTATGATTGATTATTAGGATATCCAATCAATTTTAAAGACTCAGGAGAACATCATGGCAAAAGGTCAGCAAAAAAAGAACAAAGAAACCAAGAAGCCAAAGCAGGATAAAAAAATCGTAGTGGTTACAGGGTCTGTCGTGCCTAAGCCCATGCCAAAGAAATAACGTAATTTTTCACCTACTACGTCTTTTCCCTATCAATTTGGATTATTTCTTACCAATCCAATTCATACTTAAATCTAGCAACCAGCCCTTTTAAGGTACTATCTGGTTCCGATAAAGCTAGAGATAACACCCCCTAAATGCAAAAAGAAGTAAAACAAAAACCCATATATGCCACTGTAGCCGCTGTTCAGCTGCCAAGCGTTACTGACCTTGAATTCGAGGCATCCCTGACAGAGTTACGCGAGCTCGCAAAAACGTTGGGCTATGAAGTAATTAAAACATTCGTTCAGAAACGTACTGGATTTGATATGCGTGCTTATCTGGGCGCTGGCAAACGCCAAGAGATT
This sequence comes from Methylotenera sp., assembly GCA_046595335.1. GTDB lineage: Bacteria > Pseudomonadota > Gammaproteobacteria > Burkholderiales > Methylophilaceae > Methylotenera. The sequence goes on from JBKJOT010000047.1 coordinate 14,865, forward strand.
CGCGACTTTGTTAACAGCGAGTCTGGGGTTACCGAATCCGGAGCTCATGAAATAGAAGCTTTATTGGTCGATCACGAAATCTCTCCCTCGCAAGCACGCAATTTAGAGCTTGAGGTGGGTTGCGAGGTGATGGACCGCACCATGGTTATTCTGGAAATATTTCACCGCAACGCACGCTCCCGCGCAGCGCGAGCACAGGTTGAAATCGCTCGCCTTGGCTACATGGCGCCACGTTTACGTGAAGCCGCAAAACTCGCCGGGCCTCAAGGTCGCCAGCGTAGCGGCGAAGGTGGACGGGGAGCTGGTGAATCGCAAACCGAGTTGGATCGCCGTAAGATTCGTGACCGTATCGCCGAGCTTCAACTGGAAATAGTGGCAATGGATGCTGAACGTAAGACGCAGCGCGCCAGGCGGCAAGAGCGTAAGGGCCTGGCTGCTGTAGCACTAGTGGGATATACGAATGCAGGTAAGTCGACCTTAATGCGGGCGCTTACCGGCAGTGAAGTGCTGGTTGCCAATAAACTCTTCGCCACGCTTGATACTACAGTTCGCGCGCTTTATCCCGAGAGCCTGCCGCGCGTGCTGGTTAGCGATACGGTAGGGTTTATCAAGAACCTGCCTCATGGACTGGTGGCCTCATTCAAATCGACACTTGACGAAGCACTCGATGCATCGCTATTACTGCATGTGATTGACGCAAGCGACCCTGGTTTCGAGCGTCAACTTGAAGTTACCAATGATGTGCTGAAGGAGATTGGCGCCGATGTCATCACGCGTCTTCTAGTTTTTAATAAGATTGACCACGTTGGCGATTCAGTGAAGCAAGCCGAATGCGAAGCGACCTTACGCGCTAAATACCCGGGCTGTGTTGTAATGAGCGCCCGTCGATCTGACGATGTTGCGAAGTTACATCAGCAGATTGTCGAATTTTTTCAGCAGTACTTAGTTGAAACGGAGCTTTTTCTTCCTTGGTCAGCACAGCAACTTCGCGGAGATATCTATGCAAACTGCCAAGTCTTGAATGAACGTTCAGACGACGAAGGCACTTTCTTTCTGGTACGTACCGAGCCAGGCGCGATTCAAAAAATACGTGAGCAATTAGGTTTGGTATCCGCTCCAGAATAAGGAGAAAATCGGTATGGCTTACCAATTGGTCAGACAATAAAAAAAGGCTTACTAATTTTGTAAGCCTTTTTTATTTTGCATAATTAGCGTGAAGTATTAAAAGGTCACACTCAAATAAACCAATAGTGGTCCACTAATAAGGCAGCAAAGATCAAGGTGAGGTAAATAATGGAATACTTGAAAGTGCGCTTAGCTAAATCATCGGAATATTTTCGATATAAACCAATCACGTAAGCTAGGAATATCGCATTGAGGATGATGGCTGATATCAGGTAAATCAAGCCACTCATACCTAATCCATAAGGCATGATAGATACTGCCACTAAAATAACGGTATACAGAAGGATATGCAGCAAAGTAAAAGCTTCACCATGTGTCACTGGTAACATAGGCATCCCTACCTTTGCATATTCTTCACGTCTGTATAAAGCCAATGCCCAAAAATGTGGCGGAGTCCAGGCAAAGATAATCAGGAACATAATCAAGGACTCAGGCGATACGGTGTTATTCACTGCCGCCCAGCCTAATATTGGCGGCATAGCACCTGATGCGCCGCCTATTACGATATTCATTGGTGTTGCCGGTTTAAGGAACACTGTATAAATCACCGCATAACCAACAAACGTAGCGAACGTAAGCCACATGGTCAGCGGGTTTACATAAAAGTAAAGGATAGCCAAACCAGTACTGCCGAGTATGGTTGCGAATACCATCGTTTCTGTTGAGGATACTTGGCCTGTTGGTAAAGCACGAGCACGGGTGCGCGCCATAATCGCATCGATCTTATGCTCAATCAAACAGTTGAATGCCGCCGCAGCACCAGAGGCAAATGCAACCCCAATAGTAGTCGCTAAAAGCAATGGCCATGGCACCATACCCGGAGTAGCCAGGAACATACCGATGATTGCAGTAAATACAATCAGCGAAGTTACCCTTGGTTTACACAAGGAGAAAAAGCTCTTGAAGCTTAAGCCCAGGTTTTGTATAGCGGTGGTAGCACTGATACTCATTTAATTCTCACACTTGAAATCGTTTTATTGAAACATCAATTATTTAACCGGCAGTTTAGTGATTTTGGAATTGAGAGTTACCAAGATGACTACCAACAATGCCGCACCAAAATTGTGTGCTACGGCTAGGACTAATGGTAAATGCAGGATTAAGTTTGCAATACCTAAACTAATTTGTGCAGCAAGTACCAATAAAAGCAGGCTGCTTAATAATTTTAATTGCCGGTATTTTAATACATTTAATGCCAGAATTCCCAAATAAATCAAAGTGATTGCCGCGCCTATTCTATGCGCCCACTGTATGGCTGTTATCGACGCCAGCGTCAATGCGCCACCATCTGCATTCTGGCCCAATTCCCGGAATAAATGGAAGGCATCTTTAAAGTTCATATCCGGTACCCAAACACCATGACAGGTAGGGAAATCTGTACACGCTAACGCCGCATAATTGGTACTGGTCCACCCACCTAGAAAAATCTGCATAAATAATACAACCAAGGCAAAGCGTATCGCTAGCCTAATACTTACTGGAATGTATACATCAGCATTGAAATTGCCCCAATGTCGATGGGCCAACCATATCAATACTGCCAAACTGGTCATACCGCCAAGTAAATGCGATGTGACGATTGCCGGTTTAAGTAGCATCGTTACCGTCCACATGCCTAGCGCGGCTTGGAAGCCAATAAAAAAGACCAGGAAAGTCGGCAACCACGGGGTAGTTTTAATCTCTCTTTTTGCACGCCAGCCAAGCACTACCATGCTTAAAATAATCAAGCCCAATGTACCGGCTAAATATCTGTGTGCCATTTCTTTCCAAGCTTTACCTATATGCACGGTGCTATGTGGATAGGCCGTTTGTGCGGCCTGTATTGCCGATTCGCTTTCCGGCACTGTCAAGGCGCCATAACATCCTGGCCAATCCGGACAGCCAAGGCCAGCATCGCTCAGCCGAACATAAGCACCTAATACGACTACGCATAAAGCAAGTACTGCAGCAATTAGCGTTAGCTTTCTAAATATACTGAAATTCTTTGTGGAACTATCTAATACGATGCGCATATCAACCTGCCCACGAATATCTTAGTAAACGGGTGATATCTTTTCTTACATCGGCAAGGGGCACGCTAGGCTGATAAGTCATCATCAAATGCCCTAAAGGATCTATTAGGTATAGCCGGTTACTGGTTTTAGCATCTGCATCATTTACCTGGAATTCTTCAGTGAGTGCAGCTACATTACTAACCGGTTGATTAACAACAATCAGATCAGGATATTTAGATTCAATATCACTAACATCTTGGGTTGAGGTAATCAATACGCGTTGTGACCGTTCAATATCTTTGTATAGTGACGCGTGTAATTGACGCATATCATGCAATTTGTCCAAGCAGGCTTTTTCGCAGTTTTCCGCCACGTACACCACGCTCCATTTTTCTTTCCAGAATTCCGGTTTTAAGCTTTTACCTTGATCATTTTTTAAACTCACTGGTGAACTTAATAAACGCGGTGGTTGTACCAATTGCCCGAGGCTAGCGCCTTGTGGCTTCCAGTTATAGTGATACATCAGCATCACCACAATGATAGGTACTACGAAAAAAATGAGCATCAGCAGGAATATTTTCCGGCCCCTACGCTGCATGTCTAGGTCGATTGTTTGATTGTTATTTTGCATTTTTAAATTCTATCCAGTAAATATTTTATTCAGGAGATTTAACTTTGGGATGTATCTTTATTAACTTTGCTAACGCTCATATAAATAAATATCAGCAATGTGGCCAGCGCAAAGCCGAACCATTGGTAGGCGTAACCTAAGTTCGTAGTGATGCGCTCCACTGGTATTTGCCAATTCCTCACAAAACCACCGCCTTCGCTATGTGCATCCATCTTAATCGCCAAGGGTGAAACTAAGAATGGTACGAGCCGCTGGTATTTAGCGATATCCATGTTCTGCCAGACAGCTTGCAAGCTTTTATCGTTCACCGCAGAGGCGGTTTTATCTTCCAGGCTGAATATCTTTTTGCTTGGTACCCATACCTGACCCGTGATCTCTAGAGTGCCGCTTGGCGTCTTAAATGCAGGTAGTTCACTGTGTTTATCTTTCGCTAATATCCAGCCCCGATTTACCAGTACATATTGCTCGGTATTTTCAATTTTAAGCGGTGTAATCACGTGATAGCCTGCCCTCTCCCCTTCGACTTGGTTATCAAGTAAAAATTGGTATTTAGTGTCATAAATACCAGTGACTTTAACCTTTTTATATTTCCAATCCTCAATCACTAACTCTGGTTTCCCAGTCATGTCTAAAGGGAAAGCGAGTCCAGAGTCTGTTTTTGCTTGGTTATAAGCATTCTGTATCAGTTGCTTTTGTTCAGCCTTATGGTATTGCCACAAACCAAACTTTATAAACAAAGGAATACAGATAATAGTAAGTAGCATCCCCAGCAAAGAAGGGCTAAAAACGTAATGATGAATTCTAAATTGCAATTGTTTCACGGCAGTCTCATAATGCTTGTTCAAATCCTTTTTTGGACATTGCTATGCTAATAAAAGTCATCATTGTTATAACTTTAATTGTCATCTTGGGTAGTTTATTTTCGGCACTTTTCTTTCTATCTAAAGATAAAAATGGCGGCCAAAGAACAGTCAGAGCATTAACCGTTCGTATCGGTTTATCTATCGCATTGTTTATATTATTGCTCGTAGCCGGTAAGTTCGGTTTAATCGGTCATCCGCTATAAAATCTGAATCTACTTATCAAATAGATCAAATAAAAAGGGCGATGCTAATGCATCGCCCTTTTTATTATCTTAATTTACAGCCAGTATACGAATATAAACAAGCCTAACCAAACAACGTCCACAAAGTGCCAGTACCAAGCTACACCCTCGAAACCGAAGTGGTGTTCAGGGGTAAAGTGACCTTTCATACAGCGTAATAAAATTACGATCAGCATGATAGTCCCCAGTGTTACGTGGAAGCCATGGAAGCCGGTAAGCATAAAGAATGTAGCACCATAAGCACCTGAACCAAGCGTTAAGCCCATTTCAGTATACGCGTGGTGATATTCCATTGCCTGACAGATCAGGAAGGCAATACCTAGTGCAACGGTAAGCGCCATGCCAATGACCAATTGTTTACGGTTATTCTTAATCAAACCCCAATGTGCCCAGGTAATGGTTGCACCGGATGTTAACAATAATAAGGTATTAATTGCTGGCAAACCCCACGGATCCATTTTATGGAAGTTAGTAGGTGGAACATAGTTTCCACTCACCACTAAGCCGCCGATACCTTGTGTGAGGCCACCTGGGCCTAATGAAGGCCATGTACCTACGAAGTC
>JBKJOT010000052.1:0-44558 GCA_046595335.1 Methylotenera sp.
GCTTTGTCGCATGCTCGTTCAGTCCTCTCCTACCCAAATGGTATGTCTCGTCTCTCACTGCGCGGCTTCTCGCATATGCCGCACTCGCTACGATTTCTAGAGGTTGTCATATGTTAAATATCGAAATTGACGGCAAAGCAGTTGAGGTCGAACACGGCAGCACCATCATCGATGCTGCTGATAAGATCGGCGTGGCGATCCCGCGTTTCTGCTACCACAAAAAATTATCGGTGGCCGCTAACTGCCGTATGTGCCTGGTGCAGGTAGAAAAATTCAATAAGCCATTGCCTGCATGTGCAACGCCAGTGGCCGATGGCATGAAGATTTTTACGCGTTCAAAGGCCGCGATCGAAGCGCAGCAAAGCGTTATGGAGTTTTTGCTGATTAATCACCCGCTGGATTGCCCGATTTGTGATCAAGGTGGCGAATGCGATTTGCAAGATATCGCAGTGGCTTACGGTACTAGTGGATCACGCTATACCGAAGAAAAACGTGTGGTGTTCAACAAAAATATCGGGCCCTTGGTATCTACCGATATGACGCGCTGCATTCAATGTACACGTTGTGTGCGCTTCCTTAAAGAAGTCGGCGGCATGATGGAGTTGGGCATGATAGGCCGCGGCGAACATGCTGAAATCACGGCTTATGTCGACAAGAGTGTGAACTCTGAGCTCTCTGGCAATATCATCGATTTATGCCCAGTAGGCGCATTGACCAGCAAACCTTTCCGTTATACAGCGCGTAGCTGGGAGCTGACACGCCGCCCTAGCATTGCCCCGCATGATGGCTTAGGTTCGCATATCGAAGTGCATGTCAAAGATAACCGCGTCATGCGTGTGTTGCCTCGCGAAAAAGAAAGCATCAACGAATGCTGGTTGTCAGACCGCGACCGTTTTTCTTACGAAGGCTTGAATAGTCCAGACCGCTTGCAAATGCCGATGATCAAGCATAACGGCGACTGGCTAGAAACCGACTGGAAGACAGCACTCGAATTCGCTGCAGGCCAGTTAAAAGATATTACCAATGAGCATGGCGGCGAAGCCCTGGGTGTATTGGTATCACCAAACAGCACCATGGAAGAGGGCTATTTGGCGAAGAAACTCGCAAATGGTTTGAACTGCGGTAATGTGGATTATCGTTTACGCCAGACCGATTTCAGGCTGGACGGCAAACGTGTAGGTACGCCGTGGATGGGCTGTGATATCAGTGAGATTGAAGAGCTGGATAGGATACTGTTAATAGGCTCAAATTTGCGTAACGAGCACCCACTGTTAGCGCAACGCTTTCGCAAGGCGGTGGCGAATGGCGCGCAACTATCTATTGTGAGCCCTTTGGATAACGACCCATTGATGGATATTGCGCATAAAGTGATTGTGCGCCCCAATGACATGGTGAACGTGCTGGGCCAAGTCCTGAAAGCGATGTCTGGCCTTCAACGTTTGTCACTGTGCTTGCCACCATCTTTAAATAAGCTTCTAGAAGAAATCAAAGTGCGCCCAAATACCCAAGCCATGGCAGAAAGCTTAGCTGGTCATGGTAAAGACGTAGATCTGGTTTCGCCAAAGGTTGGTATTTTCCTGGGTAATATGGCGCTGAGCGACCCACGCTTTACCGAAATGTACAGTATGGCTGAGGCCATCGGTGGTATTTCCGGAGCTAAAGGCGGTATCCTGCCTGCGGCGGCTAACAGTACCGGTATGCATCTTATGGGCGTAATGCCGAATAGCGTAGGCATGCATGCTCGCGCAATGCTTGAAGTGCCGCGCAAAGCTTACCTCTTACTCAATATAGAGCCAGAACTGGATTGCCAGCACGCTGCACTTGCACGTGCAGCAATGGCACAGGCTGAGTGTGTAGTGGCACTCACTGCGTATAAATCTTCGGCGCTAGAAAATGCCGATGTGTTATTGCCAATCGCCCCATTTACTGAAACCTCCGGCACGTTCATGAGCATGGAAGGCCGTGTGCAAAGCTTTAAGGCAGCAAATAAGCCCTTAGGAGAATGCCGTCCGGCGTGGAAAGTATTGCGTGTGCTGGGTAATACCTTAGGCCTTAAAGGTTTTGATTATGAAACCAGCGAACAAGTTAAAGATGCGATTTTTGAAGGTGAAAAACCTTCTGCAGTCGTGTGGCGTAGCCTCAATAACAACCTCAGAGAATTGGTTGAAATCCAGGTGAATATCAAAAAAGATGGTTTGCAACGTATCGGTGAAGTACCGCAATATGAATCAGATCCTATCGTTCGCCGTTCACCACCTTTGCAAAAAACCAAGTACAACATCAAGCCGATGGCGCGCATGTGTGCCGCACAGCTTGCTGAATTAGGTTTGACTGAAGGCGACAATGTGCTGGTGAAGCAGGATAAAGGCAGTGCGGTATTAACGGTGCGACTGGATAACCACGTAGCAAAAGGCTGCGTACGCGTTGCCGCTGCACATGAAGATACCATTGGTTTGGGTGACCTGATGGGCGATATTACGATTGAGAAGTTCGTGCCACCAGTATTTCAGGGATATGAAACTGTAGTGATGGAAGCGCGCGCATAATGGAATTGTTGGCAAATCTATTCGGTAGCTATTGGCCTGCGGTTGAAATCACGGGCTGGACGCTGATCAAAATAGTCGCCATCGTCGCGCCACTCATGGGTGCGGTGGCTTATTTGACTTTGGCTGAGCGTAAAGTCATTGGCTATATGCAAGTGCGTATCGGACCTAACCGCGTGGGTTATTTTGGTTTGTTACAACCCATTGCCGATGGTTTGAAACTGCTGTTTAAAGAAATCATCCTGCCTAGTGCTTCCAATAAAGCGCTATTTCTGTTGGGCCCCGTGCTCGCTATAGCACCGGCATTCGCAGCCTGGGCCGTAGTGCCGTTCGATATGAATATGGTGCTGGCTGATGTGGATGCAGGCTTGTTATATATCCTGGCGATGACTTCTGTGGCGGTGTATGGCGTAATCATCGCCGGTTGGGCATCTAACTCCAAATATGCGTTCTTAGGCTCATTGCGCTCCGCAGCACAGATTGTTTCTTACGAGATCGCTATGGGTTTTGCATTGGTAGGCGTGCTCATGTGCGCAAACTCACTGAATCTAGGCAAGATTGTGATGGGCCAAGCCGGTCCATACGGCTTCTTACATTGGTATTTCATTCCGTTATTCCCGTTATTCATCGTATATTTTATCAGTGCGGTCGCTGAAACCAACCGTGCACCGTTTGATGTGGCTGAGGGCGAATCTGAGATTGTCGCGGGTTTTCATGTGGAATATTCAGGCATGGCCTTTGCGGTATTCTTCCTGGCAGAATACGCCAACATGATTCTAGTTTCCATGCTCGCAGCCTTAATGTTCCTAGGCGGCTGGTTATCGCCAGTGCCGTTTATTCCAGACAGTTTCTTATGGCTGCTCGCTAAAGTTGCATTTCTGCTGTTTTTCTTTTTATGGTTCAGGGCGACTTTCCCCAGATACCGCTATGACCAAATTATGCGCTTGGGTTGGAAAGTTTTTATTCCAATCACTATAGTGTGGATCGTGTTTGTAGGCGGTATGATGCAAACGCCGTGGGCCTACTTATTTCATTAAAAATGTTATTAAATACTGAAAATTCACTTATGTGGGATGAAGCGCACGAAGCCGCGCAGCGATTGACGCAGGCTTATAGTATGTATAGGCAAGGAATGAGCGAGCACGCGCCAAAGCAGTTCGCCCAGAAAGTGGATTCAGTATGATAGAAAAAATTAAAAATACACTAGGCAGCTTAATGCTGATAGAGCTGCTAAAAGGAATGGCGCTGACCGGCCGTTACTTTTTTGCGCGCAAAATTACCGTGCAATATCCTGAAGAAAGTACGCCGCAATCCAACCGTTTCCGTGGCTTACATGCGCTACGCCGCTACCCAAATGGCGAAGAGCGCTGCATTGCCTGCAAATTATGCGAAGCGGTGTGCCCGGCCTTGGCGATTACCATTGAATCAGAACAGCGCGAAGATAATACGCGTCGTACTACCCGTTATGATATCGACCTGACCAAATGTATCTTCTGCGGTATGTGTGAAGAATCGTGCCCGGTCGATTCGATTGTGGAAACACGTATTTTTGATTACCACGGTGAACAGCGCGGTGACTTGGTGTATACCAAAGAAATGCTGCTGGCGGTGGGTGATAAGCATGAAAAACAAATCGCAGCAGATCGTGCGCAAGACAAGAACTATAGATAAGCGTTACAGATAAAAACTATAGATATAAAAAGATATAAAACTACCGCTAAAAACTACAAATAACATTTTAGATAAGCTACTGAATAATATTAAATAACTATGACTTTTTTTGGCTTACATTTTCAAGATATTGTGTTCTATGTGCTGGCAGCTATCCTGCTATTTGCGGGCCTGCGCGTCATCACGACACGCAACCCGGTATATGCCGCACTTAACTTAGTATTGGCATTTTTTACTGCTGCCGGTATCTGGCTATTGCTGGAAGCAGAGTTTTTGGCGATTGCGCTGGTGTTGGTCTATGTAGGCGCGGTCATGGTGCTATTCCTGTTCGTGGTGATGATGCTGGATATCAACCTGGATAAACTGCGCGAAGGTTTTTGGAACGCATTGCCCATTGCGCTGCCAGTTGGTGGCCTGATGGCAGTTGAGATGGTGATGATAGTTGGTGTGCATAATTTCGGCGTGGATAAAATCGCCAACCCACCTGCGCATCCTGCGGATTACAGCAATACGGCTGAGTTAGGCCGCGTGCTTTACACCGATTACCTGTTACCGTTCGAATTGGCTTCAGTGGTATTGCTGGTGGCGATTGTCGCCGCCATTGCGCTCACCTTGCGTGATCGCAAAGACAGCAAATCCATGGATCCGTCATTGCAAGTGCTGGTGAAAAAAGCTGACCGTATTCGTATTGTCAAAATGGATGCTGTAATTGAAACCGGCCAAGATGTTGAAACTCCGAAAAAGCCTATAGATCCTGCTTTTAAGGAGCATAAATAATGGTTGGTTTATCACATTACCTCATTCTAGGCGCGCTGTTGTTTGCGATCAGCATTGTCGGCATTTTCCTGAATCGTAAAAATGTCATTATTCTGTTGATGGCGATTGAGCTCATGCTGCTGGCTGTAAATCTTAATTTCATTGCCTTCTCCCATTACCTTAATGATATTGCCGGGCAAGTATTCGTATTTTTTATTCTGACCGTCGCCGCTGCTGAGTCGGCGATAGGTTTGGCGATTTTGGTCGTGCTGTTCCGTAACTTGCGCACCATCAACGTTGATGATTTAGATAGTTTGAAAGGCTAGTGACTAATAGCATGCAACAATTTTTGACAATGCCGCAAGTTCACTTGGTAATTCCTTTATTGCCTTTGTTCGCCGCTATCATCATCGGGCTATTCGGCAAGCAATTGCCACGTGCTGCGGCGCATATCGTGACGATTATCGGTGTGGGCGGGGCTTTCGCTTTGTCGCTCTACGTATTTAATGATGCATTAGCAGGCCGTGTGTACAACGACACAGTGTATACCTGGATGCAAAGCGGCAATGTCACATTTGAAGTCGGCTTTCTGGTTGATCGCCTGAGCGCCATGATGATGGTTGTGGTGACCTTTGTTTCGCTTATGGTGCATATCTATACCATCGGTTATATGGCAGAAGATCCAGGCTACGCGCGCTTCTTCAGCTATATCTCGCTGTTTACTTTCGCCATGCTGATGCTGGTGATGGCCAATAACTTCATGCAGTTGTTCTTTGGCTGGGAAGCGGTGGGCTTGGTTTCTTATTTACTCATCGGCTTCTGGTATACACGCCCAACGGCGATCTACGCCAACTTAAAAGCATTCCTGGTGAACCGCGTAGGTGACTTCGGTTTCTTGCTCGGTATCGGTCTGGTGCTGTTCCATTTCGGCAGCTTGGATTACGCAGCTGTATTCTCGGTTGCACCGCAAATGGCCGATGAACAAGTCACCCTAATCGGCAACACGCAATGGTCATTGATGACGGTGACTTGCATCCTGCTATTTATTGGCGCCATGGGTAAGTCCGCACAAGTGCCATTACATGTCTGGCTTCCAGATTCGATGGAAGGCCCTACACCTATTTCCGCATTGATTCACGCGGCGACCATGGTGACCGCCGGTATCTTCATGGTGGCACGTATGTCGCCATTGTTTGAACTGTCATCAACAGCACTTTCATTCGTGATGATCATTGGTGCAATTACTGCCTTGTTTATGGGCTTTTTGGGCATCATCCAAAATGACATCAAACGCGTAGTCGCTTATTCCACTCTGTCACAACTAGGTTATATGACGGTAGCGCTGGGGGCTTCAGCCTACACAGTCGCGATATTCCATTTAATGACGCATGCGTTCTTCAAGGCCTTGCTATTCCTAGCCGCAGGCTCAGTCATTATGGGCATGCACCATGACCAGGATATCCGCAATATGGGCAATTTAAAGAAGTACATGCCTATTACTTGGATTACTTCCTTGATTGGTTCTTTGGCATTGATCGGCACACCATTTTTCTCAGGTTTTTATTCAAAAGATAGTATTATTGAAGCGGTTAGCGCTTCAACACTCGCTGTTGCTCCCTATGCACATGCTGCAGTATTGATCGGAGTATTCATCACGGCTTTCTATAGTTTCCGCATGTATTTCCTGGTATTCCATGGTGCGGAAAAATGGCGTACACCGGCTACGCACGACAACCACAGCCATGTGGAAGTTGATGAAGAGACGCATGATGATCATGACCACCATCATGGCCTGAGCCCAACGGCTGACCCGCATGAGCCGGGCTGGGTAATTAAATTACCACTGATATTGTTGGCTATACCCTCAGTAGTTATCGGTTATATCGCGATTGAACCTATGATTTACGGCACGTTCTTCAAAGGCGTTATTTTTGTGGATTCAGCCGAGCATCCAGCCATGCATGAGATGACCCATCATTGGCATACAGTTTTTCATTCGGCTACTGGTATGGCGCTGCATGGCCTGATGTCCTTGCCGTTCCTGTTAGCTGCTTCAGGCGTATTTACTGCTTGGCTCTTCTACATGAAGCGTCCAGATATTCCAGCCAAAATACAAAAGAAATTTTCTACCATCAATAAAATCTTGGAAAACAAATACGGCTTTGATAGCTTTAATGAACGTGTATTTGCCGCAGGCTCACGCTTTATTGGTAACAAACTCTGGCAAATTGGCGATGTAAAAATCATCGATGGCGGCATGGTAAATGGCACTGCAAACTTGATTGGTAAGCTGTCTTTAGTGGTGCGTAAATTACAGACAGGGCTTATATATCATTACGCCTTTGCCATGATTATTGGCGTATTCCTGATGCTCTCATTCTTTAACCTGCATGCTAAATAATGTGCCACTCAAATAAAATAAGATTATTAAAAACTCATGCTTGATTTCAGCTCACATATTTTAAGTTATGCCATCTGGTTGCCGATTCTCTCAGGCATAGGCGTGCTATTTACTGCCGATGATAATAAGCCTAACTTAACCCGCTGGTTGGCATTGGCCGCCAGCCTCGCAAGTTTCTTAGTCACAATTCCACTGTATACGCATTTTAATTTTGCAGATGGCGACTTCCAGTTCGAGGAAGGTTTCCGGTGGATTCCGGCATTTAACATTAACTATCATCTTGGTGTAGATGGTATTGCCATACCGCTAATCCTATTAACCAGCTTTACCACGGTGATTGTGGTGATTTCCGCTTGGGAAGTCATTGAAAAGCGCGTAGCGCAATATATGGCGGCTTTCCTGATCATGAGCGGTCTCATGATAGGCGTATTCAGTGCACTTGATGCCATTCTTTACTACGTTTTCTGGGAAGCGATGCTGATCCCGATGTTCCTGGTGATCGGTATCTGGGGCGGACCTAACCGTGTATACGCAACGATTAAATTCTTCTTGTATACCTTGCTTGGCTCGTTGCTCATGCTGGTGGCATTTATCTACCTATACATGCGCACAGGTAGTTTTGAATTGTTTGATTACTATCAGCTCAAGATGTCGCTGAATGTGCAGATATTGATTTTCTTGGCCTTCTTTACTGCGTTCGCAGTGAAGATCCCAATGTGGCCGGTACATACCTGGTTGCCGGATGCCCACGTGGAAGCGCCGACTGGCGGTTCTGTAGTATTGGCAGCCATTGCCTTGAAATTGGGCGGTTATAGCTTCCTGCGTTTCGCCATGCCAATAGCGCCTGATGCAGCACATTACCTTTCCGGTTTCATGATTACCTTGTCATTGATCGCGATTGTTTATATTGCTCTTGTCGCGCTGGTTCAAAAAGACATGAAGAAGCTGATTGCCTATTCATCCATTTCACACATGGGTTTCGTCACATTAGGTTTCTTCATCTTCAATAATCTGGGGATGGAAGGTGCAATCGTACAGATGGTGTCACATGGTTTCATTTCTACCGCGATGTTTCTATGTGTGGGCGTGCTATACGACCGCATGCATAGTCGCCAGATTGATGCTTATGGTGGCGTTGCCAATACCATGCCTGCCTTCGCAGCATTTGCCGTTTTATTCGCCATGGCAAACAGTGGTTTGCCGGGTACGTCTGGCTTTGTTGGCGAATTCATGGTGATTCTAGGCGCGATACAGGCAAACTTCTGGTATGCATTCCTGGCTTCATTCACCTTGATTTTTGGCGCAGCTTATACATTGTGGATGGTAAAACGCGTGTTTTATGGTGAAGTGGCAAACCAGAATGTTGCTGCGTTGAAAGACCTTAATAAACGCGAATTTCTAATTCTGGCGATACTGGCCTTGCTGGTATTGGCGCTGGGCTTGTATCCGCAGGCGTTAACACACATGACCAATGCAAGCGTTGCCGAACTTCTTTCCCAACTTGCACAAAGCAAGCTGGATCTAGCCGTGCCGATCGGCTTGTAAAGTAGATTTGAAAAATAACACATGGAAAATATAAGTTTTGACCTACTAACCGCTTTGCCAGAGATGTTAATTCTAGGCATGGCGATGTTCATTTTGCTGGCGGACCTGTTCCTCAAGCCGGCTAATCGCATCGTTATGTATTGCGTGGCGCAGGGCACACTGTTAACTGCTGCTTACATCACCTACAGCACGCATGCCCCTAGCGTTACTTACGCCTTCACCAATATGTTTGTGGATGATGCCTTGTCTGACGTGCTTAAGCTCATGATTTACTTAGGCACCTCATTGATATTTGCTTATAGCCGTCAATATATCCAGCAGCGCGATATGTTCCGCGGTGAGTTCTATGCACTGGTGTTATTTTCAGTGGTGGGCATGATGGTCATGGTTTCCGGCCAGAACATGCTAACGCTGTATGTTGGCCTGGAATTGATGTCATTAAGCTTATACGCATTGGTAGCGCTGGATCGTGATAATGCGCGTGCGACCGAAGCGGCAATGAAATATTTCGTATTGGGCGCACTGGCGTCAGGTATGTTGCTTTACGGTATGAGCATGATCTATGGCATGACTGGTAGCTTGAATATCGCGGAAATCAACAATGCCTTGCTGGGCATGCATACACTGCATCCAGCCTTGGTTTTAGGTTTGGTGTTCATCGTAGCAGGCCTCGCGTTCAAGTTAGGCGCAGTACCATTCCAGATGTGGGTGCCGGATGTCTATGAAGGCTCGCCTACCTCGGTGACGATGTTGATCGGTTCGGTACCAAAATTGGCTGCATTTGCTTTCGTACTGCGCATGCTGGTACAGGCATTGCCATCCCTGGTGATTGATTGGCAGCAAATGCTGTTATTCATGGCAGTGCTTTCTATCATCATTGGCAACGTTACTGCGATCGCCCAAACCAATTTAAAACGTATGTTCGCGTACTCCACCATCTCGCACATAGGTTTTATGCTCTATGGCTTGATGAGCGCCAGCATGAATGGCTTTATGTACGCCATGTTCTATATGGTCAGTTATGTGCTCATGACATTGGCAGGTTTCGGCATGATTGCACTGCTGTCGCGCAAAGGTTTTGAAGCGGACCAGCTGGATGATTTCAAAGGTTTGAACCAGCGCAGCCCCTGGCATGCATTCCTCATGCTCATCGTGATGTTCAGCATGGCGGGTATACCACCAACATTAGGCTTCTATGCTAAATTTACAGTGCTCCAGGCCGCGCTGCAGGCGGGTTATGTCTGGTTCGTGGTATTTGCCGTACTGATGGCGGTCATCGGTGCCTTCTATTACCTGCGTGTAGTTAAACTGATGTATTTCGATGAGCCGCTCGACCATGCCCCCATTCACGCTCCATTAGATATGCGCATCGTCCTGGGCGTCAATGCCTTGGGTTTGCTGGTTATCGGCCTTATGCCGCAAAAACTCATGGAAGTCTGTATTTACGCCATTACGAGAAGCCTAAGCTAAATGAATAATTGGATATTACTTGCGCTGGCTTTCCTCGCTGCAAACTTGCCGTGGTTCTCAAACAAGCTGTTCTATGTCGTCCCAGTTAAACTTACTCCTCAGAATGGCCACAGTAAGCATCTAGGCTGGTGCTTGCTGGAGCTTATCGTGTTGTATTTCCTCATGGGTGCGGTGGCGAAATACGCTGAATATGCTACTCTGGGTGAAATAGCGCACCAAGGCTGGGAGTTCTATACAGTCACAGCTTGCCTGTTCCTGGTATTTGCTTTTCCTGGCTTTGTTTACAAAGTGCTTTGGAAATAAAAATACTCTGGATATAAATCCTAATCTTTCTTTAATTTTCCTTATAGTAGCAGCGCACTTTTTCAGCTTTATCCACTCGTATAATTAACAAACACTTTCGCTAGAAAGTGCTTGTATATTTTTGGTTGCCAATCAAGAATATCTTTTAGCGGAATCCACTTAAATTACGCAACACTACTGAATTAACGAGGCTGACATGCGCTTAGATGACGAACGTGAAAGTAGCAATGTAGAAGACCGGCGTGGCGAAGGCGGCGGCTTTTCGATTGGCGGTGGCCGCGGTATTGGCATCGGTACTATTGTAGTTGCTTTGGTGGCCATGTATTTCGGTGTAGATCCTTCAGTAGTGCTGAATATGGGCCAGGGGGTGCAGCAGAATGCCCCACAAACTGAGGCAAAAGCGATTCCTGCGGATGACCCGATGGCGAAATTTGTCGCAAAAGTGCTGGCTAGCACAGAAGATACTTGGGGCAAGATTTTTGCTGAATCAGGCCAGCAATACCAAACGCCTAAACTGGTACTCTTTTCCGGGCAAATCGGCACGGCGTGTGGCTCGGGTCAAGCAACTATGGGTCCGTTTTATTGCCCTAATGATGCCAAAGTCTATATTGATCTGGATTTTTATCAGGAAATGAAAAACCGTTTTCACGCACCGGGTGATTTTGCCCAAGCATATGTTATTGCCCACGAAGTCGGGCATCATGTGCAAAACTTGTTAGGTATTTCTGAGAAAGTGCAGAAGGCACGCCAAAACGCACGTTCCGAAGCACAATCCAACCAGTATTCCGTACGTTTGGAGTTGCAGGCAGATTGCTTTGCTGGTGTATGGGCGAACCACGCGGATGGTGAAAATCGTATATTAGAAGCGGGTGACGTGGAAGAAGCCATGACGGCTGCAGCAGCTATCGGCGATGACGCTTTACAGAAACAGGCGCAAGGCTATGCAGTGCCGGATAGCTTTACACATGGCACTTCCGAACAACGCAAGCACTGGTTCAACCAGGGTTTAAATACTGGCAGCCTGAAGCAGTGCGATACTTTTAAATCAGGTTCTCTTTGACCCTTTTATAAACAATTACAAAGAATAAAAATGGATCTGACTGAACATTGTATTAGCTCCGAAGTCATGGCCTCGGGCGGCATGCTCACCGTTAAACGGGACCAAGTGCGCCTGCCGAATGGCCATACCAGCCAGCGGGAATACGTGACACATCCTGGTGCCGTCGCCGTCGTGCCCTTACTGGCTAATGGCAATGTGGTGCTGGAAAAGCAGTTCCGCTATCCGCTACATCAAGTATTCATTGAGTTACCGGCTGGCAAGATCGACCCAGGTGAAGATATCCTCGTTACCGGACAGCGCGAGTTACTGGAAGAAACCGGTTATAGCGCAGCAGAATGGATCAAGCTTGGGCATCAGCATCCATGTATCGGTTATTCTGATGAAGTGATCCATATGTACCTGGCGCGTGGATTGGATGCCGGTAGCCACCAACGTGATGACGATGAATTATTAGAAGTGTTTGAAGCCAGTTTTGCTGAGTGCATGAGCATGATACAGAATGGGCAGATCACGGATGGAAAAACCATCGTCGCCTTAATGCTGGCCGAAAAATATTTGCAAACTGCAGCATGAATAAGGTGTTAATAGTTGGATGCGGCGATTTAGGCGCCACAGTAGCGGTGCGCCTTGCAGAGCTTGGTTTTGAAACTATAGGATTGAAACGTCACCCAGCGGATATTAAAGGTGTAGCGATAATCCTAGCGGATGTTACTAGAACAGAAACACTGCGTTCCCTATACGATATCCAGCCGGATATCATCATTTATTGCGTTGCTGCAAACGGTCAAACAGATGAGCAATACAAAGCTCAGTATGTAGATGGTTTGAACAATGTGCTAGCCATACAAGAGCAAAATCTAAAACTCAAGCATGTATTTTTTATCTCCAGCACGCGTGTCTACGGTCAAGCCACAGATGAATTGCTAAGTGAGGCTAATCCCGCTATCCCTGCAGATTTTGGTGGTGAGAGATTACTTGAAGCTGAAAACCTTCTTCAAAATATTGCCTGCCAAGCTACGGTGTTAAGGCTGTCAGGCATTTACGGAGCTGGCAGGTTTCGCATGATCAACCTGGCCAAATCGCCTGAGAATTGGCCTGCACAGAATAGCTGGACCAATCGTATTCACCGCGATGATGCCGCCGCATTTATAGTTTTTCTGGTACAGCAAGTTGTGGCTGCTAATCCTATTAAGAATTGTTATATTGTCACAGACTGCAAACCAGCCAGCCAGTATGAAGTGCTGGGTTGGATAGCAGAGCGCTTAAATATAAGCAAACCTTTAAATACGCCAGCCGTTGAAGGGGGTAAACGCCTAAGCAACCAGGCCATGCTGGTAACTGGCTTCCAGCTGCGATATCCAGATTTTAAGACAGGCTATCAAGCACTCATAGAAAGCGTTGCTACTTAATGCAATTACGTAATACGCGGTTCATTCTCTTTTCAGCTATCCTGTTGGCGCTGTTTTCAGGCATTGCTTCTGCTGAGGAGGATTTTGCAACATGGCTGCTAGGTTTGCAGCAAGAAGCGCTTACGGCCGGTATTTCTAAACAAACAGTGACTGCTGTTATAGAACACATAGATTACATCCCTGGCGTTATCAAACTGGATAAAGCGCAACCAGAGTTCATCACCACTTTCTTTGATTATTATTACCGCCGAGTTGATGCCGTCAAGATTGAGCATGGCCGCGAACTACTAAAAAAATATGAAGCTTTTTTGAACCAGCTTGAGCTGCAATACGGCGTTCCTAAGGCGATACTCATCGCGTTTTGGGGCATGGAAACCAATTATGGCAGTTACCAGGGCGATATCGATACGCTATCCAGTCTAGCAACGCTGGCTTATGACGGACGCCGGGCCAGATTTTTTCGCGGTCAATTATTAGATGCGATGCGCATGATAGAAGCCGATGAAGCGGATGTTGATGATTTGCATGGCTCCTGGGCAGGGGCATTCGGCCATATGCAATTTATGCCGACTACCTTGCTTACTTATGCTGTAGATGGTGATGGCGATAAACGTATCGATATTGTTGGCTCTGAAGCCGATGCATTGGCTTCTGCGGCTAATTATTTGTCTCAAGCCGGCTGGCGCAAAGATGAGCCAGCTATATTGGAAGTGCAATTGCCGGAAAATTTTGATTGGCAGAATGCCCAGTTAATCATCCGCAAACCTATAGAGGAGTGGGTTCAGTTAGGCGTAAAAATACCTAAAGATGAGATGGTGGTGGAGGTCAGGGAAATTCCCGCCAAATTGGCTAAAAATAAAGTTAAAAATAAACGCACCGGTAGCAAGAAAGCTGTGTTGATCAAGAAAAAACTTAAGCTGAAAAAACCTGTCATCCAGAATACCCAGCAGATCGCTGCGCAACATTTATTGAACTCACCACTACCCAGCAAACAAGTTAAATTAGCTAGTGCTGAATCCGAACCGAAATTACCAACTGTAAGCGGGCAGGCAGCAATCGTATTGCCACAAGGCTGGCGAGGCCCGGCTTTCATGGTGTTCGACAACTTTGATGTGATGCTGGATTGGAATCGCTCGGTCAATTACGCCTTATCAGTCGCGCAACTGGCTAAGCGCCTTAATGGAGAGCCGCACATATTAGGCGGGCAATCCGCAGAAACTGGTGCGCTGACTTTTGAACAAATGTTTGAGTTGCAAGCCACATTAAATGAACTGGGTTTTGATTCAGGTGAGCCAGATGGTTTCCCTGGCTTGCAGACACAGGCAGCGATTCGTGCATACCAGCTGAAACAGCATCTTCCGGCAGATGGCTATGCCAGCCCCAGTTTATGGAAAAGTTTGCTGCATACTAAATCTGCGAGTGAATGAATTAACGAGTCAAGAACCAGCCTGTGAGGCTCATCCTATCACGGTTTGCAGGTAGTACTTCATGATAAAAAGTATCGGATAAGAATACGACCAACCTGCCGCCTATGGGCGAAATATCTATATACTCTGAATCGTTATCGGCAGTTTTGTATACACGTAAATGTCCGCCAACAATATCTTTCCAGGCTTGATTCAGGTACAAAATGGTGCTGACTTGGCGTACAGGTTTGCCGTCATTCACGGTTGCAAATCTATCAATATGTTTCTTGTAGCTGCTGCCTGCGGGGTATAGCGCAAGGTGGCTTTCTAGCGCGAATAACCCTAGGTATAGCTGCTGGTTAAGTAGTAGTCGTAATGCTTCCATCTGTAGAAAGTAATCCTGCTGCGGCGAGCTTGAATCTGCTTCCTCAAGCCAATAAATCATATCGCCACGCAAGGTTTTGTTGATTGATCTACTGCTGGTGGACGATGTGCGACCCGTGCCGGCATCTTGCATTAACGATTGGTCCTTGAGTGCGACTATCTCATCTGCTAATTTTAGTACGGCAAGTTGAGGAAGAAAGTTGTCAATGATGCCAAAGCCATATTGAGCTATTTTATTGATTAATTCTTCAAGATTTTGCGCAGAATATTCAGTCGTCATGCAGTTATTATAACGTTTGTAGTTTGCGCCAATCGCCGCAATCAGCTAAAATCGCGCTCTGTTTGAAATTAGTCAATTGTGACTCAATTTTACTAGGCGGTTAGCTCAGTTGGTTAGAGCGCTTGGTCGACATCCAAGAGGTCAGCAGTTCGAATCTGCTACTGCCTACCAGAATTCATAAAGTTTAATAAAAGAGCCGTTACAAAAGCGGCTTTTGTTATTTTAAGAGAATACGATTATGCCAGTGATCCGCTTACCTGATGGTTCTGAACGCAGTTTTGATGCGCCAGTCACCGTGGCTGACGTCGCCATGAATATCGGTGCGGGCTTGGCGAAAGCAGCATTAGGCGGCAAGGTAAATGGTCAGTTAGTCGATACTTCCTACTTGATTCAACAGGATGCTGAGCTGGCGATTGTCACTGACAAGAATCCTGAAGGCCTTGATATCATCCGCCATTCCACCGCGCATTTGCTAGCTTATGCGGTGAAAGAATTATTCCCAGATGCGCAAGTCACTATCGGTCCGGTGATTGACAATGGTTTCTATTATGACTTTTCATACAAGCGTGCTTTTACGCCGGAAGACTTGGTCGCCATTGAAAAGAAAATGGCTGAGCTTGCCAAAAAAGACGAACAAGTCACTCGCAAAGTGTTACCGCGTGATGAAGCTATCGCTTACTTCAAATCAATTGGTGAACATTACAAAGCTGAGATTATCGGTAGCATTCCAGCAGGTGAAGATGTTTCGCTTTACACCGAAGGTAGTTTCACTGACTTGTGCCGTGGCCCGCATGTGCCGAATACCGGCAAGTTAAAAGCATTCAAGCTCATGAAGTTGGCGGGTGCTTACTGGCGTGGCGATAGCAATAACGAGATGTTACAACGCGTATATGGTACCGCTTGGCGTAATAAGGAAGAGTTGGATGCGTATCTATTCCAGCTAGAAGAAGCTGAGAAACGCGACCACCGTAAATTAGGCAAGCAGCTTGATTACTTCCATATGCAAGATGACGCACCGGGTATGGTGTTCTGGCATCCGCGCGGCTGGAGTATCTGGCAAGAAGTTGAGCAATATATGCGTTCTATGTTCCGCAGCCATGATTACCAAGAAGTACGTACCCCTACAGTAATGGATAAGACCCTGTGGGAAAAATCTGGTCACTGGCAAAATTACCGTGACAACATGTTCGTGACTGCATCAGAGAATCGCGAATACGCGGTTAAACCGATGAACTGCCCGGGGCACATCCAGATTTTCAACAGTAGCTTGCATAGCTATCGTGACTTGCCTTTGAGGCTGGCTGAATTCGGCTCATGTCACCGTAACGAGCCATCTGGCTCACTGCATGGTTTGATGCGTGTACGTGGCTTTACGCAAGATGATGCACACATTTTCTGTACCGAGGAGCAGGTCGAAGCAGAAGTAGCTAGCTTCATCAAGATGCTTTACAAAGTGTATAACGATTTTGGCTTTAAAGATGTGCTGGTTAAGTTATCAACCCGTCCGGAAAAGCGTATCGGTACCGATGAAGAGTGGGACAGGGCGGAAACATCCTTAGCAAATGCACTTAAATTAAATGGCTTGGACTTCGAATACCAGCCAGGCGAAGGCGCATTCTACGGCCCTAAGATCGAATTCACATTAAAAGACTCGTTAGGTCGTTTATGGCAATGCGGCACTATCCAGCTTGATCCTAACCTGCCTGAGCGCTTAGGGGCTGAGTATGTGGCGGAAGACAATTCCAGAAAAAGACCGCTAATGTTGCACCGTGCCATTGTTGGGTCTATGGAGCGCTTCCTGGGTATCTTGATCGAGCATTACGCCGGGGCGATGCCATTATGGTTAGCGCCTGTGCAGGTTATGGTGCTGAATATTTCTGAAGGTCAATCAGATTACGTACGCCAAGTAGTTGAAAAAATGAAGGAAAATGGCATTCGATGCGAATTTGACTTGAGAAATGAGAAGATTACCTATAAAATACGCGAACATAGCATGCAGAAGTTGCCTTATCTGCTAGTTGCAGGTGAGCGTGAGATGCAAGCTGGACATTTGGCCGTGCGTACCAGAAAAGGTGAAGACCTAGGTTCTATACCAGTAAGCGCTCTAATTGAGCGTTTAAAAGCAGAAGTTGAAGCGAAAGCCTAAACTAAATCTAGTCACTTAAATCTGACGATTGCACGGCTTAACTATTTGGAGAAATTGATATAGCACAGGACAAAGAAACCCGAATCAACGGTGATATTACGGCGCCGCAAATTCGTTTAGTGGGTATAGAGGGTGAGCCTTTAGGTATTGTAACTTTAGCAGAGGCTTTTGCTAAAGCTGAAGAAGCAGACATTGACTTAGTAGAGATCGCTCCAAACGCGGCCCCGCCAGTGTGTAGATTGATGGATTATGGCAAGTTTAAATATGCTGAAAGTAAACGTCAGCATGAAGTTAAACTCAAGCAAAAACAAGTAGTTGTAAAAGAAGTTAAGTTTCGCCCGGGTACTGATGATGGTGACTACAATATTAAAGTCCGCAACATTATCCGCTTCATAGAAGAAGGCGATAAAGCGAAAATCACGTTACGTTTTAGAGGTCGTGAGATTACGCATCAGGAATTCGGTTTAGCGTTATTGCGACGCGTAGAGGCTGACCTGAAAGAATACGCAGTGGTTGAGCAGTTCCCTAAAATGGAAGGTCGCCAAATGGTGATGGTTTTGGGACCAATCAAAAAAGTAAAATAGTTTTGTAGTAAAGCAGGTAGTAGTAACCCTGAGTGATACGGCTAAAAGGCATGCCTAGGCACTCTTAACTTTAAGTTCGAGGAGAACAAAATGCCAAAAATGAAAACCAAGAGCGGCGCTAAAAAGCGCTTTAAATTCTTGGGTAATGGTAAAGTGAAACGTACACACTCTCATTTACGCCATATCCTGACCAAAAAGACCACCAAGCAAAAGCGTAAATTACGCGGCACGGCGATCATTTCTTCAACCGATGTCAAGCGCGTCCGCGCTATGATGCCAACACAATAGGAGTAGAACATGCCTAGAGTAAAACGTGGTGTCATCGCTCGCGCTAGACACAAAAAAGTATTAAAAGCCGCTAAAGGTTACCGCGGTCGTCGTAAAAACGTTTACCGCGTTGCCAAGCAAGCGGTAATGAAAGCTGGTCAATATGCATATCGTGACCGTCGCCAGAAAAAACGTCAATTCCGTACATTGTGGATTGCACGTATCAATGCTGGTGCACGTGAGTGTGGTTTGACATATAGCCGTTTCATGAATGGCTTGAAAAAAGCAGCAGTTGAAGTCGATCGTAAAGTATTAGCAGACTTAGCTGTTTTTGATAAAGCAGCATTTGCTCAATTTGTCGAAATGGCAAAAGCAGGCTTAGCTGCGTAATTAGTTTTATTTAACTAATTATAAAAAAAGAGGCTTCGGCCTCTTTTTTTTGCTGTAAAATTTGCACTATAAATTTTCATCAAAATCAATGCATTATAAAAATATCTGCAGACAGAATTAGGCAGATTTTCAAAAAAGATAACAAACAACATGGCCGACTTAAATCATTTAATTGCAGAGGCGCAAGCCGACTTTGCCAACACCGCTTCCATGAACGACTTGGAAATTGCTAAGGCAAAATATTTGGGAAAATCCGGTTCGCTGACGGAAGCATTAAAAGGTTTAGGCAGGCTAAGCAATGAAGAGCGGCCAGCCGCAGGCGCCGCAATCAATGTGGTGAAACAGGCAATTGAAGCGGCACTTACAGCCAGACGTGAAGCCTTGTTAAATGCTGAGCAAGCCAAGCAGTTAGCGCAGGAGTCAATCGATGTGACTTTGCCAGCGCGTGCGCAATCACAAGGTGGCTTACACCCTGTGACACTCACCTTGAAACGTGTTGAAGAGCTCTTCCACTCAATCGGCTTTGAAGTGGCGACAGGTCCGGAAATTGAAACCGATTTCTATAACTTCACCGCATTGAATATCCCGGAAGATCATCCGGCACGTGCCATGCATGACACGTTCTATATTGATACGAACCATGCGCAGCCTGATGATAAAGCAGAGTCACATGTGCTGAGAACGCACACTTCACCAGTGCAGATCCGCTACATGGAAAATGCGCTAAAAACCAATAAGAAACCACCGCTTAAAATCATAGCGCCAGGTCGTGTGTATCGCGTGGATTCTGACGCGACCCACTCCCCGATGTTCCATCAGGTTGAAGGTTTATGGGTCGATGAAGATATTAGTTTCGCTAACCTCAAAGGAGTGGTGCAGGATTTTCTGCAGAAATTCTTTGAGCGTGACGATTTAACCGTGCGCTTTCGTCCTTCTTTCTTCCCGTTCACAGAGCCCTCGGCTGAGATGGACATGAGCTGGAATGGCGGCTGGTTGGAGATTGGCGGTTGCGGTATGGTGCATCCAGAAGTGTTCAAACATGTGAATTTAGACTCCGAAAAATATCGCGGCTTTGCCTTTGGTTTAGGTGTAGAGCGCTTAACCATGTTGCGCTATGGCGTGAATGATTTACGCCATTTTTTCAATAATGATTTGCGCTTTTTAAGCCAGTTCAAATAAGTGTATTTCTAAAAATAAAGTTTCGTTGTAATGCGGTGTTACTCATTTAAAATTTTCGCTTACATATAACATATATACAGCGCTTAATTTTTAATTCGCGCCTTGCCTTGCTTAGAAACTTGAATTTAGAAACACACTTTTAAGTAAGTTAAATAAATAAGTAAGTTAAATTTAATAATAAAGTCACTTTTAAGGTCTTTACGCAAATATGCAATTCTCAGAAAATTGGCTACGTAGCCTAGTAAATACTGACTTAGATAGCCAAGCGCTTAGTCATGCATTAACGATGGCAGGACTTGAAGTTGAAGATATGCAGCCTGCAGCTGCGTCATTCAACAAAGTTGTGGTGGCAAAAATATTGTCAGTCGAAAAACACCCTGATGCAGACCGTTTGCAAGTGTGTCTGGTGGATGTTGGTCAAGCGGAGCCTTTGCAGATTGTATGCGGTGCAGCTAACGCTCGTGCAGGTTTGATTGTGCCTTGTGCCTTAGTAGGTGCTGAGCTTCCCGGCATTTCAATCAAACAGGCTAAAGTACGCGGCGTTGAGTCATTTGGCATGATGTGTTCGTCGAAAGAGTTAGGCATTACCGCGGAAGCTACAGGCCTGCTGGAATTACCTAATGATGCAGAGATTGGTCAGGATATTCGGGATTATTTGGATTTGAATGACCATGTCCTGACACTTAAGCTTACCCCTAACCGCAGCGATTGCTTAAGCATGACCGGTATTGCCCGCGATGTTGCTGCCATCACTGGTGCAAAAACGAATTTTGAAAATATTGCCGTTATTCCGGCGACTTCACAACAATCCAAAAATGTAACCGTTACAGAAAAGGCAGCCTGCCCACGCTATTGTGGTCGTTTGCTGACTGGTGTAAACGCCAATGCACAAACCCCAGCTTGGATGGTAAAGCGCCTTGAGCGGAGCGGTATTCGCAGTATCAGCGCGATTGTCGATATTACCAATTACGTATTGTTCGCACTTGGGCAGCCTATGCATGCCTATGACGCGGCAAAATTAAGCGGCGAAATTAACGTGCGCTTTGCAAAGAACGGCGAGACATTAGAACTGCTGAATGATCAAACGATAGAATTAAAACCAGATGATTTGGTGATCGCGGATACTAGTGGGGCTGTAGCGCTGGCAGGCATTATGGGCGGAAACTCTAGCTCAGTGACTGATGAAACTACCGATATTTTCTTAGAAAGCGCATTTTTTACCCCAGCTGTGATTGCAGGCAAGGCACGCCGATTGGGTTTAAGTACCGATTCATCGTATCGTTTTGAACGTGGCGTGGATTTCGGTAACACATGTCATGCGATTGAATATGCAACTGCGTTGATTCAACAGATATGCGGCGGTGTAGCAGGTGAAGTGACTGAAGTTAGCGGGACATTGCCATCACGCCATCCTGTGAAATTAAGATTACAGCGCTTAACCGCAGTACTTGGCATCCCATTTGAGCATGATGAAGTTGCAAAGCTATTAATCCAATTGGGCTTTACTTTTGTTTCCGTGGATAACGTGTTTACCGTGATTCCTCCTAGCTACCGTTTCGATATTGAGATCGAAGAAGATCTCATCGAAGAAGTTGCCCGCTTACATGGTTATGACCATATCCCCGCAACACCACCCGTTGCAACGCTCAATATGCTGGCGGCACCTGAGAGCCAAAGACACCAGAACAAGTTGCGTGATAGCCTTGTAGCCGCTGGCTATCAAGAGATTGTGACCTACAGTTTTGTAGATGAAAGCTGGGAGCGCGATCTGTTAGGTAATGCTAATCCTATCAAACTCAAAAACCCGATTGCCAGCAACCTGAGCGCCATGCGCACAGGCTTATGGGGTGGTTTACTGGATACACTGACTTACAACTTGAACCGTAAGCAAGAGCGCGCATTCCTGTTTGAAATTGGTGCGGTTTATCAACAATCAGAGCTTACTTTTACAGAAACCACCCGCATTTCTGGCTTGGCTTATGGCAGTGCGAAACCTGAACAATGGGCTGCAGAGAGCGCAGATATTGACTTCTATGATGTGAAAGCCCATGTGGATGCTTTGATAGGCACTACAATTGCTTATGAAAAAGCAGAGCACCCGGCTTTACATCCGGGGCAATCAGCCCGCGTGCTTTTAAATGGCAAAGCAATTGGCTGGCTAGGTAAGTTGCACCCGAAATGGCAGCAGCATTATAGTTTAAGCAAAAATACCTTCTTGTTCGAACTGGATGCATCTGCGATATTGAGAAAATCAGTGCCGGTGTATCTAGAGGTTTCAAAATTCTTGCCAGTGCGTAGAGATTTAGCAGTAGTTCTAGATGAAAATATAGCTGTTGAAACGGTATTAACGACGATTAGCAATGCAAAAATTCCATTGATATCCGATGTGAGATTGTTCGATTTGTACCAAGGTAAAGGCATCGCTGAAAACAAAAAAAGCCTTGCATTATCAGTACTTATGCACGATACTCAAAAAACTTTGGTTGATATTGATGCCGACACGGCCATGGCTAATCTGCTACAATTATTGCAAAATGAGTTTGATGCAGTGCTCCGTAATTAAAATATTTTTCGGGATGCAAAAATATCTGCGGATTGTAGAAGTAAGTTTCAAATGAATAATCTATACAGTAGAAAAAGCTATTAAAAGCTTAAAAAGAAATGGGAGCGTTGTATGACATTAACAAAAGCTGAACTTGCTGATTTACTCTATGAGCAAGTTGGGTTAAACAAGCGCGAAGCTAAAGACATGGTCGAAGCATTTTTTGAAGAAGTCCGTACCGCATTAGAAGCAGGAGATAGTGTTAAATTATCTGGCTTTGGCAACTTTGAGCTACGCAAAAAATCCGAGCGTCCTGGCCGTAATCCAAAAACTGGCGAAGAAATACCAATCACTGCACGCCGCGTGGTGACATTCCACGCAAGCCAGAAATTGAAAAGCAAGGTTGAGGCTAACTACACCAACTAAGCTCAATGCTTAACCGTGTAGATCAAAAGCCACAAGCCGAATAAATAAAATAGCTAAACAAAACAGAGCCAAACCAATACCAAAATAATATGAGTGAACACATACCAAAAGCTCAATTGCCGCCAATACCCGCAAAGCGCTACTTCACAATTGGAGAAGTCAGCGAACTTTGTGGTGTTAAGCCCCACGTGCTCAGGTATTGGGAGCAAGAGTTCACCCAGCTTAAACCGGTAAAACGCCGCGGTAACCGCCGTTATTACCAACATCATGAAGTATTGCTCATTCGCCGTATTCGCGAGTTGTTATACGAGCAAGGCTTTACTATCAGTGGTGCGCGTAATCGCTTAGATGGAGCTGAATCTAAAGCAGAAAATATCGCACTTGCAGCGGCTGACAACACTCAAGCAAGCTTATTGCCTGTTGAGGCAACGACTGCGAATAATACCTTTACCGCAATCAAGGCTGAACTGGCTGAAATATTGAATTTGCTGCGCCCAGCATTGCAATCGTAATCTTCGTTTTACACCCCTTAAGCTTTTAGAAATAGACCAAGAATTAGCCAACAGCTAAATGCTGCGCGCCTTTTGCGCTATAATACTGCCCTTGCTGTAAGCAATTTACAGTAATGTCGGGGCGTAGCGCAGCCTGGTAGCGTACTTGTCTGGGGGACAAGGGGTCGCAGGTTCAAATCCTGCCGTTCCGACCAATAAAATCAATTGTTTATTCGTAATCAAATTTTACTTTCTTGAGTCCATTCCTATCGGATAATATTCGGAGTAACTTTTGTTTTTCAATTTGTAAGATATCTCACCTTTTAGCAAAACTCCAATTCACTAAATAGTTTCAAATGATTGAATCTATTTTCCGCCTCCACCGTATATATCCCTGAGACAAATTGTTGTTTCGTCGTAATCGATTACGACATTGATCAATTCAGGAGAGCATGCATGCATCTAAATAAAAATAAAATTCTAATTTCCGCCCTAGTCGCGACTGGTTTTAGTTTAACGGCTAATCTAGCATTCGCTGATATGCCAACCAGTAATAAGCTATTGCTGACCGGTGGCGTTTCACAAGTTGAAGGCGCGGCTGGTGGTGGTCTTACTCCATGGGCTGTCATTGGTGGTTATGGTACCAATAATGAAGTAGGCGGAAACCTTCATTACACCTACGTCAAATCGAGCGATTATAAATTAGACACCTATGGCTTCACAGTAGGCTTATTTGACCGTGCTGAATTTTCAGTAGCACAGCAAGAATTTGATGTGAGTCATTTACGCAAAAAAGTGACTGCAGGATTAGGTGCTGATGTGATTGGCCGGGACAAAATTGATCAAATCGTAGTAGGTTTGAAAGTGCGCGTACTGGGCGAAGCAGTATTAGATGCAGACACATGGATGCCACAAATAGCCGTAGGATTACAGTACAAAGAGAACCAAGATAAAGAATTTATCAAAAGTGCTGTGGTGGGTGCTAAAAGCGACCATGGTACGGATGTGTATATAGCTGCTACCAAACTGTTGCTGGATAAAAATTTATTATTGAATGGTACTTTACGTTTCACTAAAGCTAACCAGTTCGGTATTTTAGGTTTTGGTGGTGATAAACACGATAGTTATCAACCTATGCTTGAAGTGTCTGCGGCTTATTTGTTGAATAAGAAATTAGCTGTGGGCGCTGAGTATCGTATGAAACCAGACAATTTGAGAAGCCCGGCGAATGCAGCTTTGTTTGGCGGAGCCAATGTTGTAGATCTCAAGGAAGATGATGCATTCGATGTATTTGTTGCGTACGCCCCGACTAAAAATATTTCGCTCACGGCTGCCTATGTCTACCTGGGCAACATTGCGACTGTTAAAGCAGTAGGTGCTGACTATGGTAAACAAGATGCTGTTTATCTATCAGCGCAAGTCGGTTTCTAATTTTAAAAGTTGATTAAGAAACCACTCACTATTATTTAAGGATGAATCATGAATTTTAAAATTACTACTGTACTCGCCGTTTTGTTTGCCAGTGCAACGCTAACACTGACTTTACCTGCCTACGCTGACATGGAAACTGCCCATAGCCCTAACTTAGGTAATACGCCTATGGAAGGAACAGAAACTTTCCAGGCTTTTGGCGGCAAAGAAGGTTTAGTCAAAATTATGGATGACTTTATGGTAGGTCTGGTAGCGGATCCCCGTACTAAACCCTTCTTCGATAACAATAAACAAGCTTTCATTAAAGCGATGCTAGTTGAACAAATGTGCGAATTAATGAACGGTGGTTGTAAATACCCTGGCCGTGATATGACAACTGCTCACGCAAATATGAAAGTTAATCGCGAAGCGTTCAATGCTTTAGTAGAACAATTTCAGTTTGCTATGGATAAAAACAACGTGCCATTTTCAGCTCAGAATAAGCTACTAGCTAAGTTAGCACCTATGTATCGAGTGATTGAAACAACACAGGGTGCAGCGGTTCCACCTACCCAATTAAGTAATTAATATTCTTGTTTCAGGCTTGCTAACTAAGCTTTTAACTTTTTGCCCACTCTACAAAACAATTCAATGGGTTTGTTGGAGTGGGTTTTTTTTCATTTAAACTCGTTATAAGAATATTATAGAGAGTCCTGTTTCTATTCTCCAAGCGTCAGTCGTTATTATTATAGTTCGTTTGGATTAATCCAAATGGAGGAATCAACTGCAAGGCATTGTTAATTGGCCCTAGCTGAGGATCTATATATAGCTTGCAGGACGCTTATGGTAATAAGTCTTACGTTGCAAACTGCTTTCTATCTTCTATTAAGAAAATAATCTGGCAGCAAATTGCACTCACGTAAGGTAATGACTGTAGGCTTAACAAAGTCACCCAAATTTGCGCGTCAGCATTGTTAAATCCTCGGGTAATGAGCATCGCTAAGCCGCATCCGAACAAAGCTGTTGCTAGTAGAGTTTCTTCTACAATCGGTTCAATCCACCCATGTCTGGTTTTGGCAACTTTGCCTTTGGCCGTGACCTTGAATACTCCATCTTTCATAATTAAGCCATTGATTATTCCTTTGGCAATGGCATGGGAAATCGCTAGACTAGCAATTGACGCACCCAAAATATCCCGCCACTTGCAGTTCATGGTCTTGCGGTAAAGTATCGGGCCCATGGCGGCTTTAATGGCCAAGAAGCAAATTACAGTGACGATCATAAGTGAAACCGGCAGGCTAAAGGCTTGGGGGAACAACAACATGGCTAAAGTCCAGCCGATAGAACCTAGGGTGAATAGTAACTGCAAGGCATCGCCCAGCCAGCCGAACCAGCCGGTTAAGAAGTGATAACGTTGTCCATAATCCAAGTTAGATTTACCTATTAGTTTTGGGAGATGGCGTTTTAATATCTGCATGGCGCCAAAGGCCCATCGAGATCGCTGTGATTTAAACGCGGCGAAATTGCCGGGCGTTAAACCTCGACCAAAAGTATCATCGATGTATCTTAGCTCGTATCCAGCTTCCAATAACCTTAAGCCTAGTTCGGTATCTTCACAAATGCACCATTCCGACCATGATCCGTTGTCTATGAGGGCTTGGCGGCTAACCAATGTCATCGTGCCGTGCTGGATCAAGGCATTGCGTTCATGGCGATGATGCATGCCTATCCTGAAGAAGCCTTCGAACTCCCAATTTGTCATGCGGCGGAAGAAGTTATTTTCCCATTCGCGGTGCGCTTGTGGGGCTTGTACTACTGCCACAGTTTTATCCAAGAAGTGCGGGACTAAATCTGATAGCCAATCCGGTGTCACTTCATAGTCTGCATCAACCACACCAACGACTTTGGCATCTGGTGAGGTTTGTTCTAATGCAAAATTTAATGCGCCTGCTTTAAAGCCTGGCCATCTCGGTAAATGGAAGAATTTGAAGTTCTCAGGCATGTTAGCCATGTAAGCTTCAATTGGCTTCCATTTACGATCATCCACTGTATTGTTATCTACTACGATCACTTCGTAGTTTGTATAGTTAAGCTTAGCCAGGCTACTTATGGTGGTGATCACCATTTCAGGCGGTTCGTTGTAACAGGCTAGATGTATGGAGACGAACAGCTCTTGATCGGGTGGAAGAGCAGGTAATCGGGTGTAATTACGGCGCCAATTACCTTTGAACATGACTTCACTGAATTCAAGACCGTAGATCATGAGTACCGCGGAGGTTAGCAGCATGCCCATTAACAACCCAATTAGCGCTGTGAAATCCACGAGCGTGTAGTAATAATCGTTAGGTAGATTCCAAGCTAATACCAGGGTTGTTATAGAAGCTTGAATCAACATTGCCAAAGATAATCGGCCGCCAATACGCCAATGTCGGAATTTATAGGCAATAAATAAAATAGGAATGAATGCGATCAAGCTAGACCAGAGTGCTTTAATGAGCCATTTATTATCACTTGGCACGGCGCCTTGCAATGAATATTTGGGTACACGGTTCGCATCAAACATACCCCAATAAGGACCGCCCCAGCCTTCTATCGCAGTTTTCCATGGCTGGTCAAAGGCTTCGATAATGAAGTAATCAAAATTCTGGTAAGTGCTGAGCGCGAGGAATTCCCTGATGAATTTGGCTTGGTTGATAGGTGAAGCCTCAGCAGCATTGATTGTGGGGCCATTGCTAGGCCAGCCGATTTCACTGATAAGGATTTTCTTCCTCGGGTAGGCAGAAATCAGTTCTTGGTAGCGGTATTGTACATAATCAAGCGCTTTATCAATCGGAATGCCTTCGTGATAAGGCAGCAGTTGCACTCCGATAAAACTCACATGCTTTACTAACTCAGGGTTTTTCAACCACACGTGCCAAGGCTCAGCAGTAGAAATGGGTAGATTCGTCTCTTGTTTTAACTCATCTAGATATGAAATAAGTTGCGATACTTTTAAGTCTTTCCTGAGTAAAGCCTCATTACCTACAATGATTCTATCTATGTTCGGATACCTTTTGATTTGTTCTTTTAAGGCGTCAATTTCACGGCGATTAGCGTTTAAATCGCCGTTCAACCACGCTCCGGCGGTTACCTTCATATTGAATTGAGCCGCTAGCGGAATCACTTCCGTATTTTGCAGAGAGTCGTAAATCCTGATTTCATTGGTTAAAGGTTTTAATAGCCTGAGGTCTTTTGTGAGTTCCGGCGTACTTGGGAAAATTCGATCCAATGGGCTTTGGCCTTTTTGAAAGCCACTATAGGAAAAGCCTTTTACGACTTTGGGTGCATCAATCAGTAAATAGGCTTGATTAAATATATCCCAAACCAAGAAGTGGGATAAAGCAAATAACGTAGCAAAAATGAGCGCGTAGCTGAAGGTTTTTAATTTAGGAATTATCGGAGAAGTCATTGATATTGTTTTGATTTTTAGACAGCCTTGCTTTTAAGCATGCTGCTATTCATTCTTTGAGTTGAGAGATATTGCAAATTCGATAAATTATTATCTTGTTAGTTCACGGATTTTATTTCTACTTCGCAGGTCGTAATTGATTATCCACCATGTAGACACAACAAAATGCTTAAGAAATCTCTTGTACTTGCTTTAATTTGCGCAAACTTTTTATCCTATGCGCATGCAGCGAGCACCGAAAAAAACGATGATAAAAAATCTGACAAAAACTACAGCGGTACCTATGCCTGCAAAGGCAACAACAATAAGGTTGGTGATTACACTTTTACCGTGACCTTGAAATTGAACAGGCGGGTGAGCCATGATGACATCTATGTGTACGATGTAACGGGCGAGTCTGAAAATTCTACCAGCTACTTTGGTAGCGCTTTAGCCATGGAAAATAAAATGGCTTTGAATTTAAAAGTATCTGATAACAAAGAAAGTATCGCTGGTGCTGGCCTTTCGACATTTAAGCAGATTCCTGACAAGGGTTGGATGTTCAGTACTAAATACTATGAACCCGATAAAAATGGCGGCGTTTCTGGCGGCGATGAATGCACATGGCAAAACCCACCTGCTGTTAAAAAACCTGATGAAGCGCCTGCCCCAGGAGCTAATAAGGATGCGCCAGCAAATAAAGAAGCTGCGAAACCTGCAAAAAAAGCACCTGAAGAAGCGCCGCCTCCAGTCGCTAATAAACAGGTTTCCGCAAAAGAGGTTTCGAGTACTAAGTAACCTCTCATCTTAAAAGTTGTGCAATACGGGCCTGCATTAGTAGGCCTGTTTTATTTTGAAACTTAATTACTTAAGGGTCATGTGGCAGAATGATGCCCAAACCGTGAATGCACTTTGTGAAAGGTTGTTTTCGGTTTCTGGAACAGTAACACCCTTACTGAAGCGCTTGGAAAAGCTGGAATTCATTCTACGGCAGAGATGTGCGGATGACGAGCGCAAAGTAGTCGTGGCATTGACGAAAGCTGGCGCAGATTTAAAGAAAGTAGCTGCCACCATACCTATACAAATTATTTGTATAACTGGATGCGATTTAGATCAATTACAAGATATAACAGATCGCTTAAAAGTGCTGATAAGCTCGTTAATTAAGCATTGTAAGGCAAGTTAATTTGATAAACCATATTCAATTTTTTTAAATAATAAATCTTTAAATTATAAAAGGGTAACAATAGTGAGAAAACCGCAATCAACTTTCGCATTCAGGAAATTTGCAATCGCCGCAATCATCCTTAATATCTCCAACGTATATGCAGAAGACGCAGCTATTAACAACAAGCCAGTCACTGAGCAAATTGTCGATACATTGACCAAGCTATCCGGCGGACCGCACAAAGGTTTCCGTGCAAACCACGCCAAAGGCATCGTTATCCAAGGCGAATTTGTGCCAGCAGCTTCGGCGGCAGGCATCAGCAAAGCAGCACATTTACAAAAAACCGCCACGCCTGTAGTGGTACGCTTTTCAGATGCAACAGGTCTGCCAACCATTCCAGATGCGGATGGCAACGCATTCCCTAAAGGCATTGCGATTAGGTTCCAGCTAGCGGATGGTGCTTATACCGATATCGTGAGTATCTCTACCAATGGTTTCCCGGCTGCGACGCCAGATGATTTTCTGGGCTTATTGAACGCGGTTGCCGCTAGTGGACCGGATGCAGCAAAGCCTAGCCCTGTTGAACAGTTTTTAGGTTCACATCCTGCAGCACTGGCTTTTGTACAGATGCCAAAACCTGCGCCGGTAAGCTTTGCAACCGAAGCCTTCTACGGTGTAAATGCATTCAAATTTACCAATGCAAAAGGTGAAACCCAATATGGTCGCTACCGTATTACCCCAATCAAAGGTACAGAATTTTTAAGCAAAGAAGATACTGCAAAAGCCGCACCTAATTACCTGGTAGATGAGTTGCCAGTGCGTTTAAGCAAAGCGCCAGCAAAATTTACCATCGCGGTGCAACTGGCAGACAAAGGCGACGTAGTGAACAACCCGACTATCGTATGGCCAGAGAGTAGAAAAGTAGTTGAGCTTGGCACATTGACATTAAAAAATGTGGATGCAAACGGTGCTGCTTTTGAAAAAGCGACGATGTTCAATCCGCTGGTGTTGACGGATGGTATTGAAGCATCGGATGACCCAATTCTGCTAGCTCGTCCGGCAGCGTATGCAGTGAGCTACGGCAGGCGTTTGACCCCTTAATCATCCATATGAATTAATAAAAAGCCCACTTTAATGTGGGCTTTTTTATGCTTGTTTGGATTCGGCATTATTCTTGCGTGTAATTACGGCTATGAAAAATCTGAAACTTACAGCCTTAGGCTAGAATCACCGGTATGAAACCAAAATTAAATAAAGTGCCACATTTATTGCAACTAATTGGCGCAATAATTACCAACTTATTGTTCGTTACGATTGCTATTGCCGCTCCTAATTTACCTGACTCAGCAAACCTGCCTCGCTTTGAGGAGCCGATTAGCCCCCCCGTTATTACCAGCCCGACGATTGAGAAAAAAAACGATTCATATCCCGCAGCATTTCCTGAAAATCTGGATATCAAGATTACCGTAGATCACCTTAAATTTACAGGTAATAAGGACGTAAGCGATACCGTACTTACGAATCTGCTAAAAGAGTATTTAGGAAAATCCCTAAGTATCAAAGAGTTAAACCAAATGACGGCAATGGTTACCCGATATTATCGCCAACAGGGTTTTATGTTGGCCCAAGCGTATTTACCGGTGCAGGATATTGATAAAAATACTCTTGAAATCGCTATTGTTGAAGGTTATTTAGGTGAATTAAAACTTAACATCAAAGGCAAGTTAGATGAAGCTTTTTTGAAAAAAATGGCCTCACATAATTTGGCTAGTGATGATGCAATTAAGGAATCTAATCTAGTCAGGAATATTACAGTGATCAATTCACTACCCGGTTTACAAGCGGCATCCCAGATGTCTCCTGGTCAGAAGATCGGTTATAGCGATGTCGATATCGGTTTAGAAGCTTTGCCTACTTTTTCAGGATTTTTGGAAGCTAATACATTCGGTAATCGCTTTACTGGGCGGGAGGTCATTGGCGCAGGTTTCTTTTTCAATAACCTAGCCGGGCGAGGTGATCAGCTAAGTCTTAATTTAAAAGCTTCCAATCATGAAGGCCAGCGTGCAGTCCAGCTTGGTTACATATTGCCTATTCATGAAAGCGGCACGCTTCTGAATTTAAATGCAGGTTATTTTGATTATCATCTTGGTGGGCAATTTTCCGCACTGGGTGTAGAGGGCCGTAGTACGTATGCAAGTGCATTGTTAGACCAACCTTTATTGAGGTCTAGGCAGGGTAATATCACTTCGAGAGCAGGATTTTCTTATAAAGATATTTCTGACGAGGTTTCAGCATTTTCGTTAGATAATCATCGGGACATTAACGCAATTGAATTAGGCCTGTTCGGTGACTGGCGAGATTCTGTATTAAGTGGTTTTAATCAGTTAGGTCTTAACCTGAAGCTCGGGGAAGTGGATTTTAAGAATAATTTCGC
The DNA here is from genome assembly GCA_046595335.1 of Methylotenera sp. GTDB lineage: Bacteria > Pseudomonadota > Gammaproteobacteria > Burkholderiales > Methylophilaceae > Methylotenera. Next base: position 31,693 of record JBKJOT010000052.1, read on the forward strand.
AGAAGCTTTGGATGCCACCGGAGCAGATACCTCAGGCGCTTTCATTAAATACAATGTGTTCGCTTCCCGCTTGCAGCCGTTGTCAGCTGCTTATAACCTCAGTTTAAGAGGTGAATATCAAGGTGCCAATAATAATCTCGATGGTACAGAAAAACTCGCTATCGGCGGTATTAACCGATGGCGTGAATTTGGCGAACTTCCAACCTCCGCCGATAGAGGTTTGATCGTTGGCTTAGAGCTGCGAAGAACTATGCTCTCATTAGAGCCGTTGGCAGGTTTCTTGCGTTCAGTAAAAGTGAGTCCCTATATATTTTTTGATTATGGTAGAGGCATTATTAATCATAGTGCTTTAAGTGACAGCAATCATGTCAACTCATCACATTATGGCGTTGGGTTAGATACCCTTATTACCAAGAAATGGGCTTTAGGTTTAGCGATATCCCATCAAAAAAGTCAGGTTGAAGATACAGCTCCAGAAACTGAAACAAGAGCTTGGGCACAGATTCAAACGCAATTTTAGAAACGTCGTACTACGGCCGTCACACTTTGGATATTGAATGAAAACAAGCAGTCAACCGAAACAGTTTAATTTAACACAACGTGCCAGCATGAGAATCATGCTGTCCTGCTTAATCGGCGGTGCGTTTACTCCTGCATATGCCTTGCCCACTGGTGAGCAGGTTAAGGCAGGTAATGCTAGTTTTGTGCGTGATGGACAGACGTTAAGTATTAACCAAAGTAGTGCGCAAGCGATTGTGAACTGGCAATCTTTTGGCATTGCTGCCGATGAGGCAGTAAATCTATATCAACCTAACCAGGGTGTAGCGCTTTTTCGTGTAGTAGGATCCGATCCTTCACAGATTTTTGGTAGTCTTACAGCAACCGGCAGTCTCTTTCTAATCAACCCGAATGGTATTTTATTTGCGCCTGGTGCCCGGGTAGATGTTGGTAACTTAGTGGCATCTACACTGCAAATGAGTGATCAAGACTTTTTAGCGAAACGTTACCAGTTCAATGGCGATTCTACTGCTTCGGTAATCAATAAAGGCACCATACGCGCCGAAGATGGCGGCTATATCGTGCTACTGGGGAATACGGTAGAAAATAGCGGTTCACTCACGGCTAACAAAGGCAGTGTGGTAATGGGATCGGCGCAATCTGCAGTGCTTGATTTTTATGGCGACGGCCTTGTGCAGGTTAAGCTTAGTGGCGACGCGCTCAATGCTGTGGTTAACAATACGGGAAATATTACTGCCGATGGCGGGGCTATTCAACTTGCTACCAATGCACGAACTTCAGCGATTAACGTCAGCGGTGTCGTTCAAGCCAATAGCCTGGTGGAGCGTAATGGTGTGATTCGCCTGGAAGGTGGGGCAAATTCTACTGTGCTTACCTCCGGCAAGCTTGACTCTCGCGGAGAGTCAACTGGCACTAAAGGCGGCTATATTGCTGTGACAGGCGAACGGGTAGGATTGCTCGATGGTACAAGCATTGATGCATCAGGTAATGCGGGCGGCGGCACTGCACTGATAGGCGGCGATTTTCAGGGTAAAAATGCAAATATACAAAATGCTGATCGCACTTATGTAGCAAATGGAGTTTCAATCACTGCTGATGCCTTAGATTCTGGTGATGGCGGCAAAGTAGTAGTCTGGGCGAATGATATTACTCGTTATTACGGTAATATTTCAGCTAAAAGTGGCTTTGATGCTGGCAATGGTGGTTTTGTTGAAGTTTCTGGTAAAAATTACCTGGGCTTTAATGGCTTTGTTGATACATCATCATCAAATGGGCTTGCGGGCACGTTATTGTTAGATCCAACGAACATTACCATTTCAACGGGAGTCAACTCAATTGAGTCGTCGGGCGCAACAATCTTTCAGGAAACCACGCCAACGGCAACGTCTATCCTAAATACCACGACGCTTCAGACCGCACTTGCATCAAATAATGTAGTAGTAACAACTGCATCAGCAGCTGCAAGCGCAGGCACAATTACAGTAGCCAACGCTGTTACATGGGCATCCGGCAACTCATTAACACTGACAGCGAATAGCACTATCGCAATTAATGCCGCAATTACTACGGGCACGGCCGCATCAGCGCTAATACTGAATGCCACAGGCAACGTGACGCAAAGTGGGGCAGGTATTATTGGCGGCGCAGGAGGCTTAACCCAAATCGGTGTAGGCACAGCTACGTTATCGTTAGCCAACACTTACACCGGCGCCACTACCATAGGTGCCGGCAGTACCTTAGCCCTTAATGCTGCGGGCACTATCGCCGCCAGTTCAGGCGTCGCTAACGCCGGCAACTTCAGCATTGCTGCTGCTAAGACCATTGATTCTATGACCGGAGCAGGCACCACTGCGCTAGGTGCTAACACCTTGACCATTGGTGATGCTAGCAACACCAGCAGCACCTACACTGGCGTAATCAGTGGCACAGGCGGACTCATCAAAGCTGGCGCAGGCACACTAACTCTTGGTGGCGCTAACACCTACACCGGCGCTACAAATATTAATGCTGGAACCTTACAACTTGCAGGCGGCGCCGCTATCGCTGATACCTCAGCGGTTACGCTTGCCAATGTAGCAGGTGCAACACTTGATTTGAACGGCACCAATGAGACCATTGGTTCATTAGCTGGTGGTGGGGCAACGGGCGGTAGCGTTACACTGGGTTCTGCGACCTTAACAGCAGGGGGTAACAACACCGCAACTACTTATACCGGTGTCATCAGCGGCACAGGCGGCTTAACCAAAACAGGCACAGGTGTGATGACGCTATCAGGGTCTAATGCTTACACTGGCGCTACGACTATTAATGCAGGTGCTTTGACGTTAGGCGCAGCAAACCGTATTGCCGATACCTCCACTTTGACAGTGGCCTCGGGGGCAACATTCAACCTGAATAATTTTTCAGAAACGGTTGGCTCTATAGCAGGTGCCGGCAATATCACATTAGGCAGTGCTATTTTAACAGCTGGGGGTGATAACACATCAACTACGTATAGCGGAATAGCAAATGGCACGGGGGGGCTCATTAAAACAGGCACAGGCATGCTAACTTTATCTGGTGCTAATACCTATACAGGTTTAACGACAGTCAGCGCGGGCACGCTGAAATATGGCGCTAATAACGCACTATCTAGCGGTGCGCTCACCGTATCGGGCGGTACTTTCGATGTGGGAACTTTTGCCGATACCATTGGTGCGGTAACGCTTACTAGTGGCAATATCACAGGTACAACCGGTGTACTCACAGGTACATCTTATGCGATGCAAAGCGGCACGGTTAGTGTCATTCTTGGAGGTGCAGGAGTTTTAACTAAAACAACTGCTGGCACGGTTACCCTGTCAGGCGCTAACACCTATACCGGTGCTACAAATATTAATGCTGGAACGTTACAACTTGCAGGCGGCGCTGCTATTGCAGATACATCAGCGGTTACGCTCGCCAATGTTGCAGGTGCTACACTGGATTTGAACAACACTAATGAAACCATAGGCTCATTGGCTGGTGGTGGCGCAACAGGCGGCAACGTTACACTGGGCACTGCGACCTTAACAGCAGGGGGCAACAACACCGCTACTACCTATAGCGGCGTTGTTGGTGGCACTGGAGGTTTAACTAAGGCTGGCACAGGTGTGATGACACTAGGCGGTGTTAACACCTATAGCGGCGCTACCACCATCAATGCAGGTACGTTAGCCCTTAATGCCACGAGTACGATAGCCACCAGTTCCGGCGTAGCCAATGCCGGCAACTTCACAATAGCTGCTGCCAAAACCATAGACTCCATGACCGGAGCCGGCACTGCTGCACTCGGTGGCATATTAACCATCGGTGATGCCAGTAACACCAGTAGCACCTACACGGGGATTGCCAGTGGCACAGGTGGCATCAACACCGCAGGCACTGGTACCTTATCATTAGGCGGCATCAACACTTACACCGGCGCCACCACTATTGGCGCTGGCAGCACCTTAGCCCTTAATGCGGCTGGCACCATCGCTGCCAGTTCTGGCGTAGCCAACGCAGGCAACTTCACAATAGCTGGTGCTAAAACTATAGACTCCATGACCGGAATAGGCACTACTGCATTGGGTGCAAATATCCTCACTATCGGTGATGCCAGCAACACCAGCAGTACTTATAGTGGTGTGATCAGTGGCACAGGTGGCATTACTAAGGCTGGTACAGGCACATTAACCTTATCAGGCGCTAATGCTTATAGTGGCGCAACGACGATCAGTGCAGGTATATTAAGTGCTAATACGCTTGCCAATGGTGGTGCGGCTAGTAGTATCGGTGCATCAACAAATGCAGCAGGTAATTTGGTACTAGGCGGCGGCACACTGCAATATACGGGCGGAACGCTTTCTACTGACCGCAATTACACACTGACTGCTGGTACGACTAGTTCGATTAATGTGAGCACAGCAGCGACCAATCTGACAATGAGTGGGGCAAGTACTGCTACCACAGGCGCTTTGACCAAACTTGGTGGCGGCACGCTGACCTTGGGTGGAGTCAACACCTACACTGGTGCTACCACGATCAGTGCCGGTACCTTAGCCCTAAATGCCACTGGCACCATTGCTGCCAGCTCAGGCGTAGCTAATGGCAGCAACTTCACAATAGCTGCTGCCAAAACCATAGACTCCATGACCGGTGCAGGCACCACTGGACTCGGTGCCAACACCCTTACCATCGGTGATGCCAGCAACACCAGCAGTGCATACAATGGCGTGATCAGTGGCACCGGTGGCATCATCAAAACCGGAACTGGCACACTAACACTCTCAGGTGCTAACAGTTACACCGGTGCGACAACAATTAGTGCAGGTACTCTGTCTGCAGCAAATGCTAATGCCCTAGGCGGCACAGGTACAGGTACTACGGTGACCAGTGGCGCAACGCTCAATGTTAACAATGTTACATTAGCAGCGGAAGCACTTACATTAAACGGTACTGGCGTAGGCGCTGCAGGGGCACTGACTGGCACTGGGACAGCGGTGGTAGCTGGCACGGTAACTAATGCAAGTGCTAGCTCAATGGGTACGACTTCAACTGCATCAACACTTACATTAAATGGTGTGGTTACAGCGGCTACTAATTTGGGTATCGTCGGAACAGGTGATATCACGGCAAGTAATGCAGCTAATAATTTTTCTACTGTAAATATTAATGGCGCTAAAAATGTTAGCTTACGAGATACTAATGCCATCACTCTCGGTAATGGAGCTTCTAACTTAACGGGTAATCTTACAGTACAAGCTGGTGGCAATATTACTGTTGCCAATAACATTGCGACCACCGGCGGTAATATTACTTTGGCAGGGTCTAATTTTATAAATACGGCAGGTGCATCAGCACTCTCAGCGAGTGGACGCTGGTTGGTTTACTCTGCAACGCCAGGCAGTGATACTTTTGGCGGTTTACTAAGTGGCAATCAAGCTATTTGGAATACTGCTTATCCAACTGCCATCTCGCAAACGGGTAATCGCTATGTATTTACCAACAACCCCACTTTAACAGTCACTTCAACGAATCAAAGCAAAACGTATGGGCAAGATGGCGCGCCTACAGTAGCAAATGCCTATAGTGTGACGGGCTTTGTAAATGCGGCAACATTCGGTAGCGTATTTACTCAAGATACCGCCGCTAACACAGTAAGTGGCTCGGCAACATCCACAGGTTCCAGCGTGACTGCCAATGTAGCTAGTTATGCCATCGACGTAACACCAGTAACAGCAAGCACAGGATACACACTCACTAAAAATTCTACAGGCTTACTTACTGTAAACCCCGCGGCTTTAACGGTCACTGCCAATAATCAAACCAAAACCTATGGTCAAACGTTTAATTTTGCGGGCACAGAGTTTACGAGTTCGGGCTTACAAAATGGCGAGACCATCGGTAGCGCTACCCTAGCTAGCAGTGGTGCAGTCAACACGGCCAATGTTGTAGGCAGCCCTTATGCCATTACTGGCAGCAACGCCACAGGCGGCACTTTTAATGCAGGTAACTATACGATTACCTATGTGAACGGCGCGATGACAGTCAACCCTGCTATCGTGAACATCAGCGGTTCACGTAGTTATGACGGCACTACCGCTTTTAATGCAACTAGCTTCGGTACTGTTAATGGTGTATTAGGCCAAACCCTTAATCTCTCAGGTGCTGGCTCAGTAGCAAGTGCCAATGCAGGTGCTGCCCAAGCTGTGTCATTAGATTCTCTGGCTTTAACTAATGGAACAGGCCTGGCTTCTAACTACACGCTCACTGGTGGAACTTATACAGGCACTATCAGCAAAGCTAACATCACTGTAAGTACTACGGATGTGACTAAGACTTATGATGGCACTACATCAGCTTTAGGAATAGCAACCGTTACAAGTGGCACCTTGTTTAATAATGCAAGCAACGGTGGCACACTAGATAGTTTAAGTGGTGGCACCTATGCCTATACTGACAAAAATGCGGGCACAGCTAATAAAACAGTGACGGTAGGCGCTGTAACAGTGAGCGATGGAAATAGTGGTGGCAACTATCAAGTGACTTACGCGGATAATACGAGCAGCACCATCAATAAAGCTGACATCACCGATGTGACCGGCATCACCGCTGGCAATAAAACCTACGACGGCAATACGGCTGCGACACTCAACACCGGCGCTGCCGGTTTCACCGGCATCATCGCCGGAGAAAACCTCACGGTAGGCACAGCCACTGGCAGCTTCAACAGCAAAGACGTACTGACCGCCAACACCGTCAACATCAACGGCATCAGCTTAGCTGACAACGGCAGCAGCCTTGCCAGCAACTACAACCTGACCAACAGCACCGCCAGTGCTGCGGCCAACATCACACCACGAGCGCTTACAGTGACAGCTGATGCGGGGCAAACCAAGGCTTTTGGAAGCGCCGATCCTGCAAGCTTTACTTATGCTACTGGAGGCTTAGGTTTAATCAGTGGAGATAATTTAACGGGCTTTTTAATACGTAATGCTGGAGAGGTGACAGGTAATTACGCCATTAATCAAGGCTCGCTTGCAGCTGGTTCTAATTACACCCTAACGTATATCGGTAATAACTTTACGATTCTTGCCCCATCAACATCACCAAGAATTGAAGCCGGTTTGGTGGATTTAAATCCAGCTTTAGGTAATTACACTAGTCAGCAGTTGTTTGTGTTGAATGTAGATGCGACGGCTGCGGGCAATAACCCTGATAGCAGCAATCAATCCAATTTATCAACCTGTGAACAAAAAGCAGAACCTCTTGCGAAAGACAAAGACTTTGCTTTGATGCTGAATTTTGGGTTGAATTTACCAAAAGGAATCAGTACTACCTGCATTTAATTATTCAATTGGTTTAATCAATTGGTATTTAAAATTTATAACTTTCGAACGGTTGTGGTTGTCATAGACATGATTTATATTGTATTAAATCATTTCAAAAGGGCCACAATTGTTTAATATTTCCACTATAAATACCCACCCGTTCAATGACCAAAAGCCAGGAACTTCGGGCTTACGAAAAAAAGTCACGGTTTTCCAGCAAGCACATTACCTGGAAAATTTCATTCAGAGTATTTTTGATACAGTTTTTGAAAGTGGCCAGGCACCAGCTAATGCTGTATTAACAGTAGGTGGTGATGGACGCTACTATAATCGGGTGGCGATCCAGACCATCATTCAGATGGCTGCAGCCAATGGGTTCTCTCGCGTGATTGTTGGGCAGGGCGGTATTCTATCTACACCTGCGGTATCTCATGTCATCCGCAAATATAAGACATTCGGCGGCATGATATTATCTGCAAGCCACAACCCCGGCGGTAAAGACGGCGATTTCGGCATCAAATACAATATTGGTAACGGCGGTTCCGCCCCTGAGAAAATCACCGAAGCGGTTTATGCTAAAAGTAGGGAAATTTCTCGATATAAAATTGTTGAGTTGCCTAAGATCGATATCGATACCATAGGCGATACACAGTTTGAAGGTGTCAATGGTGCAGCCTTTACCGTGCAGGTAATCAATGCAGTCACTGATTACGCCGACCTCATGGAGTCATTGTTTGATTTCGCTGCCATAAAAAAACTACTGGCTGGTAATTTCAAGATGAAGTTTGACGCTATGCATGCGGTGACAGGGCCCTATGCACAAGAGATTTTTGTAAATCGTCTGGGCGCATCCCAAGATAGCGTGATGAATTGCATCCCATCAGAAGATTTTGGAGGAGGGCATCCCGACCCAAACCTGACCTATGCCGAAGAATTGGTAAAAATCATGTTCGCAGGGGAGTCTGCACTTGATTTTGGTGCCGCGTCTGATGGTGATGGTGACCGTAACATGATTTTGGGTAAGAACTTCTTCGTCACTCCATCCGATAGCTTGGCAGTCTTGGCCGCTAACGCTACATTGGTGCCAGCTTATAAAAATGGCATCGCTGGTGTAGCACGCTCCATGCCCACCAGCGGCGCGGTGGACCGCGTGGCTACGCAGTTAAACATTCCTTGCTTTGAAACACCTACTGGCTGGAAATTCTTTTGCAACCTGATTGATGCAGGTAAAGTGACTTTATGTGGGGAAGAAAGTTTTGGTACCAGCTCTAACCACGTGCGTGAAAAGGATGGCCTATGGGCGGTATTATTCTGGCTCAATATCATCGCGCAAAAGAATATAACTGAAGCAACATCCATTGAACAAATACTGAAATCACATTGGCTCGCTTATGGACGTAATGTGTATTCGCGCCATGATTATGAAGCCATACCGACCGATGCAGCGAATAACGTAATCGCCCATATCAAGGCGCAATTCACGAGTTTACCTGGCCAAATGTTAGGTTCTTATCAAGTAAAAACCTGTGATGACTTTAGCTACCATGACTCTGTGGATGGCTCTATCAGTAGCAACCAAGGGATCCGTATTTTGTTTGAAGATGGCTCACGCATTGTGTTTCGGCTTTCTGGTACGGGCACAGAGGGCGCAACGTTGCGTATCTATCTGGAAGCTTTTGAGCCGGATAGTAGCAAACATCATTTAGATGCGCAGGTGGCTTTATCCGAGATGATAGAAATTGCTTCACAAATTTCACTATTAAAAGAGAAAACGGGAAGACTAAGCCCGACTGTGATTACCTAATACACTGCATACAAATACAGTAATTACCTAAGAAACTGTAATTACTTAAAAAAGCCAGCATTGAGCTGGCTTTGTTTTGGTCAAGCTGTATATATTGTAAGTGCCTATTTGCCAGCTACGTGTTTAGCGACCCATTCTTGCGCAGAGAGTTGGTTATCTCCGGAAGTGTCCATATGAGCAAAGATCGCTCGGTGGCCTGCTAAAAATTCTTCTTGCGTAACTTTATGGTCGCCATCTTTATCCATCATGGCCATCATTTTCATGGAACGTAACTCATGGCTGTAACCGCCAGTCGTTAAATCCAACTTAGATTTGCTGCTCGGCCCGGCCCACTCTTTGGCGTCAACTGAGCCATCGTGGTCTTTGTCTAGGGCTTCAAAAATGCTGGTGTAATAAGTATCAGCTTCGGCAGCAGTGACCATATGGTCGCCATCGGCATCCAGCATTTTCATCATTTCCATTTTTTGTAACTGGGTAGCATAACCACCGGTGCTTAACATAGGCTCTGCCGAAAACACAGGGGTCGATAACATGGTAGTTGTGAACAAGGTCGCCATGATCAACATGGCTTTGTTGGGTTTAGTATTCATCATAATCTCCGTAAAAATAGTAAAGGTAAGTAACAGTTGCCTGCAAACCTTAGTCAGCTGCAAAATGATTCACTTACATTTATTTTTTACAGGGAAGTTTTACTGTATGTTTTACGAGCCTATCCGGTAACCTTTCTAGGCCAGCTAACAAGCGCTAAAAGAATGACGAATGCGGTCCATGCGTAGGCTTGAATATTTAACGGTTCGGACAAAATAAATATTCCCATGGTCACAAGCGCCATAATGTTGAGGTAACGATATAAGCGCGCTTTCGTTTGCGTCAATGCTGACATTTGAAGTAACCACAAGCCGATGCTGAGTTGTAATACAGGTAGTAGATAGATGGCGAGTGGAAAATCGCGGTAGCGGCCATCCAGGTTATAAAAGAAACCGGATAAAGCAGGTACCATATGTGTAATTGGCTGCAATATATAAGCTTTAGGCATGAGTAAGAAGCCAGTTAGGGCTGCGCCGGCTACAAAGATAAACAGGCTCAATTGGATAAAGTTTTTACTATAGATATCGGCCAGGCCAAAGATTTTCTGCCGCATTAAAATAATAGGCATCGCCAGTGTAATTGTAATTCCAACTAAATTCAGGCCGCCTAATACCAAACATTCAATAATATCGCGGCATGCAATAGTGAGGTAACTAAGTTGCAATAGAGCCATTAAGCCCGCAGAGGCACCTAATGCAGCACTCCCTATTAAAGCACTTATTCGTCGTTCACCCGCTCTATAAGCAATAAGCAATAAAACGATCAAGCCGCTAATTGCCCAGTAAAAGGGCTTAACACCATCATGGCGTTCAGACATTGCCCCTTTGAAAGAAAATTTAGGATGAAGGTTCGTGTCATATACACCCCAATAGCCTCCCACCGCACCCTCTAGCAAGCGTTTCCATGGCTGGTCTATAGCTTCAATCACGTTGTAGTTCCATTTTTTTTCGTTGGCGCGTTGTAAAAACTCACGCAGGTAACGCGCCTGATTCACCGCACTAGGCACGGAACCATTGCGATGACGACCCGCCGATGGCCAGCCAGTTTCGCCAATCATGATGGGTTTTTTAAAGGTATGAGTCAGCTTATCCATCACCGCATCCACATGATGAATGGCATTGTTGATAGGTTGGGGGTCATCTTCCCAATAAGGCAAAATGTGTACGGTCACATAATCTACCGATGACTCTATGGCAGGGTGCTTAAGCCAGAACTCCCAAACGTCTGCATAGGTTACAGGCACATTGGTCGCTTGTTTTGCTTGCAGGATATAAGCGGCAAGCGCGCTTTCAGTTTGCTCACCTCTTAGTAGTACCTCGTTACCTATAATTAAGCCGACTACTGTTTGCGGGTATTGATTGGCAAGTTTAATGGCGAGGTTAACTTCTAATTCGTTATCGATCTTAGACCAACCTATCCAAGCACCAAGCAATACTTTCAGGCCAATTTTAGAGGCTGCTTCGGGCACGTAATCAAGGCCTTGGCCGACCGAATAGATACGTACACACTGGCTGGTTTGGGATAATAGCTTAAGGTCTTTTTCTATTTGGGCCTCGCTGATGAGCGTGCCTTTAACGAACGGACTTTGGTCTTTTCCATAATAGGGCGCATAAGAAATACACTGGAATTTACCATCCGCTGGTAACTGTGGTTCCACGATTGGTACTGGCTGATTTTGCTGCCAGAACCATAGCCCAATGGCACATACTATCAATAGATTAAAAAAACTATATCGCCATAAAATCCCAGGAGTTTGACCAATCATAAAATTTCCTATTATTATTTGAGCGCTGATTTATTCATTAGCTGTATGGTAAAGCAATAGCTAAAAACTAAATGTCGCCAAGCTAACATAAGGGAATTTTAAAGTGATTAAGTTCACTCTGAGGACGGTCAATTGCCCCCAGGTTTGAGTAGGATAAAAAGAATTAGTCTTGAACTTGCTTGATGGTCATTTCGCCTTTATACAAGCGTACATCCATGCGCGATAGAAAAGACATGCCTAATAGCACATCACCACCTAAGCCGGGGGCGATCATGGCAGCGACATCATGCGCTTCGACACCGCCGATTTTTACGCTATTAAGCCGCACCATATAACCAACGCTATCACCATTGGCGGTATTGGTGCGAATAGCATTCAGGCTTGCCAAATTGAGCTTATCGGCGACACCTTGCGAAATAGCCACGCCGGTCGCTCCTGTATCTACCAGCACTTCGACTTTCTCACCATTGATCAGCGCTTCGGCACGATAATGTCCATCCAGCCCACGTTTTAAAATTACGGTTTCGGAAGCGCCCAAACGGTTGAGTTTATTTGGGTTCTGAATATTGTCGGCGAGGTAATAGATAACCCCCGCCAATATGAGCCAAATGATGGCGGTAAGCCACGAGTTTCTTGTCATGGTGGATTAAGCGTTAACTTGCTTCATCGATCCATGCAAGTTGAATCGCTTCCAGGATTTTTTCGCCGGATTTATTCGGGTCGTCATCAAAGTCATCTAACCCTAGCACCCATTCTCGCAAGTCGGTAAAGCGGATCGTTTTTGGGTCAACATCCGGGTGTTTATCGTACAAGGCTTCGGCGATAGCCAAACTGTCAATCCATTTCATATAAGCTCAAATTTAACAATCAAGAAAATTATTATAGCGCGCCGGTTAAATAGCAGGTAACAATAAACAGTTTAAAAACTGCACATAGCCTGTTGAATTATTCGATTGTGATGTGACTTTAATGTTCATGCTTCGCCGTGTTAAAATACACTATTAAAATTATTCAAGTATTTGGAAAATAAACACCATGTCATCTGCATCATCAAACAAGGCACCATTTAACTATACCAATACCTTAAATCAAGCTGACCCTGACTTGTGGGGCATGATAGAACGCGAAGTAGTGCGTCAGCATGAACATATTGAGCTCATTGCTTCTGAAAACTATACCAGCCCAGCGGTAATGCAGGCGCAGGGTTCTCAGCTCACCAACAAATATGCAGAAGGCTACCCAGGTAAACGTTTTTACGGCGGCTGTGAGTTTGTTGACCAGGTTGAACAATTGGCCATTGACCGCTTGAAAGCCTTGTATGGTGCAGAATGTGGCTGCACGTTGGCGTATTCTGCAC
>JBKJOT010000094.1:0-74664 GCA_046595335.1 Methylotenera sp.
TTCACGATCAATGCCGCCGGTGTCTGGACTTACACCATGAACACCGCCCACGATGAATTCGTAGGCGGCACCACCTATACCGACAGCATCACGGTCGCCACCGCGGACGGCACCACAAAAGTGCTCACCGTCAGCATACTCGGCACCAATGACGCACCAGTAGTCACAGCTGATACTCTGACTGTTTTGGAGGATGCGTCAGCAACATCGGGTAATGTATTGACAAATGATAGTGATTTTGAAGGCAGTACGTTAAGTCTTACACAATTTGTAGTTAACGGTACAACTTATGCAGCAGGAGCTACAGCAACGATATCGGGCGTAGGTACGCTTTTAATGAATTCTTCAGGATCTTATACTTTCACTCCAGTTGCTAACTATAGTGGTTCGGTACCTACTGCAACTTACACGGTTTCGGACGGTGCTCTTACAAGCACGTCAACGCTGAACGTTACTGTAACCCCTGTTGCTGATGCGCCTACCTTAACTGTTAATGGAACAATTGTTACCGGAGGTTCAGTCACATCAGCAAGTTTGCCGGCAAGTACCGGCTTTACTAGGGCATTTTATTCAGCCGTCTCTACTGTTGATACAACAAACGCAACTAGTATCAGCTATGTAGAAAGCGCTATTGAAGCTTTAACTCCCACATCAACTTCAATCGTAACTATTGCTGATGCAGGATCGCTTAGTACATCAATTGGCACAGATAACGCTTATCGCTTTACTGGTTATATCTATCTTACTGCTGGTAATACATACACTATCAGCGGTTATGAAGACGACACCATGCTGGTGAAACTTGGCGGCACTTCGCTTTATGGCGTAGGGTTTGATACGTATGGTAATTTTACTGCAACGCCTTATATTCCTGCAGTCTCTGGATATTATAGTTTTGAAGCCCTTATATATAATGGTAGTGGCGTAGGCTCTATGGAGCTAAATATGTCTGTAAATGGTGCTGCAGCTGTAGATTTAAGTACAGCAAACTTCAATGTTTACGCAACTACTGCAGGGTTTACAAATAGTTCAGTTGGAAGTATTAATGTCGTCAATGACGGTGGTTTCTATCGGGTTACCCCTAATGGGAACGAAGATGGCGCTATTTCCTTGGGTCGTATCAGCGCCAGCTTGAATGACACCGATGGATCCGAGACCCTTGCGCTTGTTATTTCAGCGATTCCTGTGGGGGCAACTTTAACAGATGGTACAAATACTTTTATAGCTACCTCCGGTAATACTAGTGTTAATGTTACATCTTGGTCCCTGAATAATATTACGATTACGCCACCTGCAAATTACTTCGGCACAATTAATCTTACAGCCACGGCTACGGCTACGGATCTAGGGGGAGCTCCAGCAACTGCGTCATCTAGCACCACGATTTCCGTGACTGTGAACTCTGTGAATGATGCTCCTGCTGGAACAAATCAAACTGTTGCGATTATTGAAGATCAAGGCTATGCCTTTGTAGCAAGTAATTTTGGCTTTACTGACCCCAATGACAGTCCAGTCAATGCATTATCAGCAGTAAAAATCACAACCTTACCTCCCAGCGGTACTTTATATTTGAGCAATGTAGCTATTTCTGCGGGCGCTTTTATTACGGTAGTAGATATCGCAGCGGGTAAATTGACATTTGTGCCTGCGGCAAACTCTACTACAGCTAGTAGCTTTACTTTCCAAGTGCAGGATGATGGGGGAACAGCGAATGGGGGGGTTGACCTCGATCAAAGCCCCAATACGCTCACCATAAATGTAACTGCGGATACAACAGACTATTCAGGAGTTGCGACAAACACGACATATACCGTTGTGCTAAATGAAAATAATGCTTCAATTTTAGATACTGGCGGCACTGATAAGCTTATTGTTACCACTGTAGCAGGGACAACATTCAGTACCTTTAACTTCGCACGTTTTGGCAATAATATGGAGTACACGGCTATTTCTGGCGCCAATATCGCTCATGTCGCGATTCTCGGTCAATACGTTGCTGCTAATACTATTGAAACTATCACATTTAGCAATGGGGGTACCTACTTAGGCTTTTCATTAGGAACATTAGCATACACGCTGAATACTGACGGAACAGGTGCTAGCGGAACGCGTGAAATATTAGCTGGTTCAAGTGCGGATGATGTTTTAGACGGAGGGGGTAGTGCTGGTAACCGCACTTTTTTATCTGATATCTTTTTCGGAAATGCTGGCAATGACACTATATATGCCCGCGGGTTGGGCAGTCTCATTGTTGGTGGTGTAGGTGATGACACTCTAAATTCAACTAGCACAAATACGGGTGCCAGTGATACTTACGTTTTCGGAATGGCAGATGGCATAGATACAATTAATGATGCTGGAGGTAGTGCTGACAGTATTGTGTTTGATGCCAATGGCGCCACAATTACCGGGTTAAGCTTCACTGACTCAAGTACTACTACAGCAGCAGGTAACTTGGTGATTACTTATAACGGTCAGCAAATTACTGTAACTAATCATTTTAATGGTAGTGCGAATATTGAAAGCCTGACATTCTCTGGTGGCGCGACATTTGATGGCTATAGTTTAGGTAGCAGCCCTTATACCATTAGCATAGATGATAATGAAAGCGCTGGCGGTGGAAGTGCTAGAACAGCTACCGCAGGTACCAACACTATTTTAGTTGGAGATAGTGCTGCCAATACAATAACCGGTAATACAGGAAACGATTTACTGTTTGGCGGGGCGGGTAACGATACGTTAGATGGAGGCGCAGGCAATGATTTGCTTGTAGGTGGCGATGGAAATGACAATCTGACGGGTGGTACGGGAGCTGACGTCTTGGATGGTGGAGCCGGAAACGATACCATGACAGGCGGCACGGGCACAATGGACGACTTTGTCACAGACGTTTTCGTTTGGCACCTAGCTGATGCAGGACCCAAAGGTACTCCAGCTATTGATACTATAAATGCTTTTGGCACAGCTTCAGCCGGTGCAGGAGGCGATGTGCTAGATCTGAAAGATTTATTAATAGGTGAATCATCTTCCAACTTGCAGAATTATCTCCATTTTGAAAAATCTGGCACAAGTACAATTATTCACATCAGTTCTACAGGTGGTTTCTCAACAGATAGTCACGTTATTGGAGGTGCTTTTACAAGTGGTGAGGAAGATCAACGTATTATTTTAACTGCGACTGATTTAGTTGGCACAACAAATACAACGGACGCACAAATAATTGCGAATTTACTTGCAACACAAAAGTTGATTACTGATTAAGACGGTTTTCTATCGCCTGCTGTAAGGGATTGGTAATACTATATGAATTGATATAGAAGCGCTGTAATCGATAAGTGTAATACTTGCACGATCAGTTTCAGCAAATCTAAGACTATTTGGCTGAGGTTTTTTGTCAGTGTTGTTAATGAACAAAAACACGGGTAGCGATGTAAACAATAATCAAACCTTTGACTAATTTATTATATGCATTTATATTTATAGTGAGTATGATTAGGTCAACTCAGGAATGTGTCATTCCTCAAACGCCTGTTCCCGGACAGGCGTTTTTCTTTATATTTACACCCGCTTGAATCATTTAAGTAAATAAAATTAAGGTTTTCGTTATCGACAACTAAAGAAAGATTTATTCTAGAATTATTGATAAATCCGTGTCGGTAACTCGTCAGTCAGCTAATAGTAATATTGATCTTCAAACGAAATTAGTATGAATAATACATTTATATATTTAGTATGAAGTTAAATAACAACTTATCAAGAGATCAACATGATATCTACTTTATTGATGGTTTGTGGTGTGCTTTTTTTTGCTTTACAGCTAGAAGAAAAATTTAACATACCTTCACCATTAGGCTTAATAGCTCTATCTTTTGTGACGCATTATGCTTTTAAGAGTGCGCCCTATATAACACTTGATTCTAATAGCTTTTCTGCTTTAGTAATATTCCTTTTGCCAATATTGTTAATATCGGATTCTTTAGAATTAAAGGTTGCTGATTTAAAAAAACAGGGACTAAGCCTAGTGTTTCTTGCAGTGGTAGCTGTAGTCCTGTCATTAGGTGCTGCTTTATTGATTTCGGATTGGTTGTTTTCGAGCTACGCTCTTTCAAATGCCGCTGTAATTGTGTTATTCGCCATGGTGCTTGCCACTGATCCAGTTTCTGTAGTGAGCATCTTTTCAAAATTCAAACTACCACATCAACTAAAAGTATTGGCAGAGGGAGAAAGTCTTTTAAACGATGCAACAGCCCTGATCGTATTTGTCTTTGTTGGCTTGGTTGCTTTAAATGGTGACAATCTCACCACGGGTTATATCACTGAGATCAGTCTCGAAGTAATAGTCGGTTCAATAGCAGTTGGCATTTTAGCGGGCTTTGTAGGATTGATTGCCATGAAATCTACAAACAACCGCATTGCCGAAATGATGATTCTAATACTTGTAGGTTATGGCGCATTTGAGATATCTGAACATTTTTATGAAGTATTGAGCTTATTTGGAAAACATACACATTTCCATTTATCCGGAATTTTATCTTGTATATTTGCAACAATTACCGTTAATCACGTGATGACCGAAACGCTCCAGATTCAGGATGGATCAACTAGCAGAGATGCCATTTCAGATGATAAGTCCGTCAATCGTGTCATACCGGATAGCTTCATCAACGGCACATTAACTAGAATCAAGGCTACTAAAGTAGAAAGAGAGCGCCATTTACGCACAAAAGAAGATGTGCAGTTGCTGGCGGTGGTAGCTAATACTATTCTATTTATCGCCATGGCCGAAATAGTTAACCTTCAACTTTTATTAAAATATAAACTTGAAATCTTGGTGATGTTTTTAGCAACCACACTAATTCGAGCCATTATGATGGGGTTATTTGCATTGCTGGCTAATCAAACGGACAGAATGGTCAATATTAATTTGAGATGGTGGACTGTACTTACTTTTGCTGGGATTAAAGGAGGCTTATCTATAGTAATGCTGACAATGATACCGGCGTCATTTGAATATTTAGATATGTTTAAAGCGGTTGTGATTGGAGTGATTATGTTATCCACTTTCATCTATTCCGGCATACTGATTTTAATTATCAGCATTAACAAAGCTAGCTTTAATGCGGAAACTGGCGCAGAGGATTTAGGTTATCATTGAAGTGCTTGCTGATTGATGGCATTCCTTTTCTACTCAGCAATACATCAAATAGTTATGTGTTTACTGCACCAGTAACTTAGGCTGGTTAACTCAATTTCAGCATGCTCGACTCTACTGGGAAGCAATACAACTCATTAATGATCCTGTGCGTATTGTGCAAGTCTGGAATTTCGTTCCGCCTCAAGCGCTAACGTCCTTCTCATGACTCTTGCCTGACCGGGCGCTCTTCCACTCAGTATCCTGCAAAGGAATGTCAGTACCAGACTCATGATCCAGGCGGCTACCGCTGTAGCTACTGAAGCCCAGGCGATTGGTGCAAGCTCGGGATGCCTGACAGAGAAGTAAGCGCCTAAAAAAATAAAAATGACTTGAGCGAAAGCACTAAAAAGCAGAAAGACTGAAAGCAGTGTGCCACATAGGTCTGAAATACGGTTTGCAAAAAGTTTAGGATCCGAGCGCTGGATGTTGTAGCTATTCAAGGTTTCTTTAAGTGAATGGTTTTCAAGGTCATCGATAGGGATGCCAGTTAATTTGGATGCCTTGGTTTTGTCGCTGGCTTCCATACCTGCAGTCACCATTTGGTGAACCCAACCAGTAAATAATGCAAGCACAGCCAAAGCTAAAATTGCACCAAATACATGCCCAAAAGAGTTGATCCAAGCCATTATTTGAGTCCCGTTAGAATTATTATGACTTAACTGATTTTATTATCCGCAATACGATATTTAGGGTCTTCAAATACATTTGAAGTAAGGTCTGGCGTTAGCCAGTCACGCTTTAATGATGGGTTAGAACTAAACAATGAAACTATCGACATCTATCGTAACCTTTTTCTTATAATAATCCTTTATGCATGAACTTATGCAAACAAGCCATTTCCTACATTAATTTAAGAAAATCTCTAATTTGTAGAAAATCTATTAAAGGGTTTAATAAAACTTTTTATAATTGAGATTAGATCATGGACTGGAACCATATCAAAAATGAATGGAATACCATTAAAATGGGATCTGCAACGTCAATGGCCAAAAATCACTAATGAGGACCTTGATGATATAAGGGTAATCGCCAGTTTTTGCTAAACAAATTAGCTGAAAAATATGGTGATATTCAACTTACACCAGAAATGCAGTTACAAAATTGGGAAAATCTAAATGAAAATTTATCTGGTTTTAATTTGAATGAATCAGATGCAAAGTATTCGAAAAAATATAATCCTGATTACTCCGAAACTGATCGTACATTGGATCACAATAGAGGAAATGACGACCATGAAGAAAAGAATATTGACCAGACATAAGTAGTAATGAATAAAAGTTTAGTCACCTTCGGGATCATTATAGTGGTTATTAATCCAAATAAATGATGGAATCAAAACTGCGAAAAGTAGAATCAACAATAGAATTAAAGCTAATCCCTTCTCCACAATAATTTCTTTCAAGTTAAACATTGCTAATAATTATATCCTCATTAATTACTTTTACGATTAAAGGTTGAGGTACTACTGTACTGTGGCTAAGAGTTCAACAGTTTTAAATTCATAAGCATTAAAACAAACCATTTAAACGTGTGAGTAATATTTTTTTAATAAAACAAGTATTTTTTACTAGTTTTAGTCTACATTTAGACACAGAGGAATGCCACTACAAAGCAAACGCGGGGGTCTTATCAAGATTTAAGACACTAACTCGGTACAAATCGAAAAGTCTAAACTTGACACAGAAAATTATTTACGGTTATGATATCTGCGTTGTCCGCCGAAAGGTATCGCAGAGCTGCTGCGATTAAAAAGTACCGAGCATTTTTTAAAAGTCTTAACGCGACACCCTTTAGTACTCAATGCGAGTGCATTTGGCCTCACAATAAGACAATCATCAGCCGTACAACTTATGGCTATGTCTACTCAGTAGTAATCATTAGGCTCAATGCCTAACCAAGTGGCGCAAGCCCATAAATCGTAATACCTACCCAAGAGACTGAAAGTATCCTTAACTTTGCAGTCTAGCTGTGCCCGTAGCTTTAGTATTTCAATACCCCGTGTTGATGGTTGACTTCCTTGATACGTCTGTTGGTAGCGAGAGAACGAATACTGGGTACGTCATGCTGCGACGATGACTCGCAGGAATGGAATGACAGGCAACGGGACTGTAAGCGAATTATGCTTCAGTGTCTTATAGGTATCTACAAGCAATTGAACTTTCACAACGAACGCGAAGTGCATATGCACGAATCTATTACTCCATCTCCAGTTAGATGTAACACTCATTAAGGGTTAGCCTTTTTGAGCAGAAGATAGATTGAACGGCAATTTAACTCCCTGTGTGGTAGCAGCACGGGAATGGAGAGTTAATTCGTTGGTAGACCAAATAACTTCCTAGAACATGCAGAATGCATCGGCTAGCCCTCGCAATCAGGGAATACTTATTACTAGAAATAGATGATAAGGATTGGAAACCCATTACTTAAGACTACGCTTATCCATAGATATACACGTTACACGCTCCCATTAAGACAGGGACACCGCAATACCGAACAAATGAGTAGAAGTTTTATTAACAACTACAGGGAATTAATTATGAACAGACAACCCGATTTAGATATACAGCAACACCGAGATTTAGATACACAGCAGCAACGAGATTACACATGTATTACCAGCAAAACCTTCTTTACACACAGGCTATTTATAGCCCTCTGCGTCCTATGGGTATTCGGCACTATTGGATTTATTTCCATTTCCTTGGTGATTGATAATAGGGAAGATGTATCTCTGATACTTGCAGGACTCTCTTTAAGCTTACCTTGCCTATATGTAATCTGTAGAAAGGTAGCGTCAAAAAAGGACGGGTATCATGACAATCAGACAACCTAAAAAATACGCATGGAAAAAAGAGCTGGCAAAGCTCATTGACGACAACAATGATAGGCATGCAAGTCGTGATAAGACCATAGGCAGTCGTACAAAAGAATCACGTACTGAGCTTCTATATCAAGCCTTCACTGTGCTAAGAGATGAGCTTGGGTGCAAAGTGGACAATCCGCGAAACTTCAAAGAGCATCACTACAAGCGATTGCTCGATTATTGGCTTGAGAAAGGTCTATCTGCATCCACTATTCAAAGTCGAACTAGTACATTGAGAGTGTTTTGTTCATGGATTGGTAAAGCTAATATGATTAAACCTGTAGAAGATTATGTAGAAGATCCAAGTAGAGTTCGTCGCGTACAGGTAGCGCAAGTAGATAAGTCATGGTCAACTAATGGTGTGTCCTTTGAGGAAAAGTTAAAGCTCGTAGAAGATTATGATCAGAAAGCCGGTGCACAATTAAGAATGATTAAAGCATTCGGACTGCGCAGACGTGAAGCGGTCATGTTCATGCCTATTGTCGCAATGAGACTTGGAGAAGAATCACAATCAATTACAGTAGAGTTTGGGACCAAAGGTGGAAGGCCCCGTTCAATTCCTATTGATAGTGAAGAGAAACGTGCAGCTTTAGCGCATGCTTGCTCTATCAGTAAACTGACCAATGGTCATATTGGTTGGGAAGACATCTCACTAAAACAGGCGGTAAAGCGATTTGCCAACATCATGCAGAAATTCGGAATCACCAAAAAAAAATCTGGTGTCACAGCTCATGGCTTAAGAAGTGAATACATGAATGACGTTTACGAAGACATCACAGGCCAGCCAAGCCCGGTGAGGGGAGGGAAGAAAGAAGTAATTGAACCGGAACTAGAACTCATTGCGCGTACTAGAATAGCTTTAGATGCAGGTCACGTAAGGACGGGAATAACCAATGCTTACATTGGCTCTCATAATAAAATTTAAGGATATTAAACCCGATTAATTTTTTTAAAGTTCTGTCAAGTTGAGTCTACCTTAATTGACACCTAGAATTTGCCAATTTGGTTGTCAGATATAATCGATATGGCTAGATTTGACAGAATGTCAGTCTATGTTAAAACCTTAATAGACACCATTATTAAGGAATAATATGACAGGTCAACAAGTTGGCTATATTCGTGTTTCAAGCATTGATCAGAATACCGTTAGGCAATTAGATGGAATAAGCCTGGATAAGACTTTCACCGAGAAATTGTCCGGCAAGGACACCCAGCGACCGTTGCTGCAAGAGTGTTTGGCATATATTAGAACAGGAGATACTTTGCATGTTCATTCAATTGACCGATTAGCACGAAATGCTAAGGATCTACTCAACCTCACTGAGCAAGTCCTTGCAAAGGGAGTAAGTCTCAAATTTCATAAAAACAACCTTACTTTCTCTTCAGAAACTAAAG
Organism: Methylotenera sp.; assembly: GCA_046595335.1. Classification (GTDB taxonomy): domain Bacteria; phylum Pseudomonadota; class Gammaproteobacteria; order Burkholderiales; family Methylophilaceae; genus Methylotenera. The sequence continues at coordinate 9,453 of JBKJOT010000094.1, forward strand.
ATCATATGGCCAAGCTTCAGTTAACGATGTTGGCAGCTTTTGCAGAATTTGAAAGAGAGTTAATTAAAGAACGCCAAAAAGAAGGGATCGCGATTGCTAAGGCCGAGGGAAAATACAGCAAGAAACGCAAAATTACTGATGAATTGCTAGAAGTAGCAAAAATTAGAATCTCTAAAGGTGAGTCGTTGTCTCGGGTCGCTAGAGATTTAAAGATATCCAGGGAAACTTTATATAAATATGGTATCAGGTCAGAATTATCTTTTGGCAGAATATTTATCCATTCATCCCTAGATTAGCTTTATATTGCATCAGAGATTTGTGCTTTATATTTTGCGCACTGGATGAAAGTTGCTATTAAAGGTTTTTATTCTTTGTTAGACAAAATTGTAATGTAACTGTGGTTTACTTGATAGCAAAATCCATAACGACTGGCTTTGGGTAATCCTCACGTCCTGTACGTACGAATGCTGGTTCCATGCGTCCTGAATTAATAATGCATGTGCACTCGTACTTCGTTTGGTGTTAAGTCTGCCAAAGTTAGCTGGGTGTACTAAATATGCCAATATTGCTGTATCAGTGTAATATGAGAAAAACTAATAATTACAAAATTCACTATGCAGCTAGCATTGGAAAAGAAACTCAACGATGAGCTAACCAAAGAGCGGGGGGGACGTCATGGTGGAAAAGGCCATGAGTTTCAGCGTTATTGGGCTCTATGTCATTTGTTAAAAATTGATTTGGAACGTGATAACTATCTCGTTTTACTTGAGTTCATTGAAGATGTAGCAGTATTAAATAATGAATCTAATCCTGAAAAAATTGAGTTTTTTCAGCTAAAGAAAAAAGATGGTAATTCCAGTTGGACTAAAACCGCTCTTGCTAAACCGTCTAAAGACAAGCTATCAATTTTAGCAAAGTTATTCGAGTCGCGAAATATTTCTCCGGATACATCAGCAACTATATCCTTTGTAAGCAACTCACCTGTTGCATTAACGCTTAAAAACAAATTAGATTCAACACATCTTCCCACTTTTGAAGCAATAGACGTGGATGCGTCGATACTTGATCCACTTCAAAAAGATATCGCGACAGAGCTTCAAGTAGAACCAGATAAGATTCAATGGGATAAACTCAGCTTTATCAAATCCCCATTATCCCTTAACGATCTTGAAAATCATGCTCTAGGTCATGTCGTTACTTATCTCGGCTCTAAATATCCTGACCATAATGCACGTGCTGATATTTTTTTCAGATTGTTATATGGCGAGATTAAAATTCGAGCAACTTCTACAGAGGATGCAAACACTTTTGAAGATCTCAAAAAGTTACGAGGAATAAGTAAGTCTCAAATGACTTCTATGCTTGCTCAAGTTATTGCTAGGAAGCCTGTTATGGATGTAATTTTAAATGTGTTGGAGGCTTCTGTTTCAGAGGGGGTTCCATTTGTAGAGCGCGAAGCAATTAAGGTTGCAGGGAGACGGTTCACTGTAGATCGCATTAATCAATCAAATTTGCTGCTTGTCGCATTAGAACAAGCAGTAATAAAACATAAGAATGAACTTCCTGACAACCTAGTAACAACATGGCAAGTCGTAACATGGATATACAATCAACTAATAATTATGCCTAATTGGAATAACTATTCCGCCTTAGGAAAACCCTACATTCTTGCATTGATAATTTACGGTATCTCAGAGTGAAAAATTTTAATAACACTATTCGATTGGCAAGAAGTTTGAGGAAGGGCCAGCATGAAAAAATTGCAATTCAAAAAGCTATGGATCGTTTCAGAGGCGTCGAGAAGCGCATTCAAGGTAAGCTTCCATTCGAAAATGACCCTTCTGGTGGGCAAGAATCACACGGGGAAATCGACACTAGTCAAACATATATTCAGGACTTTGGGATGTGAAACATTAGGGAAATCAGATCGATGGGATCCATTAGCTCTTTCAGTATTAGAGTTCGAGTATGATGGATTAAGTTATTATGCTTATCGCAGAGCTAATGTATATGGTTTGAAAAGCAGTCATCATGGTTGGGTTAAGGTAACTACCAGTTACAAAAAATGGTCTCAAATCGTTTCAGATTTTTTTGATTTTGGATTAATGTTAGCCACACATCAAGATACGATGGCTTTAGCTACTCCACCATATCTTTTTCTACCATTTTATATTGATCAAGATGGAGGCTGGGCAAAAAACTGGAACTCATTCGACAAATTGACACAATTTGCAGATTGGAAAAAGCCCTTAATTTCTTATGTGACTGGTCAGCGCCCTAACGAGTATTATCGGGCGAAATTCAATCTTGCCAAAGCAAAGTCAGCAGCATCAGAGCTCAATCAAGAGCTAAAAGTGGTTCAGTCTGCTTTAGCCCGTGTAAACAAATCATTACCTTCAATTTCGATATCTTTGGATCCTGATGCATTTCAGCATGAGATTGAGGTTTTGCTTCAGGAGTCGACTAAGTTAAACGAACATCAAGAAAAAATTCGCGCTAAAACTTTTACTCTTGGCTCAGAACGGCAACTACTTCAATCACAAATTTCCATAGCAAAAACTAGTCTACGCGAGCTTGAGGGTGACTTAAAATATCTCACCGACACTAAGCCTCAAGAGTCAATTTTATGTCCAACATGTGGGATAGAACATGAGAATGGATTTTCTGTTCGACTCGAATTGATCGATAACGCGGGTCAGCTTCGAAATATCATTGCTGAGTTGGAAGATGATTTAAGAAAGGTTGAGGAAGATCAAGTTGCTTCTACAAACGAGTTAAATGCTCTAAGAGCTACGTCAAATGAGATTGAACAAACGCTGCAACATAAAAAAGGAAGTCTGAAGCTTCAAGATATTGTTGAAAGTCAAAGCGCTGCTGTAGTACGTACGGCATTCACAAACGACATAGATTCACTTGAGATTAAGCTTACCGAGCATGAAGCTGAAGTAGTTCTATATAAAGAAAAACTTGAAAAGTTTGATTTGCCAGAGCGTACAAAAGAAATTAACGAATATTACTCAGAACATATCGAGTTGTTTTTATCCGAACTTGGTGTCGCAGATGTTCGCGAGGACCTTAAAAAAAGACCTGATGCATCACTCATATCAAGTGGAAGCGCCTTACCAAGGACAATCCTTGCGTATCAATTTGCTGTTTTACACACTGCTAAGGAAAAAGGGGATGCCAAATTATTTCCCATTGTTGTTGACTCGCCTAACCAGCAGGGTCAAGACACAGAACATCTTTCACAAATGCTCCTCTTTATAGCCAAAAGAGTACCTTCTGAACAACAACTAATTCTTGCTGTTGAGGAGGATCCCAATATGGAATTTGAGGGTAGCAAAGTGGAGTTGAATAATCCTTACAGTTTACTGAACTCCGAACTTTATGATGTTGTATACACAGAGCTTAATGAACTTGTGAATGAAATGAACAAACAAGTTGACTTAAGCCTTAGCGGTGCTCTTAAGTCCGATTACATAGGTTAAACTTATTTTTTTAATGATTCATCCCAACTAATGAAACCTTTATACCGCACACACTCTCGGAGATTTTAAGCTATGTCTGGTTATTGTTTTTTTGCTTCTGATGCTCAGGAATTGCTAGATAAAGCTGGTATCAGAGAGCATGTAGAAAAGTTTGCTGAGTCTAAAAAAAAGCAGACTTATGTATTATGCCGTCCGCTTTCTAAAGACGATACAAGTTACGATTATGATGAGGCTGTAGGTATATTTATTGCGGGAATGCGACCATGCTTTGTGAATATTGGTAACGAAAAAGAACTTTTTGTAGAGTATATGGATGATTTTATAGAGGATATTTCTTTTCTATCCGAAAAATATAAATACAGAGAAAAAATTGGAAGAAAAAAACATTGGGAATCTTTATTTCAAGAGGTCGATAAAACAAAGTTTGATTTAGACCGTCTTGCACTTGAGAAGCCAGCGGACGGTCGTATAGTCGACCTCATTATTTCTCTTGTTGTAGGGAGTATCAATGATGTAAGCAAAATAAACCTGGAATCCACAGATCTTCTCGAAACGATTAAATCAAAAATCATACTTTTCGATACTGATCAAACGAGTTTTGTATTCAGAAGCGGAGCAAGTAAAAAATTTGTTATCCAAGGTTTAGCTGGCTCGGGTAAAACAGAATTACTTCTCCATAAGATGAAAGAAATCTATTCTGGTGATAACGAAGCAAGAATAGCTTTTACCTGTTTTAACAAAATTCTTGCATCAACTATGCGAGGTAGGATTCCTGGTTTTTTTGATTTTATGCGAGTGGAGCGTCAAATTGATTGGGGCAACAAATTATTTTGTTTTCATTCTTGGGGAAGCTGGAGAGAACCAGTCTCGGGAATGTACAGATATATATGTCACAATTATGGTATAGCTTTCGGGACTTTACAGTCTGGTAATTTTGATGATCTTTGTAAACGAGCTATAGCTGAAATTAAATCAATTTCTGGCGAGGAAAAGTTTATCTTTGATTATGTATTTATTGATGAGAGTCAAGATTTTGCTAGTAGTTTTGTAGAGTTATGTGAACTAGTAACCTCAAAAAAAGTATTTGTTGCGGGGGATGTTTTTCAGAATATTTTTAGGCCTATTGACGACAATGTGAATCGGGCAGATATGGTTCTAAAAAAATGTTACCGCACCGATCCAAAAAACCTTATGTTTTCACATGCCCTAGGTATGGGGTTGTATGAAGAACCTGTTTTGCGTTGGCTAAGACCCGCTGAATGGGATGCATGTGGCTATACATATGTAGAGTCTGAGAATAGAGCCATATTATCTAGAGATTCATTGCGTCGTTTTGAAGACATTCCTCTTGACTACAAAAGTACTACGATACATACCCTAGCTCAGGGTGTCTCTATAACGAATCAAGTTATATCTATCATTGAAAATCTGATAAAAACTTATCCAAGCATACAGCCAGGTGATATAGCGGTTATATTTTTAGATAAAGACAATTATATTTACGATGATATAAGTGAACTAAAAATCCAGATAAATGCACGTTTTGGTTGGGATCCCAATGTTTCATTTGAAACCAAAAGCAGAGCCCCAGAAAAGTTTTTTATTTCAAATATTAACAATGCTAAAGGTTTAGAGTTTCCATTTGTTATTTGTTTTTGTAGAGATATTGTAAGAAATGCATCTTTCCGAAATGCCCTATACACAATGATGGCCCGTTCTTTCTTGGAAAGCCATTTAGTTTTAAGCAAATATGCAAATAACAATGTAGTTAAGGCTTTAGATGTAGGTTTGACCCACCTTACAAAAAATAATTCGCTAAATATACGGGTGCCATCAGAAGATGAAATTGAAAATCAAAAAGATTTCTTAGTGATTGATACTCAAGTATCGATAGATGATTATGTCCGACAGTTCTGTTCAGAGAGAGGTGCTACGCCACGCCTTATTGCTAAGTTAATTAGTCGCATGAAGATAATGACCAAAGACTCTGAATATGACGACGAGTACTTAGACAGCCTCTTGGAGCTAGAATACGAGAGGCACCATCAGCTATGACCGCTTTTTTTTATAAAGATATTCCTCAATATCAATTTAACCAATTTGTTGCAGTTCGCGATGCTTATGACAATCTATTAAATCTTCTTAATTTGGTGGAAATTATAAATACATGCTCTCATTGCAACGTGAACGAATATAAAGAAGGGGATGATTTTGATTTAGTGATATTTTCAGGAGAGTATTGCAGGGCAATTATTAAGAATGGTGAGGGTTGTTTCTCGATGGCTATTCCTTTTCAGATCATTGAATCAAGCAATATAATCTCATTCAATCTAGATGTAATTGGAGAGGAAGTTAGCGGCCAATTTATATCAATCATGCGAAATGCTTTACGTACGTCCAAAAATACCGTTTTCTCTAATGAAGAAATTATCCTTTCACTAACTGAAAACTTCAATCTTGAAGTGCAAGATGCGATTTTTTACTATGATGCATTTGTTTATCTCATTGCTGAAGATCATGGTTATTTTAGATTTGATGACGACATAGCAAATGAAGATGGTGCTTTCCATCCAAGGTACCATTTTGATTTCTTCTGTAAAAATACCTCATCTGTAAAAGTTGGTTTAGATAACCCTGCTGATTTGAAATGTTTTTACGCATTATTGGATAGTAAACATCCTAAGCATTATTTAAGAGCATAATTTTTCTGAATTTAGTTGCAATAAATGACTTGAATACCTTCAATCGTGCTCTCCCCGCCCCTCACATTAGTTGAGTGATATTTCCCCCATTTCAATCATAAATCCCAACTGTTATTTTGTAGTTGTTTTCAGCCATTAACTCCTAATCAAATTGGTGCGCCAGTATTATTAGGGGAAAGGTCATTTATGAATTTATATCAATACATACATCTTTGTAATAATTAACGTCAAATATAAAGATAACAAAAGATTTGATAGAAAAAGAACGAATTGTTTAAAGATTTACCTCAATTCTTTTTGTTTTAACTTCCACACTATTAAATAAATCTTAATCTGAAAATTCAATTTATTCGATTAAGAAATTTATCAATTTTGTCAATGTTTAATAACATTGAAATTCCCTGTTATTCGCCATCACCTTAGCTACTAATAAAAGGTAATCTTAAATTTCACTACAGAATGAGATTTATCCTTCATGAGTCTAATAAATAACTTTTTCGATTTACCTAAGAAGCATGCTAATGCCAAAAATGGGTAGAACTGAAAATTCCCAAGATGCTTTTGGAGGTTATACATCTGGAAATAATGTATTACTTCCTAGAGTTATTAGATTGCGAGATGCTGCCTTCTACCTTGGAATGGATAAGAATAGATTTAATTTGGAAGTAAGACCACATGTCCTAGAGTTCCCAATTGGGAGTCACGGAATTGGTTTTGATCGGGTTGACTTAGATGCCTGGGTAGAGGAATATAAAATCTGCACTGGGCGTTCCAAGTCAAATCAAGGAAATATGACATGGGACAAAACAAAACCAGAACTAAAGGCATCTACTCAGAAGCTGATGGTTCGAAAACAATCAGTAAAACTTGGAAAGGAGAAAGAATCTTTATCCGACTCGGAACGGTCGGTCAACAGGAGGCGGAAGAATGGCTCCGCCGAGAAATCGAAAGACGTGAAAGTGAGCAAGAGCGTCGAGCGCGCGCTCAGTATCTGTTTGCAGAGTGTTCAGCGCGGTATCTTGAAGAGTCAGTAGATAAAGCGTCTGTGGATACCATTGCATACCATATCGCCACGGTCGTGCCGTTTATTGGGCACCTTCCCGTAGAAAAAATTCATGATGGGACACTGTCTGAATTTATTGAAGCTAGAAAGATGGACAAAGTAGTGCTACAACTATTAACCGAACTCTTGAAGTTGTAAGAACTGTTTTAAACAAAGCTGCAAGAGTATATAGAGACGTTGAGACTGGACTCCCCTGGCTTAAGCAAGCACCGCCTTTGATTTCGATGTTGGATGAGTCTAGAAGACAAGCACAACATCTAACTTGGGATATGCAGGATAAGTTATTGAGGGAACTTCCAAATCATTTGGCTGAAATGACTCTTTTTGCAGTTAATACCGGTCTTAGAGACGAAAACATTTGCGGACTAAAATGGTCTTGGGAAGTAGATGTCCCGGAAATTGGTAGGAGTGTTTTTGTTATTCCTCCGGAATTTCTCAAAACAGGTAAAAAAACTAAACGGAGCCATGTTGTTGTCTTGAACGATGTTGCATGGTCAGTGATCAATTCTCAAAGAAGTAAACATGACGAGTACGTGTTTGTTTATCGTCAAGAACGGAGAGTTAATCACCATTTAGTTCCAGTGATGAAATACCACCGCATCGGGACTATAAATAACAATGCCTGGCAGGCTGCAAGAGCAAGAGTGGGCATGCCTAATCTTAGAGTACATGATCTTAGGCATACATGTGCTACTAGATTACGTGCTGTGGGAGTAGGGAAGGAGGATAGAGCCGCACTTCTTGGGCACGCAACTAACTCTATGCCTGAATTGTATGGTGTTCCAGATATTATTCGTTTATTAAAGTATTCGAATTTGTTATTGGAACGAAATGTAAGCTGTACAGTTTTAAGCGTTGTAAATGGATAAGAAATTGAATCTTTCGCAAATGTTTCGCAGAAACAAAAAATCGGTTAACGGTATTATCCGTTAACCGACTGATTTTATTACTTTATTTGGTGCGCCCGAAGAGATTCGAACTCCTGACCCCTTGGTTCGTAGCCAAGTACTCTATCCAGCTGAGCTACGGGCGCATGTGTTTGCTACTAATTACTAAGACCAGCATTATACGCGATGCGGCCTGTTTCTAAAAGGAGAAAATTCTCTTTAAAGACTGTATTGCTGGCGGAGAGCGAGGGATTCGAACCCTCGATACAGATTTAAGCCCGTATGCTTCCTTAGCAGGGAAGTGCCTTCGACCACTCGGCCAGCTCTCCGTTTTTAGCAATACTTGCCAACTTGTTGGCCTAGTCGTGCTTATCAGTTTTCCTGAATCTAACAACGCTTCACTAATGTTCTTGTGAGGGCGCGATATTACGCGAAACACCCTTAAAAATCAATCATAAACCACTTACAAATCTTACAACTTAATATTTAATTTGCGAACTTACTTAAGCTTCTTCCAGTTCAAAAGCTTTGTGTAGTACGCGAACCGCAAGTTCCATATATTTTTCATCAATAACTACGGCAATTTTGATTTCAGATGTAGAAATCATTTGGATATTGATGCCTTCTTCAGCAAGCGTGCGGAACATCTGGCTGGCGATACCTACGTGTGAGCGCATACCAACCCCAACGACAGACACTTTGGCGATTTTATCGTCACCTTTGATTTCGCGTGCGCTGATGTGGCCTTGGACTTTGTCTTTAAGAATGCTTAAAGCTTTGTTTAATTCGTTTTTATGCACGGTGAAAGTGAAGTCAGTCGTACCATCTGCACCAACGTTTTGGATAATCATATCCACATCGATATTCGCATCAGCAATAGGGCCTAAAATCTGGTAAGCGATACCTGGGCGGTCTGGTACGCCCAGTACAGTTACTTTAGCCTCGTCGCGATTGAATGCGATGCCTGAGATAATTGGATCTTCCATGTCATTTTCCTTGCTGTTTTCTTCAAACGTTATTAATGTGCCATCGCCTTCTTCTTCAAAACTGGAAAGCACACGTAATTTAACTTTGTATTTACCGGCAAACTCCACTGAGCGAATTTGCAGGACTTTTGAGCCTTGAGAAGCCAGTTCAAGCATCTCTTCAAAGGTAATCGATTTTAAGCGGCGGGCTTCAGGCACTACACGCGGGTCGGTGGTGTAAACACCGTCAACGTCGGTATAGATCTGGCATTCATCGGCACCCAAGGCTGCAGCAAGCGCTACCCCCGTGGTATCTGATCCACCACGGCCTAATGTGGTGATATTGCCGTTTGAATCTACACCCTGGAAGCCAGCGACCACACAGACATAACCTGCATCTAAATCAGCTCTTAGGTTGTTTTGATCAATATTGAGGATACGCGCTTTGGTGTGAGCGTCGTCGGTTAAAATTTTAACTTGAGCACCTGTGTAACTTTTGGCTTTGATGCCAAGTTCGATAAGCGCTAATGCGGTCATGCCAATAGTAACTTGCTCGCCCGTTGAAACCATCATGTCCAACTCGCGCGGGTCAGGGTCTTCCATCAGCTCTTTTGCTAAGCTAATCAGGCGATTTGTTTCACCAGACATTGCAGAAACCACTACCACAACTTGGTGCCCCATCGCCTTATAGCGAGCTACGCGTCTAGCAACGTTACGTATCCGTTCCGGATTCGCTACCGAGGTGCCGCCGTATTTTTGTACAATTAATGCCATTTTGAACTCTTTATTTGTCCGCTTAAATGATTAAATTTTACTTCTTATTAATTAGCTAATTTCGCACTAACCCAGTCTTTTACGCTGGCTAGAGCATTTGGTAATTGGCTAGCATCAGTACCGCCAGCCATCGCCATATCGGGCTTGCCGCCGCCTTTTCCACCTACTTGGCTGGCAACATGGTTTACAAGGTCACCCGCTTTAATTTTTGTAATTAAATCAGCAGTGACACCCGCAGCAAGACTTACTTTACCATCGCTAGTAGTTGCTAAAACGATAGCTGCTGATTTTAGTTTGTCTTTGAGTTTATCCATGGTTTCACGCAAAGTATTGGCGTCAGCGCCTTCCAGCATCGCGGACAATACTTTGAAACCACCAATTTGAATCGCTTGTGCTGCTAAATCGTCACCTTGTGAGGAAGCCAGTTTGGATTTAAGGCGTGCCAGTTCTTTTTCTAATGATTTCACGTTATCAAGTATCTGGCTGATTTTTGCAGGCAACTCTTGTATTGGCGCTTTCAGTTCGCTTGCAGCTTGGTTGAGTAATGCCTGTTGCGACTGGATAAGTTTTAATGCACCTTCCCCTGTAGTGGCTTCTATACGGCGCACACCGGCAGCTACGCCGGATTCAGAGATAATTTTAAACAGGCCGATATCACCGGTTCGGCTCACATGTGTACCACCACAAAGCTCTCGGCTGCTACCTATATCCAATACACGTACTTCATCACCATATTTTTCCCCGAATAACATCATTGCGCCGGTTTTCTGTGCTGATTCAATATCCATCACACGTGCTTCGGTAGCTGCGTTGGCTAAAATTTCTGTATTAACGATTTGTTCGACTTTCTGAATTTGCGCGTCGGTTATCGGCGTGTTGTGCACAAAGTCAAAACGGGTTTTTTCAGCATCTACCAAAGAGCCTTTTTGCTGCACATGTTCGCCTAAAACTTCGCGCAATGCCTTATGCATCAAGTGTGTAGCAGAATGGTTGCGCATAGTGCTGGCCCGTGCGCGCAAATCCACTTTGGCTGTCAATGTATCACCAACATTTAACGTGCCAGTTTTAAGCGTCCCATGATGGCCAAATACTGTAGCCTGGATCTTTTGCGTGTCTTCCACGGCAAAAATTCCGTTGTTGGACTTTAACTCGCCAGAATCTCCAATCTGACCACCGGATTCAGCGTAGAAGGGTGTGTGGTCTAGCACTACAATACCGAGATCACCTTCATTAAGTTGCGCCACTGCAACGCCATCTTTGTAAAGTGCCAAAACTTTGGCGTTTTTTTCCATAGCTTCATACCCATGGAATATAGTTGCCGCGCCACTGTATTCCAGGTTAGCTGCCATCTTGAATTTACCGGCTGAACGGGCTTGCTCTTTTTGCTCATTCATAGCTGCTTCAAAGACTGATACGTCGACCGTGACTCCATGCTCACGACATACATCTTGGGTTAAATCTAATGGAAAACCATATGTGTCATGAAGCTTAAAGGCTATGTCTCCTCTTAGTTGCATTAGAGGTTTCACTTCGTCTAGCGAAACTTGCACAATATTAATTGGGAATGAAGACCCTGCAAGCAAAGATTGAACTCGTTCAGGTATTGGGTCGCCTGTTCTTTCAGTAACTACAATTAAAATGAATTTTTCGTAGTCAGATATATAACTATTAGTAAAGGTATATAAATTGTTGAAGATTCGGTCTAGCTTCTCTTGAGATAAGCTTCTAGTATCAAGGACTTCAGCAGGTGTCTCTTTACCATTTATAGTATAGAGACCGTCAACTGAATAGCTCATCCCACCCCAGCTACTAGCGTTATAACCTGTAAACTTCCAATTTTTCTTTTTTTCAACTAGTTGGAGAACGAAATATTCGAATGCAATAGCGCTTTCTAGGATTCGCATCCCATTCTCAATTGTTTGGAAAAAGCGCTCTTCTTCTTGGTGCAAGACCTCGATTACACGCTTTTTGCTCGCACTCAATTCTGGATATGCATCGCCCATTTCGGCAACCAAATCCGGCACGATCTTATGGAAGAATGCCTTGCGTGCACCTAGCTTATAACCATGTCTAATCGCACGGCGGATAATGCGACGCAACACGTAACCACGGCCTTCATTTCCGGGAATGACGCCATCAGCGATCAGGAATGAGCAGGCGCGAATATGGTCAGCCAGTACTTTAAGACTTGGATTGTTCAGGTCTGTAATATTGGTTTCGCGTGCGGCAGCCTTGATCAGGCTTTGGAACAGGTCGATCTCGTAATTCGCGTGTACATGTTGCAATACCGCTGAAATGCGCTCCAAGCCCATACCAGTGTCCACTGAAGGCTTCGGTAGTTTGTGCATGACACCGGCTTCATCGCGATTGTATTGCATGAATACGTTGTTCCAGATCTCGATGAAACGGTCTCCATCTTCATCCGGACTGCCCGGAGGGCCGCCGAAGTGGTGAGCACCGTGGTCAAAGAAAATCTCAGTACATGGGCCGCAAGGGCCGGTGTCCCCCATCATCCAGAAATTATCAGATGCGTAACGTGCGCCTTTATTATCCCCGATGCGAATCACACGTTCAGCCGGAACACCCATCGTCTTAGTCCAGATGTCGTATGCTTCATCATCTTCTGCATATACTGTAACCGTGAGTTTATCTTTTGGTAATTTAAAGACTTCGGTGAGCAATTCCCAAGCGTAGGCAATCGCATCTTGCTTGAAGTAATCGCCAAAGCTGAAGTTACCTAGCATTTCAAAGAATGTATGGTGGCGAGCAGTGTAGCCTACATTTTCAAGGTCATTATGTTTGCCGCCAGCACGTACACATTTCTGGCTGGAAGTTGCTCGGGTGTAAGGACGTTTATCAAAACCTAAGAACACATCCTTGAATTGATTCATGCCTGCGTTAGTGAACAGCAGGGTAGGGTCGCCATGTGGTACCAATGAACTAGACGCAACGATCTCATGGCCTTTTGAGGCAAAGTAATCCAGAAATGCCTGGCGAATTTCGTTACTGGAAGGGGTAGCGCTTAGTTTAATTGTCATTGCCAATATTTACTTCGTTTATGTATTTACTCTTGTCTTTGTATCGATAGAGTATTAATCGTTTAATTCATCGTCGCTGGGTGAAGCATCATTTAATATTTTTTTAATTACATCAAAGCCAAACCCACGGCTTTGCAGAAACCTTGCCTGCTTAGCCCATTCTGTCCGCGTTTTTGGTGAGTCGTGAAATTTTTTACGCCAAACTTCACGGGCATTTGCTAATTCATTGGCTTTTACATCTGGCATCACATTAGCGATCAATTCGTCTGATATGCCTTTTCCACGCAGTTCATTCGCTACTCGCGCGCTACCGAATTTTGCCTTACGTGCATGTACTAATTGCTCCGTAAAACGTGCATCGGACAGCCATCCTCTGGCTTTAAAGTCATCCAGCAAAGCTGGAATATCATCCGACTCTTCGGCAAACTTTTTGAGTTTTTTACCCAATTCAACATACGAGTATTCGCGTTTGGCCAAGTAATCCAATGCGCGTTGTCGTAAGCTTTTAGGTTGGAATTCTATGCGTTTTCCTTTTTAGCATTTTTGCTATTATTTGATCAATCGTCTTCTGTACGTTTAGCGACCATCGTCTCGCTCAATGCTTTAATGTTTGCGCGAATCTTCGCATCAATCTCATTAGCAATGGCAGGGTTCTCTTTCAAGAACTCACGTGCATTGTCTTTGCCTTGACCAATCTTTTCGCCATTGTAGCTATACCAGGCACCAGCTTTCTCTACGAATTTTGCGTTCACGCCTAGCTCGATGATTTCGCCTTCACGGGAAATGCCTTCGCCATACAAGATGTCGAATTCAGCTTGCTTGAACGGAGGCGCTACTTTGTTTTTAATTACTTTTACACGTGTTTCAGAACCGGTAACTTCGTCACCTTTTTTGATCGCGCCGGTACGGCGGATATCCAAACGTACAGAAGCGTAGAATTTAAGTGCGTTGCCGCCGGTAGTTGTTTCTGGGTTACCGAACATCACGCCGATCTTCATACGGATCTGGTTAATGAAAATGACCAATGTATTAGTACGTTTGATGTTGCCCGTCAACTTACGTAATGCCTGGCTCATTAAACGAGCTTGCAAGCCCATATGCGAATCGCCCATTTCGCCTTCAATCTCCGCGCGCGGGGTAAGGGCTGCTACCGAGTCAATGACAACGATATCTACTGCGCCGGAGCGCACCAGTGAATCAGCGATTTCTAGTGCTTGCTCGCCGGTATCCGGTTGTGAAATTAAAAGGTCAGGCACATTAACGCCTAGTTTTGCAGCGTACTGTGGGTCAAGCGCGTGCTCAGCATCAATAAAGGCTGCAGTGCCGCCAATTTTTTGCATTTGTGCGATAACAGAAAGGGTCAGAGTCGTTTTACCTGAAGATTCCGGGCCGTAGATCTCTACAATACGGCCACGTGGTAAACCGCCAATGCCTAAAGCGATATCAAGGCCCAATGAACCAGTAGAAACTGCTTGGATGTCATCACCGATATCACCATCACCCATACGCATGATGGAGCCCTTGCCAAATTGTTTTTCAATTTGCGCAAGTACCGCGGCAAGTGCTTTGCTTTTATTGTCATCCATGGTGTTTTTGCCTTTATTTTGAAGTGCTTAAATTAACCTCTAATTATTCCATAATTTACTAGTTAACGTAAGTGTTACCGCAATCTTCACAGGTGTAATTTGGTGTAAAGGTTGTGTCTTTGGTCAACGTAGAGGACTAAGATACGTTTTCTAGGTGTGATATTTGTTAATGGAGAAGCACTATGAAAACCTTACGTTCTATATTTGCAATACTTGCCATCAGTTTGGCGTCTTTTTCAGTCGCCCAAGCGCATGATTCTTTTAGCTTTGGCTTAAATATCGGGGGCTTCGGGCCTCCGCCAGTGGCGAGATATTATTCACCTCCACCGGCTGTTTATTATGGAGGCGCGCCGACTGTGTTCTATAGCCCATCGCCCTATTACTATGAGCCACGTGCGTCGTATCGCTACTATGATAACGACCATCGTCGTTATAACAGGGGCTGGGGTCATGGTGATCGAAGCTGGGGACATGGTGAGCGAGATGATCGGGATGGTCGAGGGTGGGATCGCGGTGGTCATCATCGCGACCGTGATTAAGCTAACTAATACTAAGTCAGCATTTTAATTAGATTCGCCATCAGGTGTTGTACCGCCTGTTGGCGAATTTTTTGTCTATCGCCCTTAAATGATTCTATAGACGTAATAGTCTTTAAACCCTTTCCAGCCCAGGCAAAACATACTGTTCCAACAGGTTTATCTGCAGTGCTGCCATCCGGACCCGCAATGCCGGTTATGCTGGCTACAATGCCTGCTTGGCTATGGCTTAAGGCCCCTTCGGCCATGGCGATAGCGATTTGTTCGCTCACTGCACCATATTTTTCCAGGATTGCAGCCGGCACACCCAGCATGTGTTGTTTAGACTGGTTGCTGTAAGTGACAAAACCGCAGTCAAACCAAGCAGAACTGCCAGCGATAGCTGTAATGTATTGCGCGGCCATACCTCCAGTGCAAGATTCGGCAAGTGCTAATTTAAGGTTGCCTGCTTTTAAACGTTCGCCCAGTTCTTTTGCCAAGACTAGCAGCTCATTATCCATGGCTGACTGCCCAAAGTAGAGCTTGCAAGCAGAAAATTGCATAAATAGCAGCGAGCAAATCATCGAACATCACGCCAAAACCGTTTTTGAATTTTGCTTCTAGCTGGCGTATCGGGTATGGCTTCCAGATATCGAATAAACGGAACAGTAAAAAGGCCGCCAGCCACCATTGCCACTGATAAGGGGTGAAAGTAAGCACTAACATGATCGCTACAATTTCATCCCAGACGATACTGCCATGGTCAACTATACCTATAGCTTTGCCGGTAAAAGCGCAGAAGTAAATACCGATAACAAATAAAGCCGCGATGATAAGCAGCTGCACGATTACTGAACAATTGGTAATGAGCAAAAATAGCGGCATACCTACCAGCGTGCCGAATGTCCCTGGTGCTTTTTTTGCTAAGCCGCTGCCAAAACCTAAAGATAAAAAGTGTATGGGATGGCTTAACAGGAATTTAATGTCAGGCATCTAATCAAGCCAGTAAAAATTAATTGAAATGATTATAACCAGTTTGTGCCATCTCGATATGGTTGCCGGCGCTATCTAATACTAGTAAGTCTTTGGCCGCAGTGATTTTACCGATTTTAGCTATCGGCACATTGGCTGCTTTAGCAGCAGCTTGCACGTCAGCTGCGCGGCTTGCGGATGCAGTGAAACAAAGCTCATAATCGTCACCCCCCGCCAAGACGTATTGCTGGAACGAAGCTGTTTTTAATTTTTTCTTGATGTAGGTTGAGGTCGGAATAGCGTCAAGTTGAATTTCTGCCCCTACATCAGAAGCTTTAAGAATATGGCCTAAGTCGGACAGTAAACCATCAGAAATATCCAGGCAGCTATTTGCCAGGCCACGTAGAGCCAAACCCAACGAAACTCTTGGCTGCGGACTGTGTAGGGCTTGTAAATGGTGCTCCACAATATTTGCAGCGATCTGTTCTCTGCCTAGCAGATGCGCCAATCCTAAGGCTGCACAGCCTAATTTTCCCGATACCCAGATATCGTCATCAACTTTAGCACCGCTGCGCAGAATGGCTTGCCCCGTAGGGATTTCGCCCATAATTTGCACATTGATACAAAGTGCACCACGTGTGGTATCGCCGCCGATTAGATCGACATCAAATGCATTAGCACAGGAAAAGAAACCTTGGGAAAAGTGCGCTAACCAATTCGCATCATTTTCCGGCATTGAGATAGATAAAGTTGCCCACTTAGGTTTCGCGCCCATGGCAGCCATATCCGAAAAATTGACGGCCAGTGACTTCCAACCTAATTTATGGGGATCTACATCGGAAAAAAAGTGAGTGCCCGCTACCAGCATATCGGTAGAAATTGCTAACTCCATGCCTGCACCTACCGTAATTAAGGCAGCATCATCGCCAATGCCGAGATTGGTATGTTTGGTCGAGCGGCTGAAATGCTTGCGGATTAAATCAAATTCGGACACGGCTGGGTTTCAACTAATTAAGGACCAAAATTATTAAGGATTCGGTGGAACGGCAGATTTTGGCCTGAACGCTTTTACCACTGTCTCATTAGTGACAAGATAAGGCATGGGATGTTCATTCGTTGCCAACAAATCTAAACAATAAGGCACGGCAGCAAAGATTCCATGTACTTTCACGGTGCCGGTTTCGTCTTTTAAGCCTTCCAGCGTTTGAGCGATAGCTTTAGGCTGACCAGGTAAATTAATGATGAGTGAGTGCTTGCGAATTACGGCAACCTGCCTGGAGAGAATGGCAGTCGGTACAAAATTCAGGCTGATCTGGCGCATCTGTTCGCCGAAGCCGGGCATGACTTTATCAGCTACATTGATGGTAGCTTCGGGTGTAACATCCCGTAAAGCAGGGCCTGTGCCGCCCGTGGTCAGGATTAAATCGCAACCTTCAACATCGACCAAGTCTATAAGCATAGCTTCGATCTCTGCCTGCTCGTCGGCAATTAAACGTGCCACAATTTCACACGGCGTAATAAGTGCGGTGTCTAGCCAGCTTTTTAATGTCGGTATACCTTTGTCTTCATATACACCGCCGCTAGCACGGTCGCTAATAGAAACTAAACCGATTTTAATGAATTCTTTTGTCATTCCACAGTCATTAACAGTACGTAATACTCAATAATACCACTACCAACCATAAAGGATTTTTCATGGCGTCGTTAAACAGGGATTCAATTAGAAAATCCGCAGTACCAACAACATTCAAGTTACAAAAACTACAGTTCCAAGCGATGTTATTTATCTTGCTTTGTTTTGGCACATTGTTTTTTGCGCATAGTCTATATGCGGCAGAAAATCCTTATGAAAAAAACTACCGGGTACAGAATGGCAACAATCTCAAATCCTTAAATCCTGCACCGGATACCCAGATGTACGTAAGCAATCACAAAGACGAAGACAACATCAGCATGCTGGAGAATGGCTATGACATGATGGGCACTTCTGGTTTTGATGGAACGGATACGCCAGCTGACCTGGCACTGCAATTTGGCAAGGCCATTAAAGCAGATAAGGTATTGGTCTACAGTAAATACGGCTCCGCTAAAAGTCCCGCCTCTAAATTGCAATTGATTAAAGAGGCGGCAAAACGGGGTGGTGAGATCGATGCAAAAGATTTGGAAGAGCCTGCTACGGAATACCAATACTACGCAAGCTATTGGGCAAAATTACCAACACCATTACTAGGCGTGCATCTGATCAAGCTAAAACCGATGGCTGACCCAGATAGCGATACCAAACCTGTAGATGAAAAAGGCCTCAATATTATCGCTGTTATCAAAGAATCCCCTGCATCAAAGGCAGGTATAGTAAAAGGCGATGTCCTACTTAAACTTGGCGATGTAGAACTGAATAAACCAGATGATCTATTTGCTGCGGTAAAGCGTTATGAAGGGCAAACCGTGCCTGTTGAGCTAATGCGTGATCAATCGAATATTAAAGTATCTGTCGCATTGAATAAACGAAAATAATTGATTCAAAAAATATGAAAAAAGCCCGCATTTGCGGGCTTTTGCATTTAAATTAAAAACAAAATTGCCGCCACAATAGTTGGTGGGATTGCAGCTAATAGCAATAATCCAGCATGAATAGAGCCTTCACTGAATTGATGTTTAAGCAATGCTGCGCCCGCTGGGTTAGGGGCGTTGGCAATGAGTGTCAAACCACCACCTGTGACTGCACCTGCCATCAGCATATATTTCGCTGCATCTGATAAGCCATGAATCTGGGCGCCTAGATAAGTCAATGCGGCGTTGTCGGTAATTGCCGTCAGGGTCGTCGCTCCCCAAAATAGTTCTAAGGGGTCTAACGAAGAAACAAGCGGTTGCAACCACCATTGTTGCAAGCCACCTAATATCACCAATCCAGCTAGGAAAAGTCCAACCAGTAATCCTTCCTTTAAAAGCAACGGAGATTGGTATTGTTCGTAGGCCTGTGTGAACCCCAGGAACAAAAGGAATAAGCCAAAAAATATCACTGGGTGGTGTGCAAAGATGACCACGCCAGCTAAAAAGGCTACATGGATTAAAATGACCGTTAATGGAATTTTAGTTTGCTTAGGTTCTGCGGAGATGTCGGGGTTAGTGACGTGAGATCGTAATAGCAAGCTAGCTAAGCTAGCGTTGATGATGACTGCAATGGCTGCTTTCCAGCCAAAATTATAAGCCATAAAGGCAGAGTCCCATTGCCATGCATTCGCTACCATGAGCACAGGCGGGGCAGCATAAGATGTAAGTGTGCCGCCTATTGAAACATTAACAAATAATACGCCCAGCGGAACGTATTTTAGCCATTCTGGCATGCCTTTGTTGAACGCCAGTGGTGCAAGTATGAGCGCGGCGATGGTCATCGCTGCGGGTTCCGTGATGAATGAACCTAGTAATGGTATTACGGCTAAGCTCAGCCATATTTGCGCTAGAACAGTATTGAAGGGCAATAAATTGGCGATGGCTTGGATGAGGCGACTAACAGCACTTAGTATGGGTTGTGATGCAGCAACTACCATAATGACAAATACAAACAGCGGTTCCGTATATTGCCTGGATTCAACATAGGCAATGGCTTTGCTGCTATCTGCTAGTGTAGCCATGAAACCTATCAATACGAATGCCCAAAAGCCAAAAACGACTTCAACTTCTCCCAGCAAATGAAACAAACCGGCATGCTTGGGATGTAATCTTGCAAGGTGGTCGAATGATTTTGCCGTGAAAGTATGCAAAAGCGCTAAAGCAAAAATTACACTGGCCATCATTTCTATTTGATGATCAGTCAAGCTAATTAATCCTTTTGGCTATTGCTTACATTATCTTGCATATTGTTTTCTTGCTGTGAAGTTTCGGTGACTTCGCGCAGTAATTTAAATATCTCGCGGCTACTTTTGGGCGTTTTGTTGGTAAGCTGCTCTTTTTGAGCATTACGTATTAACGTGCGAAGTCGCTGACCATCCGTCTTAGGGTGCAATGCAATAAATTCAGCAAAAGCATTCTGGTCGGCAATCAAGCGGTCGCGCCAGCGTTCCAAGCCATGAAAATACGCGTTCTCAGCACTATTTTTGCCATCCCAGCGAGATAGCTGTTCGACGATAGGGGCAGTATCAATATCGCGCATCAGTCTGCCCAAGTATTGACGGTGACGACGAGTAGCGCCGTTGGCAGTGATTTTTTTAGTATCGAGTACTGCAATCATCAGGGCTTCAGGCAGGTCTAATTTCTCAAGCTTGTCTTTGGATAATTCAGATAACCTGACACCCAGGGCTTGCTGGGCATCCGCCTCGGCCTTGAGTTTGGTTTTGCTGATGGGTTCATCAGTTTCTAAATCAGCGTCATTGATTAATTCAATGGTGGTATTTGTCTTTTTAGGTTTCATGCTGAGGTATTATAACAGCTCTTCAGGTTCGGTTTTTGGTGAGATTGGTTTAGGTACTGATTGCCGTGCCGATTATTAGTTTTAGAAAGATAGAGTAATGGCAGATTCAGGATTTACGTATTCTTTAGATGAAATTAAGCAAATGTCCGAAGACATGCTTAAAGTAGCAAAAGCACAGGGCGCCACGGCAGCAGAAGTAGAGCTTAGTCTCAGTGTCGGGCAAAGTGTTTCTGTGCGCATGGGCGAAACCGAAAATATTGAATATAACCGTGATAAAGGCATGGCCGTTACGGTCTATTTTGGCCAGCAGAAAGGTCATGCCAGCACGTCTGATTTGAGTTCGCAAGCGCTGAAAGATACAGTTGGTGCAGCTTGTAATATCGCCAAATATACGGCTAAAGATGAATTTTGCGGTTTAGCAGATGCACACCTGATGGCGACAGAGGTGCAAGACTTGGACTTGCATCATCCATGGAATTTGTCGGTGGATGAGGCCATTGCTATCGCCAAGGACTGTGAAGCTGCCGCGCTAGGTGTTGATGCCCGCATCACTAACTCTGAAGGCGCAAGTGTGTCTACTGGTACCGGGTTCTTTGCCTATAGCAATAGCCATGGCTTTACTGGCGGATATCCTAGTTCACGGCATGGTGTCAGCTGCTCTGTCATCGCTGAATCAGGCGAGAATATGCAGCGCGATTATTGGTACAGTACCGCGCGTGCAGCAGGGGATTTGCTCAGCGCTACCGCTATAGGCAAGATAGCAGGAGAGCGTACAGTCCGGCGATTAGACGCAAAAAAGATCAAGACCTGCCAAGTCCCTGTACTGTTTGAGGCACCATTAGCGAGTGGTCTAATATCTTCTTTAGTAAGTGCCATCTCCGGCGGCAACCTGTACCGTAAATCATCTTTCTTGTTGGATAGCTTGGGCAAACAGATTGCTAGTCCATTACTGAATATCTATGAAGAGCCGCATCTTAAAAAGGGCTTGGCTAGCAGCCCTTTTGATAACGAAGGTGTGGCTACCCGCCCTCGCCAATTGGTAAAAGACGGCGTGTTGCAAGGTTATATACTAGGAAGCTACTCAGCCCGTAAGCTAGGGTTGCAGACCACGGGGAATGCAGGGGGTAACCACAATTTGATCGTGCAAACAGGCCCGCTAGATTTCGCAGGTTTATTGAATCAAATGGGTACGGGTTTGCTAGTGACGGAGTTGCTAGGACATGGCATGAATATGGTCACCGGCGATTACTCCAGGGGCGCGGCAGGGTTTTGGGTGGAAAATGGTGTGATTATTCACCCAGTAGAAGAGATTACAATCGCCAGCAATATGGCCGATATGCTCAAGATGATTGTTGCGATAGGCAATGATGTATTGGTGCAAGGCTCCAAACAAGTGGGATCTATTCTCATTGAAAAAATGACAATAGCCTCGGATTAAATCATTTGGTAAACATTAAGAGAACCCAATAAAAAAGCCCCGGTGATGGGGCTTTTTTATAGTGGATATTAAATATTATTTTGTAGTTTCTGGAGTCGCTTCTTTAGGAGTTTCAGCATCTTCACTAAACTCATCTTTACCAAAGTCGTTTGGAACTAAACCATCTTGTATTTGGCTGGCACGTCTTTGCAAGTAGGCATCACGGGTAAACGCATATGGGTCTAACGATGCATCATCTACTAAATCCGTAGCACTTAATAGTTCGGTACGCTTATCAATGAATTGTGCGGCACGTAATTGGTTATGCAGTCTAATTTGACCAATATTATGCGTATAGGTGATTGGGTCAGTAGTTGCTGTGTCAACGACTAAGCCGGTCGTATCCCGTATATCGGACGGTCCAAGGAAGGGCAGTACTAAATAAGCGCCTGGGCTAACACCCCAATATCCTAGGGTTTGGCCAAAATCTTCTTTACGTTTTTCAATACCATCCTTTGAGGCAAGATCAATAAATCCTGCAATACCAAATGTAGTGTTAATCACAAAACGACCAGCATCGGTAAAGGCATGGGCAAACTTGAATTGCAGCAAATCATTTAGCGTAGTGGTAATCATGCCAAGGTTGCTGAAGAAATTGTTGATACCCGTACGTACTGGTGTGGGAGCAATGGCTTTATAAGCTTTGGCGACCGGTTTGATGACAGCTTTGTCTGCCACATCGTTAAATTTATAAATCCCGCGGTTCATTCCTTCCAGCGGGTCTTTACTGGCTTGTGAGGCGCAACTTGAAAGCAGTGCTGCCGCACATAAAACCATTGCCAATTTTAATAAATTTTTATGCATTTTTAGTGTTCTTTAAAATTAATACAATTACGCTATGATTATTCATGACTAAGCGATTTCTGTCTACTGATATAAAATATTCAATATTATTGAACATTGCATGTTGCAATAATACAACATAAATTTATGAAAATCATATGCTGTCGACAATGCCTTGGAATATGCATTGCAAAGAATATGCCGTTTTGAATGCAATACTTTAAATTTCAAGGTTTAGTGCATTTTACAACGTATTCATTCCGGATGATTTAAGGGTAGGAGTGATGCTACTCTTATACAGTTCCAATGCCCGTGCCCTTTGAGAGGCATGGTCGATAACAGGCATAGGGTAATCTCGGCCGATAATCAAATCCATGGATTGCTGGCGTAAAGGCGGAATCAACCACGGAGCATGAATCTCCTGACCCTCACAGTTGACCAATTCAGGCACATATTTGCGGATAAACTTACCATTTGCGTCAAACCGCTCGCTTTGGGTAATAGGATTGAAAATCCGAAACCAGGGTTGAGCATCGCACCCCGTGCTGGCTGCCCATTGCCAGCCCCCATTATTTGCACTGAAATCAAAATCGATTAACTTTTCTGCAAAATAGCGTTCGCCCCAACGCCAATCAATCAAGAGGTCTTTAATTAAAAAGCTGGCGGCTACCATGCGCAAACGGTTGTGCATAAATCCTGTTGTATTTAATTGTCGCATGGCCGCATCTACAAGAGGATAGCCGGTCTGGCCTTCACACCACGCCTTGAAAAGAGCTTCGCTATTAGGGAAAGGTAAGTCTTCATATTCTGCTTTAAAAGCTTTGCCTGCTGCTACTTGGGGATTATGGTGCAATATTTGAAAGTAAAAATCCCGCCATATCAATTCATTTAGCCAAGTTTGTGAGCCTATCGTGGCGGAATGACGCGCCTCACGCGCAAGGTGACGAATAGAAACCGTGCCAAAACGCACATGGACAGAAAGATAAGAAACCCCTTTAATGGCAGGGAAGTCTCGCGCCTCTTTGTAACGATCCATGCGCTGTTTGAAGTCATCAAATAATGCCAATCCGCCATACATGCCGGTAGGTAAACGCATGCTTGCAAGATTAGTGCGCTTAAACCCCATGCTTTCCAAACTCGGCATTTCATTCACATGCGCTTTCGCAAGATTTTTAGCGTAACGGTCTATAAGATAAGGCTGTACATAAAAATCATTCACGGTTTTCATCCACATGTTTTTGTAGGGTGTGAATACACCATATGGCTTGCCAGACATGTTCAGAATTTCATCTTTTTCAAAAATTACTTGGTCTTTGAAATGGTGAAATTCAATATCATGTTTCTCAAGCGTTGTTGCTACCTTCGCATCGCGGATATTAGCGCTGGGTTCGTAGTCATGATTAGTGAACACGGCTTGCACTTTTAATGCTATAGCGAGCTTGGGGATTTCATCGATTGCTTTGCCATACAGCACTATCAGGTCGCCATTTTTAGCTTGTAAAGCAGATTTTAATTGGTGAAGACTTTCCCAGATAAATTCTACCCGTCGGTCTTCCTTGTTGTGTAAATGATCAAGAATATCCGTGTCAAATACAAAGACGCAAAATACCTGCTGGGAAGATTTTAATGCGTGATATAGCGCCGCATGATCGTAATCACGCAGATCGCGTCTGAACCAGACCAATGATTTGTTGACCACTGATTTTTCAACTGGAGATTTCTGAAATGACATGCATTCATCCTGACTTTGCCCATGAATAGGGCTTTTAGCTTGAATGCATGTTAGTTTAGCAAAAGGCTAAATAGTTGAGAGCCTAGTTAGCATTTCTTTACAAAGTAAAACGTTTGCGAATATTTAAGAGTTAAACACTCTAAATTAACCGCGTGCGCCAAACTTGTATTTATCAGTTACATTGTCAGATCTAACTGGTTCTGTAGCAACACTGGATTTATTCAGAGAGCCTAATTTATTGCGTAATGTAAGGGATAGTAGCAAGAGTTCTTCTTCTGCTTGAGCGTCAATTTGTTGAAAAATACTATTACGGTAAATTTCATCATTGGCCAGCATATTAGAATCTATAGCGCCGATTAACTTGCGCGCTTGAATAGTGAATCGCGCAAGCAGTATTATGGTGTCGTTATCCATCAGATGACAATCCTCATTCTAATTATTATGAGCACGGTCCATCTCAACGCCATTGCTGAGTATTGCCATATCAAGCGTCATTGCCGAATATGTCAACAGTGCGACTAAACTACTTCAACGCGGATGATACGGGATTAAATTTTTGATTGCAATGTTTTGGCGTTCTCTGCCTAGGCTAGCTGGCATTCGTCATAGATGCTATTAACTTCTAGCGCCGTACATATATTTTTTTTCTGGTGATTCCACTGGCTTGATAGAAACCACCTTAGTAGTGTCTGGCGTGGCATTAGCCGTCATTAGCCCTAACATATTTTGTACTTCCAGCGATAACAGGATGAGTTCTTCATCGCCCATTTCAAATACTTTCTGGAAAATTTGAGCACTGTATTCGCTGTCTTTAATTAGCCTGGCAGGGTTAACTACGCCAATAAGCCTACGTGCTGATACTGAAAACTTTGATAGTAAAACTAAGCCCCTGTTTTCCATACAACTCCCTTTTATATTGCATCAAAACGGTGCCTAAATTTTTTGGCATTTCTATTTTGGTGCGTATAACTCATAAACAATAAATATTATTTACATTTAATACGATAAAAGCATTTTGCATGCCAGTAAAGAATTATGTTTACATTTATTCGCGATGGTAAGGATGATTTTGAGTGACTGAGTAAGCGCGATACAACTGTTCGGTTAATAGTACGCGTACCATGCCATGCGGCAAAGTGAGTTTAGATAAGCCCCACAGCCAATCGGCTTTTTGCTTGATTGAGGGATGCAAGCCATCTGCACCGCCAATGACTAGGGAAATATCACGGCCGGAGGTCTGCCAGGATTTGAATCTATCAGCGAGTTGTAGTGTAGTGACTTCAGCACCGCGTTCATCTAATGCAATTAGTAGGTCTTTGCCTATGGCATCGAGGATACGTTTGGCTTCAATGAGTTGAATATTTTCTGTGCTATTTCCTGCCGCACGTTTTTCCGGCTTGATATCGATAATTTCGACCATCGCATCTCGCGGCATGCGTTTGATATATTCTGCACAGGCATCCTCAACCCAGCCAGGCATTTTATGACCAACTGATATGATTCTAAGCTTCACACGGATGAGTTCTAGATTGAGGGTTCGACTTTGATATGGCCGCGACGACCTTCAGCCTCGCCCCATAACTGTTCAAGATTATAGTAAGCGCGGGTAGTCGGGATCATGATGTGAACGATGATGTCGTCAAGGTCAACCAGGACCCATTCACCATCCTTTTCACCCTCGGTGCCGCGAATCGCAAAACCTTTTTCCTTGAGTTTTTCGCGTACATTGTCCGCGATAGACTTAGCCTGACGGCTAGAGTTGGCGCTAGCCACGATCATGTAATTGGTCATTGATGTGAGTTTGCGCACATCCATTACGCTAATATCAAAACCTTTAATATCTTCAATCGCATCGACTACTGCGAGTTTCATTGCTTCTAGATCAAATGCCATTTAAGCTGCCTGTGCGGGAATCGCGTTTCGTTGAGACTGTATGCGATTTTCGCTATCTACATACACAAGTTCGGGACTGAACTTTTCAAGTTCTATTTCGTTATAAACGGCATAGCTTGCAATAATTACAATGTCTTTCGGGTTGGCTTTATGTGCTGCCGCGCCATTCACGGAAATAATGCCGGAATACCGTTCTGCCCGAATCGCATAAGTAGTAAAACGCTCCCCATTGGTCACGTTGTAAATGTTAATTTGCTCGTACTCGCGAATATTCGCGGCTTCTAGCAATTCTTCGTCAATCGCACAGCTGCCTTCATAGCCCAACTCAGAATGAGTCACGGTCACGCGGTGCAATTTAGATTTAAGCATGGTTCTTTGCATTTGTTTTATGCGGTTGCCAATGGCAAGTAAAAATTATAGGGGAGTGGCATTATAGTCTTTTCAATCCCTTAGCGCAAAAAATCAATATTATCAATCAAGCGTGTAGTGCCTAGCTTAGCAGCAGCTAACACCACTAATTGCTGGTCTTGGGCTGAGGCGGGCATTAGTGTTGTTTGCGAGCGAATAGATACATAATCAACTTCCCAACCTAGCTGTTTCAACGCTA
Organism: Methylotenera sp.; assembly: GCA_046595335.1. Classification (GTDB taxonomy): domain Bacteria; phylum Pseudomonadota; class Gammaproteobacteria; order Burkholderiales; family Methylophilaceae; genus Methylotenera. Next base: position 36,343 of record JBKJOT010000094.1, read on the forward strand.
GCGAGGCTGCGTCAGAAAGTACAGACAGTTCAGCAGTGCCGTTTTTAACGCGTAAGACTATGCCTTCAAGCATTTTATGTAGCTGTGCTGCCTGTACTTTTTGCTCTTCCTTCAAATAACCGTTACGTGAACTCATGGCTAGTCCACTGGCCTCACGTACGGTGTGTCCGGCAATGATTTCTATGGGCAGATTAAATTGCTTCACCAGCTCACGGATGATAAAAAGCTGTTGAAAATCTTTTTTGCCAAACACTGCGACATCAGGTTGAACAATATTAAAAAGCTTGGCGACTACTGTAGCTACGCCATCAAAATGGCCGGGTCGGGATGCACCACAAAGTTCATTAGCAATAGGCGGCGGTGTGATTGTCAGGGTTTGGCCTAAGTTTAGCTTGCCTTGTTCCGTTTGATGAGTATCTGGATACATCTCAGCAACGCTGGGCGTGAAAACAATATTTGCACCGGCTGCTTGCAGTTTCCAGCAGTCTTCTTCAAGCGTACGTGGATAATTAGCTAAATCTTCATTTGGTCCAAATTGTAAGGGATTCACAAAGATACTCACTACTACACATTTTGCATGTTGTTTGGCAATTTCTACCAGCTTGATATGCCCGGCATGCAGGTTTCCCATGGTAGGCACGAAAGCGATTTTGGCTTTTGGTTTAAGTGTGCTACGAAGCTCACTTATTGTTGAAATAATTTCCATACAGTAATTAATGGATTAGTAGATATGCTCGGGGGCAGGAAAGCTTTTATTTTTGACAGCTTTTACATAGGCAGCTACCGCGGCTTGTATACTATCGGTGTCTTTTAAGAAGTTACGTACGAATCGCGGACTTTTGAATTCATTAGGATGTTTATGTGCCTGGCCGGTATAAATGCCTAGCAAATCCTGCAGAACGAGAACTTGGCCGCTGCAATCAACCCCAGCGCCTATGCCTATTGTCGGGGTGTCAATTGTTTCTGTAATAGCTCTTGCCAAGCTGGCAGGCACCATTTCCAGCAATATAAAGCTCACACCTACTTCACTCATGGCTATGGCATCCTGCATGATTCTTTTTGCGCTTTCCTCCGTTTTACCCTGGATACGGTAGCCACCCAGTTTTTGAATGGATTGCGGCGTAAAGCCAAGGTGCGCACAGACAGGGATGCCTTTTTCCACCAAGTGACGCACAATATTCACCATATTACCGCCGCCTTCTAACTTGACCATATGCGCCCCCGCATCCAGCAGCATTTGGGCATTGTCATGGGCAATCTGCGCACCGCTTTCATAGCTGCTATATGGCATATCGGCAATGATGTAAGTATTAGGGGCGCCGGTCGCGACACAGCGCGTATGGTAAATCATGTCTGTCATGAGTACGCCCAAAGTATTTTCGCTACCTTGCAATACCATGCCAAGAGAATCACCCACAAGTAAAACATCTACGCCAGCCAACTCCGAAAGCTTCGCAAAAGTGGCGTCATAACAGGTGAGCATGGCAATTTTTTCAGTGCTATGCATGAGCTGTTCTAACTTAGCCGCATGTTGGGTTTTAAAGGGATGCATGGCTACTCAAAATTAGGGTTAAAGAACTCTCGTTGTCCCTGTATCTGCATGATGCGCGTGAGGAGTAAATCCAGCGCAGCTTCACTTTTTAGTATATTGAGCTTTTCGTTATTCACAATCAACACTGGTGAAGCATCATAGTTATGGAAAAATTCACTGTAGGCATTAGCTAAGCGTTCCAAGTATTCGCGCGGGATATCCTGCTCGTAACTTACGCTGCGCTCTTCCACACGCTCTACAAGCGCATCCAGAGGCGTTTGCAGGTAAATCACCAAGTCAGGCTTGGAGGCTTTAAGGTGTAAGTGTTGATAGATTTGATGGTATAGCGCGTACTCTTCATCATCCAGATTCAGCCGCGCAAAAATCGGATCTTTTTCTAGGAAGAAATCCGCGACGATAGGTTTTGCAAACATATCGCGCTGCGCCAGATCTTTTGCCTGATTTGCCCGTTGGAACAGGAAAAATAATTGGGTAGGTAATCCATAACGCTGCGCATCTTGATAAAAGCGCGGCAGAAATGGGTTGGCTTCAGCTTTCTCGGATATATAGTCTACGGGAAATTTATCTGCGAGTAATTGTGCAAGCGTAGTTTTGCCGCTGCCGATGGGGCCTTCGACGACGATGTAGGGGTATTTGTTAAAAATGCTCATTGCTTGTAGTTAAATCTATTCTTTGGGTGCATTACGTAGTTATTCGGTACTCCAAACCTCGCCGTACCCAATATCCAATTCACGGGTGTACTTTCTCGGTTTATACGTACCTCCTGCCTAGTACTGCCTCCCAAATAATACATTTACTTTGCGTCCTTTAGAATTCTAATTTCTGGATGCCAACGTAAAGGCTAGGATGAATCAGTTCTGATATTTTGCCATGATTCGGGATAGATAATTGCGGTGCAATCTCAAATAAAGGCAATAAAACAAATCCCCGTTCATGCATGCGTGAATGGGGTAAGGTTAGTTTTTCAGTGTTTAAAATCGTACCTTCATAGAGCAGTAGATCGCAATCCAGTACCCGGGGAGCGTTGCGATACGGACGTTCCCGTCCGGCAGTATTTTCAATTGCGAGCAAAGCATCTAATAGCTCCAGCGGGCTTAAAGTAGTTTTTATTTCAGCCACGGCATTTATAAAATCCGGCACTTCACTACCATCCTGTGGACAATCCACAGGTGCAGTTCGGTAGAGTGATGATTGCTTAATCAGTTCTGTGTTCTGTATGTTTCCCAGAGCCGTTAGTGCATTGTTAATTTGCCGGATAGGATCAGCTAGATTGCTGCCTAGTGCGATAAATGCCTGCTTCATTACTGGTATTTATGATGCTTCAGAAGATTCAGTTTTAGTCCCAATATTGGTTTTTTTGCGACTTCTTTTTTTACGTTTTTTAGGTCCAGTATCCGCTTGTAGCATGGTTGTACGCGTTTCGTTGTCCGCTTCAGCAAATTTGGTCCACCATTCGCCAAGTTCTGTTGGCAACTCGCCAGATTCGCAGCGTAGCAGCAGAAAGTCGTAGCTAGCGCGGTAACGCGGATGGGTCAACAAGCCGAATGGGCGCTTGCCTGCACGCTGCTCAAACCGTGGCTGCATGCCCCAAATCTCTTTCATGGTCGCGGTATAACGGTTATGAATCGCCAATTTTTCAGCCTGCGTAGCAATCACTTCGCTCATGGCCATATGCAGAGCGGGTATTGGCGGATGGTTCTCAGCTTTATATGTTTCCCAAGAGGCTAGCACTTCATGCCAGAGTAGGGTGGCAAACAGGAAACTAGGATTAGCTGATTTGCCTGAAAGGATACGATCATCAGTATTTTTAAGCGCCAGCATCACAAAACGTTCGCCCATAGGCTGTTCGAGCACTACATCTAGCATAGGTAATAACCCATGGTGCAAATGCTGTTCGCGTAAAGCACTCACGCTTTCGATGGCGTGGCCTGATAAAAATAGTTTAAGCATTTCATCGAATAGGCGACTCGGCGGTACGTCCTGCAATAGATCCGCCATCTTAGCGATTGGCGCCATGGTTGCGGCATCAATCTTTAAGCCCAATTTTGCTGATAATCTCACAGCACGTAGCATGCGCACGGGGTCTTCTGCATAACGTGTTTCCGGTTTGCCTATCATGCTTAACACACCAGCTTTGATATCTGCATAACCATTATGGAAATCCAATACCTCTTGGCTAGAAGGGTCGTAATAGAGCGCATTGGCAGTAAAGTCGCGGCGGATAGCGTCTTCGACAATCGAGCCGAATACGTTATCACGAATGATACGACCAGAGTCGGTGACTTTGGAGTCACCGCTATCTAAATGGCTACCTCGGAAGGTAGAGACTTCGATAGTCTCATCACCAAACAGTACGTGTACTAACCTGAAACGGCGGCCAATAATGCGTGAGCGTCGGAAGATGCGGTTCACTTCTTCGGGGGTGGCGTCCGTGGCTACGTCAAAATCTTTAGGAATGCGATTGAGCAGTAAGTCACGTACAGCGCCGCCAACGATATATGCCTCGAAACCGGCTTTCTGTAAGCCTTCTATAGTTTTGAATGCACCGTTGCTAAGCAGCTTGCGGTCTATCTTATGTTTGTTGTGGGTAATGACCTGCGCAGCATCTCTATCAGAATGTGCATTTTTCTTGGCAGGCTTCTTCGTACTTAACACTCGACGGCTAGGCTGGTGCTTGTCCTGATGTTGATTGACTTGGTGAGGCTCGACTCTGCTAGCTGCGCCCTGAAGGTTTTTTGGTTTGAAGATTCTATCTAGCAGTTTTCTAATCATACGCAAATTATAACTTACCTATATGGATTCTATAAAATCTAGGTGGATATATAAATAAGGATTTTGTTGATTGCGCTCAGACTTTTATTTGCCGCGCTGATTTTCCCATAGCACGTCGTCCACTCCAGCTTCTTTGTTGATTATGCGGCACATCACGAACAGTAAGTCAGATAAGCGATTCAAGTATTGCAATGAAATATCTGTAACTTTTTCGCTACGGTGTAATTGAATAAGTTTGCGCTCAGCGCGGCGGCATACGGTCCGAGCAAGGTGGCAATAAGCGGCAGTTTTAGTGCCTCCCGGCAGGATGAATTCCTTGAGAGGCTCAAGCTCGTCATTAAGCGTATCAATCGCTTCTTCCAGATCTTCAATACGCTCTTTTTGCAGGATTACATAACCAGGAATGCAAATTTCGCCGCCTAAGTTAAATAAGTCATGCTGAATCTGCGTAAGCGTTTCTACCAAGATATCTGGCACTCTTTCCGTCATCATAATGCCGATGACTGAATTGAGTTCATCGACATCTCCCATGGCTTCTACGCGCAAGCTGTCTTTGTTGACGCGGCTGCCATCACCTAGACCGGTTGTCCCGTCATCGCCGGTACGTGTATAAATTCTGCTTAATCGATTGCCCATGCTAAACCTTGTTTTAATCTTGCTTTAATTAAGTGTAGCCATAATAATGGCGTGAACTTGGGTGTGTGGCCCTTAGCTGTAAGCCAATATTGTAACTGATGACAACCTACTAATGCTTACCAACAACGTGACTCAATCATCTAAAAACTCTAATCTTGCGGGCCGTATTGATATAAACGGTATTCATGCTAACCAGCCTATCGGCGTCATGGATTCTGGCGTGGGCGGCCTAACGGTGCTGAAGCATATTCATGCTTTATTGCCGTATGAAGAATTGCTGTATTTTGCAGATAGCCAACACGCGCCTTATGGCAACAAAACTGCGGAAGACATTACAGCGCGTTGTTTTGAGATTGCGGATTTCCTGATCGCAAAAAATATTAAAGCGCTGGTTGTAGCCTGCAATACGGCGACAGCCGCTGCAATAGATGCTTTACGCAGTCAATACCCGAACCTTCCTATCATTGGCATGGAACCCGCAGTAAAGCCTGCTGCAGAAGCGACCCGCAATGGCATCATCGGGGTACTGGCTACAGTAGGCACCTTGAAAAGTGCGCAGTTCGCCGCCCTGCTCGAAAGTTATGGACGTAATGTTGAAGTGATTACACAAGGCTGTATCGGACTGGTGGAATGTATTGAACATGGTGAGTTGAATACGGAAGAGACGCATGAATTGATACGCCAATATTGCGCGCCTTTATTGGCTCACGGGGCCGATACTATAGTGCTAGGCTGTACGCATTATCCTTTTGTCAGATCGTTGATAGAGCAAGTGGTGGGAGCGGATGTGGTGTTGATTGATACCGGTGCTGCGGTGGCAAAACAACTGCAGAAGCGTTTGTCAGAAAAAAACCTATTATCTAATCCGCATCCACATCAAAATGAGTTGCAGCAAAAAAGTCTGTCGGGGAAAAATGCAGTAAAGTTTTGGACCAATAGCAAAGTCCCGCAAGCTTCGGAAATCATTCAAGAGCTTTGGGGTGCCCAAGCCTCAATTAGCTTGCTCTAGCTGCAAATGTTTATATCAAACTTAAACTAATTCTCAGTCCAAGCGTCACAGTCTATTGATTTAGTCCTTAAAGTGCTTTGTGTACGTTATCGTACAGAAATACTTTATTGTTTGAATCATTATTCGTATACATGGCGAAGGGATGCTCCCTGCGCTTCTCTAACAAGTAACAATATAAGGAAACTATCATGTTCAAGAAAACTATTGCTTCATTATTAGCCACATTATTTTTAGCTGGTACATTAGCAACGTTGACAGGCTGTAACACTATGGCAGGCGCCGGTAAAGACATTGAACGAGGCGGCGAGAAAATCAAAGACGAAGCTAACGAACACAAGTAAGGTATTTGCTAGTTGGGAGTTTATGTAAATTCCCAACTAGCAGTTGTTAAGCTACTAAGTTGTATGCCTTAAATATACGTAATTAAATATTTAGATTATGCAGCACGTCCTCGCTCCATTTAGCTTTTGTTATTGCTAAGCCACTTCCTTTTCGTAATTGCAATCTAATTAATTCTAAGGGATCAATGTACTGCTTTAAGTAAAGGATCAATCATGAAGAAACTATTATTGGTTTTAAGTTTGGTAGCAATTAGTTTGAGCGGCTGTTATATCAGAGCCCATGATGACGGCTATCACAGGGATCGTGATCATCAGGAAGATCATGACCACCATCGCGATCACCACGATGGCGATCATGACGATGACCATCGAAGATAGGTTGGTTAGTAGGTAAGTCTAGTGGTATTGGTATTTTGAGCTAGGGTGCTGATCAAGCGACATGTAAAACATTAGCTATTAATGATGTTTTACATGGACTCCTGCTTTTAATGTGTACTTCGTGCCGCAATAAGGACATGCAGCTTGCCCGGTTTTTGTGATGTCCAAAAATACGCGCGGATGTGAAGCCCATAATGCCACTTCATTAGTAGGACAGTGTAAGGGCAAATCTTTCGCACTTATTTCGTATTCTTTCACGTCAGACATTACAATTCCTTGAGCCACTCAAATTATGGTTTAAACGTAGGTAAGCCAATCTGCATGTTTTGCAGACTTACCCGTTACCGCGTCAAAATACATTTTTTGCAATTGTTTAGTCACAGGACCCGCTTTGCCTTCGCCTATGTTGCGGCGATCCAACTCGCGGATTGGTGTAACTTCAGCCGCTGTGCCAGTAAAGAAAGCTTCATCTGCTGAATAAACTTCATCGCGTGTGATGCGTTTTTCAATCACAGTTAAACCGATTTCAGAAGCCAGTTGAACTATGGTGTCGCGCGTAATGCCTTCCAGCGCTGATGTTAAGTCAGGTGTATAAAGTTTGCCGTTACGTATGATGAAAATGTTCTCGCCAGAACCTTCGGCTACAAAACCATCCACATCTAACAGTAAGGCTTCATCATAGCCATCTTGCGCGGCTTCTTGGTGCGCAAGAATAGAGTTCATGTAATTGCCGTTAGCTTTGGCTTTACACATGGTGATGTTCACGTGATGACGTGAGAATGAAGAAGTTTTAACGCGGATGCCGTGATCCAGCGCTTCCTGGCCCATGTATGCGCCCCATTTCCAGGCTGCAACTATCACGTGCGTAGAAAGTGTTTTAGCGGAGATGCCCATCGCTTCAGCGCCATAAAACGCCATGGGACGCATGTATGCTGATTCCAGGTTGTTTTCACGTACAGCCGCTTTTTGTGCTTCAATCAGTTCTTCTTTGCTAAATGGCATTTTCATACCAAGTATATGCGCGCTGCGGAACAGCCTGTCAGTATGTTCTTTCAAACGGAAAATGGCAGTGCCCTTGTCGGTTTTGTAAGCACGAACGCCTTCAAACACACCCATGCCGTAATGCAATGTGTGGGTGAGTACGTGGGTGGTGGCATCACGCCAGTTCACCATTTTACCGTCATACCAAATTACGCCGTCGCGGTCTGCCATACCGCCAGAAGTTACTGCTGGGTTTGCCATACTGTTCCTTAAAGCTCTAATTTTGCAAAACCGTTATTGTAAACGAGGGAAGGCTCGCTTTGCACATAAATTTCCCTATTATTTGTAATGCAAAGCATTGAATTTATTACGCATGGTAAAATCTAACCATTAGTTTTGATTAATTTAGAAAGTAGTAATGACCCATTCTTTAGCCCGCATTTTGCGCCATCTCTTTTTGATTATGTTGGCAAGTACTTTGTTTGCCTGCAAACCCGCTACCGAAAAATTGGTAGCTACCGACATTACCGGAGCCGACTTTGCACAAACTCTTAACTTAACTGATCATAATGGTAAGCGCCGTACTTTGGAGGAATTCAAAGGCAAGGTGGTTGCTTTATTCTTTGGATATACACACTGCCCTGACGTGTGTCCGACAACCATGGCAGACCTCAAACAAACCATGAAATTATTAGGTCCTAAAGCTGATGAGATTCAAGTATTATTCGTCACATTAGATCCTGAGCGTGATACGCAAGAGGTGTTGGCTAAATTCGTACCATCATTTGATAAACGTTTCATTGGTCTGCGCGGTACTAATAAAGAGATCGAAGCGACAGCTAAGAACTTCAAGATTTTTATGAGTAAAGTGGCGAGTGAAGGTAAAGGCGATTACACCATTGATCACAGTGCTGGCATGTATATCTATGATAAAACTGGAAAAATCCGCTTGTATGTGGACTATGGCGAAAAACCCGCTGACATCGCAAACGATATTAAAACCATACTTTAGTAATTTAAGATGTTAAAAAGGGGGCCTTGGCCCCTTTTTTATTTGTTACAGAATTCAAGTTAATACAGACCCAATGCCCTAACTAATTTGTTGGTGGCGGCCCATATTGGTTATCAATAGCATCGCCTTCCTGCACATAAAAATAGATCAAAATTATCCAGCCGATGAGAGGTATCAAGCCGATTAGCTGCATCCAGCCTGAACGGCCGGTATCATGCAAACGGCGTGCACCAACAGCGAGTGATGGCACAATAGTGCCCAAGGTAAATAGGGCAGACAATATATTGCTAACCATGCCTAAGGCCAGGCTGACCAATATCAGGAATAGCATAAACCACCAGTATTCAGGCCGTTTCGCGCGGCCTTCAAAATCTGCGTATTTCTGTAAACACAACTTTATAGATTCTTGAAAAGTCATTATTGCTCCCTTAATTGTCATTATTAGATTTTGAAATTATCACAACGCAACGACATACTAGCATGACGAATTTTGAGTGCAATATACACTCATGCACTCAGGGATGATTACATAGCGTGCAATTTGGGAGACCAGGCTTTGAGTTCTTTTTCTGCTGTTTTGTAATCCGGGAAAATGCTGGCAACCACTGCCCAGAACTTAGCAGAGTGGTTCATCTCTTTCAGGTGAGCGAGTTCATGGCAAATGACATAGTTGATGATATGTGGCGGCGCCTGCAATAGCCGCCAATTGAGACGTATCTCTTTTTTGGAGTTACAACTGCCCCAGCGCGATTTGGCATTGGATAGATAGAGCTTAGGTAATGGCACCCCAAACTTGGCAGACAATATTTCCAGTCGCCTGGAGAAGTCGGACAGTGCCTGCTTTTTATACCATTGGACGACCTTACGGGCGATCAGGGTAGTATCATCAGGGTTGGGCAATGCCAGTAGTAAAAGTCCGGGCTCATACACAATGGCTTTGGCGCGAACATCGGACCTGATGGATAAGTTGATAGGATTACCAAGTAACAAAAGCTGTTCGTTATCTTCCCATTGCACCTGGGGGATTTCATTTTCAGTCAGCGAAGCCAGCTTTTTACGAATCCAATCGGATTTCTGCAGAATCAGGCTTTCCAGGTAAGATTGTGCAATACGTTTAGGCGCATGGATTACCAAGCCGTTAGCCGTGATCTTCAATCCCACAGTTCGGCGCTGCCTGCGTTCCAGCTGGTAATCTAATCGTTCACCTGACGGTAATGTAAGGGTATGGGACATACTATTCCAAGGTAGCCATTTCTGTCTTGATCCAATTTTCCACTTGTGAGTTCACTGCATCCGGCTTTAATTTAGCACAATCCAAAGGTTTTCCTACGCTAACTGTAATTACGCCAGATTTTTTGAGTAGGGTATTCTTACTCCAGCAGAGGCCTGCATTATGAGCAACCGGTAAAACTATAGCTTTAGCGCCGCTGGCTAACCATGCACCCCCAATATGGAATTTACTATGCTCCCTAGGTGCGATTCGCGTGCCTTCCGGAAATACCACCACCCATAAGCCAGCAGCTAAACGCTGTTTCCCCAGCGCGACTAACTGTTTAAGAGCTTCACGACCTGCGCTGCGATTGATGGCGATGGGCGAGGTCATTGCTAAACCCCAGCCAAAGAAAGGTATCCATAATAATTCGCGCTTCATTACATACACTTGCGGGGGAAATATCTGTTGAAACGCCAGCGTTTCCCACGCGGATTGATGTTTAGCCAATATAACGCAAGGTGTAGCGGGGATATTTTCTGCACCTTTTACTACATAAGTGATGTTGCAGGTGACGCGTAGCCACCACAACATAGTACGTGCCCATAAGCTGATGATGCGGTTACGGGTAATACGCGAAAACGGGAAAGTAAATAGAGCAAAAAATGAAAATATCGGGGTGAATAGCCACTGGCCGATAGTAAAAATCAATGATCTTACTAGCATTTATTTTTATTAAACGAAAAAATTAAAAAAGCCAAATGATGGTACCTTTGTTATTTGATTTCTTAAGTTACTTGGTTGCTTAAGTTACTTGATTGATAGTGTACTGCGTTAAGCATACTGAGTAATGATGCGTTGGACAGCTTCACTCAGATCTGCACAAACCCAAGTGTTAGGCGGCAAGGCTTTATCAGCTGACTTTTCTGCAGCAGCTAAAGTTTCCTCACCCTTCCCCGTACGCACTAAAATAGCCTGGCAACCTGCATCGGCAAAAGCTTGCAAATCACGCAAGGAATCGCCCACAGCAGGCACTTCATTTAACTCTACCGAAAAGCGCTTGCCTATGTCTTCTATCATGCCGGTCTTTGGTTTTCGACAATCGCAATGGTCATCTGCAGCATGCGGACAATAGAAAACGGCATCCATGCGACCGCCTACTTGCGCTAGTTCGCGGTGCATTTTGTCGTGGATACTGTTTAATGTTGCCATATCGAACAAACCACGACTGATGCCAGATTGATTTGTTGCCACCACGATACGGAATCCTGATTGGTTAAGTAAAGCCACCGCTTCAAGACTGCCGGGAATGGGAATCCATTCATTCGGATTCTTGATAAAATTAGCGCTGTCTTGGTTCAGTACACCGTCTCGGTCCAAAATCACTAGTTTCATTCAGTGAATCCTTTATGAAAAGCTCGTATTAATTAGCGAGTCTTGATAAATCCGCAACACGATTCATCGCTTGGTGCAATATAGCTAGCAAGCCTAAACGATTCGCTTTAAGTGCAGGGTCATCAGCATTGACCATCACATTGTCAAAAAATGCGTCAACGGGCGCTTTTAATGCTGCAAGTGATTGTAAAGAAGTTGTGTAATCGCCACTTTCAAATGCACTGTCTGCTAAAGGTTTTACTTTGCTTAATGCGTCATTCAAGGCAATTTCAGCAGGTTCCAGCAGTAAGTTAGTGTTAACTTTTGCTTCAATCGTCCCTTCAACTTTTTTCAAGATATTGCCTACGCGTTTGTTTGCAGCAGCTAATGCTGGTGCTTCTTCAAGGCTTGCGAAAGTGCGTACGGCAGCAAGGCGTTCAGGAATTTCGCTAAGTAGGTCCGGCGTTAAAGAAAGCACGGCATCAACTTCTTGCGGGCTAGCAGATTGCTCTCTCAGGTTTACACTCAAGCGATCGTAGCAAAACTCTTGAATTGCTAGTGCTGCTGCAGCATCTCCATTGAATTGTTTCAAGGCATCATCAATCAATGCATTGAATTTAATTGGTAATTTGCTCTCGATCAACATGCGGATAATACCTAAAGCTTGGCGTCTTAATGCAAAAGGGTCTTTGTCGCCAGTAGGCTTCTCACCAATACTGAACAAACCAACCAAAGTTTCTAATTTATCCGCTAGCGCTACGCAAATACCTACTTCATTACGCGGTAAACTATCGCCCGCAAAGCGTGGTTTGTAATGGTCTTCAATCGCAAAAGCGATATCGTCATTTAAACCTTCATGCTGTGCATAGTAACGCCCCATAATGCCTTGCAGTTCTGGGAACTCCCCAACCATGTCAGTAATCAAGTCAGCCTTGGATAACTTGGCTGCAGTTTCAACTTTTGTAATTAAATCAGCATTGCCAATTTGCGCAGCGATGGCTTTAGCAATCGCAACTACACGTTTATTGCGTTCCCCTTGTGAGCCAAGTTTATTGTGGTAAACCACTTTATTCAAGCCTTCTAAGCGGCTCTCTAGTGTTTTTTTACGGTCCTGGTCAAAGAAGAATTTAGCATCAGCTAGACGCGGACGTACCACGCGCTCATTACCGCCAATCACAGCGCTGGGATCAGCCGGACTAATATTCGACACGATGAGGAATTTATTCGTGAGCTTGTTATTTGAATCTAACAGTGGGAAGTATTTTTGATTCGCCTTCATGGTTAAAATCAAACACTCTTGCGGCACTTCCAAGTATTCGGTTTCAAACTGGCCTAACAATACATTCGGGCGTTCAACCAAGGCGGTCACTTCATCCAGCAAAGCCTCGTCTTCAATCGGTTTGAGGTTTTGTTTCGCAGCTGCAGTTGTTAATTGGCGGACGATTTCAGCGCGGCGCTCTACAAAGCTGGCAATCACTGCGCCTTCAGTTTTGAGCTGCTCTGCGTAAGTATCAGCATTTTTGAGTGTAACAACTGGATTAACCGCTTCAAAACGGTGACCTTGCGTTTTGTTGCCAGCATTCAAACCTAGCACGCTTATATTCACAACATCGCTACCATGCAAAGCCACCAATCCGTGTGCTGGACGTACAAAGTTTACGCTAGTCCAACCGTCCGCTAGCTGATATGTCATCACTTTAGGAATTGGTAAATTATGGATAGCATTTTCTAATGCACCTTCAAGTCTAATGAATAGTTGGTTGCCTGATGCAATAGATGTATGAAATAAGACTTCTTTATTATCTTCGATTTCTTTAGTCACGCGTTCTTTGATAATAGATTCAAAATTTACTTCATCTTGATAACCGCACGAATTAATTAGCTTTTTTATTAAGCTAGGTGTTGGCTTCCCATTGGCATCTAATCCTACAGCAGCAGGCATTAACTTTATTCGTTGGCTTTTTGCTCTAGAGACCGCAAGGACGTTAGTTATATGGGCAGCTAGTCTACGTGGAGAAGCATAAATCGTAAGCTTTGATTCAGGCTCAAGAAAATCATTATCTTCAAGTCCTTGAAATAAACTTTTACCAAATGATTCACCTAACTTTTTGAGTGCTTTCGGCGGTAGTTCTTCTACAAATAATTCGACTAATAAGTTGTTATTGATATCGGTACTCATGCTGCTTTCTCAATCTTCGCTAATACTTCATCTGCCCAGTCTTTAGGTGCCATCGGGAAGCCAAGCCTTGCGCGGCTATCCAGGTAACTCGCTGCGACCGACCTGGCAAGGTTACGAATTCTTCCTATGTAGCCGGCACGTTCCGTGACAGATATCGCGCCACGCGCATCCAGCAGGTTGAATGTGTGCGCCGCTTTCAATACTTGTTCATAAGCAGGGAGTGCCAATTTGTTTTCCATCAGGTGCTTGGCTTGTTTCTCATGCGCATTGAATGCGGTAAATAAGAAGTCAGCATCCGAGTGCTCAAAGTTATATGTGCTCTGTTCCTGTTCATTTTGCAGGTATACATCGCCGTAACTCAGTAGCTCACCCTTCAGTCCGGTTGTCCAAGTCAGGTCGTAAACGTTATCTACACCTTGTAAGTACATAGCTAAACGTTCTAAGCCATAGGTGATTTCGCCAGTGATGGGCTTGCAATCAATACCGCCGACCTGTTGGAAGTAGGTAAATTGGGTGACTTCCATACCGTTCAGCCAGACTTCCCAACCCAAGCCCCATGCGCCTAAGGTAGGGTTTTCCCAATCGTCTTCTACAAAGCGAATATCATTCTTTTTGAGGTCGAAACCAAGTGCTTCAAGTGAACCAAGATACAGTTCCAAAATATCTGCGGGGGCTGGTTTCAGTACCACTTGGAATTGGTAGTAGTGCTGCAAGCGGTTTGGATTTTCACCATAACGGCCATCTTTAGGGCGACGGCTAGGCTGCACATAAGCGGCTTTCCAAGGCTCTGGGCCTAATGACCGTAAAAATGTCGCGGTATGTGATGTGCCTGCGCCAACTTCCATATCGTATGGTTGTAACAACGCGCAACCACGTTCTGACCAGTAATTTTGCAATGTAAGAATGATTTGCTGAAACGTTAAAGCCATGATTTTGTTTTGCTTTATATTTATTGGGGCGAAACCTTAATTTTACTTGGTTTTACTGAACCTTACCAAAACTTTAGGGATTGCTATCCACAAGATTGCGATGAAACTGATGAACAAGAACAGCCAGTTACCAAACCGTACATAGGGCGTAGCGCCGGTATAGCCCTGAGCCTGACCTTCCAGGATGATATTTTCATCGTGAGGAGCATGGGCTGTAACGTAGCCATGACTATCAATAATAGCAGTGGCGCCAGTATTAGTTGCGCGCAGTGCCATACGACCAGTCTCAAGTGCTCGCGTTTGGGAAAACTGCATATGCTGATATGCGGCGTAAGATTTTCCATACCATGCATCATTACTGATATTCACCAATAAGGTAGCCTCTGGCAGTTGACGTATGATTTCTTCGCCAAATACATCTTCATAGCAAATGTTCACAGCTACTTTTTGATTGCCTAATGGCATAGGTCTTTGCTTGGTGCCACCACGAGACATATCGCTAAGTGGCATGTTGAGCCAATCACGGTAGATCCAGCCAAATGCCCATTTCAATGGGATAAATTCGCCAAATGGCACCAAATGGTCTTTCTGGTAATACTGGCTTGGTGCGATGCCATAGCTGATCGCGCTATTGAAATACGATTCGGTTGCATTATGATATTCCACCATACCCATGATTAAGTTGCCATTGTTGGCCGAAACGTGCGAGCTTATTTCCTTGGTTATGGAAGGGTCGATTTGATTGGAAATTACTGGTAGTGCAGTTTCTGGCAGAACGACCAAGTCAGCTTTAGTTTTTTTAACCATATCGAGGTATAGATCGATGGTTTTTTGGGCGAATTCCGGTGACCATTTGATTTCTTGCGCAATATTGCCTTGTAACAAAGCGACTGAAATGGGCTTGCCCACAGGCGTTGACCACGCAACGAATTTTAATAAGCCACCGATGATTGGTATGATCAACATCAGGGCAAATGCTGAATATTTCCAAGGCGTATGATCGGAACGGTTTACCCATAATAAGGCTAGCAAACTGGCAATTAACACTGTAATCATTGATACGCCATACACACCGACCACGGGAATATAGCCTGCTAACGGGCTGTAAGGTACTTGGGAATAACCCATGGTGAGCCATGGGAAACCTGTAAAAATCCAGCTTCTTACCCAATCTGATAAAGCCCAGAATACCGGAATGGCAATGGCCATATATTTGGGCTGGGTATTGCTTAACCACTTACTTAACCCTCCGACAAGAGCCGGAAACAGCGCCATAAAGGCAGAGAGTAAGAAAGTAAAGAACGCGGCCATGAATGCCGGCATATTGCCAAAATCATGTAGGCTGATATAGATCCAGTAAATGCCTACCGTGTATAGCCCTAAGCCATAAATGAAGCCAAATTTAGCCGCTTGCTGATAAGAGCGTGCTTGAAACCAGTAGCTACATATACCAAGTATGGAAATAATGCTGGCAGGGTAAAAATAATAGGGCGCAAAACCTAAGACACAGGCGGCGCCTAATAGAAACAAGATGATGGGTTGAAAAAATGGATGTTTACTGATGGATTTCATGGGCTGAATTGTAGCTTGTTACTTTGAGTGGACAAAGTTAATAATCGATATTGAACAATGATGAAAGTTGACAGTGATTGCGTACTGGACCTAGTATGACCATGATAATTAAGTGCGTAATTTGATATCTAAATTTTGGAGATAGAGTGTGAGCATAAAATCAGAATTTAAAGAATTTGCCCTCAAAGGCAACGTGATAGACTTGGCCGTTGGGGTGATTATTGGTGCAGCGTTTGGCAAGATTGTAGAGTCTTTGGTAAATGACATCATTATGCCTGTGATCAGCAAAGTAGTGGGTGGTTTGGATTTCTCTAATATGTTTATTAAATTGGCAGAAGGCCCGGCAGGCATCCCACAAACTTACGATGCCCTTAAAAAAGCAGGTGTGCCCATGCTCGCTTACGGGAATTTTATAACGATTGTGCTTAATTTTCTGATCCTTGCCTTCATCATTTTCTTGATGGTTAAACAAATTAATAAATTGAAAAAAGCTGAACCCACCCCAGCTCCTATAGCTCCGCCTGAAGAGGTCATTTTGCTGCGTGAAATTCGTGATTCGTTGAAAAATTAGCACTTATAAAATTAAAGGCCAGTGAGAAAATTTACTGGCTTTTTTCATAAGATGTAATAATTCTTTCCATTGCTGAATTCGTTATTCCGCGCTGGATTCCGATAGGTTTGTGAAAATATATCTGTGGATAAGCGAGGTAACGCACTGATGGATATATGAAATTAGGTTTGCATTAAAAAAAGTATTATGTTTAAATTCAATCCAAGCTAAGGTAACGAAAGTTAACTAAGCCCAGTTACCGGTCATAAAAATATTTACATTTTTGTAAATATTTCATGATCATGTGACTACAAAAAAATAACTAGATGACTTGAATACTCTATGGAATGTTGTGAAATTTTCCAAAGATAACCCAAGCTTTTTGTGATTTTAGGTTTTCAGTGGCTGCTAATAGTTGTCCGATAATTCCTTATTTTTTCTCAATAAGCTATTTACCCGATCAATTAAGTAAAGGACAGCCATGAATAAGCCGTTATTCATCAATAGCATTTTATTTTCTTCACTCTTAATGCTAGGTATCAATACCTCATATGCCGCAATTTACAAATGTACTAGTTCCTCTGGTGCAGTTTCTTATAGTGCATATCCTTGTACTTCAGGCAGCTCAAGCACAGTAAGCACTACTACAACTACATCAACTAGTACCACTACTGCTCCAACTACCACCACTACCACGTCGCCTACAACGACTTCAAGTAGCACTTCTACAACAGGCACGATGTCTCTTGCGACGTCAACTTCTACCACCACGAGCACAAGTAGTGTGTTAACAGACGCAATATTTGCTAGCAGTAGTTTCTGGTACAAACCTATTCCTACCAGTGTGGTTTTACATACAAACTCAGCTAATTTTGTTAAAGAATTCGTCAGGCAAAAACTTGCTTACTATAACAACGTAAACATCAATACCACATCATATTCTAGCCCGATATATGTAGCGTCTAGCGCTACTACTAAAGTAAAGGTTGGCTTCAATGATTGCCAACATAAAGGTTGGGTGGACCCAAACTTTTCCACCATGATGAGTGCAGTGCCTATTCCATCTGCGGCAAAACAAGCATCGGGTACTGATGGAGAAATGACGATTTATCAACCTTCTAGTAATACCATTTGGGAACTGTGGAAGGCAAAAAAAGATTATTACGGTAAATGGAGTTCCTGCTGGGGTGGCAAAGTTGCGAGTGGATCTTACGCCCAAGGCATTTTCCAGAAGTACTATGGCACTACTGCTACCGGCTTGCCTTTTGCTGGGGGACAAATTACTGCGGAAGAATTAACCCGCGGCGAAATCAGACATGTCATTGGTATCGCCTTAGTGGATATTGAAAAATCCAGCATTTTTTCATGGCCCGCTAATCGCTCTGACGGCTACAATCCTTATAGCAAACCGAATCGCATTGCTGAAGGCCAACGCTTCCGTTTAAATCCAAGTGTGTATGTCGATGGTTTGCCCATGAGTAAGGCCGGGAAAATCATCGCTAAAGCTGCGCAAAAGTATGGTTTCGTGGTTTGGGATAAAGCCGGTTCTCTTTCTCTTCGTGCTCAGAATGCTGATTCCTATACTATGTTAGGCAAACCAAACCCATACCCTGCGTTATACCAATATAAAGCGGGTTATGAGGTGTTAGATGGTTTTCCCTGGGATAAACTGCAATTCTTACCAATGAACTACGGAAGGCCATAACGCCTTAATTCTGAATTTACTCGGGAATCATCCAATCTGGGTGATTCCATGGGTTAAATATGGGTAATTGAGGAAAAAATAATTAAAGGCTTATTTGCTAAGCAAATAAGCCTTAATAGTTGTACTACGCTTTATGGTTAGCGCTTGACCTATTCCGAATTAGAGTTCCGGTTTAACGCCTGGCATTTCATATTTCTTACCGCCATCATTACCTTCTGAACCGTCGTTATTCAAAAAAACCACCATCACAACTTTATCATTGATGAAGTCCAGTTCAGTAGTTTCATAATAACTACCGTCCGCAGTGGTATTGATAAAGTGGTAATGCCAGATTGATGCTACAACTTTATCTGAACCTTTGACTTTTACATCATCTGCCGTAGCAGGCTCGCCAAACTGGGCGATGATTTGCTTTTTATCAAACTTGTTGATGGCGCTTACAAAATCTTTTTCCAACGTTGGAATCTCACTGCTAGGGGTTTCATCAGCAAGAACACTGCCGCTTAATAAAACACCGGTAATCAAACAGCCTAGAAAAGTTGCACGTTTCATTGCATTCCCCTTAGAGCATCAAATTTTCGATGCGTTTTTGAATTTAACTGAAGTGACTTTTAAGAACGGTTTTGAATTATTTAGTTCCGTTAGTCAGCTGTTTCCAGGTTTTCGACCGGTTCGGGTAATATTTCTATCATCATGCTATGGACTCGGCGGCTATCGGCCCGTAATATTTTTACGTGCAGGCCTTGGAAAGTGATTTCATCGCCACGCTTAGGTAAATGGCCAAACTGGTTGACCACTAAGCCGCCTATGGTGGAGAATTCTTCATCACTAAAATTAGTACCTATGGCTTCGTTGAAGTCGACGATTTCGGTTAAAGCTTTCACGCGATATTGGCCATCGGCATTCTGGATGATATTGTCCTCATCTTCATCGTAATCATATTCGTCTTCAATGTCACCCACGATCTGTTCCAACACGTCTTCAATCGTTACCATGCCGGCAACACCGCCATACTCATCTACTACAATGGCAATATGGTTACGGTTGCTTCGGAATTCTTTGAGTAGGATGTTAAGGCGTTTAGCTTCAGGGATGAATACTGCGGGACGCAGCATGTCACGTACATCAAAATCTTCACCTGCGTAATAGCGCAGTAAATCTTTGGCAAGCAAAATGCCGATCACATCATTCTTGTTATCTTCAATCACGGGAAAGCGCGAGTGAGCTGTTTCAATGACATGCGGGATGAAGGTTTCAGGTGGGTCTGTGATGTCGATGACATCCATCTGCGAACGCGGAATCATGATATCGCGCACTTGCATTTCAGAGACTTGGAGCACGCCTTCAATCATGGCGAGCGAGTCTGCATCCATCAAACTGTTTTCGTAAGCACCGTGTAGTAGCTCTACTAGCTGTTCACGGTCTTCTGGTTCTCTTAGCAAGAAATTGCTAAGACGCTCTAATAAACCAGGTTTATGTAACTTTTCCGAGTCGGAAGCCATTAATAGGCACCCTCTATAATAAGATAAGGTGAAGGATACCCTAATTTCGTGACAATTGCAGTCTCAAGGCCCTCCATTAACTCGGCTTGAGGCTCCGTTTCATGGTCATAACCGTGTAAATGCAGGATGCCATGCACAGTCAAGTGAGCGTAGTGCGACTCCAAGGATTTACCCTGTGAGTTGGCCTCGGCTTCTACTACTGGCGCGCAGATAATGATATCGCCAATCAGGTAAGGTTCATCAGTCATGGGAAACGTCAGTACATTAGTCGGATAATCTTTGCCGCGATACATGCTGTTTAATTGCCGGCCTTCTTCTGCATCTACGATTCTAATCGTGACTTCCGTTTCTACGCGGATTGCCGCTTTTGCCCATTTCCTGAATTGGGAACGGGTTGGAATCGCTGTTGCTTTGCTGGCATATTGAACATTTAGTTTGAGTATTGTCACAGGTATTATCTTTAAAAATTCTGTAGCGATTAAGTATTTCGGAAATTGGTTTAATTATATATTTAAATCAATGCGTTAAGAGGTCATAATATCGTAGCAGCAAGATATTCCTCGTTTTAAATTCATGATTTTCAGGAAAAATAGCATGGCTCAGCACATTATTCATTACACCACTGTTAAAGATTTTTTAGCGAATCGTTTACAAGGACCGCATCAAGCAGCATTGAGCTTGATGCTGGACGATATTATCAACGCGTGCAAGAAAATTGCAATCGCTATTGATAGCGGTGCACTAGAAGGGCATATGGGTAGTCTCGCCACGGAAAATGTACAAGGTGAGGTGCAAAAAGCCTTGGATGTGATTACCAACGATATTTTTATTGAATCCAACCAGCGCAGCGGTTGTATCGCGGCGATGGCTTCTGAAGAAGTTGACCAAGTCATTGAGGTGCCGGAAAAGCATAAGCAAAATGGTAAATATCTACTACTGTTCGACCCGCTAGATGGCTCTTCAAATGTGAATGTCAATATTTCGGTAGGCACCATCTTCTCTATACTCATGAGCCCGAATGCTAACCCGATATTGGCCGATTTTCTGCAACCTGGGGTCAGCCAGATATGCGCTGGTTATGCACTGTATGGCACATCCACCATGTTGGTATTCACCACTGGCGATGGGGTGAACGGATTTACGCTGGATATCGAATCCGGTGAGTTCTATCTTACCCATCCTGTGATGAAAATAGCCACGGAGACACAGGAGTTTGCTGTCAATATGTCGAATTACCGTTTCTGGCAGGAGCCGGTTCAGCGCTATATCGATGAATGTCTGCAAGGTGAAGAGGGCGATCGCAATAAGGATTTCAATATGCGATGGGTGGCTTCCATGGTGGCGGAAATGCACCGTATCTTAATACGTGGCGGGGTGTTTATGTACCCAATGGATTCAAAATTACAGGCTAAAGGTGGAAAATTACGCCTGATGTATGAGGCAAATCCGATGAGTTTTATTGTTGAGCAAGCGGGCGGATTAGCGACAACGGGTACGCAGCGTATTATGGAAATTGTACCGACTCATGTGCATCAACGCGTGCCGGTCATTATGGGCAGTAAAAGTGAAGTCGACAGAATCATCTCTTACCATCAGCGCAAAATCAGGCATTAATCAGCAGCCATTTATTTGGTCCAGCCCTAAGTCAATTCAGCTAAACAGCTGCTAGCCATTACACTGTTAGCCGCTTGACAGATTTCCACAAATTGATGGGCATGTAATGCGGCGCCGCCTATTAGACCGCCATCGACATCCGGCATGGCGAATAAGCTTTCAGCGTTGCTTGGTTTTACGCTGCCGCCGTAAATAATCCTCACCTTGGCCGCCGCATCCGTATTGCGCCTGGCAATGCGATGGCGTATAAATTCATGTACCGCTTGTGCTTGCTCCGGCGTTGCTGTCCTGCCAGTGCCTATCGCCCACACCGGCTCGTAAGCGAATACCATATTCACAGCCATGGCTTGCGCAAAGTCCTCCTCGCCTAATGTGGCCATCACGGCATCCATCTGGCTGGCTACGATCACTTCGGTCAGGCCGGCTTCATGTTCAGCCAATGTTTCACCTACGCATAATATTGGTGTAAGCCCCGCTTTGATGGCAGCATCAAACCTTGCGGCTGCGGTTAAATTGGTTTCATAAAACAGGTTGCGTCGTTCTGAATGGCCGAGCAGCACATAGCTGCAGCCTAAGTCCGTTAACATGTGCGGTGCCACTGCGCCTGTGAACGCGCCTTCCTCATGCTGGTTAACATTTTGCCCGCCCCAGTGAATATTAGTCTTTTCTAATAAAGCACGCGCTTGGAATAGATAGGGGTTAGGCACGCAGACTACAAAGTCTGCATTGTGTAACTCCTGCAAGCCACTGATGATGCCATCAAGCAGCATTTCATTGCTTCTGATGTCTCCATGCATTTTCCAATTGCCAACTACCAGGTTGCGACGCATATGATTCCCTTGCTAACTATGCTTTATATTCTCTAGGCTTGGTATTTACTACACTGATATTAATTAGGCTTTAATAACAGCTTGCAGCTTACCTGATTTATAGCGCTCTGCCATGACATCGCAAGAGATTGGCTTAATGGCAGCGGCATAGCCAGCAGAGCCAAATGCCTCGTAGCGAGATTTACATATCGCCCGCATCGCGGCAGTCGTCACGCCTAGATATTTACGAGGGTCGAACTCTTTGCTGTTCTGTGCAAAGAATCGCCGCAATGCACCCGTTGTTGCCATGCGTAAATCAGTGTCGATATTCACCTTACGTACCCCGTGCTTAATGCCTTCTACGATCTCTTCTACTGGCACACCGTAAGTTTCGCCCATGCCACCGCCAAATTCATTGATGATCTTGAGCCATTCCTGCGGCACTGATGAAGAGCCGTGCATGACTAAATGCGTGTTTGGTATGCGCTCGTGAATTTCCTTGATGCGGCTAATTGCCAAGGTTTTTCCAGTAGGTGGTCGTGTGAATTTGTAAGCCCCGTGCGATGTACCAATCGCAATCGCCAGTGCATCTACGCCGGTTTTGCGCACAAAGTCAGCCGCTTCTTCCGGGTCGGTCAGCAACTGTGAGTGATCTAGCAGGCCTTCCGCGCCTGAACCATCTTCTTCTCCGGCCTTGCCGGTTTCCAGCGAACCTAAGACCCCTAGCTCGCCTTCAACTGAAACACCGATGGCATGAGCCAAATCGACAATCTTTTTGGTGGCATCTACATTGTATTGATAGGAAGACGGCGTCTTGGCATCTTCTAAAAGTGAACCGTCCATCATCACGCTGGTAAAACCGGAGCGCATCGCTTGTATGCACACTTCCGGCGTATGTCCGTGGTCTTGATGCATCACTACCGGAATGTGGGGATACGCTTCTACGGCAGCCAGTACCAAATGTCTGAGAAATGCTTCACCGGCATATTTGCGTGCTCCCGCAGAAGCTTGCAGGATGACGGGGCTATTAACCTCGTCAGCCGCCTGCATAATAGCCTGCACCTGTTCCATATTGTTGACATTGAAAGCTGCTAGGCCATAGTTGCGCTCGGCGGCATGATCTAATAATTGACGCAATGAAACAAGTGCCATGATTTCCTCTTAGCGTATTTAAAAGTGAGTAATTAATGGCGTTTTGCGCACATTACTTATCGGCTAGCTAATACCTCAATTTTGTTGAGGTAATCTAAACAGTCGTGAATATAACACTTATATCTTATATAAGACAGCTAATATTAAGAACAATTTTTGTTGATTTACTTTATGATTTATATATACATAATCATGTAATCAATGGCTACCAGGCCATTAGCGACTATTTTGATTGGTCTGAGTTTCGCTGTGTTTGAGCTCGTATTCTTCATAGGCATTGATGATTTTTTGTACTAAAGGATGTCGCACCACATCGGCCGATAAGAAATGCGTCATGGCGATACCTTTGACGTTCTTCAATATTTTTTGGCTTTCGACCAAACCACTTTTTTGATGGCGCTGTAAATCGATTTGTGTCACATCACCAGTAATGACCGCTTTAGTACCGAAGCCGATACGGGTTAGGAACATCTTCATCTGTTCAGGTGTAGTATTTTGCGCTTCATCCAAGATGATAAAACTCTGGTTTAAAGTACGACCGCGCATATAAGCTAATGGCGCCACTTCAATGGCACCACGCTCAAACATCTTATTCACGGTATCGTAACCGGCCAAATCATAGAGCGCGTCGTACAAAGGGCGTAAGTATGGATCAACTTTCTGGTTCAAATCGCCAGGTAAAAATCCCAGTTTCTCCCCAGCCTCAACCGCGGGGCGCACCAATACTATCCTTTTAACGCGGTCACGGGACATCGCATCGACCGCACTGGCAACTGCCAAATAGGTTTTACCTGTACCTGCCGGGCCAATGCCAAATGTGATGTCATAATCTTGTATCTGCTGTAAGTACTCTATCTGGCGCGGCGTACGGCCATGCAGGTCACCACGCCGCGTCATGAGAATAGGCATGGTGGTGGAGGTGACGTCTTCCGGTTTTAATTTGTCAATTTCAACCAAGCCAAGCTGAATGTCTTCTAATTCAATAGGCTTTTTTGCCCTGATGTAAAAGTTTTCAATCAATTGGGCAGCGAGTCTGGTATTGACTGTTGTACCGGTAATATTGAATGTACCGCTACGACGGTTAATATTGACTTCCAGCGCGGTTTCAATTTGTTTGATATTTTCATCTAGCGCGCCGCAGAGGTTAGCAAGACGGACGTTATCTTCAGGACTTAAAGTTATTTCCATGCAAACCAATCAATTTATAGAATTTCACCAGTTAAACGTTTAGGGTTAGAAACATCAGTAATCCTAACGTTCACGAATTGATTGATTAAACTTGCATCACCGGCAATATCCACTACGCGGTTATTGTCAGATTTGCCTGCTAATAAGGAGTCGTCTTTACGAGAAGTACCATCAATCAGAACACGATGTATGGTTCCTAACATGCTACGGCTAACCGCATCACCCTGTGCCTCGTTCATGGCTTGTAGCTTAGTTAAACGCGCTAGTTTCACTTCATGCGAAGTATCGTCCGGTAAGTATGAGGCAGGCGTACCAGGTCGTGGGCTGTACAAAAAGCTGAAGCTGTAATCAAAGCCAACGTCCTGCATAAGCTTTGCTGTAGCTTCAAAATCAGCTTCAGTTTCACCTGGGAAGCCGATAATAAAATCTGAGGTGAAAGTCAGGTTAGGACTCGCAGCACGCAATTTTCTTATTGTAGATTTGTATTGCAGCACTGTGTAATTACGTTTCATTGCCATTAAGATGCGGTCACTGCCGGCCTGTACAGGTAAATGAAGTTGTACCGCAAGTTTAGGAATATCCGAAAAACAGGTAATGAGCCTGTCACTCATTTCATTCGGATGGCTAGTAGTAAAGCGAATGCGTTCGATTTGCGGAATCTCGGCAATATATTCAATGAGCATCGCCAGGTCTGCGACGAGTCCTTCATAGTCAGCGCGATAGGCGTTGACGTTCTGGCCCAGCAGGGTAATTTCCTTCACCCCTTGTTCAGCCAATTGAGCAGCTTCCAGTAGTATTGCATCAAAAGGGCGCGAGACTTCTTCGCCACGAGTATAGGGCACCACACAGAAACTGCAATACTTGCTACAGCCTTCCATAATGCTCAGGAATGCGCTGGCACCTTCTATACGCGGTGGCGGCAAATGGTCAAATTTTTCAACTTCCGGGAAGCTGATATCTACTTGAGAGTTTCCACTGGATTGACTGTTTCTAATCATGTCAGGCAATCGGTGCAATGTTTGCGGGCCAAATACCACATCCACATAAGGCGCACGTTTGATGATATTGTCGCCTTCCTGCGAAGCCACACAGCCCCCCACACCAATTACTAAGTTGGGATTGGCTTTCTTAAGCGGGATAAATCGACCTAAATGACTGAATACCTTCTCCTCCGCTTTTTCACGCACCGAGCAAGTGTTCAGCAAGATCACATCCGCATCTTCTGGCGTGAGTGTTTCTACCATACCATTGTCTGCATGCAGCATATCCGCCATACGTGATGAGTCGTACTCGTTCATCTGACAGCCAAAAGTCTTAATAAATACTTTTTTAGGAGCAGTGTCGAGCGGAGTAGCTGATGATGTGGTCAGACGAGTAGTAGCTAAAGCCGAATTATCTTTAATATCGTTCAATGTGGAGTTTCTAAGAGAATCTTAAAAGTGTGATTAAAGGTGTAATTTTAGCGTATTTGAACAGCACAATGTAAAATAGGCTATTCCTACAAAGTTCTATCTTTAAGTCTGAGATTAAGCCAGTTTATGCAAGCACTTCCTATTTTTTACAATATCAAAAGCCGCCTATGTGTAGTCATTGGCGGCGGCGAAGTTGCGACACGCAAAGTCACTATGCTGCTGAAAGCAGATGCCGCGGTAACGTTGTACTCGCCAGAGCTTTGTCATGAACTTGAAAATATGGTGAGTGCTGGGAAAATCCAATATATACAATCAAGCTTTGAAGCGGGCCAGTTAAACGGCGCTTGTTTAGTCATAGCAGCGACTGATGATGAAGCTGTAAATGTCGCGGTTTCTGTAGCCGCTAAAGCGCAGAATATTCCCGTCAATGTGGTGGACGCTCCTGCCCTATGTACTTTTACCATGGGCTCAATCATAGACCGCAGTCCAGTGGTAATCGCGATTTCATCGGAAGGTAATGCGCCGGTACTGGCGCGCTATATTCGTACCAAAATCGAAACCATGCTACCCGCCACGTATGGTCGCATCGCTGCAATTGCTGGAGAATTCCGCGAGCAAGTGAAAGCTAAATTCACTACAACCCAAGCTAGGCGTCGTTTTTGGGAAGGTGTATTACAAGGGCCAATGGTAGAACGCATATTGTCTGGACAAGAGCAGGCAGCGCGCGATTTATTAAGTAAGCTATTAAATGACGCAGATACTGTCACGCAAAAAGGCGAAGTTTTTTTAGTGGGTGGCGGCCCAGGAGACCCAGACCTATTGACGTTCAGGGCATTGCGCCTGATGCAGCAGTGCGACGTATGTGTATACGACAAATTAGTGAGTCCTGAAGTCATGGAGTTGGTGCGTCGCGATGCCGAGCTGATCTATGTAGGGAAATCACGCGACCAGCACACGTTGCCACAAGAAGAGATTAACGAGCTATTAGCCAAATTAGCCCTGCAAGGTAAACGCGTTTTGCGCTTGAAAGGTGGCGACCCATTTATTTTTGGGCGCGGTGGTGAAGAGATTGAAACGTTGATGCAACGTGGTGTGCCATTTCAAGTAGTGCCTGGTATCACCGCTGCAAACGGCGTATCGAGCTACGCCGGTATCCCATTGACACACAGAGATTATGCACAGGCTTGCCTGTTTATCACGGGCCACCTTAAAGATGGCACCATAGACCTGGATTGGGCAGCCATGGCGCGACCCAATCAAACTGTGGTGATTTATATGGGTTTGGTAGGCTTAGCAGATATCTGCAAACGTTTAATAGTATCAGGCGTTTCGCCCGATATGCCGGCAGCAGTCATCCAGCAGGGCACGACCCAGCGTCAGCGTGTGGTGACGGCTACGTTAAAAGATTTAGCTGAAAAAGTGGGTGCTGCAGAGATGAAGCCACCATGTCTGACAATTATCGGTGAAGTGGTGCAGTTACGTGAAAAACTAAATTGGTTTAATATAAATGATGATGAATAACTAGATAACTTTTAAGTGTGAATGGATTAATTGTAAATGTTTGATACCAATAGAATACATACGCAAGTTGATGTGCTGTTACTAGAAAGTGATGGTAATTATGCATTATCAGTAAAGCAAGTGATTGAAACTCACTTGCCCGTAAATGTAACTATAGTACATACAGCTGAAATAGCACGGGAGTTACTATTATTGAATCATAATAAATTTTTTATTGGGATTACTAGTGTATTAAATCTAGATTCATCAGAATTTGAGAAAGTGGATCTTTTGGGTGAATTTAACTTACCCGTTATTGCCATTGTGAATCATTATGAAGATGAAATGCGCAATAAACTAATTAAGCATCATGTTGTTGATTACATTGTTAAAGACAATAAGGTCGACAGTATCTATATTTGTGATTTAATTTTAAGAGTGCATAAAAATCTAGAAATTGCAGTGCTTGTAGTGGACGATTCAGCAGTTTCTAGATTTGTTATCGTGCGTGAGTTGAAACTTCAGAAGTTTGAGGTTTTGGAGGCCACCAACGGATTAGACGCGCTGGCTAAATTGCACCAATTCCCTCATATCAAATTGGTGTTGGTAGATAACCAAATGCCAGAGATGGATGGCTATACTTTTGTAGAAAAAGCTAGAGAGACATATGCAAAAGATGAGTTAGTGATTATTGGTATTTCTAGCTCACAAGATTCACGGATTGCAGTTAAGTTCTTAAAAGCTGGAGCAAACGACTTTATTGGGAAGCCTTTTAATCACGAGATATTACTTTGTCGTATTACGCAAAATTTAGATATGCTGGATGCGGTTGAATTGGCTAAAGATTTATCTAATAGGGACTTTTTAAGCGGATTACACAATCGGCGATATTTTTTTGAGCAAGGGGCTAAAGTCCTGCAATCTACTGCAAAAGGTGATCCACTTACTGTCATGATGTTTGATATTGATTTTTTTAAGAAAATCAATGATCTGTACGGACATGACATTGGGGATGAAATTATCAAAAACTTTGCTTCGCTATTAAAAGCATATTTCCCAACAGATATTGTTGCCCGTATCGGTGGGGAAGAATTTGCCGTCATTAGCACTTCTCTTCAATATCTTACAGATTTTGCAACTATTGATGCTTTCAGAATGGT
Organism: Methylotenera sp.; assembly: GCA_046595335.1. Taxonomy (GTDB): domain Bacteria; phylum Pseudomonadota; class Gammaproteobacteria; order Burkholderiales; family Methylophilaceae; genus Methylotenera. The sequence goes on from JBKJOT010000094.1 coordinate 64,880, forward strand.
TGTTGCAAATCAAAAGTTAAAAATTAAGCAATTTAATTTGCAATACACTTGCAGCATTGGTATTAGCAAAGAAGTGAATAATGATTTAGACGTGATGATGGGATGGGCCGATAAAAACCTTTATCGAGCCAAGCAATTAGGTAGAAATCAAATATGTAGCGAGGCAGGGGATCTGATTGGTCATGGTTGGTTAACAGGGGTCAGTTTTTAATCGGCAAACTAATACGTGCTTCCAATCCGTCTTCTACACGGTTGATCAACTCCAGTTTACCCTTGTGTAATTTGGCAATCCGGTCTGCAATAGCCAATCCCAATCCACTGCCGCCTGCATTGGTCCTAGCCGTATCCAAGCGTTCAAAAGGCCGCAACAGCTTTTCCACATGACTTTCCGGTATACCAGGGCCGTTGTCAAATACGCTGATAATGATATTTTCTGCGGTGATACGGCTAGCGACGCGTACTTCACCTTTGCCATACACATAGGCATTGCCCACTAAGTTATCTAACAGCCGTTGCATTGCCAGAGGGCGAATAGCAATAAAATAAGTGGGGGCGAACTCTATAATCAGCTCACGGCCAGCCCGAGATTGGCGCTCCTGTAAAGACTTTAGCAGCATGTTAACGTCCACCATTTGGCTGGGCTCACCCTCAACCCCACGCACAAAATCGAGGAACTGGTGAATGATGTTGTCCATATCGGCGATATCTTCCACCATGCCGTGCTTCAAGTTGCCGCATTTATCATCTGGCAGCATTTCCACGGCTAGGCGCAGCCTGGCTAGGGGTGTGCGAATGTCATGTGAAACACCGGCTAGGATCAAAGTCCGTTCGGCATCCAGTTCTGCCAATGAAACCGCCATTTTATTAAAAGTGCTGCTCACTTCGCGCAATTCCGTCATGCTATCCTCCGGTAATACTTCCGGGCGTTCGCCATTCCGCAGCCTATCAGCAGCGCGTACCAGTAAATTGAGCGGGCGGTTGATGCGTGCCGCAATTAAATAGCCGCCAGCCAATGAAAGCAAGCCTACCAGAGCACCCCAGCCTAGCCATTGCCAGGGGAATGGACGTTCGACGTGGATACGCGGAATTACCACCCAGAAGTCATCTTGGCCGATATTAAAACTCACCCACAAGCCTTGTACGCCATAGTGATTGACGGTAATGATGGTTTCAACCCCGAGTCGTTCACGGATTTTTTCAGCAACTAAGTTGATAAATGGGTCGGCCGGTAAGGGCTCAATTTCTTCCATGAAATCCGCGTAATAGATACGCACACCTTCTTTCCCCGTAAGCTCTGAGAGTAAAGCCAAGCGTAGGTTTTCCTGTGAGGCGATGAGTGAGGCGCGCGTGTAATTCACTACGGTAATAGCTTGCAATGCGGTCGCTTCGGCACGTGGTTCGCGTTCGAAATATTCAAAGATTTGTAACGAAGCAACCTGACCAACCGCCAGCAATACTGCAATGAGCAGCATCACGCGGGCAAGCAGTGTTTTAGGAAAGATACGTAATTTCAAGGGCTGGAGACGCTAGTGTTGAATTGGGTTTGAGGCGAATCTAGTCTACTTCACCGTCAGGTATAAACACATAACCGAAGCCCCACATTGTTTGCAGGTAACGCGGGTGTGCCGGATCCGGTTCTACCAGCTTACGTAAGCGTGATACCTGCACGTCAATACTGCGGTCAAACACATCTAGCTCGCGGCCGCGAGCCAATTGCATGAGTCTGTCGCGTGAAAGCGGCTGGCGTGGATGGTCGACAAATACTTTCAGTAGTGCAAATTCACCGCTAGTGATGGTAATTGCCATGCCATCACGTGTTAATGAGCGTGTAGAAGCATTAAAAACGAATTCGCCAATACTGACGTTATCGCTACTGGTCGCGGGTGCGCTAGGTTGCAAGCGCTCGTGGCGGCGTAATACCGCATTTATACGAGCCAGCAATTCACGCGGGTTAAAAGGTTTTGGCAAATAATCATCTGCGCCCATTTCCAGGCCGATAATTCTATCGACCTCATCACCGCGGGCGGTCAGCATGACGATAGGTAACATAGTCCCAGTACCGCGAATGCGACGGCAGATGGATAAGCCATCTTCACCGGGCAACATCAGGTCCAGCACGAGTAGATCAATGGTTTCATTTGCTAAGATAATATCCATCTCCTTGGCATCGGCCGCGCCACGCATGCTGAAGCCTTGCTCGGTAAGGTAGCGTTGTAGCAACTCGCGTAAGCGAATGTCATCGTCTACCACCAGGATTTTTTTGTTTTGATCTACCATGATTTTTTGAGCTCGAGAACCTTATTATGGTTATTAATTTTATGGAATTATATTAAAAAATCAAATAATTAAATTAAAAATATCACGTTTAGCCAATTATGGTTTGTTTTTATCGTAATTTAAATGGTGAATTAAAACTTTTGACTCTCTTTGACACTCTATTTATGGGTATTTACTACCAAAATCAATTGGTTAGTTACAATTTATTTACAATTTCTGGTAGATATGAAACATTCGATTAACAATACTGCTCCATGATTACGGGTCTGAATTTAGCAAACTTTGTAAACTATAACGAATAAAAAATTGATTTATTTGAACATATACCACTCAAAATGAATTTGGTTACGCAAAGAAAATCTTTTATTGCAGTGTCCATCTGCTTTGCCGCATATGTCAGCTTAGGCCTATTCCCGTACGCGCAAGCCGCAGGCAAAGATGATGATTTCAAGCGTGTTGCAGTAGATGACTCAGAAGGTACGCAACAAACCCTCAACTTGAATTTCAGTCCGGAGCGCCGCGAAAGACTGCGTAAAGCCCTTGATGAATATGCGCGCTCTGTAGACCCGGACCATGAGCAGATTGAAGAACGCCGCCGTGCCATGCAAGAAAGTATTAAAGAACGCTTCTTGGCTTCTGACAAAGACAATGATGGTTCTATCGATAGACAGGAAGCTACAGAAAGCCTACCGCAAATTGCCCGTCATTTTAGCCAGGTAGATAGTAACCAAGATGAGGTAATTACGCTGGATGAGTTAGAAGCCGCCCAAGCTCGCATCCTGGAGCGTAGAAAAGCCGCTGAAGCCGCACTGGAAGCACAAAAAGTTCAAGAAGCTGAAGGCGCTGCAGCAGCAAAACGTAAAAGTAACCAAGCCGCAAACCCTCCTCGCAAACGTTCGCTTTAATAATTTCTACCGCCGTATAAAAAATCACGGCAAATAAATCCATCTCTAAACTATAAGTAATATTATTCATATTATTTTGCTTAAAGTCCTAGTCATGTCAACTAAGTCACGTCAAACTAAGCTATGACAAAATCAGACTGCGCAAACCTATCTATTGAGATTCAAGATAGTTATGCCGCACTAGATGCGGTGCAGTGGGATACCTTAGTGGGTGATATGCCATTGCTCAGCCATGCATTCCTCAGCGCAATGGAAACTTCAGGCTCGGTGGGTAAGGGTACAGGCTGGCAGTCTTACCCTATGCTAGTGCACGCTGATGGGCAACTAGTTGGGGCCATGCCTTTATATCTCAAAACGCATTCGTATGGTGAATATGTATTCGATTGGGCTTGGGCTGATGCCTATGAGCGCAACGGTATGAATTATTACCCTAAGTTGCTTTCTGCGATCCCATTCACCCCGATTACCAGTCAACGGCTGATAGCAGCCAATCAACAAATTCAGGCATTGATGATAAAGGCGCTAACTGAAACGATGCATCAGCATCAGTTATCTTCAGTGCATATCAACTTTCCGGATGAAAGTTCTGAAGCGGCATTGAAAGAGGCAGGCTGGATGCAGCGCCATGGTGTGCAGTTCCGTTGGCAAAATGATGGCTTTAATTGCTTTGATGACTTTTTAGCGACGCTGAGTCATGACAAGCGCAAGAAAATCCGCCAGGAACGTAAAAAAGTAGCGTCTACAGGCGTGGTATGTAAGGCGATTAAAGGCGCTGATATTACCCCCGAGCAATGGAATTTTTTCTACCAGTGCTATGCCAATACTTACCGTGAGCACCATTCCACACCATATTTAAGACCTGGGTTCTTTAAAGAAATCGGTAATACCATGCCGCAAAATATATTACTGATCCTGGCTTATGTAGATGATGTACCTATTGCCAGCGCGCTGAATATTTACCATCAAACAACGCTGTATGGCCGCTATTGGGGCGCGATGCAGTATGTGCCTAACCTGCATTTTGAGCTTTGCTACTATCAAGCTCAAGAATTTTGTATCGCCGAGAAGATTCAATATTTTGAGGGCGGCGCGCAAGGTGAGCACAAGCTGGCGCGTGGTTTTAAACCTAGGCCAACTTGCTCATTCCACAAAATTGCCCATCCAGATTTTGAACATGCCATTGCAGACTTCGTTACAAGAGAGGCGCATGGGATTACTGCTTATACCAATGAACTCGAAGAGCGCGTTCCTTTTAAAAAAGCTTCCAGTTAAGAAAACTCTAGTTTAAGAAAGCCTAGGGCCAAGAAGCTCCAGATTTTTGCATAGCTTGCAGCACGACTAACCTTACTTTTACCAGGCAATCTCATTACCGTCGTAGGCAATAAATTTACCGGTGTTATGCAGTGATAAATGCTCAATAACCTGCCGTAGCCCGGTAACGCTGGTTTGCGTGTTAATCAATCCGTTAGCCCCACCCATATCGGTTTGTACCCAACCCGGGTGCAGCGTGACCACACTGATACCCATCGCTCTTAAATCTATCGCCAGGCTTTTCATCGCCATATTTACCGCCGCTTTACTAGTGCGGTAAATATAACTACCGCCGCTAGTGTTGTCATCTACGCTACCCATTTTGCTGCTTAAGGTGGCAATCTTCTGCAATTGGCTATTGGCAATCTGCGCAGAAAAAGCCTCAGCCATTTTAATCGGCGCCATGCAATTAATCTTAAATGCCTCTGCCCAGGCATCAAAATCCAAATCACCTAAACTGCTTTCCGGGTATATACCAGCGTTGTTAATGAGCAAGTCGATTTTACGGTCACTCAATTGATCAGCCACTTTATCAATCTGCGCGAAGTCGCCTACATCCAACGAAACTATTTCGATGTCGTAAGCCTGCGCAAGTGCCCGCAAGTCACGTGAAGTGTCCGGCTCGCGACAACATGCAATGACATTCCAGCCATCTGCAGCATATTGTTTAACAAACTCCAGGCCAATCCCTCGGTTGGTGCCAGTCACTAGTACGGTATAAGCAGGCTTATTCATGTTTCACTCTTCTTAATTTGTTGATTTACAGAATAGACATTCTTATACAGTAAAAGTTATTTTGACTAGTTAACTTTCGCACGCGCTTCAGAATGTGTGGTTTTAAATAGTCTCATGGTCGGTTTTTCTATGTGTCGATAAAACACACCGGCAATTAATAAGCTGACCGCCCAAACTGCCAGCATAGCGATGGCGCCTGCCAAAGCGCTAGCCAAGCCTAATTTTTCGAAAGCCGCATTTGCCAACATCAATATTGGAAAATGTACCAAAAACAGCGCGTAAGATATCTTACCAAGCACGCGTAATAAGGACTGTAACCTTGCCGGAATGCCATGCTGGATATTAATGGTGAAATAAAGCGTGAGCGTCACAATCAAGGCAATCATGATGCGTGCCCGGAACTGGATAATTAATGCGGCAACCGTAAGCATTATTATTAACCACAACCAGCGCTTGCCAGCGCCTGGCTGATGTTGCCCCGCCCAATAAGCCGCTGCACCCATGCCATAGGCACCAAAGAAATAGGGCGCCCAATCATCCATTGCCGGGTCACGGTTGAACCACAATAATGAAGCGCTTGCCATTAATGTCGTCAGTAACAGCACGGTATTTTTAGTGTAAACAGTTTTGCCGCCTATCCACACAATCACCAGCATCAGTACAAACAGCTGGAAATCGATAGCAATAAACCATGCGCCCGCCGTTAATGCGTCAAAATCAAATATGCCTGGCAGCATCAGCAAGTGTGCCAGCAACTGCGGCCAGCTTGGCGCATCCGGTACAAAGTCATCTGCTAGCCACTGCCGGGCAATAAGTGCGCATACAATTGAAAAAAAGATAGCCACACCAAATGGTAATGCCAACCTTAAATAGCGGTTCAATATCGTTGTACCTAAATTGAGTCGCAACCCTTTGTTATCCGCATTTTCCGGATGCAGGCTTTTAGGGAACATAGCGCGCGCCGCAAGATACCCGCCAATTACGAAAAACACCTGCACCGCCATGCGTGCGTAATCGTATAGCCAAGAGATCAATTCCGGAGCGGCTTGCTGCACCGCGTCAGATATAGGCCCGTAGGCAGCCAAGTGATGCCATACGATAAACTGCGAGGCAATAGCTTTAAAACCATCGATTATGGGAAAACGCTGAGGGGAGTCTTTAACTACAACAGGCATAGGGCACAAACTAAGGTAAGTACGAAGATAATTCGAAGTAAAATTCAAAGGGTAATGCAGAGCTAGGTTTGAAAGGCAACAAGCTAAATAGGCCTGGTTACTTCAAGATGGGATTTTAAACTAAGTTTGACTACACAATGCTAATAACTTATTGAATTTTATGAAGACTTGATGGGTGGTAGTGCTCTACTGCTAATGCGCCATACTAATCATTACGCATGTTAGCAAAGTGATGTGCCCAAGTTTTGATGGTTTGCAAAATCAAAGATCGGTCATTTTCTTGTAATGGCTAAATCAGCTTGGCAATCACTTCAACATGCACAGGCTCAGGCGGCGGCTTCTCGTCCAACTCGGCAATGGTAATGGTGAGCAAATGTGCGATTTTAGCTAGCGTATTTAATGAAGGGCAGGTAACACCACGTTCTATTCTAGAAACGGTTTCTGTATCCACCTCAAGTTGGTGGGCTAAAAACTCTTGAGTCCAGCCCAGCGATTTACGCCTTGCAGAAATATTTGCACCTAGCTTTTTCTGAAGTGATAAATCTTTATCTTTCACAGTTTTAACGTTGTCCTTTAAAAAAACAACATCAGCATCGCTATTATGTGATAAGTTTATAAGGTCATAAAAGGCCGATTGTTGTATTCAACATATTAATGTGGCCTTAATTTATTGGTATTATTGCGAAATGACGGCTCATAAATTACGCAAAATGGAAATTTACTTGCTCTGCTTTTAAGGTTAAAAAACGAGGATTAAATAGTTAATTCAATCGTTTAGATGGTATACAATTTATTTTGTTCCATTTAATAATAACTTTAAATTGAAATTCTTTTACTAATAGGGGTACTTATTATGAAAAGCGATCAAACTAAAAATAAAGAACTGCAACGCATAAAATCTCTTCGGAGATTACAAGTATTGGATTCCCCATTCGAAAAAGTCTTCGACACCATCACCCAAGTAGCAAGTAATGTTTGTGGCACGCCTATCGCACTTATTTCGCTAATAGATGAAAAGCGGCAATGGTTTAAATCCAACGTGGGGCTTGCAGGGCTATCTGATATACCACTAGAAGATGCATTTTGCGCCCATACTATTGAAGCCAATGAGCTGTTGGAAGTGCCGGATGCCACGCAAGACGACCGCTTTGTGAATAATCCCTTAGTAACGGGCAATCCTGATATACGCTTCTATTGCGGTGCCCCAATCAAATTACCGATGGGAGAAAACATTGGCTCTATCTGCGTAATCGATACTAAAGCCAATTACCTTAACGATGCGCAACGCAAAACGCTGGAAGGCTTGGCACTTATCGTTTCGGAACTATTGGTAGTGCGGGAAGTGAACATACGGGCTAGGTTATCTGAGCAAGAAGACACTAGGAGTACTATTCGCTAATTGTTTCAATCAACCGCTGAATTCTATCTTTAGACATACATTTTTATCACCAAATTTTAAGTGACTCTGCAGTTGAACAATTTTACTCTTTTTGCATCTTAACGATGATTTAAAAAGAGAGACATTATGAATAAATCAACCGGATTCTTACTAGTCATGTGCTTAATGCTATTTGCCAATATTACTTTTGCGCAAACTTTTTTTGATGCTAATTACATAGGCAAATACACTGAGCAATTTGCTAATGGCAAACCAAAATATGAAATCAATATTGTAAAAGGCAAAAGAGAAGGTTTAGAGATTGTTTGGTATGAAAATGGAAGCAAGAAAATCCAAACCAATTATGTGAATGATAAAGAAGATGGTGTTTGGAACCAATGGTATGAGAACGGACTAATTAAGTTAGAAGCCCATTATAAAGTCGGGCAAGAGCATGGCGTATTTACACAATGGTATGACAATGGTCAAAAGCGAGCAGAGTCTACGTTTAAGTACGGTAAAAAAGTAGGGTTAGAATACGCATGGAATAAAGATGGTACGCTGAAATCTCAAGTGCTTTATAAAGATGGCGCGATTGTAATGCAGTAGAAGGCTTACGAAAGAAAAACGCCCCATTCTTTCGAATGAGGCGTCTTTGTTGGTGGTGAAAGAGGGACTTGAACCCTCGACCCCAGGATTATGAATCCTGTGCTCTAACCAGCTGAGCTACATCACCTTGTAAACTTTTAGCTTGAAAATTGAATTTCAAGCAAGCCCGCGATTTTAAAGTGTTGGGTGCTAATTGTCAAAGTAAAAACTCTAATTAAACGTTGAATCTCGCGAAGCTAAACATTGAACCTAAAGTGCATGACATCACCATCTTGCACAATGTATTCTTTGCCTTCCAAACGCATTTTGCCTGCTTCTTTTGAACCTTGTTCGCCTTTGTTTTTAACGTATTCATCGTATTGAATCACTTCGGCACGAATGAAACCGCGTTCAAAGTCGGTGTGGATCACACCGGCGGCTTGCGGAGCGGTGGCGCCTTTTTTCACAGTCCAAGCGCGTACTTCTTGCACGCCAGCGGTGAAATAGGTTTGTAAACCTAACAGATCATAAGCAGCGCGGATTACGCGATTTAAGCCTGGTTCTTCTTGGCCTAGTTCGCTTAAAAAGAGCAGTTTGTCTTCATCTTCCAGCTCGGAGATTTCACCTTCGATTTTTGCGCAGATGCATACTACCGGCGCATGTTCAGCTTTGCCTAACTCAACCACTTTGTCTAACAGCGGGTTGTTCTCAAAACCAGCTTCATCCACGTTGGCTAAATACATGACAGGTTTAACGGTAATTAAGCACAATGGTTTAAGCAGTTGTAATTCGTCGCTATCTAAATCCAAGGTACGTACGGCTTTGGCTTGGTCTAAACATGGCAATACTTTATCCAACACCGCCATTAAAGCGATGGCATCTTTGTCGCCGCTTTTGGCTTTTTTGCTTTCGCGCTGCATGGTTTTTTCAACGGTTTCCATGTCAGCAAGCGCGAGTTCTGTATTGATGACTTCAATGTCTGACAGCGGATCAATCTTGTTCGATACGTGAATCACATTGGCATCTTCAAAGCAGCGCACTACGTGGGCGATGGCATCGGTTTCGCGGATGTTGGCTAAGAACTTGTTGCCAAGGCCTTCACCTTTAGAAGCGCCTGCTACGAGGCCTGCAATATCGACAAACTCAACGATTGCAGGTTGTACCTTTTGTGGTTTAACAATGTCAATCAACGGTTGAATGCGCGGGTCAGGTACCTCTACAATGCCGACGTTAGGCTCAATGGTACAGAAAGGGTAGTTTTCCGCCGCGATACCTGCCTTGGTAATGGCATTAAACAATGTCGACTTCCCAACATTTGGTAAACCCACAATTCCACATTTCATAACTTTTTCCAGTTTATCTTTAACGCCATAACTGCGTTGTATTTATCTTCATCGATTCGTCGTACTTAATGTA
>JBKJOT010000107.1:0-20050 GCA_046595335.1 Methylotenera sp.
GGTACGTTCATCACAGCACGTAGTTATTTAGACCACATAAAAAATCCTGAATACTTACGTTATTACTACGCGGCCAAATTGAATAGCAGTATGGAGGATATCGACCTCAATTTAGAGGACTTTGTCGCTCGTGTGAATAGTGACTTGGTGGGTAAGTACATCAATATTGCGAGCCGTACAGCTGGATTTATTAATAAGCGCTTCGAAGGCAAATTACAGCCTTCAAATAATAATATTGTGGTTGCAGAATTGCAGGTTGCGGCAAGTGTGATATCCACCGCCTACGAAGAACGTGAATACGGTAAAGCCTTGCGTGAGATTATGCGTTTAGCTGATATTGCCAATGGCTATGTAGCCGAAAAAGCACCTTGGGTAATGGCGAAACAAGAAGGACAAGAAATTGCATTGCAAGAAGTCTGTTCTAATGCACTGGAAATGTTCAGGTTGCTAACTTTGTATCTGAAACCAGTTCTGCCGAATTTGGCTGGGCACATTGAGCAATTCCTAAATATTCCGGTCTTGGATTGGAGTAGTGTGAACACATCTTTAGTTGCACAGCACACTATTAATGCTTATGACCATTTAATCACCCGTATTGACCCTAAACAGATTGAAGCCATGACAGAAGCGAATAAAGAAAACCTAAAAGCGACACCAGCTGTAGCACAAGCAGGTACTGCACCTGCTGTAGTATTGTCTGAAGCCCAGAGTGATGTTGAATACATCAGCATTGATGACTTCACCAAAATAGATTTGCGTATCGCCTTAATCGTGAATGCAGAACATGTAGAAGGCGCGGAGAAATTACTCAAACTGACCTTGGATATTGGCGAAGAAAAACCGTGCCAAGTATTTGCCGGTATTAAATCTGTCTATGATCCCGACACGCTTAAAGGCCGTTTGACGGTGATGGTTGCAAACCTTGCCCCACGCAAAATGAAGTTTGGCATGAGTGAGGGCATGGTGTTAGCAGCTAGCGATGAGCGTGGCGGTCCTTATATCTTAAGTCCTGACACGGGAGCTGCTGCGGGAATGAAGGTAAAGTAAACTACTCTAGTTATCATGTAAGAATATGATTACGTGGTTAGGAATTATTTTCTAGTGGTGTCATCCAAGAGGCTGTATATTACGTTATAGAGATAAGAATTTTTAACAGGGGGAGTACACATGAAATATATTAATTCAACGTTATTAGCCGTTTTACTGGTATCCGCACAAATCATTTCTAGTTCAGCCACAGCAGCAGACAGTAATGCAAAAACTGCTGTAGGCGGCGGTCTAGGTGCAGCAGCAGGCACTGCAATTGGCGGCGTAGTAGGTGGCAGCACCGGCGAAGTATTGGGTGGCGCGGTGGGTGGTGGTGTAGGTGGCGCAGTGACGACAAAAGGTACAGGCCAGACCGGTGCAGTGGTTGGCGGCGCTCTTGGGGGAGCTGGCGGTGCGTATGCAGGTCGCGCAGTTAGCGGCAGTAGCACAGGTGCAATTGTGGGCGCTGGTTTAGGCGGTGCAGGAGGAGCAACTTTAGGTAAAGTCATTGCTGAACCTTCCGTATCTGCAAAATCCTCTACGAATGTGGGTACGAGGTCAGGCTACTATTACGATGATGAAGGTCATAAGCATAAACGTGGCAAAGGTTATTACAAAAATAAACATAAACATCAGCATAGCCGCGAAGATTAATTTGCAGCAATAAAAAAAGCCGCGAAAGCGGCTTTTTTTATTAGTAGCTAATACAGCTTCTAATTTGCGGCAGCTTTGTCAGCTTTCATTGAAGTTTTAGCCTTAGCATCCGCTTTAACTTTAGTATCATTAGCTTTCAAGTCTGCCTTTACTTCTGCTTTGGCTTTTAAGTCAGCCTCTTTTTTAGCGGCGGCTTTCTTTTCAGCTTTTTCTTCTTTGGCAGTTGTTTCTGCTTTCATTTCATTAGTTGCTTTGGCTGCCTTTTTCTCTGTAGTGGCTTTTACTTCCTTGGTGTCTGCAACTTTGCCAGATGCAGCAGCCTTTTCAGTGCCTACTGTTTTTGTTGTTACAGAGGTTTTTCCACTCAGTGAAACATCTTTACGTAAATTTTTTACCGTCGCCTCACCAATGCCATTTACCTTGTCCAGATCATCAATGGTTTTGAAATCGCCATTCTTTTTACGGTAATCGACGATTGCTTTTGCTTTTACAGGACCAATGCCATTTAAGGATTCCAGCTCAGCTTGCGTTGCAGTATTGATATTAACGCCTGCAAGTGCATTGATGCTAAAGCTAATAAAAACAAATAATGCGAATAACATTTTTTTCATTTTAATTCTCCGTTAGGTTTTTAGATTATTTTTAATTATTGTTTTAGAGTTTAAACAATGCTGTTTATCATAACCACTTACGCCAAGCCTGTCTAACTAGTGACATTCATAGGTTGGTTTGACATTCCGTATGAATGGCTTGTAATGCTGCAAGGGGATCCATTGCTTGGGTAATCGGCCTGCCAATCACAAGATAGCTAGAGCCCATATCTAAAGCGGAGGCAGGGGTAGCTACGCGTTTCTGGTCATGTGAACTTGCACTCGCAGGGCGGATGCCAGGGGTAACAAGACAAAACTCTTTACCTAACTGTTTGCGTAATTCAGGTGTTTCTATTGCGGAACATACCACTCCGTCCAGCCCGGCCTGCAGAGTAAGCTTAGCAAGCCTGATGACATGTTGCTGTAAATCGCCGCTCACGCCGATTTGCGACAATGCTGCCTGATTCATGCTTGTTAATACAGTAACAGCGATCAATAAAGGTGAGGCAACGTTAGCATCCACAGCCTGTCGTGCAGCCTGCATCATTTCCAACCCGCCGCTGGAATGCACGTTCAGCATCCATACCCCTAAATTACTGGCTGCACTGCATGCTTTTGCGACAGTATTAGGAATATCGTGAAATTTCAGATCAAGGAATACACCATATTCTGACTTTGCCAGTTTCTCCACAAACTGCGGACCGGCAGAGGTAAATAATTCCTTACCTATTTTAAGTCTGCATAAGTTGGGGTCAAGCTTCTGCACGATGTCCCATGCACTTTTTTCGTCAGCGTAATCCAAGGCGACTATTATTTTAGGATCCTGAATCTTAGAGTCGTGGATCTTTGGGTCTTGAGTGTTATGTAAGGTCATATTAATTATTTATGTGCAGACTCGGCGGGCTCAGCGGGTAAAGCTTCCCAGGCGTTACAAGCTGGGCATTGCCAGTGGTGATGCTTCGCCTTGAAGCCACATTGTTCGCAGAAATATGCACTTCGGTTACCGATTGCATGGCGTACGGCTTGTTGCATTAACTGGGTATCTTGTGCAACACCATTTGTAGGTTGTTGTGTTTCTACGATGGCGCGAGCCTGAAGTAATTGATCAAGAGTGTTGAGGCTAGGTTTCTTGATTAATTCGTTCCTGGCCAGTTTCACAGCACTTTCAGCTCCTTCCTCCGCCAATGTAGCTTCATACAGCACATTTAATAAAGAGGGCAATTTATAGGTTTGTAGATAGGTTTGCAACAGAGCCAACCCTTCCTTAGTCTGGTTCAATGCGCGAAAGCTGCTAAATATTTTGGGGGCGATTAAGCCCAGATATTCCGGCCTTTGAAACTCAATCCGTTTCCATGTGGAAATCGCAACTTTATGGTCGCCGCCTTCCGCTACCAAATCGCCTAACAGCACGTTTGCGCGCACGCAGTTTTTGTTAGCGTTTAATGCCTGTTCTAGTTCAAACCTTGCTGTATGAGTATCGTTTGCAAGCTTGGATTTAACGGCCATTTCGCAATAGTAATGTGAAATTTCTGTTCGAAATGGCACGCCGGATAAGCGTTCCAGCTCAGTTGCCGCTTTAACGGCGCGCTCCCATTCGCGTTCACGCACATAGATTTCAAGCAGGGCACGCAATGCAGGCTGACGGTACCTATCGTCATTCAATGATTCAAATAGCTCTTCAGCGCGGTCTAATAGGCCTGCTTTCAGGTAATCCTGGGCTAGCTCTGCAGTCACAGCGAGTTTCTGCTGAGGCTCAAGCTCTTTCTTTTCCAGCAAATTTAAATGCAGGTGAATCGCGCGGTCTACTTCACCGCGGCGCCTGAACAGGCTACCCAAGGCAAAATGCAATTCCAGCGATTCAGTATTAGCCTGCACCGCTTCACTAAAGGCTTCGATCGCCTTGTCATGCTGGTTGGTAATAAGGAAATTCAGCCCCTTAAAGTAGGCTGCAGGAAGCGCTGTGGACTCAGCCAATAATTGCTTAAGGTCTACACGAGCTGCCAACCAGCCGAGGCTGAAAAATAACGGCAGGGCTAGTAACCACCAAAACTCAAATTCCATGCGAGTTCACTTTTATATTTATATGTTTTATATTCATGTGTCCGTTATTTTACCCTAAGCATCAAAAATTTAAGTATAGGTATATAAACGAAATAAATTTAAGGTTTGCTAGTCTTAAACGGCAATAAAAAACGGCAGCTACAAATAGCTGCCGTTTTGGTAACACTCACAATTTGAATCTCTAACTTAAATCCACACGTTCGCGTAATTCTTTGCCTGCCTTAAAGTGTGGTACATGTTTTTCAGGTACTTGCACTTTACTGCCGGTTTTAGGATTACGGCCCAAACGAGGTGGACGGTAATTTAAGCTAAAGCTTCCAAAGCCACGTATCTCAATGCGCTCGCCAGTAGCAAGGTTATCAGACATCGCATCTAAAATCGCCTTAACTGATAACTCTGCGTCTTTCACAACGAGTTGTGGAAAACGCTCGGCAAGTAAGGTAATTAGCTCAGATTTAGTCATGCTCAATGTGCCTTTTATTTATTGCATCTTATAATTTTTAGCTAGTATTTTTTATACTAGCATTTACTTAATAGCTTATTTCTTGCTATCTAGTTTAGCTTTTAATAAAGCACCTAAGTTAGTTGTACCGGCAGCTGCGCCGTCATCTGGAACTGGTGATGAATCTTTAGCCTTGGCAGATTTAGCTTTAGGTTTAGCGTCAGCTTTGTCATCAGTTGAGCTTGTAGCACCTGATGGGTCCGCAGACAATTGTTTAACGCCTAAAGAAATACGCTCTTTTTCAACATCAATCGCTAAGATAACTGCTTGTAGCTCGTCACCTTTTTTGAAGTTGCGGATCGCTTCTTCGCCAGTTTGTGACCATGACAAATCTGACAAGTGAACTAAACCGTCGATACCGCCTGGCAAGCCAATGAATACGCCGAAGTCAGTGATAGATTTGATTTGACCTGAAACTTTGTCACCTTTGTGATGAGTTGCAGAGAAATCATCCCATGGATTTGCTTGGCATTGTTTCATGCCTAATGACAAGCGACGACGCTCTTCATCAATCTCAAGGATCATAACTTCAACTTCATCACCTAATTGTGCGATTTTGCCTGTGTGAATGTTTTTGTTCGTCCAGTCCATTTCTGAAACGTGAACCAAACCTTCGATACCTGGCTCGATTTCAACGAACGCACCGTAATCAGTCAAGTTAGACACTTTACCGAACAGGCGGGTGTGTACTGGATAACGACGAGTCAATGCAACCCATGGGTCGTCACCTAATTGTTTGATACCTAATGAAACACGGTTTTTCTCTTGATCGAATTTCAAGATTTTGGCTTCAACTTCTTCACCTACTGTAAGCACTTCTGATGGGTGCTTAACGCGGCGCCATGCCAAGTCTGTAATGTGTAGTAAGCCATCGATACCGCCAAGGTCAACGAATGCGCCGTAGTCGGTGATATTTTTAACGATACCTTTAACTACTGAACCTTCAACCAATGAGCCCATTAAAGCTTCGCGGTCTGCACCCAAGCTCACTTCCATTACAGCACGGCGTGAAACAACGATGTTGTTACGTTTACGGTCGATTTTGATTACTTTTAGGTCGCATTCTTTGTTTTCGAATGGTGTGGTGTCTTTTACAGGACGCACATCAACCAATGAACCTGGTAAGAATGCCATGATGCCGTTTACAGATACGCGTAAACCGCCTTTAACTTTACCGCTAATGAAACCTTTGATGATGCGACCTTCGTTCATTGCATCTTCAAGATCCAACCATGTTTCCATGCGTTTCGCTTTTTCGCGTGAAAGTAAGGTTGAGCCAAAGCCATCTTCTAACTTTTCAATCAATACTTTAACAAAATCGCCAACTTGAACTTCAAGTTCGCCTTGAGCATTATGGAATTCAGAAGCGTTGATCACGCTTTCAGATTTGAGGCCAGCGTTTACGATAACGTGGTCGCTGTCAACCGAGATCACTTCAGCAGTGATCACTTCGCCAGAACGCATTTCCTGAAGCGCTAAACTTTCTTCGAAAAGCGCAGCAAAAGATTCCATTGGTGAAGCAGTAGATTTAGAAGTAGAAGCCATTAAATAAAATTACCTAAAAAATAATCCCACCTAGCAGTGGGGTGGTTAGAAAAACCTGCGAATTTTTGGGATGCGCAGACGTAAATAATAATACCGTAGTGCAAAGAATAGAATTATAACTAATTCATTGAAAAATAAAAGACTATTTGCACATTTTAGCTTGATATTTTTGCAAAATCAGGTCAATTTCCTGTGAAATTGTTAAATTATCCGCCTCTAAAAGGATGGCGTCGTCTGCCATGACTAATGGCGCACTTGCGCGATTTTTGTCTCGTGCATCACGTTCTTGTAAATCTCGCAGGATATTTTCATAATTGGCAGGTTGCTTTTTACCTAGTAACTGCTCATAGCGGCGCTTTGCACGTATTTCGGTAGAGGCTGTTAAAAAAATCTTAAGTTGTGCATTTGGGAACACTACTGTTCCCATGTCGCGGCCATCGGCCACTAGGCCGGGTGCCTTTCTAAAGCTATGTTGTAAATTTAATAATGCTGCTCTAAGCGGCGCATGTACGGCTACTTGCGAAGCACCTTTACCCATTTCTTCAGTACGAATATCCTCTGAAATGTCATGGTCGTGCAAGAAAACTTGATTATTATTAAATCTGATGATTAAGCTTTTTGCACATTTCGCGACTGCATTAGCATCATCCCAAGCGATTTTTTTTTGGTTGGCTGCGAATGCCACAATGCGGTAAAGTGCGCCTGAATCCAGATAATGGAAACCTAGTTTCTCAGCTACCAATTGAGCTACAGAGCCTTTCCCGGAAGCAGAAGGACCGTCTATCGCAACGACTGGAATTGCCTCAAGCATGGCAAATCTTTGCGAATTCAGCAAAATAATTTGGGAAAGTCTTGGCGACGCAATTGGGGTCGTTAATGGTAATAGGCACGCCGCCCAATGATACCAAAGAGAAACACATTGCCACGCGATGGTCGTCATAGGTATCAATCACGGCATTCGGGGTTAACTGCGCGGGTGGTGTGATTTTGATGTAATCAGCGCCTTCCTCAACTATTGCGCCCACTTTGCGTAACTCGTTGGCCATGGCCGAAATGCGGTCAGTCTCCTTGACGCGCCAGCTCGCGATATTTTTTAATGTAGTTGCACCTTCGGCAAATAAAGCTAATACGGCCAATGTCATGGCTGCATCTGGAATATGGTTGCAATCAAGCGTAAAACCTTTGAGTTTTTCTGCTGGTTTGCCAGCAGTAATGGTGCTGTTACTACCGTGGATAGTCACGCCTAGCGCTTTTAATTCATCTGCAAACTTGACATCACCCTGAATGCTTTGGAAATCCACTCCTGCCACAGTCACTTCACCAGCAATTGCCCCGGCAGCCAAGAAATACGAAGCGCTAGAGGCATCGCCTTCTACGAATATTTGTTTAAGGCTGATGTATTGGCTATTCGCTGAAATAGTAAAACGCTGCCAACCTTCACGTTGTACCTTTACACCAAATTTTTCCATCAGGTTCAGCGTGATTTCGATGTAAGGCTTGGAAATCAACTCGCCCAGCACTTCAATGGTCGCGGTTTGCCCTGTCAATGGCAAAGCCATTAAAAGGGCAGTTAAAAACTGGCTGGATACGTCCCCCCGAATTTTGATGGCGCTAGATAAATCAAGCTTAGCAGGGGTTATTTGCAAAGGTGGAAAACCATCGTTTGCTAAGTATTCGATATCAGCACCAGCTTGACGTAGCGCATTTACCAAGTCACCAATTGGCCGTTCATGCATACGTGATACACCGGCTAGTTGGTAATTGCCGTTAGATAGGGCTAATGCCGCTGTTAATGGTCGAAAAGCAGTACCGGCATTGCCTAAAAATAGCTCAGCATTTTTATTCGGAAAATTTCCATTACAACCAGTCACTCGCCATGCATTTTCGGCAAAGTTCTCAAGTTTTACACCTAACTTCTCAAGCGCTTCCAGCATGCGCGCGGTGTCGTCGGAGGCCAACAAATCAAGAATTTCTGTAGTGCCATTTGCCAAAGCTGCTAGCAATAATGTGCGATTAGAAATGCTTTTTGAGCCTGGTAGAGTAACAGTGCCTTCGACGTTTTTTACAGCGGGTAAATGTAATTGTTCCATGAATGCGCTTAGTCTATTTCGGGTATGTTTTAATATTTGTCGCGTTTGTTCTGGTTTTATTTTAAAGCTACTTTTTGCCGTTTACCCAAGCATTGCGTGCAATACTGGCGCGCTCGAACAAGGCTTGTAAACCAGCTGAGTCGTCATTTTTTAGCATGGTTTTTAAGGTTGAAAGCTCAGTTTCGTAAGCATCTAACTCATTAAGTAAAGCTTGCTTGTTGGCTAAGCTGATATCACGCCACATTTCGGGATGGCTACCGGCAATACGTGTGAAATCGCGGAATCCACTTGCAGCAAAACCGAATAGCTGTGCCGCATTCGGACGCGAGGCAATATCATCTACCAAGGCAAAAGCCAGTAAATGTGGTAAGTGGCTAACTGCTGCAAAAATGCTGTCATGCATTTCCGCAGTCATCTGGCTAACGTTAGCACCACAGGTTTGCCAAAGCTCTTTAGTGAGCGCAAGCGCGTGCAGGGATGTGTCTGCACTTGGTGTTAGCACCACATTTTTATTAATATATAGGTCAGCCATAGCAGCCGTTACGCCGCTTTTTTCAGCACCGGCAATTGGGTGGCCACCAACGAATTGGCTACTTTTTTCAGCTAAAACATCCTGTGCGTAAGCTAAAACATCGCTTTTAGTACTGCCCGCATCGGTGATAACAGTTTGTGCGCCCAAGTATGGTTCGATCGCAGCTAAGATACTTGGGGTCTGTGCTACAGGCGTGGCAATAAGGATTAAATCAGCATCTTGTACCGCACTGGTAATATCGCTGCTGGCGACATCAATCACGCCTAACTCTAACGCGGTTTCCAGGGCATCTTGGTTGCGGCCCACACCAACAATATGTGTGCGCATTCCTGCTTTTTTCAAAGCAAGTGCAACTGAGCCGCCAATTAGGCCCACACCAAATATCACAAGTTTTTTCAAAGCAGGGTTTATTTTAATTCTAAGGAATGCGATTGTAACATTGTTGGAATCGCTGCAATGCGTTGATTTATCTCAACCATTCACCATCGATCAGTTTTTCGAGTGGTTTAAAGTTCTGTTTATAAGCCATTTTCTGGCTATCTTTTATCCAATAACCTAGATAAAGATATGGCACATTAAGAGACTTTGCCCATTCAATTTGCCACAGTACATTGTAAGTGCCATAACTGGCTTTGGCGTTTGTTGTGTCGTAAAAAGTATATACAGCCGAAATGCCATCTCGCACAATGTCGATGACACTCACCATTCTAAGTTGATTGTCTTCCCTGAATTCTACAAGCACGCTGTCTACGTTGGTTTGACATAGGAAATTACGATACTGCTCAACAGCATCTTGCTCCACACCTGTTTTGTCAGCAGGGTGATCATCCTTATGCCGTGTATTTTGATATGCAGCATAAAGCGCATAGTGCTCTTCATGAAATGCCACAGGGATCACCAATGTTGTTAAATTCTGATGCTGCTTATAAGCGCGCTTCTGGCTGCGATTGGGTGCAAAATCTTTTAAGATTACCCGCACGGCGATGCATTCCCGGCAGTTCTCACAATGTGGTCTGTAAGCAAATTTACCGCTACGCCTAAAGCCTTGCTGGATTAACCCATTGTAGATATCAGCATCAATCAGGTGTTGGGGTGAAGCAATCAGGCTTTGTGCGAGTTTATTGGGCAGGTAACCGCAGTTGTAGCCTGTGGTTACATAAAATTGCAGTTTCTGCAGAGGTTTATCGCTTGGTAAACTCATCAATAAAGTCCTGAATCCATATTAATAGTTTACCAACTCTGCAAGCTTTTTGGCGAATGCCTTACGAGAAATCTCCCGGGCACCAAAGCTGGCCAGATGCGCTGTTTTCATTTGGCAATCTACCATTTTTACGTCTTCTGTTTTGAGGGTTTGCATCAAGCTTGCGAATGCTACTTTAGAGGCATCGGTGACATCATGAAACATACTTTCTCCGAAAAACATTTTGCCAAGCTTGATGCCATAGCAGCCGCCAACTAATTTATTATTCTGCCATGTTTCAGCTGAAATGGCATGGCCTGCATCAAACATTGCACAATACGCATCTATGATTTCGGGGGTAATCCAGGTACCTAATTGACTGGGACGCGATTTGTTGCTGCAGGCAGTAATAACTTCACGAAAAGCGGTATTAAAGCGCACCTCGAATACATTGTTTTTTATGGTTTTTGCCAAAGAGTGCGATATCTTGAGTTCATCTAGAAATAATACCATTCGCGGATCAGGACTCCACCAGAGGATAGGATCATTATCGCTGAACCAGGGAAAGATTCCTTGTCGGTATGCATCGACTAATCGCATAACAGATAGGTCACCGCCAATTCCAATCAAACCATTAGGCTCAATCAGTGCATCTTCAAGAGGTGGAAAAGAGCATTCAGCCTCAATGACAGCCACTCGACCGGTAGGTAACTGATAGTAATTTTTTGACATGCTTTGTTATCTAATTAGCTGTTAATATTAATTGGCAGGATTCTGGCTTATGTCTTAAACAAAGACGGTAATAATGAACTTAAGCACCAAACTGGTTGTTTAGATAGATGTCTTGAGTATTTTTGCACTAAATTTAAGTCTATAGCTAGGTAATTTTATTGTCATATTCCAATGGTATAAATGATTTGTTAATTTAATTTTTTACAAAAGGGGATAATAAAATGGAATTAATTTATAAAAAAAGTCCAAAAGGCATTAGTGAAATTGTTTCACGTACCACAGGGTTGGCATTAAAGTTGCGCCCTTACCTGATTGTCGTTGATGGTAATAAGTCGGTAAAAGATTTAGTGACATTAAACCCGGTACTAAAGGATTTGCCGCAGGTACTTGCTAACTTGCATGATGAAGGTTTTTTAGCGACTAACTAAAATTTAGCTTGATTAAATATTTATAATTTTAGCCTTGTGCCTAATTATGGGTCTCGCTTACAAAATTAACATCCATAAAGCCATACCTGCCATCAGCAAGTCTTCGATGATGGTGACAGTACTCATAGGCAAGTTAAATACTGCGCCCAAGCAGGCACAGCGTATTTTCTGTTTATTAAGTACGCTGCGAATCACTCCTAGACTTGAAAAAGCCATCACAATGAATGTTAGCCAATTAGTAAATGTTGATTGCCAAGCTAATAGATACGCGAAACCCAATCCTAACTCAATGAATGGGTAGAGGTAGCCATACGGTTTAAAACGTATGGCGAGCAAATCATACATGGCATAACTATCCGCAAAACTACGCACATCCAGCAATTTGAAAAATGAAAAGACTAAAAAAAAGCCGGCCATGAAATGCATCATCCATTGCCTAGAGTTGGAATGACCGATACTCGGCGCGAACTGCACTGCCAACGTTACCAAGGTGATATAGCCAAAAATCAGTAATAACGGGTAATAGGTTGCCAGCCAGCTTTTTGCTGGTTCATCGATAGCTCTTGGGCTTACTACAGTTTCTTCGATGATACCTAACTCGTAATGCCCAACGCCAGCAAGCGCTTTGTTTAGCGCATCTATATTTGCATGACTGTCAGTTAGGGTTGCTACAGGTGGATTTAAAGTCACCTCAACGCTATCGGCCAAACCCGCCAAAGTCGCTTTAACTCTGGCAACACAACCTCCGCAAGTCATTCCTGATACTGTATATTTGTTTATACTCATATAGACTCTTCAATTAATTCAATACTTACAATATTGAGTAAAAGGCAGGAAAATGCAATATCTGATTGTTAAATATCTAATTACTGCCGGTTTGGTGGTGCTGATTTCCGAATTTGCAAAACGCAGCGATAAACTAGGTGGCTTAGTAGCGGCTTTGCCATTGGTTACTGTGCTAACCCTTATCTGGCTTTATGTAGAACAGCAGCCAGCTAGCAAAATCGCTAATCATGCCTATTACACGTTTTGGTACGTGTTGCCGACCTTACCGATGTTCCTACTCTTTCCGTATTTATTGCCGAAATTTGGTTTTGTATTAACGCTTCTTACTTGCGTACTTTTCACTACGCTAATTTTTGTGATTTTTGCTTTATTTATCAGGCAGTTCGGTATCGATCTATTGTAACGATTTTTTACAAAATAAAGCTTTTTAATCATACCATTAGCGCGTAAAATGCGCGGTCTTTACCGGTATACCATTTTCGCCGGTCATTAAGCTAATTCACACAAGCTATAGGCAAGTTAAACACGCAAGTTAAAAACAGGTTACCTTGGAACAATACTCAACAATGCTGGCTAAGCCGCTCCATACCTATCGACCTTACTGGGCGAAACGGTTCGGGCCTGCGCCAATCCTGCCGATGACGCGTACCGAGATGGATACTCTAGGCTGGGATAGCTGCGATATTATTCTAGTTACTGGAGATGCGTACATCGACCACCCTAGCTTCGGTATGGCATTGGTCGGCCGCTTGCTAGAAAGCCAAGGATTCCGCGTCGGCATCATTGCCCAGCCTGATTGGCAGAATGCCAGTGCCTTCAAGGCGTTAGGTAAACCTAACCTTTATTTTGGTGTGACCGCCGGCAATATGGATAGCATGGTGAACCGCTATACTGCTGACCGTAAAATCCGTTCCGACGATGCTTATACCCCAGATGCTGCGGCGAATAAACGACCTGATAGAGCAGTGCTGGTGTACTCACAGCGTTGCCGTGAAGCGTTTCCTGATGTGCCGTTAGTCGTTGGCAGCATTGAAGCTAGCTTACGCCGTATAGCACATTATGATTACTGGAGCGACAAAGTGCGTCGCAGTATTTTGGTCGATTCCAAGGCAGATATATTGCTATATGGCAACGCAGAGCGTGCGCTGGTGGAATTAACACACCGCCTCGCTAAAGGTGAAAAGGTCAGCGAGATACAGGATATTCGCGGTACAGCATTCTTGCGCAAGCGCATTCCAGAAGGTTGGGATGAGATTGAAAGTACTAAGCTAGACCGTCCTGGCAACATTGACAAACCCATAGACCCATACGAAATGAAAATGGGCAAAGCCGATGCAAGTTGCGCAACGGATGACAGCAAGCCTAAGTCAGATTTACCGGTAGGTACAAAAGCAATCGAGATTGTACGAAAACCGAAGGCAGATAGAACAAGACAAGTCGTGCGCTTGCCTGATTACGAAGCCGTGTCGCAAGACCCGGTGCTTTATGCCCATGCTTCACGTGTGTTGCATTTAGAAGCCAATCCAGGCAACGCGCGAGCGTTGGTTCAGAAGCATGGTGACAGGGAAGTATGGCTAAATCCTCCACCGATTCCACTGACCACCAAAGAGATGGATTACGTGTACGACATGCCATATGCCCGTAAGCCACACCCAATCTACAAAAACGCAAAAATCCCCGCTTGGGAGATGATCCGCTTCAGCGTCAATATCATGCGCGGCTGCTTCGGCGGTTGCACATTCTGTAGCATCACCGAACATGAAGGTCGCATCATTCAAAGTCGTTCAGAAGAGTCTATTTTGAAAGAAGTAGAAGAAATCCGCGACAAGGTAGAAGGCTTTACCGGCGTGATTTCAGACCTAGGTGGGCCGACAGCCAATATGTACCGTATCGCCTGTAAGAGTGAGAAAATCGAGCAGTCTTGCCGTAAACTTTCGTGCGTTTATCCCGGGATATGTGAGAACCTTAATACTGACCATAGCGCCTTGATCCAGTTGTATCGAAAAGCGCGTGCGATCAAAGGCGTTAAGAAAATATTGATTGGCTCAGGCTTGCGTTATGACCTGGCGGTAAAGTCTCCAGAATATGTAAAAGAACTGGTGCAGCATCACGTAGGCGGGTACCTAAAAATCGCCCCTGAGCACAGTGAAGAAAATGTGCTGAGCAAAATGATGAAACCGGGCCCGGGCGCTTACGATGAGTCCAAGGTCATGTTCGAGAAATTCAGTGCCGAAGCGGGCAAGAAACAATACCTGATACCATACTTCATTGCCGCACATCCTGGAACTACGGATGATGACATGCTGAACCTTGCTCTCTGGCTTAAGAAATATGACTTTAAGCTAGACCAGGTACAGACTTTCACACCTACGCCAATGGCCATGGCCACTGCTATGTATCACAGCGGTAAAAATCCATTGCGTAAAGTGACAGCAGACTCCGATGAAGTGCCTATCCCCAAAGCGGGTAATGTACGTAAGCTACACAAAGCCTTTATCCGTTATCACGACCCTAATAACTGGCCTATGCTGCGTGAAGCGCTTAAGAAAATGGGACGTGCAGATTTGATCGGTAATGGAAAGCATCACCTGATTCCAGCCTGGCAGCCTTTATCAGCAAAGCCCATCACTACTGTGCGAGGTGAAAAATTGGAAAGAACTATTAGGCCGAGACGTGTGTCAGAAGGCAAACGCAAATACTCGTAGAATAAGAAATTAATTTTGTAAGTGTCGGGTGTTGCGCGGCACTCATAACCTCATTTACTTAATGTATATCTCGGTTCTTGCGTTCCGTGCGCCTAGCGCTACATCCCAAACTTTTAATTTCTTAGGGTTATCGACGGTTGTTTACTAACTTTTAGGGTCAGTTATGTCATTAAAATTTCGCAATGTTTTTAAAAATCTAGCTATCTTCTGTTTCTTAACTGCGTTAAGCACTAACGCTCTAGCCGAGTCTGGTTTATTCTGGAAGGCAGATGCGCCGTCAGGTAAGACAATCTATCTATTCGGCACTATGCATACCGATGACAACCGCGTGACTAATTTTTCACCTGCTATCGACAATGCTTTGAAAGCTGCAGATGCTTTTATGATGGAAACTTTAGCGCCTAATGACCCGGGCGTATTCATGATGCCGCAAGGTAGCTTAAAAGATATGTTGACTGAAAAAGAACTGGACAAAGTTTATGATCTGGCTGAGTTCCATGTCATGCACCGCGATGCAGCACTACACATGAAGCCATGGCTATTAGCGGTAGTTTTTGATTCGCCCAAACCGTTGACGCCATTTGCGCAAGACAATTTACTGATGACTAAGTCAGAAGATTTAGGTAAAGAAGTCATTGGCATTGAAGATACCCAAGAACATTTCGGCGTGATGGATAGTTTTAGCTTGGATGAACAGCTCACGATGCTGCGCGCAGTATTGAAACGTAGTCCGGCAACCAAGGAAAAAGATTTCGAGCGGCTGATGCAGGCTTATTTGGCTGGTGATAGCGAAAAGGTAGCGGCGCTAGATGAGAAGATTACCGGTGGTATGTTATCACCTGCGTTATGGAACAAGATGCGCACTAAGTTGATAGATGAACGTAATGCCGTGATGGCAAAGCGTATTATGGAAGAATCCAAAAGCAAAAATGTGTTTGTAGCGGTAGGGGCTTCGCATCTCGCAGGCAAGGGCGGACTGATTTACCGGTTAAAAGACGCAGGTTATAAAATGAGTCCAATTACTCAATAATCAATCGGCTATTACTCTCACTCGCGGCTGAATCAGGTCGTGTGCACCACCAGATTAGCCATATCAATAAGCCTTGTAATGGAAACCGAATGACCAGCCACCAATGCGGAAGGGTGGGAAATAAATTGGGATGCAGATACATTTCCACATTGGCGAGCGTGACAATTGCTGTGAGTAGCATTAAGCCATAGCCGGCAAAACTACGCACAGACGGAATCCATATACCAACCGCCCCTAATAACTCAAATGCCCCGCTGATATAGACGCAAGCCAAGTGATAGGGGATGTAAGGCGGCATGATGCGTAGAAAAGGTTCTGGAATAGCAAAGTGACAAATGCCGCCAATAAAAAACCAGCTAAATACAAATAGCCGGCCAGCGAATTTCCAGCGCAAAACAGAAGATTGATTCATGACCAAATTTTAGTCTGTATTCGAATGCTTGGCTAACTTTTTATCAGTAAAAAGATACTCTTTGATATGGTCAGAGAAAGTGGGGTCTTGGCGGCGAACCCATTCAAATACCATGGCTGCGTGTTCCTTTTCTTCATCACGGTTATGGATGAGTAAGGCTTTCAACTCTTCATTTTTTGTAGCATCAATACGCTGGTTATACCAATCAATCGCTTCTAATTCTTCCATCAATGAAACTATCGCGCGATGCATATCTTTCGTTGCATCGGTTAAATCTGCACTATCTTCATGAAATCCGACATTTGACATTTAATGCTCCTAAATAATCTATATTCAACTGCACGCTTAAGCAGCAATTTTACGAATGTAATTTGAGAAATCCGGGTCTTCGCCGTGTAGTAGGCGAGGTAACATTTTCTTGAAGTCATCGCGTTCGCACCATTCGCGCATGTAGTCATCCCAAGAAGCCCAACGGCGTGCTTGTTTACCGGACATTTTTTCTTCATAAACCAGCAGGTAAGCGCGTTCAAACAAAGAAATAAGGATTTCGAACATAACATGGATTCGTTCGAGCTGCTCTTCAGTCAAATCAGTAATTTCATTTTGTGAACGCAACTTGAGATCGGGGTTCGCCATAACCAATTTTAGAAAATCAGTATAGGCCTCAGATAAGAGTTGATAAACTTCCTCTTCTTCATTATCGCGCTCTTTGCGCTGTTCCCAGATAAAAGCGGAAATTGCTAAAGGTAAACCGAAGACCGTAACGATGTAACTAAGGAGTTCCCAGGTTTCTAATTTCATTAATCTTGTTGATTGGAAATCAATCTACGTGATGAGAGAATCTGGCTGCTTCCGTTTCAATGGTTTCAATGGCGAGGTCAAAATCCATTGATTTATCGAAGAAATGTTTTACACCTAAATTTTTGGCTAATGTGCGATATTGGGGGTGCGCATGATTGGTTAACATCACAAATACTGGCGGCGTGAATGGATAACCATCTTTTTGTGTGTGCCTGATGACTTCAAAACCATTGCCCTGAGCCAATTCAATATCCACCAATAACATATCGAATGGTTTCTCATCCAGTAAGGCTATTGCATTGTTTTGAGTCGCAGCAATACCATCAATAGTAAGATCAGGCGAGCTTATTAATATTTCCATAAGAGCATTACGGATTAATACAGAATCTTCAACCAATAGCACTTTCATTGGGGTACACCCTATAGAACGATGATGTTGAGATGCTGACATTATTTGTGAGCTGTAATTAATATTATCCAATTGTATCAATTTAAATTATTAATAATAGTGGGATTTCTCTTACAAAGGATTACATGTTATTTACATTTACTTTTACGGCTGTCAGATTTACGAAACCAACTCATTTTTAATAGCATAATAAGTTAAATCTGCATTTGTTTTAAGACTCATTTTTTCTAAAATTCTTGTTCTATAAGTGCTGACTGTTTTTATACTGATATTTAATTCATTGGCAATTTCAGTAGGGCTTAAACCCCCAGCCAATTTAAAAAATACCTGAAACTCACGGTCTGATAAGGTCTCGTGCAATAACTTTTCGGATGGATGACTTAACTCATTGCTCATCAACTCAGCTAATTCAGCAGATATATAGCGTTTGCCATTAGCAATGGTGCGAATTGCTTTAATGATTTCATCCGAATCTGCATCTTTAGATAAATAGCCTTTGCAACCACTGCGGATTAAGTTCAAGGCATATTGTTCTTCTGCATAGCCGCTTAGTATCAATACAGGCAAGTCAGGCGCTGTATGTTTAAGGTCATGCAAGGTATCAACACCGTTTTTGTCAGGCATAGAAATATCTAGTACTACAACATCATAGACATTATTCCGTACTAATTTTAATGCTTCTACACCTGAGGCAGCTTCACCAGCTACTTCCAGGTCTGACTCTAATGCAATAAGGTTTCTTAATCCTTGTCTTACGATATTATGATCGTCTACTAATAGGATTTTTTTCATTTGTAGGCCAAATAGTCTTTCAATAAATGCGTACTATATATTGGATATAGCAATATGTTACAGGGATGGCCAATTTTTATCGTCGGATTATCGATTTGGGTCCTCAAATTCTTCTGCAACACTTTCAAGTCCATTTCTAAATAGTAGCCAATCACTATGGATTTGTGTCATGGTTGTATCAAATAAAGGTTCCTTCTTCCATGATTGGCGGAT
This sequence comes from Methylotenera sp., assembly GCA_046595335.1. GTDB lineage: Bacteria > Pseudomonadota > Gammaproteobacteria > Burkholderiales > Methylophilaceae > Methylotenera. The sequence continues at coordinate 18,489 of JBKJOT010000107.1, forward strand.
ATATAAATAAATCCCAATGCCAATCAATAACGGCACCACTATGGTTGCGGTTAAAATTACATTCCTGTTCGGGCTGCCCCAAGCAATGGCAAATAGCCACATCAGCGCAGTTAATCCAGAACAAGCCGCGGCCAATAACATAAACATAAATCCTAACAGGCTATTACCTAAGCGATGTAATTCCCGATTGAAATTTTGTTTAAATATTAAGGCGCGGCTTTCAGCTAGTAGTGCTATCTGTTCCTTAACTGCACCTAAATTATTGCCTATATCATCTTTGACGTGATTAATTTTCGAACGCAAAAACATAAAAACAGCTAATTTAAGAGCAGCTTTCCACATGACAGTTCCTCTTCTTATTCATTTTTATAGCAGTCACTCTATTGATTAAGAATTAGATGACTGTTTAGAGCCTAAAATATAACCCAGCAAGATGCCAGCGCCAAGGGCTACGGCCAGTGAGGTAATAGGCTTATCTTGTACCGTTTGTACTGTACGATCTCTACTTACTTGATAAGCATTAGACACTTCACTTTGTACCACGCCACCGATTTCGGTCGCTTTATCTACGATTTGGTTCTTAATTTCATTAGCTCGACCTAGGTCAGTATACTGTGAGAGCAGTGATTTCAAGCTGGCAATTAGATTCACCGCCTCGGCTTTAGTTTCTAAACCTTTCTCACTCACTTTGTTTCCCAATTGAGTCGCAGCGGCTTTAGCATCTCCTGCTACTTCTGCTGCATTCTGTTTTGCGTTATCAACAAATTGTGAAACGTTTTCTTTCACTTCTGTTTTTTTAAGATCCTCTGGTGTTTTGGTAGTATCGTACATGATAAATTCCTTATAGATGATTAATATAGGTAAGGTAACTAGCCTCGGCGACCAAGGAAGAAAGAAATTATCGTGATGATTAAAAACACCACAAATAAAATTTTAGCAATTCCAGCTGCTCCCGAAGCGATACCACTAAATCCGAAAACTGCTGCGATGATAGCAATAACTAAAAATACAACGGTGTAATGAAGCATGATCTCTCCTTGGTAATAATTGGACCGCTATTAAATGAGTAAATTCTAATTTTTTCTGCTAAGAAAACTAAATATAGTTTAAATAAATGCTTATATTTAAACTTGTAAGGCTGCGTCTTGTCTCAATTCTCGCCACCTCACTTACAGTGCTAGATTGATTCCTAACAATGTTGTGACGACTACAATAATGGCCAAAATTAAAAATATGAAAAAGAATATTTTCGAAATTTTAGTTGCACCAGATTCCACGCCCCTAAATCCTAAGAAGCCTGCAATCACTGCGATAATGAAAAACACAATTGCATAATAGAGCATGATTTTCCCTTTATTTATTTTCAATAATTGAGTTATGCTACGTGTTAGATTCTATGGATGCATGCATTTATTCTTAAGAAGCTATAATCTGATTTCATTGTAAGAAAGCACTGACAAGATGACGCATCCGGTAGTGGACTTGATCGAGGGCAAGGTCGAAGTCGTAGGTAATCAAGTTTGGGGATGGCTCGAAAAGCTCGTCACTATTTTGGGTGGGCG
>JBKJOT010000036.1:0-3761 GCA_046595335.1 Methylotenera sp.
CATGCGTTTTTCAAGCGGCTCAGCAACAAGGTCTTGCATTTCTTGCGCTGTAGCCCCTGGCCAAACAGCAGAAATAGTCATCACTTTTACGGTGAACGATGGGTCTTCCGCACGTCCTAATTTAAAAAAGGCGTATAAACCCGCTACACTAAGCGCGATAATCAGGAATAAAGTGACGGCCCGTTCACGAACGGCTAATGCTGATAGGTTGAAGCCACTCATAGCGCCCCCAACTTGTTATCAAGCTTGTTATCAATGACGCGAACCACTTCATTTTCATGCAACAGATGTGCGCCTAAGGCTATAACGACATCACCAAGCTTTAAACCACTAGCAATCACAGCTTGATCATCAGTAATATTTGCTATTTTCACTTTCTGGAAATGCACGTTAGAGGCTTGGCGATTGAACACCCATACGCCAGTGCCTTGGCCTGCGTCGTACAATGCACCGAGAGGTACCACAAGCGAGGCACTTACTTTATGTGCAAGGCTGATGGTAATGGTGGATCCCAAAGGAGCTTCGGCTGCCGAGCCTTGTAAGATGTATCTTGCAGAGAATGTTCGCGTCGTTGCATCAGCAGAATCTGCTAACTCACGCAACTTTGCTGGGCTTGATTTACCACTATCACCGTATAACATGGGTTGACCGACAGAGCCAATCGCTGGGCGTATCGTTTCAGGGAGGTTAATGGCCGCTTCTCTGGGACCATTTTTAGCAAGCTTGATCACCACTTGGCCTGCTTGCACCACCTGACCTGGTTCAGCCAGTGACGCAACAACGACGCCATCCACATCAGCGAAAAGCGTTGCATATCGCTCTGCATTGGACGTGACACTAGACCCAGCTTCAGCTTCAGCCAACTTGGCTCTTGCAGTAGCAGCGGCCGCTTTTGCTGAGTCGTAGGTCTGCGCAGAAATCGCGCCTTGCTCTACCAACCCCTCCAAGCGGGCTAAATCAGCGTCCGCTTGTATTTGAACAGCTTTGGCGGCGGCGACTGAGGCCTTTTGGCCAGAGCTAGATAAATTAAGATCTGTTGGGTCTAATTTTAGAAGTGGTTGACCTTTTTTGACCGTTTGACCAACATCTACAAGCCGTCCAGTCACCTTGCCGCCGACACGAAATCCTAAATCGCTTTGTACTCTCGCGGTCACAATGCCCGTAAAGACATTTTTGCCTGCATCTGCAGTAGTCACTTTTGCCACAATAACGGGTTGGGGGTCTGTTCTTACATCATGCGCAGGTGACTTTGAGCAGGCCGAAACAGCTAAGAGCAAGGTAAAACTAATACCTCTTAAGTAAATATTCATCATGACTCCTTGGATAATTTAGAGTCATTATGGTTACAAGTTACATATATGTCAACTTGTAACTTAAAAAATATTTGATTATTTTAAATTCTATGGGGCAAGACTTCTAAGCACCAAGTTTGCAACTGCAACAGCGTGCACTTTTAAAAGCTCAGGTTCATTTTGTTGCAATAGAATAGGATGAGCAAACGGTTGCAGTGTTTCTAAAATAGCTATACATACTTCATCAATGGGCGTTTTTCTCTCAAATTCACCCGAGCTCCTGCCATCAGCAATGATTTTATGGATGACGTCGAGTTTTGCCTGCTTATAAACAACAACTGCATTCCATCTTTCCTCACATGCTGATATCGCTATATCATGCAATTTTATTTCATTAAAAAATAGATCAAGCCCTTGTTCTAAAATAACCTTATACAGAGTTCTAATGCGATTAGAAGCGCTTTCATCTGCGTTAGAAATCTGCACAATGGCATCAACAACTTTACCAAGAGTCATTGTGCAGACAGCCTCACCTATGGCCTGTTTTGATTCAAAAAATCGATAAATATAAGCATTAGAAACACCGATTGCCTTGCCTAAATCGGAGACGCTCGTCTTAGTATATCCATATGTACGAAAATGCTCATCTGCAGACTTGATGATTTGTTCTCTACGCTCATGTTCTGCGGGACCACGCTGTCCGGCAGTAGTCGTCTGATCAAGATTTTTCCTTTTTTGCATTACTTTTTCCTTCACAATAAATTTCTAAACACTGGTTACAATATATTAAAAGTGTTGACATATAGTAACAGTTTAATATAATTGTAACTCATTTTATCCATCTATGAGATACGTCATGCCTTTAAAAGTCAACATTATTTACGTTGGTACCATAGCATTAGCTTTGCTCAACGGCTGTATGCTGGGCCCGAATTATCAAAAACCGGCTATGCAATTACCTTCAACGTATCACAATGCTAATGAAGTGCAGCGTCGGCTTACGACTGAACACCAACCAGATTTATCTACTTGGTGGATTGGCTTCAATGATCCACTACTGAAACGCTATGTAGAAACAGCATTAACCAGTAATCTAGATTTGGAACAAGCAACGGCTAGAGTCAGCCAAGCAAGGTCGCTGGTACAAGGGGCTAAAGCGGCACTTTTACCATCAGGGCAAGCGAATGGCCAGGCCGCGATAAATCGTCAATCTTTAGAAGAGCCTTTGGGTAGACTATTAAATACCACACCTAATTATGATCGCAATGGTGAGCTCTATGATGTTAGCGGCTCAGTAAGCTGGGACTTAGACATCTTTGGCGGTTTGCGAAAAAATAAAGAGGCTACGAAGGCTGAATATTTAGCTGCTGATGCTTTTAGATCTGCGGTTCAGCTGGCTGTCGCAGCTGAAACAGCAGATACCTATGTATTGGTTAGGACATTTCAAAATCGCATAAATTTGACTAAAAAGAGAATCGAAACACAACAAAAACTCGTTAACTTAGTAAAGCTCCAATTTTCGAGAGGTCTTGTTCCAGAACTGCAATTAAATCAGGCGCAAGGCGCATTCTCTGAGGTCTCTGCTGCTATACCAGTTTTAGAAAACGGACTCGAAATATCTATGAATGCATTAGATGTGCTACTTGGATCGTCTCCAGGAACACACTCTGCCGAGTTGGCACAAGAAGTTGCAATCCCCAATGCACCAGCCATTACCTCAGCTGATGGTCCCGCCGAACTTTTGAGAAGGCGCCCAGACATTGTTGTTGCAGAAAATAAGCTTATTGCAGCCAATGCAAGAATTGGTATGGAAATGGCGGAATATTATCCGAAACTTTCTTTATTTGGTCTTATTGGTTCAGCGACCACTGAATCAAGCAATCTATTTAGCAGCGCGGCCGAAAAAGCGATGGGCGTAATAGGCTTGCGTTGGCGATTGTTTGATTTTGGCAGAGTCGATGCTGCTGTTGCCGCTGCTAAAGGTAAAAATAATGAAGCGATTGCTAGCTATCGTCTTTCCGTCTTAAGGGCAACAGCTGATGTGGAAAATGCATTCTCCACACTGGTTAAGCGCGAGGCGCAAGAAACGAATCTGGCTCGAGGTGAGGCTGCCTATGAGAAAGCAAGAGGATCCGCATTTGCCGCGTATAAGAGTGGTGCTTTAAGTCTCATCGAAGTGCTGGATGCGGATGAACGACTATTACGTACGCAAGACGCTAGGGTACAAGCTAAGTCAGAAGCGACTAGAGCGGCCATTTCATCATTTAAGGCACTGGGAGGCGGCTGGAACGCAGATAAGTCTAGTTAGATTGGATATTAGTGACAATTAAGTCATGTAAGCGGCATTTAATGCTTAGCTGAATTTGAGATTATGAATCAAGTAATAAAGATGATGAATATTAACTCCTTTATAAATTGTTAATATTCATCATCTTTATTACTTGATTCATAATCTCAAATTCAGCTAAG
>JBKJOT010000018.1:0-25717 GCA_046595335.1 Methylotenera sp.
ACCAGCAACAGACCCAAGCCGATAATCCAGGACCAGGTCGCGAATGGGTCAGGAATTCTAGCAATGCCAAAGTGAGCTACAAGTGCAATGATGAATAAAACGAGGGAAATTACCCAAACTGCCATGGTTGGCGCCTTACCGGAGTTACGCATTGTATTTCCTTTCGAGGTTGATGAAGATAACCGTGGGTTAGCTATTGCTGCTAACCAAATTAGCCATTCGTATAGAGGGCACGCTACACCAAAACGATAGTAATAAAAAAACCTCGCCGAAGCGAGGGTTTTTTTGAACTGCTGGTTAGTGCATTTCAGCTTCAATGCAAAGGGGATGCTAGGCGGTGAGGTATTTGCAACGCAGGCAGTACATTTAGTACGACGAGGCGCAAATGGCCATACCAACAACGCATCACAGAAGCAGTGAAGAATGAAATTACATCATACCGCCCATGCCACCCATACCGCCCATATCACCACCACCCATAGATGGGCCGTCGTCTTTAGGCAATTCAGCTACCATACAATCAGTTGTTAGCATTAAGCCAGCTACTGATGCTGCATTTTGCAATGCTGAACGGGTTACTTTAGTTGGGTCAAGCACGCCCATCTCTACCATATCGCCGTAAGTTTCGTTTGCAGCGTTGTAACCGTAGTTACCTTTACCAGCTGCAACGTTGTTTACAACTACTGATGGTTCTACACCAGCGTTTTGTACGATTTGGCGTAATGGCTCTTCAACAGCGCGAAGCACGATTTTGATACCGGCTTCTTGATCCAGGTTATCGCCTTTAACTTGAGCGATTGCATCACGTGCACGAATCAATGCAACGCCGCCGCCAGCAACAATACCTTCTTCAACCGCTGCACGAGTTGCGTGTAGTGCATCTTCAACGCGGGCTTTTTTCTCTTTCATTTCGATTTCTGTTGTAGCGCCAACCTTGATCACAGCAACACCGCCAGCTAATTTAGCTACGCGTTCTTGCAATTTTTCACGATCATAGTCGCTTGAGGCTTCTTCAATTTGAGTTTTGATTTGTGCAATGCGTGATTTGATATTCGCTTCAACACCATTACCATCGATGATGATGGTGTTTTCTTTACCTACTTCAATACGTTTCGCTTGACCTAAATCTTCAAGTGTTACGTTTTCAAGTTTCAAGCCAACTTCTTCAGCAATCACAGTACCGCCAGTTAAGATAGCGATATCTTCCAACATGGCTTTACGACGGTCACCGAAACCAGGTGCTTTAACAGCAGTAGTTTTCAAGATACCACGGATGTTGTTCACTACTAATGTAGCCAATGCTTCGCCGTCGATATCTTCTGCGATGATCAATAACGGACGACCTGATTTAGCCACCTGCTCTAACGTTGGTAATAAATCACGGATGTTTGAGATTTTTTTATCGTGCAATAACACGAATGGATTATCTAACAATGCAATTTGACGTTCTTGATTGTTGATGAAATAGGGTGATAAGTAGCCACGGTCAAATTGCATACCTTCAACTACATCTAATTCGCTTTCTAAGCCTGAACCATCTTCAACCGTGATCACGCCTTCTTTACCTACTTTATCCATCGCATCTGCAATGAGTTGGCCGATTGAGTTATCAGAGTTAGCTGAGATTGAACCCACTTGAGCGATTTCTTTGCTGGTTGTACATGGTTTTGATTGTTCTTTTAGATTAGCAATTGCAGCAGCAACCGCTTTATCGATACCACGTTTTAAATCCATAGGGTTCATGCCGGCAGCTACAGATTTCATGCCTTCGCGGATAATCGCTTGAGCTAAAACCGTTGCAGTTGTCGTGCCGTCACCAGCGATGTCAGAAGTTTTTGAGGCGACTTCTTTTACCATTTGTGCGCCCATGTTTTCGAATTTGTCTTTTAATTCGATTTCTTTAGCCACTGAAACACCATCTTTAGTGATGGTTGGCGCGCCGAAAGAGCGCTCTAAAACTACGTTACGGCCTTTAGGACCTAATGTAACTTTAACTGCGTTAGCCAGAATATTTACGCCGTTGGTCATTTTTTGGCGAACTTCGTCGCCGAATCTTACGTCTTTTGCAGCCATGTTAATTCTCCTGATATATTCTTTTTAAGTAGATTGAATTACTTAACTTTTCTCGCTATTGAATTACTCAACAATCGCCATGATGTCTTCTTCACGCATCACCAATAGCTCTTCGCCGTCAACTTTAACGGTTTGGCCAGCGTATTTGCCGAACAACACTTTGTCGCCAACTTTAACGTCTAATGCAATGGATTTGCCGTTATCATCTTTTTTGCCGTTACCAACGGCTTGTACGATACCTTGGGCAGGTTTTTCAGTAGCGCTGTCTGGAATCACAATGCCAGAAGCGGTTGTACGTTCTTCTTCTGAGCGTTTAACAATGACGCGGTCGTGTAAAGGACGAATTTTCATATGGTTCTCCAAAAAATTAAAAAATCCCTAAGATTGTTTTAATTAAATTGTTTTAATTACAAATACTTAAGGAAACAAAAATAAAGATGCCTCTGGTTAAAAAATCTAACCAGCAGGGAAAAATGCGATTTTAGCACTCAAACCCCTTGAGTGCTAGTTATTGGGTCGATTAGATTTTTTTCAAGCTAATGAATATAAATTAGGGTCAGATATTTTTTTAGGTGAATTTATTCAGCATATAGAAGTCTTTTAGTAGCATAAAGTCGACTAGTCATTTCGGCTCTAGTCTATTCGGGCTATTCATTTTGCCATTACTTGCTGGAATAAAATCAATAAAAACCTTATGCTATAAGGGTTTCTAAATACACACATGCAAATGACACAAAATCAAAGCCAATCGGGCATTGAACAAATTAACCTGGGTTTTAATGACCAGGAAGATAGGCTATTACTTAAACTCGGACTGATTGACAAAACTGAGATCGCGGTCTGGATATCAAGACGAATCTGTAAAACCATGTGGGGTTTGCTACAAGGCGCCCAAGTGACTTTACTTCCTTCTGCCACAATGGCTTTAGGCCCAACCGCCAACACACCTGATAGCAAAACTGAAGTGATGGAAAGTTTTGCGCGCGAAGTTGCAGAACAAAAAGCCATACAACACATGGATTTCAAATCGGAGTACACGACGGACCGCCAAACTCTGACAGATGAGCCAATGCTGGCCATACAATGCATCATCATTTCGGCCGAGAACCAATTGCCCCACCTGGAGTTGCAATGTAAAAACGGTCAGGCTGTTAAAATTGCGCTTAGTAACGAGCTTGTTCACGCCATGACCAATATGATGCAATTGGCTACCCGTGAAGCCGGTTGGGATCTTACAATGACTGCCGATAAAAACTTAGTAGGGTCCAATTTTAGCCAGCAGTTACTTCATTAGCCTTATCCGTCATTAAATATCAATAAAAAATCATGCAATATCGTCCATTAGGTAATACCGATTTAAAGGTTTCAGCTATTTGCCTGGGTACCATGACATTTGGTGACCAGAATACGGAAGCCGAAGCCCACGAACAGCTGGATTATGCTATTGCCCATGGCATTAATTTCATTGATACCGCTGAGATGTACCCAGTACCCCCTAAAGCGGAAACCTACACTAAAACAGAAACCATTGTCGGTAATTGGTTAAAGAACCAGCCGCGAGACAAAATTATTTTGGGCGGCAAAGTGGCCGGGCCACGGCGGGGTATGGAATGGATACGCGGCGGACCGCCGTCGCTAGACCGCGCTAATATCCGCGAGGCCATTGAAGGTTCACTAAAACGTCTGCAAACGGACTACATTGATGTGTATCAATTGCATTGGCCGGAACGCAATGTGCCTATGTTCGGCCAATACCAGTTTGACCCAGCTAATGAATTTGAAAGCAGAGCGCATCACCAAGGGCAGCATAAGCAATGGGTGAGCATTCACAACCAGTTAGAAACACTGGCTGAGTTGATCCAAGAAGGCAAGGTCCGAGCTGTAGGGCTGTCAAACGAACAGCCTTGGGGCTTGATGGAGTTTCTACGTATTGCCCGGGAATATGATTTGCCGCAAGTGGCCAGTGTACAAAATTGCTATAACCTGATTAATCGCGGCATGGAATTCGGTATGACAGAAATCCTCTACCGTGAAAATGTTGGCCTGTTGGCTTACTCGCCGTTGGCATTTGGCCATTTGACTGGTAAATATATTGACAATTCGGATGCGAAAGGCCGAGTGACCATGTTTTTAGGTTATGCACAACGTTATAAAAAACCGAATGTTTCCCCAGCCAGCGCTGCATACAGTAAACTAGCCCGAGAATTGGGCATGACGCCGACACAAATGGCCTTGGCTTTTGTCTATCACAGGTGGTTTATCACCAGCACGATTGTCGGCGCGACCAGCATGATACAGCTCAGTGAAAATATAGAAGCATTCCAAACTAGGCTATCGCCGGAGGTGATGCAGGAAATAGAGAAACTGCATCTGACGATGATGAATCCGGCCCCGTAAGCCTATAAAAGAAGGAAGAATATGTATCGTGGTAAGCAGCATGTAATGTATGGCGTAAGTTTACTAGGTTTATTATTTTTTTCATTTACGCTACAAGCCGCTGAGGTATTAACGATTGAGCAGGCAATGGTGAAGTGTAAAAACACTTATCCTAGCGAGTTCGAGGCAAAAAAACGCTTAGCCTGTTTTGATAGTATCAGTACGGTAGCCATAGAAACTGAGAAAAAAGCCATCGGTAATGGTATCGATCTCAAGTCATCTGGGAAAGATGATGTACTCAAGGGCGAGTTGGAGATGGATAACACAGGTGCTAAACCTGTAGTGGCAGTTAAAAAGACTAATGCCAACCTGAGCTATCTGGAAAGGAAATGGCGGCTCACCTCAGAAGGTGATTGGGATATTACCGATATTGAAACTTATCAGCCCAATTACTTAATGATTACCAGCACTGACAATGTCAATGACACACCTACCACGCCAACGCGCAGCAATACAGCAGATCGCGACTTGAGTAGGCAGGACTTGAAGTTCCAGCTCAGTCTTAAATCTGAATTGATGCACAATATTCCGCTCATTCGGGATTTGCCCTTCGTGACCAGTTCACGCTTATGGGGTGCTTATACACAGCAATCATATTGGCAGATTTTTAATAGCGCTCATTCTAGACCTTTACGTGAAAACGATTACCAGCCAGAAATCATTTTATCTTTAGGCGTGGATAACGAAAAGGATGGTGTAAAGAAGACCTATATCCCGCGTATGCTTAATTTGGGTGTCACTCACCAATCAAACGGTCAAAGTAATCCGCTGTCGCGTAGTTGGAACCGTGTTTATGTTGAAGGTGGCTGGGAACTTACTGACCGCTTATCTTTATCGTTAAGACCGTGGTGGCGCATTCCAGAGGGTAATAAAAATGACGATAATCCGGATATTGTAAAATATATGGGCTATGGTGATATGACGCTGCGCTGGGAGACCGAATCACATAAAACGGCGGTATCCATGCTGTTGCGCAACAACTTGCGTAGCGATAATAAAGGCTTTGCGCAGTTGGATTTACAGCAACGCGTATTCAATAATCCTTACATTAAACTACACGTTATGCTTTCATCCGGCTATGGCGAGACTTTGCTTGATTACAATCACTCGCAAAATATATTTGGTTTCGGCATTTCACTCGGAGAGTAAGGGCTGATTCAAGGCTTGATCAAGCCTGAATAAATATAAATGTATCTATGTCTAACTTTAGTCTTTTAGAGCGTAGCTTAAAATCAGTCTGGCATCCTTGTACGCAGATGAAGCAGCATAAATCATTCCCGCTGGTCGCCATCAAGCGGGGTGAAGGCGTCTGGCTCTGGGATGATGATGACACGCGTTACCTGGATGCCGTTAGCTCATGGTGGGTGAATCTTTTTGGACATAACAATCCACGAATTAAAAACGCCATCAAACAGCAGCTTGATAAGCTGGAACATGTGATGCTGGCCGGCTTTACCCATGAGCCGGTGGTCGAGTTGTCAGAAAAACTATCCAGCCTTACAGGCTTAGGCCATGCCTTTTACGCCAGTGATGGTGCGAGTGCTATCGAAATCGCTTTAAAAATGAGCTTTCATTATTGGCGTAATAAAGGCCAGACGGCAAAAACCAAATTCATCAGCCTGCAAAATAGTTACCATGGTGAAACACTAGGTGCGTTAGGAGTGACCGATGTGGCGATTTTCAAAGATAACTATGCGCCACTACTCATCCAATCTGAACAGATGCCTAGCCCGGATTTTCGGCTGGCGGAGGCGGGGGAAAGTGCTGAGGACTATGCCTCCCGTTGTGCAGATATGTTGGAAGAGTATGTCATCACGCATCATGAGCATCTGGCCGCATTTATCATCGAGCCGCTAGTGCAATGTGCAGCCGGTATGGCGATGTATCACCCTGTCTATTTGCGTCGTGCCTGTGAGATTTGTAATCAGTACAATGTGCATTTGATTGCTGATGAAATCGCCGTAGGTTTCGGTCGTGCCGGTACCATGTTTGCGTGTGATTATGCTGGAGTCTTGCCAGATTTTATCTGTCTTTCCAAAGGCATCACCGGCGGCTATTTACCATTGTCAGCAGTACTGACTACCGATGAAATTTACCAGGCTTTCTATGATGACAGTACGGCAAAAGCTTTCTTACATAGCCATAGTTATACGGGCAATCCGCTAGCTTGTAGTGCAGCTTTGGCAACCTTATCTATCTTTGAAACTGACGATGTTCTAGAAAAAAATAAACAAAAATCCGCTTATATGCTCAGAAAAATGCAAGCGCTTACTAACTTGCCAATTCAACACCTGCGCCAGCAAGGGATGATATTGGCTTTTGATGTGGCTGCATCTGTAAACGACTTTTCCAAAAAATGTTATGTGCAAGCATTGCAGCAAAACTTGCTATTACGGCCTATCGGCAATACGGTGTATTTCATGCCGCCTTATACTATTACTGATGAAGAAATAGACTTTATGGTAAATGCGACCGAAAAAACACTGAAAGCCATTTTATAAAAAATGCAGAAAAACTACAGTTAAAACAACGCAGTTAAGGGCAAGTAGTGCTATAAATAAGGTATGAAAAAACTTGTTCCATTATTTCTCTTATTCCTTAGTCAGTCCTTACTAAGCCAATTCGCCCATGCACAATTGCTAGGCCAGCAATTGCCAAGTCAGGTATTAAATGAACTCAAGAAAATCGGCTTACCGCCTGCAAATGTTTCTATATATGTACAAGCGTTAGCAGAGCAGCCTGCACTAATCAATCCAGCTTTGCTGGAACATCAATCTACCACTGCACTTAATTTGGCCAGTACCATGAAATTGCTGACCAGTTATGCCAGCCTGTCTTTACTCGGTCCAGCTTATCGCTGGAAGACCGAGGTCTATACGGATGGCTCATTGCAGAATGGTGTCCTAATTGGCAATCTTTATATCAAGGGCTATGGTGATCCTAGCTTTTCTACGGATGATTTTTCTCGGCTTTTGAATCGCTTGCATCAATCAGGTGTGCAGGAAATCAAAGGTGACCTGATTATCGATAATAGCTACTTTGCCAGCCAAGCCTCGGCTGCTGGTAGTTTCGACGGCGAATTCGCACGCGCTTACAATGCCACGCCTAGTGCTTTTCTACTCAACCAGAAAACCAGTAGCTTCCGTTTCGATGCAGATGCGAATCATGTCACGATCATGATGGAACCCGACTTGCGGGAAGTCACAGTGAACAATCTACTCAAGCTTGGCAAAGCAGATTGTACTAGCTGGCGCAATGCCATTAATTACGATGTTAAACAACAGGATGGCTTGGCAACGGTTACATTCAGCGGTATATACCCACAAAACTGTAATGAAAAATACCTGGAATTGCTAGCGATTGATGAAAGTAATTTTGACTATTATTTATTTCATAAAACCTGGAAAGCTCTGGGAGGCGACTTTAACGGCAAGATCCGTATGCAAGCCATACCGCCGAATGCCACCAAACTATTACAGCAAGATTCCAAAACGCTCGCACAAATATTGCCTGATATGAACAAATGGAGCAATAACCTCATTGCGCGTCAGCTCTTATTAACAATAGCTGCAGAAAAGGTTGCAGTTCCGGCAACCGAGAAAAATGGTGCTTTAGCTATCAAACAATGGCTGAATGCCCAAGGTCTAAAATTTGACGAACTGGTGATAGAAAATGGTTCCGGCTTATCGCGCATCGAGCGTATCAGTGCACAGCATTTAGGCCAATTATTAACGCATGCCTATTACAGCCCAGTCATGCCGGAGCTTATCAGTTCACTGCCTATCGCTGCCTTAGATGGCACCATGCAAAAACGTTTGATAAGTAGTGTGCTGCAAGGTCGGGCACACTTGAAGACAGGCACCATCAATAACGTATATACCCTAGCCGGTTATGTCCTAGGTCAGCAAGGCGAACGTTACGTAGTGGTGTTCATGGCGAATGACGCTAAGGCTGCAAACACCAAACCCGCGCAAGATGCCCTGTTAGAATGGGTATACTCCCGGTAACTCATTGTAGTAATTCATGAGTGAATTCAATATGATTTCTAGTATCATATTGGGTCTTACAATTAGCTTTTTGTATTTAGCTTGTAATTACTCCAGCACCCACCATATGGATTATATAGAAAATGAAATCTAGCAAAATCTTAACGATTACACTTTTATTTAGTTGTTTTGCAACTGTAGGTTGCAATGCACAATCAACATCATCAACACAGGAAAAACCGGCCATGACACAAAACAACAATACCGCAATTACGGAATTACAGAAGATTGATACGCAAGTTGGCACAGGTCGCGAGGCGGAAGCTGGCTTCAATGTAACCGTGCACTACACCGGCTGGTTATATGACGCAGCAGTTGAAGGCGGGAGAGGCAAAAAATTCGATAGCAGCCTGGACCGCAAGCAACCATTCAACTTCTTTTTGGGTGGTGGCCAAGTAATTCAAGGTTGGGATGATGGCGTGCAAGGCATGAAAGTGGGCGGCAAACGCACACTGATTATCCCTTCAGAAATGGGTTATGGCGCACGTGGTGCTGGTGGCGCGATTCCGCCGAATGCTAATCTAATATTTGACGTAGAACTACTAGACGTAAAATAAAAACGTAACTTTCGTCATCATACGGCGTTGCTCACAAAAAATAATGCCTTACATATCGCATATATGCTGCGGCCTTATTTTTTGTTCGCGCCTGGTCTGATTTAGAAATTTACATTTTTTGGAGATTTTAATTGCAAGTAAAAATCAAATGGATTGACGGTGTCAGTTTCGTCGGTGAGTCAGAAACTGGACACGCTGTCGTGCTGGACGGCGCACCTGAGAGCGGTGGGCGTAATATCGGCATGCGTCCCATGGAAATGCTGTTAATCGGCATGGGTGCTTGTACTTCGTTCGACGTTATCACCATATTGAAGAAAGCGCGTCAGCCAGTGATGGATTGCGTGGCCGAAGTCCATGCCGACCGTGCGGACGAGATACCAAAAGTATTCACCAAGATTCACGTCCATTTCGTGGTCACTGGTAGCGGCTTAAATGTAATACAGGTGGAACGTGCCATCAAGCTTTCTGCCGAGAAGTATTGTTCTGCTTCCATTATGCTGGGCAAAGTATGTGAAATCACACACGACTTCGAGATTAGAAGCCCAGACGCAGGTGCTGCATAATGCAAAACCCAACACAGGCAGCTAAACCTAGCGGCATGTTAGGCATACGTCACGTGGCCTTGTTCGTCAAAGAGCTAGAAGCCTGTGTGAAGTTCTATGTTGATATCATGGGCATGCACATCGAATGGCAGCCGGATGCTGATAATGTTTACTTAAGCAATCATGGCGACGTATTTGCATTACACCGTGTGGATTATGACCCTGCGCCGCAACAGCGTTTGGACCATATTGGCTTTGTGTTGAGAGCCATTGAAGATGTGGATATCTGGTACGACTATTTTGTAAAGAATGGTGTGCGCATAACTGAAGCGCCTAAAACTCACAGGGATGGTGCGCGTGGTTTCTATTGCTTAGATTCAGTAGGACATCTACTTGAGCTGATTTACCATCCGCCAATTTCCAAGCTGGAAAAAGCTTCAGTATAAATCTATTAGTTGAAATCTATTAGTTGAAATCTATTAGTGGGCTAAAGATAAGTTGCCTACTCATCAAATTCGCAGGTAATTAAGTCTCATCTTTAAGGGGTTCGGTCTCGGTTACTTTCACCGTAAGCGGTTGTTCATCTTCAAGAATATTCAAAAGCCTGTCCACATTTGGGTGTTTGCCCGGGCAGTTCTCCGCATCTTCAGTATGCTCTGCGTACAAGCTCAGCCCTTCCACAGCGGCATCTAGCGAGATTTCCCCATACATGCGGAACAAATGGTAATACACCTTTACTGACCCCTGGGAGCCAGGCTTATTCTCGAGCACGCCAGCTGGTGTGCCATTGCTATTGAAAAGCTCAATCCGTTGCACATGCGACGCATCATCTAGTGTTTGTAATACATCGCTAAATTTTTGCATAACCTAATAATATCCTATATTTCATTTACAAATAATATGCAGAAGCTGTCATCAACTTCGATATTTTACTCATTACAAACTTAGCTGGCGCGGGCAGTTCGACAGCGCCTTGCTGGATTGCTACATTGGCATGTTTGGCTTCATCCTGCTGCATTTGTTCAATAATTTTACGGGTCTTTATATCTGATTCTGGTATTTTATCTAGGTGGCTTACCAGATGTGCTCCAACCTGTTTTTCAGTTTCGGCTAAAAAGCCTAAGTTCCATTTGTCACCTAATGCTCCGGCAATGACACCCATGCTAAATGAACCTGCGTAAAAAAATGGGTTTAGCAGGCTAGTACGACCTCCTAATTGTTTGATGCGACTCTCGCACCATGCCAGATGTTCGGTTTCTTCTAAAGCAGCCTGATGTAAAGCGGCTGTGGTCTGTGGGGAATGGGCGGTGAGCGCCTGACCACTGTACAAGGCTTGTGCGCAAACCTCACCGGTGTGATTTACTCGCATCAATGCACTCGCATGTTTTCTTTCAGCATCGGTCATTTCGCTTTCAGCGACATCAACATCAGGATGCGAGCGCTGGCTACGCGGTTGCGCGAACAAAGTGCGCAAGCCTTTATCAAATTCGGTAATAAATGTATCTAATTTTGGCAGATTCATAATGATAGTTTACGCTTAAATGATTCCTGCAAACCAATATTTATAAGCTCATGGCATATTTTATTTTTACCAGTTTTTATTATTCTTTCCAACCCATTTGCCCGGCAATAATCTGTATGGGATGCAATATTGCAACATCCAAATTTAGCGCACGTAAACCATCCGCAATATGCAAACTGCAACCGATGTTTGACGTTGCAAGTATGGCAACTTCATGATGCTTGATCGCCGTTAATTTATCCTCGCGTAAAGTGTTAGCCATTTCGCTTTGCGACAGCATATATGCACCGGCACCGCCACAGCACTGGCCATTACCGGGCAAGGGCTGAACATCCGCTTGAGGGATTTTCTTCAGCAGCTCATAAATACGTTGATGACTTTTCTGTACGTTGCGCAAAGTGCAGGGATCTTGCACGTAGATGGTTTGTTGTAGTGCATTAATTTGGACATTAGACCAATCACATGTCATCAAAAATGCGCTGATGTCCTGTACTTTATGCTGCGGCATATAATCGTTTAAACCTGCGCCACAGCCACTTGCGACGCTGAGGATAGGTATTTCAGAGTTAAAGGTAGATTGGTTTTGGACTACAAGTTTAGTGGCTTCATCCGCATCACCCATTTGCCGGGCAATACTGCCACAACAAGTCTGTTGCGCTGGCACATGGACGTTTAAGCCCAATGCATTCATTACGTAAATACTCGCTTTTAAAGTCTGGTTATCAAAAGTATTAGTGGCACAACCTAAAAATAAACTGACCTCACCACGTTTGGTCAATTTGGTTGGGTATAAGCTTTTCCATACATTAGGCTGGTCAATGTTAGGTAATCGTTTTGCAGCCGGCAGCATTGCTTTAAGTAAGGTATCAAGCTTAACTTTCTGTAAAAACCAGATCAGCCAGCTTAGCCTGTATTGCAGGCTGCGATTGCGTATAAACCGTTTTACCAGCGAATACCATATACTCTTTTTTTGGATATGCAGTGCGCGCGAAGTGTCCACCAAAGCGCCGTAATTGACACTATTCGGGCAGGCGGATTCGCAACTGCGGCAACTTAAACATAAATCAATATGCTCTTTAAATCGCGCATTATTAGGCAATACTTCCTGGGCTACTGCTCGTATGAGTTGTATACGGCCACGCGGCGAGTCGGCTTCCGAACCGGTTTTTCGGTAGGTCGGGCAATGTGGCAAACATAGGCCACAAGCAACGCAGCGGTCAGCTTCTAGAATCAAGGACTCTATTGATAAGGACATGCCAGCATTATAAACCTCGAAGGTGCATCAATCTGTAGATATAGGATTTTATAAAGTTAATAAAAACTAATTGGTTTTACTGGCTTCTACTTTTGCTGGTTCAGTCTTAATCACCGGTTTGCCTTTCAAGAAATTCATGGCTTGTGCAAACTGGATATCATCTTTGCTGGCCGGTTCTATGGGCGCAGTTTCAGCAAATTTCTTCTCGTTCGCTTTCTCTTTAGCCACTTCTTTTGCCGGAGTAATCTCTACTTTTTCACCTGCTTTAACATCTTTCGGATTGGATAAATGACGTGTTAAATCAGCCTCATGGATATTACCCGATTGGTCAGTACCGTCTTCCACGATATAGTCAGGCACGATGCCTTTCGCCTGGATAGAGCGGCCATTTGGCGTGAAGTAGCGTGCAGTGGTCAGTTTGATTGCCGCGCCATTATTCATTGGCATAATGGTTTGGACTGAGCCTTTACCGAAGCTTTGGATACCGATTAACGTGGCACGTTTATGATCTTGCAATGCCCCGGCTACGATTTCAGAAGCTGAAGCAGAACCTGCATTGATGAGCACGACCATAGGCACGGTTTTCATATCTTCAGGCAAATCGCGAATATAGTCATTGAGGTCACCGCCACGAGCATAATTTTCCGGGCTAGCGGTCAATTGCATTTTAGAATCCGGAGCGCGGCCTTCGGTATAAACCACCAAATCGCCTTTAGGCAGGAATGCTGCAGCAACGCCAACAGCCCCATTTAGTAAGCCGCCTGGGTCATTACGTAAATCAAGTACAAAGCCTTTGAACGGTCCTTTATTCTCGGCATGCATCAGTTTGATTGCCTTGGCTAAATCTTCACCCGTGTGTTCCTGGAACTGTGTGACGCGAGCATAGGCATAGCCAGGTTCGGCTAATTTGTACTTAACGCTTTTGTTTTTAATGACAGCGCGGACCAAGGTAATTACCAGCGGTTTGGCTTCATTTTTACGCAGTATGGTAAGTACGATAGGAGTATCCGGCTTGCCGCGCATTTTTTTAACTGCGTCGTTCAGGTTCATGCCTTTTACTGGCGTATCATCAAGTTTTACAATGAGATCACCGGTTTTAATACCTGCTTTGTATGCCGGTGTATCTTCGATAGGCGATACGACTTTGACCAAGCCGTCTTCCATACCCACTTCAATACCTAAACCACCAAACTCGCCTTGTGTCGAGGCTTGCATATCCTTGAATGAATCTGGGTCTAAATAGGTGGAATGTGGGTCTAAGCCAGTTAGCATGCCGCTAATAGCTTCGGAAAGGAGTTTCTTGTCTTCTACTGGTTCTACATAGTCACTTTTAATTTTGCCGAATACTTCAGCAAAGGCGCGGAGGTCATCAAGGGGTAATTGCTGCTTGACCATTTTGTCTGCGAGTGCAGAATAGGTAAGGCTTAGCATCAGGCCCAGAATCAAACCCATGCCAATAAAGCCGAGTTTGGCAAAACCTTGAAATTTACCGGTGTATCGCTTGTTAACTTGCATGTAATATGGTTCCTAAATAGATTGCGTTACGTGAGTAAGACATGCAACGCCATAATAGTTTCAAACATTGTTCTTTTTGTTTTTTTATGCCGCTCGTACGGAATTAATGAGCCATTGATATCGGCTTAATTTTAGTTTGAGAGATAAATCGGTATCTATAAAAATAGCTCTAGATACTAAAGTATAACAGTAAGGATGAATAAATTGCGTGAGCCAAATAACGATGATAGCGGTGAAATGCGCAGTAATCTTAATACTAATTAACGTAGAAATCACATACTGTACCCAGTGCCGTTGGCTATTACGTGCGGCCTGGTTGGCACAGGAACTGTTGACCACATTCGAGCAGGACCTCACCAGTGTTGCCTTGAAACCATGTGCTGGCGGGGTTTTTGAAGTCCGGCTCAATGAGACCTTATTGTTTTCCCGCAAAGATGCAGGCCGCTTTCCTGAGGCTAAGGAAATTAAGCAGTTGATACGCGACCAGATAGATCCTGAACGTGACTTAGGTCATAGCGACCGTCCTAAAAACGAAACCACTAAAAATGATGCGACTTAGCAATGTGCTAGATTAGAAACTTATTCACTAACCTGCTTGATAGTGACAATGCGAACTATTTGCAATTCTGCAAAGTTTTTTGGATTGGCATACACTGCGGTCATTAAGCACAAGCTTGATTTAAGTATATATAAAGGAGAATAATAATGGCTGCAGAACATGGGGCAAATAGCCCGGTAGTTAACGCACTGAATACCATCCTGGAATTCGAGCTGGCAGGGGTGGTGCGCTACACGCACTATGCCTTAATGGTGTTCGGCTACAACCGTATTCCTATTGTTTCTTGGCTGCGTGGCCAGGCAGCGGAATCATTAACTCATGCGGATAAGGCTGGCGAAATCATCACGCATTTAGGCGGCCATCCGTCGTTGTCAATCGGACCTCTGTTAGAAACCCATAATCACGATATTGGCGATATCCTACGTGAATCACTGGCACACGAAACTGCAGCATTGAATGCCTACAAAGCCCTGCTTAAACTGGTGGAGGGTGATTCTGTGATGTTGGAAGAGTATGCGCGCGAAATGATTTACCAAGAAGAGCTGCATTTAGGTGAAGTAGATAAAATGCTACGCAAACCGGGTGACTTGGCTAAGTTCCACGCTTAAGCTTATTAGCTAAACATAGTGGATTAATTAGTTTAGATTGAATAGTTTAGTTTGAATAAAAAGGGGCCTAGGCCGCTTTTTTTATTGAGTGAGCTCTTTGCTGGACGTTGTCTTCTGGGACGTATTCTGGTCTATACGTTGTGCGCCATTATAATGTTTAGCCCAATAACCATCCTGCATGTTTTCTACTCGTACCTTGCCGCCACTGCTTGGTGAATGGATAAAACGGTTATTACCCAAATAAATGCCTACATGTGAAAAAGTCGATTTTAAAGTGTTAAAAAATACTAAGTCGCCTGGCTGCAGTTCATTTTTTGGTACCTTGATGCCGAGCTGGCTAATTTCAATGGCACTGCGCGGTAAAGTCAGGCTGGCCGCTTGTTTAAACACATAACGCACGAATCCACTGCAATCAAACCCTGTTTCGGGTGAGTTACCACCGTATTTATAACGAATGCCAGTCAAACTCAAGGCATTGATTAGCACTTCACGTGCGCGATCAGACCAGTTTTCTGCACTTTGATCTTCATATTCTGCCAGTTGCGCATTGATTTGCGCTTCACTCAGCTTAGGCGCAGGCTCAACCGCAGCACAGGATGCACTGGACAAGGCGAGAAATATACAGAGGAGATATTGCGGTTGAAAAAATTTAATCACAGACCGATTATAAGAAATTAACTGTGAATTGCCAAATATTCCTAATAAATTCAAAACATTGTTCATTAATCCGGCATATAAAATTAGTGCTTTTATCGTTACTTTAGAGTAAAGCCGCAGGGTGATTCATGGGATAATTACACTCATCATGAGTGAACATAATATCCGCCAGGTTTTTGAAAAAAATGGCATTTTAGCGAATCATATTCCGGGCTACAGCGAGCGTACCCAACAGCTTGAAATGGCGCTGGCGATATCGGATGCCATTGAGAATAATACCCAGTTGGTGGCAGAGGCCGGTACCGGCACGGGTAAAACCTTTGCTTATCTTGTCCCTGCATTGCTGACTGGCGGTAAGGTTATTATTTCAACCGGCACAAAAAATTTGCAGGACCAGTTGTACAGCCGCGATTTACCTAATATCCGTGATGCATTAAAGGTGCCTGTCACTGTGGCCATGTTAAAAGGCCGTTCGAATTATGTATGTCATTACCATCTGGAACGTGCTGGGCTGGAAGGCCGCTTTGCGTCACGTGAAGATGCAAAATACTTGCAAGTCATTAAAACCTTTGCAGAAAATAGCAAGACTGGTGATAAAAGTGAACTGAACTCAGTACCCGAGAATGCGACGATCTGGCCTAGCGTGACCTCCACCCGCGATAACTGCCTTGGAGCGGATTGTAGTTACTACAAAGATTGTTTCGTCATGGAAGCCCGTAAACAGGCGCTTGCAGCCGATGTTGTGGTAGTGAATCATCACTTGTTTTTTGCTGATGTCATGCTGCGCGATGAAGGTGTTGCCGAATTGTTACCAAGCGCGAATACCGTAATATTCGATGAGGCGCACCAATTGCCCGAAGTTGCAGGTTTGTTTTTTGGTGAAGATGTCTCTACCAGCCAATTAATTGAACTAGCACGTGATTGCAACGTAGCTTATCTATCGGTAGCTAAAGATTGCATTGAATTGGGCAAGGAGATTCCCGCTCTGGAGAAAGCCGCAAAAGATTTCCGCTTGGTTTTTGCTTATGAAGGCTCACGCTTTCCCGTGCAAAAAGCCTTGGCGCTTAAAGGTTTTGAAGCTGCATTAGATTATATGCAAACCCAATTAAAAGCATTATCGGCCGTGCTGGAAACACAGGCAGCGCGTGACCCTATGCTAGAAAAATGCTGGGAGCGCAGCATGGCTTTGCAAGATTTATTTAGCCGCTGGCAATCCGCCGAAAATAATAATTTGGTACGTTGGGTAGAAGTGTTTACACAATCCGTACAATTGCACGCAACGCCGCTCAGCGTGGCAGAAGGTTTCGGAAAACAACTCAATGCGCAACCAAGGGCGTGGATATTTACTTCTGCGACCTTGGCCGTAAAAAGCGATTTCAGTCATTATGTCGCGCAAATGGGCTTGCATGCCGCAACGACCAGTTTCTGGGATAGCCCGTTCAATTACCAAGAGCAGGCGCTGTTATATGTGCCGCCTGAGCTTCCGGATCCTAATAGTCCTAGTTATACCGCCAGTGTCGTGGCTGCTGCGTTACCGGTGTTGCAAGCCAGCGGCGGCAGGGCCTTCGTACTTTCTACCAGCCTTCGTGCCATGCGAGAGATTCATGCGCTACTTAAAGATGCGTTTGTTGAGAATGGCATAGAAAGCCCGTTATTACTGCAAGGTGAAAGTTCACGCACAGAATTGCTGGATCGCTTCCGTAAATTGGGCAATGCCGTCTTGGTCGGGTCACAAAGCTTTTGGGAGGGTGTGGACGTTCGCGGTGAAGCGCTTAGTGTCGTCATTATTGATAAGCTGCCGTTCGCGCCGCCTGATGATCCGGTACTTTCTGCGCGGGTTGATAAACTCAATGCCGAAGGTAAAAACGCCTTCATGGAATATCAATTGCCATACTCAGTCATTACCTTGAAGCAAGGTGCAGGGCGATTGATTCGCGATGAGAAAGACAGGGGCGTACTCATGATCTGCGATCCGCGGCTCATTACCAAATCCTATGGTAAGCGCATCTGGCAAAGCCTGCCGCCGTTCAGGCGTACACGTGACATTGCGGAAGTACAGGCCTTTTTTGAGGAGTCTGTTGTCAATTAGTACTATGCTGTTGATTCCCGAAATAGAATACGAGCTCACCGCGATTCGTGCCCAAGGTGCTGGCGGCCAGAATGTAAACAAAGTCTCCAGCGCGATACACCTGCGTTTTGATATTCAAGCTTCTTCATTGAGTGATTGGCTCAAAGAAAAACTGCTCAATACCAAAGATAACCGCATCACAGACGAAGGCGTTTTAGTACTAAAAGCCCAGCAATACCGCACGCAAGAAGCGAATAGAAGAGATGCGGTCAAGCGTCTGCATGACATTGTGAATGCGGCTAACCAGGTAAAACCGATGCGTTACGCAACCAGGCCGAGTTACGGGTCACAGAAACGAAGACTGGAAAGTAAAACGCAGCGCGGGCAAATTAAGCGAATGCGTGGCAAAATAGCGTCTGAATGAAACTACTCGCATTTGATACCTCTACCGAATATCTTTCCCTCGCCGTCCAAAATGGCAGTGAAGTATTTACCTATGATGTTCTGGCAGGGCAGACGCACTCACAAATTATCCTGCCACAAATCCAGGCACTTCTTGAAGCTGCTGGATTGCAACTCAAAGATTTACAAGGTCTTGCCTTTGGCGCAGGCCCTGGCTCGTTTACCGGTGTACGTATTGCTGCCGGTGTAGCACAGGGATTAGGTTTCGGTGCAAGCTTGCCGGTCGTAGGCATTTGCACTTTGCAGGCCCTCGCAGAAGCGAGCGGTGCACCAAAGATCATCGCTTGCTTGGATGCCCGAATGGGGGAGGTCTACCACGCCGCCTATGAGAAAAGTTCCGAACTTACTACAAGCCAATGGCAAACAATAATAGAACCGGGTTTATATAAACCTGGCGCGGTGCCGGAAATTGAAGGTACTGACTGGGTAGGCGCTGGTAGTGGCTGGCAAACCTATGGTGAAATTTTATCAAGCAACTATAGCGAGCAATTGATTACTACTCAGCCTGCTTTATTACCCACGGCAAGTGCAATACTGCGATTAGCTCAACCCATATTCGCCAGCGGTGCAGCGAAAACAGCGCATGATGCTATGCCTACTTATATCCGTAACCGGGTAGCGCTTAAAACCGCTGAGCGTGAACAGGGTTTACGGCTATGAGTCCGATGCTGCAAAACTTCGCTGAGCATAACAAGCAATACAAGTTTCGCCCAATGAACGTGAATGACTTGGATGCGGTGATGGCGATTGAACCGCATATCTATTCACATCCTTGGACGCGCGGTAATTTCAGTGACTCCCTCAATTCTGGGTACAGTGCCTGGGTGCTGGAAAAGGATAATGAAATGATAGGTTATGCACTGCTAATGATGGTGATGGATGAAGCTCACTTGCTAAACCTGAGTATCGCGAAAGCCTACCAAAAGCGAGGCCTAGGGCGCTATCTGCTAGATCATATGCAGCAGATCGCCCGCAACCATCATGCCCTCAATATGTTTCTTGAAGTACGCACAAGTAATGTTTCTGCAATTGCTTTATACGAGAATGTGGGCTTTAACGAAATGGCTATCCGTCGTAATTATTATCCAGCCACATCTGGCCGTGAAGATGCTGTGTTGATGGGCTTGGCACTATGAAATGTCATAATAAGATTGGCGCTATGAGTTTAATAAAATGGCGATGAGCCGTGAAGACATGTTGCGCGAACTGGAGCTATTGCCGGCGTGGAAGCTGCGTGAGCCAGTTGGCCAGCATTCAAGTCTTGTGCAAAATGATCTTGCCGAAAATCCAGCATCTGTAGCAAAAGCGGAATCCGAAAAAACTGAGGACATCTCTACGACTTCAGCTATAGAAATGCCATCCGTGGTGGAAGAAATGGTAGAGCCATTAGGACATATAGAAACAGTCTCAAAATCCACAATCAAGCCCGCTGAAAAAGTAGTCAAGATTGAATTGCTTGAAGGGCGCACTAATGCCATCAAACAAATGGATTGGCAGGCCCTGCAGGATTGCGTGAAAGATTGCCAGGCTTGTAATCTTGCCGCAACGAGAACACAAACCGTATTTGGTGTAGGCGATGCTAATGCAGATTGGCTAATCGTCGGTGACGCCCCTGGCGCTGAAGAGGATTTAAAAGGAGAGCCGTTCGTAGGGCAAGTTGGTCAGTTGCTGGATAATATGCTGGCGGCCATACAATTAAAACGTGGTGAAAACGTATTCATTGCCAACGTGTTGAAATGTCGCCCTCCTGAAAACCGCGATCCTCAAAACGAGGAAGTGCTGGAATGTGATCCTTTTTTAAAACAGCAAGTCGAATTGATTAAGCCTAAATTGATTATCGCGCTCGGTAAATTCGCCGCACAATCTTTATTGCAATCAGAGAGCACCATCGTCAGCATGCGCGGTCAATTACATCAATATAACGATGTGCCGGTAATCGTGACCTATCACCCAGTTTATTTATTGAGTAACCTGGCTGATAAAGCCCGTGCATGGGAGGATTTATGTTTTGCAAAAAGAACGATGCAGAACTTGTAATGGGTAGCATTCGTCACAATGATAATTAAGTCACCATACGAGTTTAAAAATTAGCTACTGTAAAAAACAAGACTGTTAATAAGATTACTTATAATTAAGATTACTTAGGAAAAAAACATGAAGAACTTAAATATGAATACGTGGATTTTGAAGGTTGCAGCGCTATTTTTATTATTGAATCTAAGCGGCTGTGGCTACAATAATTTTCAGACATTAGACGAAGAAGCCAAGGCTAGCTGGTCAGAAGTACTTAACCAATACCAGCGCCGTGCAGACTTGGTGCCTAACCTTGTGAATGTGGTCAAAGGTTATGCTTCCCATGAAAAAGAAGTGCTCACCCAAGTGACTGAGGCACGTTCTAAAGTAGGTAGCATGCAGGTAACGCCTGAATTGTTGAACGACCCGGAAGCCTTTGCTAAATTTCAGGCGGCACAAGGCCAGTTGACTTCAGCATTATCTCGTTTGTTAGTTGTGGCAGAAAATTATCCTAACCTAAAAGCAGATCAAGGTTTTAGGGACTTGCAAGCGCAGTTAGAAGGTACTGAAAATCGCATCACTGTAGCGCGTAACCGTTATATCGAAACGATTAAAAATTACAACGTGGCTGTACGTTCATTCCCAGGAAACCTGACTGCCATGATGTTCGGCTATAAAGCCAAACCATCATTTACTGTTGAGAATGAAAAATCAATCTCAGTTGCACCAACGGTTGATTTCGGCGATAAAAAGTAAGTTACTTTAATACAAGGCTATTAGAGTGATTTCTAAACTTAAAGGGATTTTGTTCGCGCTTTGTACGCTACTTGTATTCTTATCAAACAGCGTACAGGCTGAACTTGTTGCCATTCCGGCTTTAAAGACTCGCGTTACCGACCTTACCCAAACGCTTACTGCTGAACAGCAAGCTCAACTCGAAACTAAGTTAGCTAGTTTTGAACAGCAAAAAGGCAGTCAGATTGCCGTCCTGATTGTCCCTACTACCCAGCCTGAAGATATTGCCCAGTATTCCATCCGTTTGGCTGAGGCCTGGAAGTTAGGTCGCGAAAAGCAGGATGACGGGATATTAGTTGTAGTTGCAAAAAATGACCACAAGATGCGTATCGAGGTGGGCTATGGCTTGGAAGGTGCGATTCCTGATCTTATGGCGAAGCGCATCATCAGCGAAGTCATGGCGCCAAAGTTCAAGCAGGGCGATTTTTACGGCGGTATTGATAATGCCGTTGATAAGCTTATTGGCTTAACCAATGGCGAGCATTTGCCAGCGCCCGCAGCTAAGACTCATAAGTCCAATAATTTCGATAACATTTTCCCGCTACTATTATTCGGTGGACTGATTTCCGGATTATTCCTGCGTAGTATCCTAGGTAACTTTATGGGCAGTGCGGTTAATGGCAGCTTATTAGGCACGGCCTTATGGATATTGGGTTTTGCGATTGGCGGAGCCTTGTTGCTCGGTTTGCTCGCTTTTTTCTTTACCATGATGATGGGTACCCGCAACATGAATGGATTGGGCGGTCTTGGTGGTCTAGGCGGCCTCGGTGGTGGAGGCTTCGGAGGAGGCAATGACTCATTTTCCGGCGGCGGTGGTGGATTCGGCGGCGGCGGCGCTTCCGGTGATTGGTAACAGGGGAAATTACTGATGGCATGCTCGCTACTAAAACGGTTAACCAAACACCTGTTTATTTTGCCTAATAATGCCAAGCGTCATTTCCCTGTAGATTCCATGCGAAGGATAGAAGCGGCTATTGCTGAGAATGAAACCAGGCACACTGGCGAAATTCGTTTTGCCATCGAAACCAATCTGCACGTGCTGGATGTGCTCAAGCAGAAATCTGCACGGCAACGTGCCATTGAAGTATTTTCGCACCTGCGCGTATGGGATACCGAGCAAAATAACGGGGTGCTGATTTACCTGTTGCTGGCTGATCATGATTTTGAAATCTTGGCAGATCGCGGTATTCATGCACATATGGGGACAGACGGCTGGGAGCAAGTCAGCAAGGCCATGGAAGCGCTATTCAGGCAAGGCCAGTTTGAAGAAGGCGTCCTGTATGGGATCCAACATATAGGTCAGAAATTGATCCAGTGTTATCCTGCCAACGGTAAAAACAAGAATGAGTTGCCTGATGCGCCGATTATTATTTAGCTGCTGCTTTCTTTTTGTATTGAATGCTGGCGCTGCTGTGTCGGATATTAACCGCATCTATCATGAAATTCCTACTTTAGAAGCGTTTGATGTTTGCTCAGGTGGCGGTTGTGCTGATATCCAGCGGGTTGCACTTACCCAGGAAGAATGGCAGAAAATAGTTGCTATATTTAGCAATAGCGACAAAGCTAGCGCGGAACAAGAGCGTAAACAGCTTTCCCTGGCAATAGGAAAATTAGAAGATATTGTTGGCGTGAAGGCAGGTACTTCTACAGACCGCGCCGGTACTTTCGATAACTCAAGTTATCCGGGCCAACTGGATTGCAATGACGAAGCCATCAACACCACAACCTATATGCGTTTAATGTACTCGCATGGCCTAATCAAGCTGCATGAGATTGAGGATATGCGGACCCGTAATTTCTTCTTTACCGGCTGGCCGCACACTACTGCAGTCATTCACGAAGTTGCAACTGGCCGCCGATTTGCGGTAGACAGCTGGTTTTATGACAACGGCGCGCCTGCTACCATTTTGCCATTTGAGCAATGGAAATCCGGCTACGTGCCGGAAGATAGCCCCATCAGGCATACGCGCACAGCACATACGCCAGAACCGGCTGGACCAAATATTCCTCAGTAAGTATTCCGCAGTAATACCCCTATCCAGGTAATTTTTCTGTAAAATTCGCACTTTGATTTTGCATTGATACGAGCCTGTATGCGCGCCTCCCAATTTTTCTTCAATACCCAAAAAGAAGCTCCTAACGAAGCTGAGCTGCAAAGCCATATTTTAATGGTGCGTGCGGGCCTGATTAAGCGCCTTGGTTCCGGTCTTTATAGCTGGATGCCGCTGGGTTTGCGCGTGCTGCGTAAAGTGGAAGCAATAGTACGCGATGAGATGAATAAAGCTGGTGCGCTGGAACTGTTGATGCCAGCCGTGCAACCAAAAGAATTGTGGGAAGAAACAGGTCGCTGGGCAGTGTTTGGTCCGCAGATGCTCAAAATTCAGGACAGGCATGAACGTGAATTCTGTTTTGGCCCGACCCATGAAGAAGTAATTACTGACATCGCACGTAAAGAGATCCGTAGTTATAAACAGCTACCGCTGAATTTCTACCAGATTCAAACCAAGTTCCGCGATGAGATCCGCCCACGCTTTGGCGTGATGCGCGCGCGTGAGTTCATGATGAAAGATGCTTACTCTTTCCACACTGATTTCGCGTCTTTGGAAAATACTTACCAAACCATGTACCAGGCCTACAGCAATGTGTTCAATCGCTTAGGCCTGAAGTTCCGCGCGGTTAAAGCCGACACCGGTGCAATTGGCGGCGATGGCTCACATGAATTTCATGTGTTGGCAGATTCCGGTGAAGATGCGCTCGCTTATTGCGATACTTCAGATTTTGCGGCTAATGTGGAGCTAGCAGAGGCCGTAGCGCCAAGTAAGCCACGTGCAGCAGCGCAAGAACAAATGCGCGATGTGGATACGCCTAAGCAAACAAGCTGTGAAGACGTGGCTAAATTATTAGGAATTGGTATTGAGCGCACAGTAAAAGCGATTGCACTGATTGTGACCGCAGATGGTAAAACGCAATTTGTGCTAGCTTTATTGCGTGGCGATCATAATCTGAACGAAGTGAAACTAGGAAAGCTAAGTGGTTTTGCAGAGTTTCGTTTAGCTACTGAAGAAGAGATACGTGCCAACCTGAATTGCCCGCCAGGCTTTATTGGCCCAGTAGCTGTGGGTGCCAATGTGCAAGTAATTGCTGATAAAACTGTTGCAGCCATGAGCGATTTTGTCTGTGGCGCGAATAAACCTAAATTCCATTTGGCTGGCGTTAACTTTGTCCGCGATTTAGCAGAACCAGCCTTAGTTGCGGATATCCGCAACGTGGTGGATGGCGACATCAGCCCAGATGGCAAAGGTGTATTGTCACTTTGTCGCGGCATTGAGGTAGGGCATATTTTCCAGCTACGCACCAAATATTCTGAAGCGATGAACGCGACCTATCTTGATGAAAACGGCCAAACCCAAGTCATGGAAATGGGGTGTTATGGCATCGGCGTTTCCCGAATTGTCGGCGCTGCCATTGAGCAAGGGAATGATGAACGCGGTATTATTTTCCCGGCCAGTATGGCGCCATTCAGCTTGGTGATTTGTGCGATTGGTTATGATAAATCTGAGCTGGTAAAAGGTACTGCAAATAAACTACATGATGATTTAGCTGCTATTGGCGTGGACGTACTGCTGGATGATCGCGGCGAGCGCCCGGGTGTTATGTTCGCTGAGGCCGATTTAATTGGTATTCCACACCGTGTCGTTATCGGAGAACGCGGTTTGAATGAAGGCAATGTAGAATATAAAGCACGTTCCGCGTCTGAAGCCCAGTCACTGCCTTTAGCGAATTTGATTGAATTTTTGCAACGAGTGGCGCGATAATAGCTGGTCAATATTTGATATTAAATATCTCTGACATGTTAAAAAAGATTATTTTAGTCGGCTTGTTTGCCTGGCTTGGAATAAGCATTCCTGCTATATCTCTAGCTGGCGCTCAGAAAGAGGAAGCACTTTCTAACAGTGTTCGGGCGATGTTACAGCGCAGCATCAGCGACAGAGCGGCGCCTACGTTGGTATTCACTACCCCTCAGGAAGGCAGGGCATGGATGAATGAAATGTCGCGCCGGCTTAAAAAACGCATCCCTGATGAAACTTACCGCGAAGACCTGCTGCGTACCGTGCATTATGAAGCGACGCGCGCCGGGCTTGACCCACAAATGGTGTTGGGATTGATTCAAGTGGAAAGCGGCTTTAAAAAGTACGCAGTCTCCTCAGTGGGGGCACGAGGCTTTATGCAGGTTATGCCTTTTTGGGTGCGTAGTATTGGTGCAAAAGACCAGAATCTATTCCATTTGCGTATTAATTTGCGCTATGGCTGCACGATTTTAAGGCATTACCTGGATATCGAGCATGGTGATTTATACCGTGCCTTAGGTCGTTATAACGGGAGCCTTGGTCAGCCGCAATATCCTAATATGGTGCTAGGCGCGTGGCGTAAAAACTGGGATTACACACCGCCTATTTTTGAAGGTTCACCGAAAAATCTAGATAGCCCACCAAAAACCATCTAATCCTTCTTGTTTCAAATCACCTTAATTTTTGCTCTAATTTAGTGCAAAATATGCGCAAAAAAGTTTACATTTTTGTGAAAATCCTTCAGTATGCACCTAGCATAA
>JBKJOT010000099.1:0-58188 GCA_046595335.1 Methylotenera sp.
TTAAAAATTGCCTCCAAAATTCTGAGGATGCTTCTTTAGTGAAAACTATTATTTCAATGTCAAAAATTCTAGGAATCGCAATAATTGCCGAAGGTGTTGAAACCATTGAGCAATTAAATTTCATTAAGTTGAATAATTGTGATGAGGCACAGGGTTATTTTATCAGCACACCAGTCCCTGCTGAAAAATTACAAGACTTAGACATAGAGAAATTAATAAAGAATTTGTCTATGTAGCACAACAAAACGCCTCTTCGAAGGGCGCTTTTCTTTTGTTAAACAACGACTCAAATAAACTATACCAATAAGTCGCTAAAAACCTAATATTAGTGGCAGCAAAGGGAATCAATTCAACTCAAACTACTCAACTAATTAGAGATTAATAATTAACTAGGAGATATCAATTGAGTAAAGCTATTAGCTACGCAGCATATTCTGCAAAAGAACCGCTGGCCCCGCTTAGTTTTGAGCGCCGCGAAGTTGGCCCGAAAGATGTACAAATTGAGATTCTGTTTTGTGGGGTATGTCATTCAGACCTGCATACCGCAAGGAATGAATGGCAAAACTCGGTTTACCCGGTAGTGCCGGGCCACGAGATCGTTGGCCGCGTGACTAGCGTAGGTGCTGAAGTCACAGCGTTTAAAACAGGTGACCTAGCAGGAGTGGGCTGTTTAGTCGACTCATGTCGAGCTTGCGCGGATTGTGGTGAGGGCTTGGAGCAGTATTGTGACCATGGCGTTTATACTTACAACAGCCCGGATAAACACACAGGCAAAATGACTTATGGCGGTTACTCCAACCAAATCGTAGTAGATCAGCATTTTGTGCTGTATATTTCAGAGAAGCTGGATTTGGCAGCAGTAGCACCGTTGTTATGTGCAGGCATTACAACTTACTCGCCATTAAGACACTGGAAAATAGGTAAAGGCAGTAAAGTTGGCATTGTGGGTTTAGGCGGCTTGGGGCATATGGGCGTTAAGTTAGCCCATGCCATGGGTGCTTATGTAGTACTGTTTACCACATCCCCGGACAAAGTAGCCGATGCGAAACGTTTAGGCGCAGATGAAGTAGTAATCTCAAAGAATCCGGATGAGATGAAGCAGCATATCAAGAGCTTTGATTTCATTTTGAATACCGTTGCAGCTGCACATAACCTCGATGTATTTACCGAGCTGTTAAAGCGAGATGGCACTATGTGCTTAAACGGTGTACCGGAACATGCCCACCCTTCACCCAATATTGCGAACTTAATCTTTAAACGCAGGCAAATTGCAGGCTCATTGATTGGCGGCATTAAAGAAACGCAAGAAATGCTGGATTTTTGTGCTGAGCACAATATCACATCAGATATAGAAATAATTGCGATTAAGGATATTAATACGGCTTATGAGCGCATGCTTAAAGGTGATGTGAAGTACCGTTTTGTTATTGATATGGCAACGTTGAAAGCATAATCTCAGAAAAGTCTCAACCTTTCCATAGCCTTAATACCTGATGGAATAGGGACAAGTCCTGAAATTTCAGCTACTTTGCTTGAATTGCAGTTACACTTAACAAGCAGCCAGATATGCTTATATGTGAGGCACCGCACATTTAAAATGTCACCTAGCAGTGCATAATCTATAAGGTATAGTTAGTATTCTTGCTGATAAATCTCAAGCAATTAACTTGATAATGAACTAATAATTTAATAAAAAACCGGAGAAAAAAATGAATTTAATCATAAACCTAATCGTGTATCTTGTTGTATTTGGGCTTATTTGGTGGCTAGTTAGTATGCTGCCACTACCAGCACCAGTTGCGCAAATTGTCCGTGTACTATTCATTATCTTACTAATCGTGATCGTGCTTTCATCATTAGGGGTTATTTCAACTGGATTACCAGCCATTCGATTATAGATACTGAATATACTAGTGTTATTAACTTAGTTTTAAAGTCATTAGTAGACGATAAAAATAAAAGGCTCACAACGATGTGAGCCTTTTATTTTTCAGTAGTAAGTCAGTTCAAGGGTACGGACAATTCAATTCCATCCTTTTTAAAAGCTTTAATTCCATTTTTCGGCGGTCAATTCTTTTTCCAAGAGATGTCATATCAATGTCCAACTTGCTGGCTTTAACGAATATTTCGTTTTTCTGTGCTTCCACATAAAAATTATAGTATTTTTCCAGATCAACAATATTTTGCTCGTGCAATGCAATGTTCTGATTCTTAAAATCAATTTGCGAAATAAGCTCTAATAATGGATCAAAACTTAATTGCAATTCCGGCATCAAGCCTTTTTGCTGAAGTGCCTTACGCAAAGTAGGATAAAATATCTCATGTTCTAAACGCGCATATACCGTTAGCGCATTGTAGATTTGTGGAATCAGGCTTCTTCGAACTCTTAAGGACGTACTATTTTCGAAGCTTTTGAAAAGGTCTAAAATCTCTTGTTGAGATTCACTTAAAATTTCTAGGGCATCGTAATCTTCGTGAATTAATTGCAGGCTAGGGATTGAATTTTGTGTTTCAGGTACAAATAAGTGCTTCGAGCCAAACATACTTTTTTCCTTACAGTTTTCAAGATATTTGGACCTATCTAAAGCCCAATCCACAATAGGGAATTTACATTTCAATAGCGTATTTTTTAATAAGAGAATGCTTATTTTGTTGTAAGAAACCGCTTACATCGCTGCAAGCATTCAAGGTTGAACTATCAAGCTCGCAAACAATTTCTCAGTGTCCGAAAAGCCCAATGAAGTATTCAAATACATCATTTCGGTGCGTGCACTTTGCGACCTGACAGCAAAAGTCGGTGATTTGGATCAACGATTCACGCCATCACCCACTGCCTTGGAAGGTATGATGGGGCACCTTGCCGTGACCTCTCGGCGTAATGGCAATTATCAGACTGAAGTGACATTGACGGGTGAGTATCAAGATATTTTTGTACGTGGTCGCGCCGATGGCTATGATCCGGACCTCAATCAATTAGAAGAGATCAAGACCTTCAAAGGCAGCTTGGAACGCATGCCTGATAACCATGGACAATTGCATTGGGCACAGGCTAAAGTGTATGGCCACCTCATGTGCCAGGAGCGAGAGTTAGAAGAAATCAACGTCGCGCTTGTATATTACAACGTTTCTTCAAAGTCCGAGACCATACTCGCGGAAACTTATAGCGCCGCTAGTCTGGAAGTATTTTTCCATACGCTTTGCAGCAAGCTTATACAATGGGCTGATCAGGAGATTGCACATCGTAAGGCGCGTGATTCTGCGTTGGTTACTTTAAATTTCCCACATCCTGAATTTCGTAAAGGCCAGCGTCAATTGGCAGAATCAGTTTATAAGGGTGCACGCCTAGGCCGAAGTTTAATGGTGCAAGCGACCACCGGTATTGGCAAAACATTGGGGACGGTTTTTCCCTTGTTAAAAGCCATGCCTGAAAAAAAACTCGATAAAATTTTCTTCCTGACGGCCAAAACTTCAGGTCGCCAACTTGGGCTAGATGCTGTAAAAGTGATTACAAAAGCGAACCCTGCATTAGCGTTACGTACCGTAGAACTGGTTGCGAAAGAAAAATCTTGCGAACACCCAGACAAAGCCTGTCATGGTGAATCTTGTCCTTTGGCAAAAGGTTTTTATGACCGCTTACCTGCTGCACGCCTAGAGGCAGTAAATCGTTCGATGATGGATAAGAATAGTTTAAGGGTTGTTGCGAATAAACATCAAATTTGCCCTTATTACTTGAGCCAGGACTTAACGAGTTGGTGCGATGTCGTGGTCGGCGATTACAACTACTTCTTTGACTTATATGCACTGCTTTATGCGGGCACGGTCATCAATGAATGGAAAGTCAGCCTACTGGTTGATGAAGCACACAATATGGTAGAGCGTGCCCGCAAGATGTATAGCGCCGAGCTTAATTTTGTAGCTTTTATGGAAATGAAATCCGGGGCGCCAAAATCTCTGAAAACCGCCTTGGATAAGCTTGCTGCGTGCTGGGAAAGCCTGCAACGCAACCAGGCTGAAGTTTATGAGGTTTACACTCATATCCCGGAAGACTTTGAGTTGCTACTGCAAAAAGTGGTGACGCGTATTACTGACCACCTGGCAGAGCATCCTACAGATAATGATGCTGCCCTGCTCAATTTCTATTTCGATGCCTTACAGTTTTCAGCACTTGCGGAGTCGTTCGGGCCACATTCATTATTCGATGTGACTAAACTCGAAAATGGTGTTGGGCTATTTCAACAGAATTTCGTATTGAATATCAGGAATGTAGTGCCCGCCATTTTTCTTAAAAAACGTTTTGCTGCGGCAAACTCATCAACGCTATTTTCGGCCACGTTGAGTCCTTCTACTTTTTATAGCGATATGCTGGGATTACCTGAAAAGACACCATTGCTGGATGTCGAGTCGCCATTCTCACCGGCACAGTTAGACGTAAAAGTAGCAGCGCATATTTCTACACGCTTCAAACATCGACCCAGGTCGTTTTTACCTATCGTTGAATTGATGGTAAAGCAATATGCGGATAAGCCTGGTAACTATATTTTATTTTTGAGCAGCTTCGACTACCTGCGTGAGGTGAGTACGCTATTCAGGCAACGGTACCCTAGTATCTCCATCAGAGAGCAATCGCGGATCATGAATGAGACTGAGCGGGAAGCTTTTATCAATAACTTTACGCCTACGTCGAAAGGCATCGCTTTCGCAGTGCTGGGCGGGTCGTTCGGGGAAGCCATCGACTTACCAGGTGACCGCCTGATTGGCGCGTTTATAGCGACGCTCGGGCTGCCGCAAATTAACGAAGTAAATGAGCAAATGCGGCTACGCATGGAAACTATTTTTGGCTTAGGTTATGAATACACCTACCTATATCCTGGACTGCAGAAAGTCGTGCAAGCCGCTGGCCGCGTGATACGGACGACAGAAGATAAGGGAGTGATCTATCTAATAGATGACCGATTCACCCAAAGTGAAGTATTAGCGCTGTTACCTAAGTGGTGGAAACTTAGAGTGGTGGAAACTTAGCTAAACCCAGGCTAAAAAAAGTCCTCCCGAAGGAGGACTTTTTTAAAGCTTTAAATTAGTCAGAAATTAAGTGTTCGTTGAAACCCCTGGATTAGACCATTCATTCTCAAAGCGTACACGATCCTCTTCATTGCGCGGTTTAATGCCTAACAAGATACCGCCTTCTTTAATACCACTTTCATACGCTACTAGGCGGTCTTCAGGGATGGACCAACCGATCAGCGCGCCAACTAAGCCGCCTGATACACCGCCCGCACCGGCACCTGCGACAGCAGCCGCTACTGGGCCTGCCACCCAAATACCTAAACCCGGTATCAACAATGTTGTTCCGATAGCGGCTACAGCTGCAGCAATAGCCCCTAGTGTACCGCCAACTGCGCCACCAATAGATGCGCCCTCTGCGGCTTTACTACCCACTTCTGTTTCCAAGGTAGCATGCTTACCGTAATAACGTTCACGTGTATCTTCTGACATCACCACATTGATTTCTTCAGACGTATAGCCTGATTGTGCGGCTTCACGGTATGCGCGTTCTGCGCTATCTTTATCTTTAAATAAACCTGTAACAATACTCATCTCTATCTCCTCGTTTAAAAAACTTAACAAGAGGTCAGATTAATAAGGTGTGTTTATTTAGTCCGTCTGATACCGTACATACAATTAAATAGCTGGTGTTTTGTTGGAGATATTTGCCTATTGATACTTTCAATAATTTTTCTAAATAACCGTCTATTCAAATAAACCTTTAAGTGAATTAAATTGTCGCAATACTCTCTGTTTCTAAGTCTGACTAAGATTGAGCAATCATATTATTACCAGTTTTCCACCCATCGCTAATAGCAAAGCCCGGGTTTTGATACTTGGCACCATGCCTGGTATTCAATCGCTAACCGCGCAACAATATTAC
This sequence comes from Methylotenera sp., assembly GCA_046595335.1. Classification (GTDB taxonomy): domain Bacteria; phylum Pseudomonadota; class Gammaproteobacteria; order Burkholderiales; family Methylophilaceae; genus Methylotenera. The sequence goes on from JBKJOT010000099.1 coordinate 5,927, forward strand.
GCACATAAACAGAACTGCTTTTGGAAGATATTGGGCGATATTGTGGGCTTTGACCCGCAAGCACCCTACATAGAACGCACCGAAAAACTATTGGCTGCTGGCGTCGCGGTATGGGATGTACTGCATTCATGTAAACGAGAAGGAAGCTTAGATTCAGCTATCGAGGCCGCTATCGTCAATGATTTTGCAGCTTTTTTTTCTCAACATCCGCATATTCATCTGGTCTGTTTTAACGGTGCTGCTGCAGAGCGTTATTACCGTCTTCACGTATTACCAAAAATTAAAAGCCATGACTTAATTTATCTGCGCTTACCTTCAACCAGCCCCGCACATGCCAGTTTGCGTTACTTGGAAAAATTGGCAATATGGAAAGCCGCATTCATTTAAATGCAATTCAAAAATTATGCTGACCTAAATCACAAAAAAAGGCTTACATGATGCAAGCCTCTTATATGCTAAGTTTTCTAACTAGTAGATTTAAGTGCTTTTCTTTTTATCGTTCACTATAGATTCCAGCAAAGCTCTCAAGTCTTTAGAAACTTCAGGATGCTTTAAGCCTAAACGAATAGTCGCTTCCAGATAGCCAAATTTTGAACCGCAATCGTAGCGCACACCATCAAAGCGATAAGCCAGGACTTGCTCTTCAGTCAACAGAGCGGAGATACCATCTGTCAGTTGAATCTCGCCGCCCGAGCCTTCTTTAATATTGTGAAGATGATGGAAAATTCTTGGCGTTAGGATATAACGGCCTACGACACCCAATGTAGAAGGGGCATCTTTAGGTTCAGGCTTCTCTACGATCGCGGAAACTTGTTCAATATTGTTATTTAGCGGTGTAGACGCCACAATACCGTAACTTTTGGTCTGGTCAGCCGGTACGTTTTCAACACCCAATAGTGAGCAGCGATAGTAATCATAAGCATCCACCATCTGCTTCATGATAGGTACCTGCCCGTCCAGCAAGTCATCCGCAAGAATCACTGCAAAAGCATCGTCATTCACCACAGGCCTTGCCAAGCGTACCGCATGACCTAAACCTAAGGCCTGAGTCTGGCGAATATAAATGCAATTCACGTTTTTTGGCACTATATTACGCACGATCTTGAGTAATTCATGCTTGCCGTTACGTTCCAGTTCATTCTCTAGCTCATAAGCCATATCGAAATGGTCTGAAATCGAACGTTTATTTCGGCCTGTAATAAAGATCAGGTCAGTGATACCTGCGGCCACAGCTTCTTCTACCGCATATTGAATGAGTGGTTTATCAACAATAGGTAACATTTCTTTTGGGTTTGCCTTCGTAGCTGGCAAAAAACGCGTACCTAAACCGGCAACGGGGAAAACTGCTTTAGTGACTTTTTTCATAATTCTCGTTTGTCTTAAGGTTAAAAATTCGGGTTTAATATTACGTTTTAATTCTGTTTTATAAATTATTTAAATTATTTTCAACATGATTGACAGTAAGGCGCTGCAAGGGGTTCCCCTATCAACAGACCCTGCGCGGGCCATGCTATGCTTTTCCAGTAAGCTTCAATCACAGTCTCACCTCCCAAATAATGCTTCATCATGACCGTTGGGTTTGGGAATTTCTGCCAGTAATTGCAAGGCTCAGAGACTGATCCATAGCTCGCAGTTGCGCCGGCATCCAGCCATCTTAGGCTAGACATTTGGGTGCTACCGAGCAAGTCACCACCACTTGAAGTCAAGTGGTCTCCCACTGCACCGGGCCTGAAAGTCAAAGTATTTAAATAGGGCACATGACTTAGGCCAGTAAAATAAAACATCACATCCTGCTTATCGGAAATGGTATCTGCCTGCAGCGTTTTAATATTCAGTTGTTTGGTATTGATACGCCCTGAACGTGGGAAAAACTGCGCGCGGGTATTACGGTTCTTATCCGAAGTACTCAACAAGTATGCGCTAGATTCATTGAGCTTAAAGCCGCTGAAAACCCCTCTATCGATCAGTGCTTTTGCGTTTACTACCGACTCCACAGGCAACAACATGGATAAGCGTATTCCATAATCATCATATGGTTTGGTGCTATATGAATCGAAGTAGGGGCTTTGCGTACCCACGGCGCAGGTCTTTTCGCATTGTTTAGCGTCATAACCCAGTGTCATGGCGGCTGTGATGGAATTACACGAAACCATATAAGGCGTTGTCCACACCAGCACCATGGCTTGGATATCAGGCGTCAGGTTCGTAATCACTTCATTGCGCATGGCATTGAATGCGTCCGGCTTCATATTTTTTACGCCCGGCGGGAAACTTACTTTAATCAAATGCTCAGGCGGAATATGCCGAGCCTGTATATAATATTCTCCAATTTCCACGCTTTTCGGATCTGAAGTATTCACAACTACTGCAATATTGTCCGCTGTGATGCCGTAAGGATGGGGCAAAAGCGGATTAGCCACCACTGCAGCTTGGGCACAAAAGCTGACTCCAATACTCGCAAGCAGCAAGTACCATTGGGCTAGTTTATTCGTCAATCTCATCAGGCCGCTTTATTTTCAACACTATTGTTTGCGTTTAAACCTTGCTGCGTCTTCATCTCCCACTGCCAGGCATGCGCGATAATGGTTTCAAGATCGGTATAGACGGGCTGCCAGGCCAGGGTATTTTTTGCTAAAGTCGCATCAGCAACCAATCTAGCAGGATCGCCCTCACGCCTTGGTCCTTCAACCACTTTAACTTTTTTGCCTGTGACTTTTTCAGTCACGGTGATCACTTCCTGTACTGAGAATCCAGCGCCATTACCCAGGTTAAAGCGCATACTGATGCCATTTTTAGCTAAATCTGTCAGCGCTAATAACTGCGCAGAACACAAGTCCACGATATGGATGTAATCGCGGATACATGTACCGTCCGGGGTGTCGTAATCACGCCCAAACACATTAATTTGCGGTCGCTTGCCGGAAATCGCCTGCAGCACCAGCGGAATCAAGTGGGTTTCCGGCTCGTGCCGTTCACCCAACAATCCAGAGGGGTCAGCTCCAGCTGCATTAAAATAACGTAGGCATACCGATTTAAGGCCATAGGCACGTTCGTAATCAGCCAATACCTGTTCTACCATGAGCTTAGATCGGCCATAGGGATTTAGCGGGTTTTTAGCATGCGCTTCATCAATAGGCACATATTCCGGCTCACCAAATACTGCGGCTGTGGAAGAGAATATGAAATTCTTGACCTGATGCTTGACCATGGCATTTAACAGGTTGAGCGTATTGGTAAAGTTGTTCAGGTAATACTTATCCGGATGCTGTACTGATTCACCCACTTGGATATAGGAAGCAAAGTGCATGACAGCTTCTGGCTGAAAGTTTTGGAATACATGGTCTATTGCATTTAAGTCTGCCAAATCTCCATGTACGAACTCGCCACCCAATATGGCATCGCGAAAACCTGACGACAGGTTATCAAAAGTGGTAACGGTATGACCGCCATCCACCAGCATTTTCACCATGTGTGAGCCGATATAACCTGCCCCGCCTACTACTAAAATCTTCATGCTATCTCCCAAAGCTACAAACTACCCACTACTACAAACTATAAGGTCACGGCCTTTATTGGCTTTTTCCGGTATCTAAAACAATGCGTCAGAAATACCATGATATCTAACGTATAGCGCTTGAAAAGCCGCCTTGGTTCTATACATAGCCTGTAGAACCATTCCATTCTTAACTCCTGCACCCACTCCGGTGCTCGAGGTTTATCCCCTGCCCAGAAATCAAATAACGCACCTACCCCGGAAATAAATTTCACATCCAACTGCTCGTAATGATCCAATATCCATTGCTCTTGCCTAGGGTTACCCATGGCGACTAACAGCACATCCGGCTTAGCCTCATTGATGATCTGCACCAAGTCTGGTCGATTGATATCATCATAACCATCGCAACTGCCAACCACAATTTGTTTAAGATCGTGCACTAAATAATAAGCCGCTTTAGAAAGTACGTCCGATTTCCCGCCAAGTAAAAACACACGCAAAGGATTAATGGCATTGGCATAGAAAAAATAAGGGGTAAAATCGGTACCGTTCAGGTTAGATATAAACTTGCGTCTATAAAGCAGCTTGGCCGCGATATCCATGCCAATCCCGTCATTTACAATGATCACATCATCATTCTGCATCTTATTAAGCAGCGGTCGGCAATTCACAATGAAATTGGTATTGGCAAAAAACAATATCGTTTTTTTTGCTGCCGCCATTCGGGCTTTTACGGTATCAGCCAAATTGGCATGCGTAGTTTCTGTCACAGGGAAATCAGCAACATACACAGGAGGGTTATTCAGCATAGTGGCGCTCCTTCAATAAATTTTAAAAAGTTATACATTAGGGTCTCCCGTAATCCATAGGTAAAAATTGTAATTTATTCCATGGAAATCCATTCAGCACCGCATAAGGACGGGTAAAGCCAAATAGTGCGACATAAGGGTTTAGCTGCGGATTGAGCTTATCTGTACCTAAATACGAATAAGGGTTTTGGGCGCGGATGGAAATAGCTCCAGCTTTATCCCAAATGACAAATCCATATTTCTGCGCTGCTTTAGCGATCATCTTGCCTATAGGATGCAGATTGAGTGAATCCACATTAATGCTGGGGTCTAGCCGGAAACGCAGCCCTTCGGGAATACGGTTAGGCGAATTTTTAGGGTTATAGCCATCGGAACGGTGCGCAGGCCAGGAGTATATGGATGATTTTTCAATGTCCACCAGGCTGATACCGATCACATGATTAATCTCGCCACTGGCTAATTCTTCTGCTGTAATTTGTCCAGCAATCAAGGGCAAACTCGTTGCCGTAGTGCCGTAATGGCCTTTGAAAGCCCCGTCATTATTGGATGCATTTTTGATGCGCCCGCCCCAGCAAGCCTGCCAGTTGCCATCCACTTTCTGCATTTTCCAGAATTCCCAAAGCGTATCGGTGGTTGGGTCATACACGCTCATTTCGCTATCCGTGCCATCCGCCGGTGTAGCATTGGAGGGAATTGGCACTTGGCTCAATTGTTCCGACAAACCTTTATCGGAATAGCCTTTATGTTGGCAATCCCATTCCTTCACATTAACTTTTGGTGTACTGCTGTTTGCGTAATAAACCGGGCTGGCATACTTTGTCATATTGATATTGACGTTGCCGTAATAAGCTTTTTTCTGGCGCAGGAACTCCTGCACAAAATTCTCGGAATTCGGATGCATAGGTGCATCGACAGGGATAGGCGTATACCAGAAGCTATCTGGCGCGAAGATAAACGCCTTATTTTCTTTGCTCTTTTCGCTAGCATGTGCCTGCGTGAATGAAACAGCAGCTATTAAGAAGCTAGATATCAACCAGGCTGCTTTTGACCAATTAAACTCTATGGATTTTGTATAGACTGTGCTCATGCTTCAATCTCTTTTCGAGCGAACCCATTCTACTTGCCTGCGCACTAAAAATTTAAGGTACAGGGGAATCTTAGCCAGCATATAAATAGGTGCATAACCTAAGCTAGCTAGGGTAAGGATAGACCTGCCAAATTTAACCCAAGCCAGCAGTACGGTGACTCCTAATGCCAGAAGCAGTAGCATAGCCAATAAACCTGGCAATAAGGCATGCGTGACGCTAACCAATATGAGCCCCGCTAACGCGAGCGATAGCACTAACAAAGTGAGTAAAGCCAATGGCGGTACGCACATATCCAATACTAGCGCCAGCATGCCGATATTGAGCTTGGCCAAACTCCTCAAAAGCAAAACCGGACCTTCTGTAGCAATCATGCCTAAATGCCCATGTTCCCAGCGCGTGCGCTGTGATTTTGCACCTTCAGCATTGATAGGAAACACGCTGCTGACTACCGCTTCCGGGCAAAATAATGGTGGATGTCTCTGGTCAGCTAGTTCCAGACCTAATTTAAGGTCTTCTACAATATGGCCACTGGCAATATTGGCTTTTTGAATCAGCGCCCATGGAAAGGCCATGCCAGTACCCATCAATTGGCAGGGTAAGCCAAGGTGGTGGTAACCCAAGGCGCGCGCCCAATTTTTAACTGCCCAGGCGAATTCTGCGATTTTCGTTTTTAAGCTGGAATTGGGTGGCGAATACATGAGGTATAACGCTTGCACTGGCCTGCTTTTAAGTACGGCCAAACTTGCCAAACGATTTAAAGAATCAGGCTGGATCAGGCAATCTGCATCGACAATGATGACGGTTTCTGGTGGCTCGTTCTGTTCCAAATAACGCATGCCATAATCTAGGGCGTAACTCTTGCCGCGATTCACGGTGTCTGTACGCTCAATAGCAATTGCACCATAACTTCTAGCTATTGCTGCGGTGTTATCCTCACAGTTATCCGCAATAACGATAATCCGGTCACCCTCAACCAACTGTGCACGCAATGACTCTAAAGTAGCACCTATGCCCAACTGTTCGTTATGAGCTGGCATCAATACTGCGATGCTAGGCCGCGCTGTCTTAGGAAGTGGCTTGTCAAAATATGGCAGCAATGAAACCAGCACCTGCACCATAAAAATGGTCGCTGGAATCGCCAGTAAAATCAGCAAGATGATGAATAGGCTCTGTACGAATATCATGCTATCTGCCTAGCGCTTGGTTGTAATAGATCGACTTCATTGACCTGTATCGCTTTAGTAAATAGTAGGTTCAATTTTGTCGCTTCATTATCAATGGAATGGCGTTCCAATATACGCTTGTGGCCCGCTTCACCCATTTGCTGTAATTTTGTAAGTGGTGTAGCGAAAAATTCTTCCAATACACTTGCCAGCGCGTCAACGTCACCCGCTGGGAACAACCAACCCGCTTCACCGTGACGCACCAATTCGGGGATGCCGGCAACATAAGTAGTTAGGACTGGACGCTTTAAAGCTAGGGATTCCATAATGACCACCGGCAAGCCTTCTGCAAAGCTTGGCAGCACCAATGCGCGTGATGCCAGCAACTGTTCGCGAACTTGATCGCTGCTGATCCAGCCGGTAATTTTGATATGTGACTGTAAGCCATATTTAACGATCAGGCTTTCTACTTCGGCACGCATCGGGCCATCACCGGCCAACACAATCTCAAACTTGAGGCCTTTTTTTGCCAGCTGATGTGCAGCATTCACCAACAACAATTGTCCTTTTTGTTCGCAAATACGACCTACACAAACCACTCTAGGCACTTCAGGGATAGGCTGTGGTGCCACATTGTAAAAAGATGGTTCAAGGCCGCAATGTACTACATAGACTTTGTGCCAATCGTGATAATCCGCCCAGCGATAGAGCTGGCTGCGTGTGTAGGAACTGATTGCCACTACAAAGGCAGCAAAACGAGTTTTTTCTTTGAGGTACAGGAAAGTGGTTTTATCAAACTCTTCCGGTCCATGCACAGTAAAGCTATAGCTTGGCCCTCCTAATAGATGCAGTAGCATGACCACTTCGGCAGAGTTGGTGCCGAAATGCGCGTGGATATGCTCGACGCCTTCACCTGCCATCCATGGCAGCATCCGGCAGGCTTCGGCTAAATAGATTAGGTGGATTGGCAACGGCCTGTCTGCCCTGAAGCTGAATTTAACTGCATATTTCAATGCATGAAAAAACTTCACTGGGCGCGTCAATGCAACTTTGAGTAAGGCGGCTATTAAGGGCAAAGAACCGTCTTTGAGCACATAACGGGTTTTGCTGCGCTCAGCTAAGTCTTGCTGATCTGCTAACGGTACATCCCAGCCTCGCAGTGACACGCGAAAGATCTCAGTGCCTAACCTTTCAAGCGCAAGTATCTCTCGCCTGATGAAACTCAAGCTCACTTGTGGGTACTGATTTACGAAATATGCAATTTTCACAACTTTTCCACTTTCAATTAACGCTTTTCAATTAACGCTTAGTTCAATGACTGACTATCTATACTGCTTATATTAGCTACGATTCTTATCTAGCTGACTCTTCTAATTTTTTAGGCGATTTTTAGCCAACAATTTTGGGCTTACTGGAAATCACCCGCGCAGGCACTCCAATCGCAGTAGCGTCATCCGGCACGTCTTTAATCACCAGGGCCATTGCACCAATCTTGCAGCGATCACCTAGCCTAATGCCGCCTAACACTTGCGCATAAGCGCCGAACTCTACGTCATCACCTATTACCGGCACCGACCCACCATCTGTACGGTTACCGATGGTTACACCTTGTCGCAAGGTACAATTTTTACCTATCACCACTCCGGGATTAATAAAAATCCCGCCGAAATGCCAGATACGTAAGCCGCCACCGATGACTGCAGATTTCGGCAAACTGATGCCGGTCATGGTTTCTACTAATCGGAACAGTAGCCAATACCATACCGTGCCTAATTTCTTGACTAAACCATCAGGTCTTGCGTCATTTCTACGGCCGAATCGATAGACCCATACTGCCCAGATTGACTGCTCTTTCAAGAACGGCCGTTTAAGCGGATACCTCATTAAATCGGCTGACCAATCATCATCAGCCGACATATGTATTTCCTGTCATGTGAGATTTACTTTCAAATTTTCGCTCTCAAATTTACACTTCTCGAACTTGAATGCCTCAAATGTGAAATTTTTAAATTTTCAGCCTCAAAACTTGCGGGCAAAGTCGGGCTTTCGATGAATTTTTGTTTAGCATAGCCGGCGGCAAAAATAGCGCCTAGCACGAACCATAGATACCAGTTGAACGAGAGGTAGGCCAACATATTGTCTGAATAGGCATTCAATGCGAACTCCAGCAAAAAGGTAATAGCCGTAAAAATCATTAACTTGTTGGCTTTGTAAAAAGGGATGAGCATTCTGGCGAGCTTGAAATGCGCCCAAATAAAAGCCCCTACGCCAAGGGCGCCTGTTTCAAAGAATAGTTGCACATACACACTGTGCGCTGCGAAATTGGTGCCACCGGCCATGGTGAAGAAATCCGGCGAGCGGAATTTAAAGCTTTCCAGCCCATAGCCAAACAAGTAATGGCTAGGCTCCATCCAGCTAATGCCTTGCTGCCATAGCAGCTTACGCCATGCATAAGAATTCAATTTGCTGTAATTGATTACTTGATTACCTTGCAATAAATCGGTAAACCGATCCCGCACTTCAGGAATAAAGAAGCCGATGACTGGTAGCATCACAACAAGGATGAGATATTTTCGTTCATAGATCAGCGCATACACGGTAAAAAATGCAAAGCATGATGCCCAAGCGCTTCGGGTTTTGGTCATTATCAACAATGCCATTAACAGGATGATATAAATAGGCAGTGTCTTGCGGATAAACAAAGGAATATAGCTAGCCTTAGCTTTAAAGAAATAAAAGCTTAGCGAGATCATGAGTACCAGATAAAAAGCAAAGATGTTGGGGTGTGAAAAAGTACTGCTGATACGGAAACCTTCAGCACTCCTAAAACCGCCGGTAGCGGCATCTACAAACGCATAAGCAACGGGAATAATGGATGAGTAGAATATCGCCCGCATCCAACGGCCAAAGTCCTCCTCGGTTTGAATCAAAGTAATGGCTAACGCAAACACGGCCACATAGGAAACTAAGGCTAAATAAGTTTTAAGTGCCTGAACAAAATCCGGAGCGATAAACAGCGTGGCAAATGAAATGAGTAAAAAAGCCAGCCAGGTTTTTCTCACTGTCGCCCGGACGGGACTAGGCCGTTGGATAATCGCAATCAGTGCGATCAATATCACCAGGGCATTCAGCAATGCTCCTAGGCCGAAACTCCCCATTTTGGTAGCCTCAAGCACGGGGTCCATGGCCGATCTAAATAGGATAATCAAAAAGAATAGCAAGTGCCGGTCTATCACAAATAGCAAGCCGATGATAATCGCACCCGGCAGGGCTAATACAATGCCGATATGATCGCCCACACTGCTGACCAGCACGGCTACGACGATACCCATAAAGATGGCAACCAGCAGCCCCATACTCAATAGCAAGGCTGTTGATTGGTTGGACAGGGATTTGGATGGAGTTCTAGCCATCTTAACCCTCCACAAGTCCGCTGGCATTAATGGTCAGCGGCTTTCTTTGTTTAATCGCATCGACGATCCAAGCACGCACGCTGCGCCACTCTGACTCTGATTTGCCATGTTTGAGCACGAACCTCAGATAACGATACAGCATGACCGGCAATGAACGGTGACTAAGTACCCAACGGTAATCCAACTCGCGCTCACGCACGGACGGATCTGAAATAAGTTTGGTCAATACACTTTTTAACGGTTCGTATTCCAAGCTAAAGTCGTTTTGCAGCGGATACCTGATCAGTTTTTCACCATGGTTACAAAATGGCGCAGGGTCAAAAGGCTCCGTTCCGTGAATAAGTGACAGCATCTGGATAAAATTGCGTGATATCTTGAGCGCGACATTAGTTTGTTCTACATATTTCGTAGAGCTAATGTTGGCGCCATGCCAGCGATACTGGATAAGCTCCTGCTGGATATTTTCGCATTTACTGATGAGCGCCAATTGTCCGAACATAAAATAGTCTTCCGCCAGATTCGGCACTTCAATCTGCTGCGCTGGTGGCAATATCTGCATAAAATCTTCGCCATAACGCGCACCTAGCCTTCGTACTTCACTCAAACGCATGGCCACTGTGGGATGCATTACCGGGGTGCGGAACAGCGCCATGCAACGCAAGGTAAATTCATCGGCAGGCACATTGAAACTGCCGATGCGCTCGCCCGTGGCATTAATCACTTCGCCCAATGACCCGACCAACACCAAATCCTCATCGGCTTCAAAGGCTTTGGCGATCACCTCCATACGGTTGGGCATGGAGACATCGTCGGCATCCTGGCGTAATACATATTTGGCATCGCAAATATCCAAACCGCAATTCAGTAAACCGGAAAGCCCTTTTGCTTTGGGAAATGACTTAACTACGATACGTGGGTCCTGCATGGAGTAAGCCGTAGCCATCTCAAAACTGCCATCGGCAGAGCCATGGTCAAGCACCAGCAAGCGCCAATCTTGATAGGTTTGGTTGCAGATGCTATCAAGCGCTTCGGTCAGATAGTCCATACCGTTTTTAACCGGGAGTAATACGTCAAAAGTTGCCATAATTTGTTACCTAAAATTCCTAATCAATCAATTTTCTGGCTATGATTCTTTCAATGTCCCTAATCCACTTCGACCAGTCCACACTTTAAAATATCCGGAGTTCTTGCCGTAACTGTTATCAAGTAAGGTATGTGGCTTACTCATAAGGCTGGACAAAATATGGCCATGTAGCCTGTCGGTCACAATATATTCATGGCGACCAAACAAATGAATTGCATCTTTGATTAGGGCGCTAGCGTAAGCAGCCCAAAGTTTTACAAATATTCGATTGCCTAGCACCCCGAGCCCTGATCGATAAAAGAGCCGCATTGCCAAATAAAAAAGTCTGAAGTTTTTCTCGCGCTTACCCACAACTTCAGGCCAGTCGGTCACGGTGGTGTACGGAATATCTAAAGTATTATTCGTCTTTTCAAGATCCGTACGACTCAATAGCAATGTTGTTTTAGCTTGCGGGAGCTCGCTTTTTATCGGGAATAAATGATGCGCCATGTCAGGGACTAAATAGGCATGTTTGGTAAACTGCTTAGCAAGCTCATAAGACTTTTCATCACGTACGCAGAGGTGCACGTCTTTATGTTGCTGGAATATAGCGGCCGATTTAACCATGGTTTCTGCACTGGAAAAGTGAATGGTCTGCGGAAGGATGATAATGCGATTATGGGGGTTTTCTTGTATAACCCTTTCCCTCAACTCATGCATACCCGTATAGAGGTCACCAAAATTCCCGCCTCCGTGGAATATTACAATTTCATCAGGCTTGATCCAGCCCGGTTTGAATGAAAACATAGGTGCGACAATACGCGGCGCCAGATTGTTCTTTTCAAAGAATTTAAGTGTACCTTGCATGATCAGCAGGTCACCAATATTGCCATGCACGGGAATGTCCACATAAATAAAGCTTTTGTCCCCAATCAGTTCCAGCAGGAAGTCATGCTGTTTGATGATATCCAGCATCATTTCCTCATGATCTATCTGGGGGTCGAGCTTATACTCCATATTCATATTGGCTTTCAAATGTTCTGATTGAATCATCATGGCTTTAACCTTTACTCGCCTTTTTTAGTAAGCAAATTAAGTGCCGATTTAACGTCCTGCTTACTAGGTAATATTTTCGGTACTGACTCTTTAAGTACAAAAGGATAAATACCCAATGTGACGCTAAGACGTAATATCGCGCCTATCAGCATCAAGCCACTCAGGTAGATATGAATGTTTTCGTGGGGCAAGAATGGCAAGGCTATAAATACCGGAATCACCGAAATAAATTGTCGGAAGAACACTAAGCCAGGCCTGCCGCCTGCGTTGAAACGTTGCGCCAATGTCCAGCTTGCACCGCTAATGACGCATTCAAATAGCAAGATGGCGAAAGGTATCGTCATAGACGTAAACGCTTTGCCATACACAAATGGGATGAGCCAAGGTGAAAGTGCAGCGCCGATAGCAGCCAATACCAGCATAGGGATAAAAGTCAGGCGGAAGGCATTATTCACATTGGTGGAAAGCTGGCGGATATCCTTACCGGCAAACCTGGCGTACAAAGCGGTAGAAGTAGCTTCCTGAACCGCGCCTATCAGTCGCGATGTAGTAAATGCCAAGGCGTAATAGCCATATTCCACAATCGTACCCATATTGAGCAGTGCCAATTTATCAAAATTCACCAGCAGGATACTTAACAAGACTGTACCGTGCTGCTTTACGCCATAACCCAGCATGTCGCCCCAAGTAATTTGGCTATCTGCTTTAGTATTTACTTCGGACTGTTTTTTTGCCCAGATAGCGTTTTTCTTTGCCCAAATCATGCCCCCCAACATTAGCAAACCGCTCACGATGATTTGCGTAATTAATATCTGCACAAAAGAGATTGGCCTAAAAAATGCCATCAGAATGCCTAATAGTAATAAGTTACCCACCACTAAGCCTACACGCATCAGATTGAAAAAATATAGCTCATGATTTAACTGGCTGAGCGCATTAAAGTAACCATAGCCACCCGAAACGATTGCCATAAGAACAACCAAGTAAAGCTCTTGATGGAGTTTTTGTTCACCGGATAATTGCATGCCGAAATATGAAAAGCTGGCAGAAACGATGCTGATAAAAATCAAGGAAAATATGAAGAAAAGTTTGTAATTAAAAGTGCGCTCTGCACCTTTATGGTACACAAAGGTATTAGCTAAGCCGAACAAGGCAGTATTACCGGCTAATGTAGCAATCAATAAAGCGCCGGATAACAAACCACGTCCCTCAGGGCCGAGTATTCTGGCCGTAATAACAGACGTGAAGAACCCGATGACCGTAATAAATGCGGTGGCCACAATAGTGGTGCTAGAGGCTTTTAGTAAACCTTTTAAAGCCATTGATGCATTCCTATCTACTGAGGATGAGGGTAGGTGAGATTGTGAATGTTGAAAATTCATACCTTTAGCTCTTCGCTACAAGCAGCGCCTGTTGCTGCGGGGACAAACTATTTAATAAATCTTTTAAGAACTCTTCCTGATTTTGATAAGCGGCACCTGAGTTTGACTCATCATCTAGCACTGTCGACGCCCGAACGAGGATGCCGTCCAGCACTTTGCCGTGCAGGCCTTCCCGCAGAATCTTCATTCTGGCAGCCATGCCATCGCCTGGGTAAGCATCACCGATACGAATCCAATAACTCACCGCTTCAGAACGGTTCTGGTTACGCAACAGTAGGCGGTTCATGGCGACTGGCTTGGTAATCTGGCTTTGCTGCATACTGATATTGCTGGTGCTTTGCTTGAGCATCTCGAAGCCTTGGGCTACATAACACACTTCAGGCCTATGGATTTTAATGTCCTGCTTCTGTTCACGCGCGTAAGCTAGGGCCAGCATCACCTGATTGCCTTTGTCATCGACATAGGTGCGCATGAGCACCCCATCATAAAGCTGGTTCACCAAGCTATTCTTATCTGTAGTGAGTCCAACTTGGGTGAATGGGCTACTGATTTCTTTCCATTTTTTAAATTTTGTCGGAACAATGGTGGCTAAATCCGGCACGGTAGTCACTGAATAGTACTTAGGCGTAAGCAGTAAAGCGCTTAGAGCCGACAACATTAACAGTGCGCAAACCAACAAGCTTTTATTCAAAGACAGGTTTAATGGTGAAATCGTGTTTACACTCGCTGGATTCATTTAAGCACTCTTTCCATAAGTGTTTTTATCCCGACTTCTTAGCGCTATTTGATTTGAAATCAACCTTAACAAACTGTCTACCCCCATAATCAGTAACAGCGCTGTAATGAATAACAGCATGCCCGAAAATTCATGGATAAAACCCTGACCGGCCGCATCGCCCCAGTAGTAGGTAATGAGCGCCAGGACCACTACCCGCGTAACGTTTGAGGTAAATGAGATCGGCACGATCAATATGGCTAGCAGCATATTGCGCAGAGGTGATTCATGACGCATCACATTCATGTATAAAAGACCAAGTGCTTCCAAAGTAAATAATGAATTTAAACCAGCGCATGCATCGGCCACTAATAGCTGATATGACCCGATATATACCACTACTCCAGATCTCGCCACCGGGTAACCCATGGAATAAAGCAGGTGCTCAGAAGCATAAGAAACGGCTAACTTCATAGGCTGTGTCACCACATCTACAACTGAGGCTGGCAATGGCACCATAAACAACATAAAGAAAAAAGCGAACCAGAAATGCTTAGCGACTGCCACTCCAAAGAAAATCAGTACGATGCCTAGCAATACCAATATTAAGGAACCGACTTCAAAAATATAAAGCGATTGCGACCTGCCCACAATGAATAACAGGCAACCCAGAATCAATAATGGCCAGCCAAATTGTGGTGCCGGCACCGCAACAAAATTAGTCTTGGCTAGCTGCATGGCCTTGTAATAAAAGAACCATGAAGCAATGGCCAGCACAATAGGGCCATGGCCCTGCTGATCTGTACTCCAAATACCCTTAAACAAATCTATAAAACTTGGTACATACATCACAGCTAAGCCAAGTAGTATTACCAACAAGGGTTTTAACTCAATGAAATTAGATTTATTTACAGAAGCATTGATGTAGTTCAGTTTTGAATGTAGTTTAGTAAGATAGGCATTCATGGGGATTAACTATTGGTTACCTAACTCGACGTTTGGTGGTAATTGAATAAAAAGTGTTCATGATAAGAAAACTTAAAAATCATTGACCACGGCGCCTACAATAGTCACGCCAGACACCATGAGCTGATCACGGATATTTTCTAATTCAGTGATCCTGGTTTCGTTTAATTTGGATACTAGCAGAGCACCGCCACAACGCCCTGCAACCGCCTGGGCATCGGATGTATTATTAGCTGGGGCCGTATCTACAATCACAATATCGTAATGGGTGATTGCCTGGTTAATGAAATCGGTAAAAATTGAACGGCTTAATAGCTCCTGTGGATTAGGCGGTACTGTACCGGCTCCTAATACCGTTAGATCTACGAATGAGTCGATTTTGGTCATGACACTAGAGTCCGCCCTGCCCACCAAAATATCGGACAAACCACGTCGCTCAGATAAATTGAATATCTTATGCTGTGCTGGGTTCCTTAAATTCGCATCGACCAAAAGCGTTTGCTCGCCTAATTGCGAGAACACCACTGCCAAGTTCGCCGCAAGATTACTGCAACCATCACCTTCACTTGCTGAAACGATAGCAAGAGATTTATTACCTTCATTGAACCAGCGCAATATTAACTGGCTACGTAAGGCACGCAAGGCCTCTACCTGGCGGGAAAATGGCTGGTAAGCAGCTACCAGGTCTTTACTGAATGCACCCTGGTTGGCTTGCAGGTAAGGATAATCGAATTGCAGTGATAAGGCCTGGTGAATATCAGCCTCAGTCACCATTCCCAGACGTTGCGCCGCCACACCGAAGTGAAGATCTTCTGCTTTTTGCAACCGTAAAATACGCTCTGCGTCTTCGGGCGTGATTTTACCCAAATCCAGCAATAATTTACCTATACTCGCATCGCGATAAAGCGTTTTAGAAACTTGCATAGAATCGTTCTTTATATTCAGATTAGCCATGTGAATGCCCTTTAAGCGGTCGTTATTTAAGCTAGGTAGTCTTTTAAGCTGTTAGCAGACCAGCATTATTTCTGGGGAAAAGCCTTCTTGAGCTATGTTTCGGTTTGCTCTCAATGATTGCGAATACCGGCACCCCAAGAATGTTAGAAATATCATCACGACTACGTACACGTCTATCCAGCAGTTCGGCGAACAGGCCAAAACCTATGCCTAATATGCCGCCCAACATGATTGCCAACACTAAGCTTAGTAATAACCTTGGGCTATTAGGGTTAAGTGGTGGAATCGCAGGATTTAATATTGCGATATCGCTTTGATTAGACTGGCCTTCAATGCTGGTTTGGCTATAGCGCTGGGTGACAGCGTCCATCGCTTTTTGTGCTGTTTCCACATCTTTTAGTAACACGCCCATCTCATCACGGGCACGATTAAGCTCTAGGACTTTTTTCTTCTGCATTTCAACCTGAATGCGCAGCTCTGACTCGCGTTGCTGATTGATATTCGATGAACCTGTCACACTTGTCGCAGCGCTATGTATCTCCGCATATAATTGCGACTTAATCTTAGCTAGCTCACTCGCCGCCGCCATGTATTGAGGATGGTTTTTACCCAAGCGTTCAGATAAGTCAGCCAGTTTGCTTTCCGCACGCCCCGCATCTACTTTAAGGCTTTGTATCACTGGACTAAGCGCCACATCAGGTGAATCTGCAGCATTATTCATCACATTATTACTGCGCGACCTAGCCTCGATGGCGGCAGATTGCGCAATGCTCAACTGAGTGGACAGTTCATTAAGACGCATATTTTCCACGTCAAAGCTTTGTTCTACATTGGTTATGCCATGATCTTGCTGATATTTAGATAAGCGGCCTTGTGCTGCTTCTAGGTTATCACGCAGGGTTTTGATCTGCTCGCCAAAGTAGCCAGCAGCCTTCTGGGCCGGCTCAACCTTCAGCTGGACACTTGTAGACTGATAGTTGTCAGCAAAAGCATTCGCCACCGCCGCCGCAAAATTCGGATCTACGGCATTGAATGAAATTTCCAGCACACTGCTTTCCTTGGATGGTTTTACATCCAGTTTCTTCAGTAGCAGGTCGGCTAACCAGTTATTGATATCGCCCTGACCATTGGTAGCCTTTTGAAACTGCTCTTCAGCTCGCGGACTGTTTGCTAACCCTAATTTATCTACTACTTTAAGCGCGATATTTTGGCTCTGGATGATATCTACCTGCGTTGCCATATAACCTGGCATTAATTGCGCAGGTAGTATCACCCCCGTCACTGG
Source organism: Methylotenera sp. (assembly GCA_046595335.1). Lineage (GTDB taxonomy): Bacteria > Pseudomonadota > Gammaproteobacteria > Burkholderiales > Methylophilaceae > Methylotenera. The sequence goes on from JBKJOT010000099.1 coordinate 23,317, forward strand.
GTCCATGCCCTTGTAATTGAGCAATAGTGAGGTCGTTGCCTTAAAGCTTTTCGGCAAGAGCATCGTTACCGCCACTGCTGTAAGCACGATCACGACAAAAGTCACAAGGATAATCCTGATACGTGCTTTAAGAATGAGTAGTAGTTGTAGCAAATTCATATAAGTCCTTTAAACCATTTTTTTAACAAGCTAGAACAAGCTTTCTTCCACAAATAGCACGTCATCAGGCTTGATTAATTCAGTCATTTTTGGCGTAGTTTTTTCTATCTTGCCTGCATCATCACGGCGGTAAAGCTTGATATTACGTTGTGTACCGCGGATTGTTGGGCCACCGCCTTGTGCCAAGGCTTGCACGACAGTCATATTGCGCTCGACGCGATAGCTGGCGGCACGTTGCACCTCACCATATATGTAGTAGACAGGTGCACGGTGTACATAAATTTGGTCACCGGCAACTACAAACACATCACTAGTATCTTTTGATAAAAATAATGAAGGAATATCAACCTCACGTTTGAAAGGTTGACCGTCTCGCATACCGGTTATCACTACCGTGTCTGCAGCTGTAGGTACCATGCCACCGGATAACGCCAAAGCATCAACTAAGTTCATTTTGCCATTCTCTAGAGAAAAGCGGCCGGGACGCAATACTTGGCCAATAATGGAAACTTGATTACCTGGAATAACATAAATCACGTCACCATTGTTCACCATCACATCTTCAGCTTTCTTTTCATTCAAGAATAAAGACGCGATATCCAATTCGTATTTATAGGGTTGACCATTACGGGTACCTGACAATACGGCAATACCATTACCCGCACTCGGCGCCACGCCGCCTGCAGTAGCAATAATCTCGCTCAAGTGGGTATTGAAGGTCTCTAATGGATAACGGCCTGGCCTATTAACCATGCCCATTACAGCAACTTGGTTACCACGCACTTGCAGTAGTACGATATTGACTTGTGGTTTTTTTACATAGCCACCTTTGATTAATGCCTGTGCAACAGTCTGCTCAGCTGCTTGGATGGATTTACCGCCTACCTTGATTTCACCAATCAAAGGGTAGGTAATAGTGCCACTTTCCGAGACGCGCGTTTCCACGGTCATTTCCGGGTTTTGAAATACATTGACACGAATAGAGTCACCAGCGCCTAACAGGTAGTCGACTTTTTCATCGGCAACGGCAAGGTTGGTAAACATTAAGGGCATAGCACATAGGCTAATTAGAGCGAAAAATTTACATAAACTCTGTTTCACGATTTATTCCTTTGCATTAAATTAACAAGGTCAACACATTGTTTTGCGGTAAGTGGAAAATTACTTCAGCCCTGCAACGCCCTTTTCCACGGACAAATCTATGCTGGCTTTATTCTCTTTAGGGTCAGTTGCTTTAGCTTCTGCTTTGGTATTAGTTGCTGCGGCAACAGGGACTGAAGGAGCGGGAGAATTATTAGCTGGGGCATTATTTGCTAAGGCGAATTCACCTACGTATTCCACTTTAGCTTCTTTGCGGAATTGTTTCATTTTCTCATCTACAACTTCTTTACCGCGAGTGTGGGCAAAGAAACTCTTGATGAAAGGAGTAGCCGCCACCAGATCAATAGGTGACTCTTGGGCTTTTACAATATGAATCAGGTGAACGGAGTTGCCCGCTTCAATAATAACGGTGTCGCCTTCTATTGCCTCTTGCAATTTAGGTAACATCGTTAATGGAATTTGCTCGGCAGGACGAGTATAAGAACCGCTAGCATATTTGATGCTGTTATCTTTAAGCCAATTGGCGATCTCAGGCAACGATTTTTGCTTAGCGACATCTTCTTTTAATGTGGCTAATACCGCATCATTTCTTTCCAGCCCAATATCTTCAAAGGTATAGATGCGTCTTTTTGAGAATAATGCCGGATGTTCTTTAAAGTAGTTTTTAACTTCGGTGTCGCTAGTTTTTGATGAAGTGGCTATCATTTTTTGCAGATAGGCATTCGCTAACACTTCTTTTTTAGCAGCTTCCATGGCCATGATCACGTCAGGTGTGCGGTCTAGGCTTTCTTTATTGGCTTTTTCAACCAATATTTGCTGGTCTATGAGTTTATCCAGCACCTGTTTACGGATAGCAGGTGCATTATCTGCTGTGACATTCGGCACGCCTTTTAACAGTAGATTCACTTCATGCATGGTAATTTCAGTGCCATCTACCTTGGCCACTGTCTGTGTAGAGATCTTTTTATCTTCTCCCTTTCCGCATGCTGTTAATGCAACAGCAATTAAAACTACCGAAAGGGTATATACCGCACAAAAGGACTTACACATAATTCTCCATACCTTTATCTAAAAAATAAGCTGCCCGTAAATGCTGGCAATGTTCGCGGAATAATCCCTATCCAATACAACATCATTGGAGTTTCTAATATCATGCTGTAAAGCAACACCTAATTTAATTGTGCTGCGAGGGGTCCAGTCAGCTCCAACTGCGTAATACACACCGCTGTCTTCTCTGGTTCTCGGGCTTGGAAGATAGCCATCTCCCAAAAATCGGCGTTTGCTGGTTAATGCAGTCGCTGTTAGCGATACTTTTGACGTAATCGCCCAAGTAGGCTTGATAGAGAAGGTATCAACAGTGTTATAGCTACTAAATGCATCTTGATAAGACGCAATTCTGCGTGATAGATCCACTGCTACACTGACCTTGCCAGTAGCGTCCCAAACATAATTGATGCCACCGAAGTATCCTGAGAAATCGCGCACGCTAAACATGTCATCATTACGTGTCACATGGCCGAAATTGGCACTGGCTTTAGACTTACCAGAAATGAGCCAGAAAGCGCTTAATTCTTCTTCTCTTTCTTTGAACCCAGTACTAATCAAACTAGCAAAACTTTCTGCCTGCTCACCATTGCGGTTCTTATGTTTGAACATAATGTAACTATTGGATGGGAACGTATATTTTGTACCCAACTCCACAGTATTTTGCTTATAACTGGTCTGCTCCACAAAAGGTTGGCTGTTTTGTACATCTAATTTGCTGTAACCACCCAACAGATGCCATACATTGTGCGGTGAATAATCAAAGTTAAATACCTGCTCTTTAGTAACACGTATATTTTGATTAAAAGCGGCCCGATAATCTAAAAAAGGCACCAAATCTGTGGTACGTTTAGAAGACAAAGTCCCGGTTAAACCTGGTGTAATCGCCCATAACCATGCGCCGAAATAGTTATTTGCTTCAAAATCTAAAAACGTGTTGTTATCGTATTTAACGCTTTCATGGGTGTAATCAAATTTAAATTTTTGTAGGGAATAATCTTTATCAATAGAGAAACCCACATTGGTATCCCATATATTATCCGAGCGCTCAGCACTAGACGGCGGATTTTGGCCGTCAGGCAAGCGGAATAGGTTGCTATCATGCTCATAATGGGAGTCCAGAACGATATTAAAAGTATCGTCTTTGTCCGCTAGCGCTGTAGTTGTATATAAACCCATATATGTCAATGTTGAACCCATAAAAACTGGTACAAGAAAACTCTTCCCCCAACTTAAAGTCATTACTAATCCCCTTTTCAGCACAATTTGATGTAAATACCATCTCTATTTTAGATGTTTTGTCATTTATATCAATGTGCTGGCCTACTTAAATACAAATCTATTAAAACTTTGTTACTTAAGTGTGGCTTTATTGTTCAATATCTTTCCCGCTTTTAACTATTGTTGCAGTAAAACTACTTTATAGATTTCCTGATATTTCGTTTTATATGCATCAATCGCGTTAATCAAATCCAACAATTAACTGCATCATAAATACTTTTTTCAAACTCCGAAATCGGCGGTTTCCTACAAAAACATAAGAATTCTCCTACATGGAGTTCAGAATTAACCTATAAATAAATGTAAGACAAATGACTATATTGAGTGCTTTAGAACAATTCGAATTTATAAAGAGTGATCTATGCAATTAATAAATAAAATGCTCAATAAAACTACAGGGTTGCTTGGTACATTCCTTGCATATTTACTTCATGTAACGTCCTTGAAAACCATCATAGTGAGACTACAGGCCGTTCACAATAGTCCAAATGCACCAATGTATGAGGCTGATACAAATTTAGTGCATCCTTTCCTAAAGGAAAAATGCTATGACGTTTAATCTATATTCAAACACGGAAGTTTTGAGCTCCGAACCTGCTAAACATCCCAGGTTCTCTGTAGAGAGCCTCAATTCGCTAGTACACAAATCACTGCACATTCATTCTCATTTTGAATTGCTCATGTGGTTACAAGGTGATATTCAACTGTATATCCCACATGAAGTCATGATTGCTGCCTGGGGAGACTTTGCTTCAGGCGCTATCTACGTGGATATTATTTCGACGATTCCTGGAGTCAGGACCAAAGACATTACTAATGACAAGCTCATTACTTTATTACGCAGCCTTTTCAGCCATTGGGAAGAGCATTCGAAAACGCCTTTTACCTTAAATGTGAATAAAGGAATTTTTCACGATACCCAATTAGGCTCCCCAGAAGCTGATGCTAACCTCAAAAAAATGAAGACTGCTCTGGTGCATGGCCTTAAAGACCAACGTGTAAACCAGGATTGTTTGTATGTGTTTATTGATTCGGCAGAAGTAGTACCAACGGTATCAAGGAAAATGGTAGGAATACTCGTACCTTATATAGATGCAGCATTAAGGCAGCTGAAGCATTTGCCTAACCAAATGCTTCAAATCCCGCCTGCTCCACCAGAAGTAGTCGGCATCTTATCCAATAGGGAGTCAGAAATCATGGATTGGGTAATGATGGGGAAAACCAATCAAGATATAGGCATGATTCTAAATATCAGTGCATTTACCGTAAAAAATCATTTGCAACGTATATTTAGAAAGCTTGATGTTCTGAACCGAGCCCAAGCAGTTACTGAATATAACCGGATGTACCAAATTTAATTATGAATACGACATCTATACCACTGATTCGTCGCGCTTCAGGTATCACTTTAGCGCGCGACAATATACTTTCAATTACCGAATCGCTTTCTGAACCACTATTCGCAGTTTTCGCATTATGGGTAGTAGCAATAGTGCAAGAAGGTCAGATTAGCCCTATTTACTTATTTCTCTCCATCGTGATCTTTCTACTGCTTTACCCAGGCCGCGGAAAAGTGGCGCTACCTTTAAGTAAAGCGTTACAGGAAATTCTATTTACTTGGGTGATATTGGCTGGGCTATTGCTATTGTTTGCTTCCAGCACGCATTACATCTATTTATTTAGCAAAGAGACCATCATTCTTTGGGTCATCCTCACGCCCAGTTTGCAGATATTAGGCTTAGTAGCGCTTAAAACAATTGCGCCATTTATTATTAGATTGCAAGGTCCCATGAAGTGCGCGGTTATAGCAGGAGTTAATGAGCAAAGTATTGCGCTAGCTATGCGACTTAATGGCATGAATTACAAAACTACTAAGGTTGTCGGCTTCTTTGAAGACAGGAGCTTAGAGCGTGTAGCCCACGAAACCGATGTTAGCGCACTGCAACGTGGTGATTTGGACGCACCTATTCTAGGTAAAATCGATGACTTAGCCAATTATATCAAACGGCACAATACTCATATGATTTACCTTTCGCTGCCTATGTCTAGCCATCCGCGGATTTTGAAATTATTGGATGATTTAAAAGACACTACTGTATCAATTTATTTCATTCCGGATATCTTCATGAAGGATTTAATCCAAGGCCGCATGGACCAGATTGACGACATCCCAATAGTGGCCGTGTGTGAAACACCATTTACCGGTTTTAACGGTATGGTTAAGCGTGTAGCGGATTTTTGTTTCTCACTAGGAATATTGATATGTATCCTACCAGTACTGATTGCTATCGCTATTGGTGTCAAACTAAGCTCCCCCGGTCCTATCATTTTCAAACAGCGCAGATATGGTTTAGATGGTCAGGAAATCCTCGTTTATAAATTCCGATCTATGACGGTATGTGAAGATGGTGGAAAAGTTACTCAAGCTACCAAGAATGATCAGAGGGTAACTAAATTTGGTGCTTTTTTGCGCAGGACTTCACTGGATGAATTGCCACAATTTATCAATGTACTGCAAGGCCGCATGAGCGTTGTAGGCCCAAGACCGCATGCTGTATCACACAATGAGATGTATCGTAAGCTCATTAAAGGCTACATGATTAGGCATAAGGTCAAACCTGGTATTACTGGCTGGGCACAGGTTAACGGCTTAAGAGGTGAAACGGAAACCCTGGATAAGATGAAAGCACGTATCGATTATGATTTGGATTATCTGCGTAACTGGAGCCCTAAGCTCGATATGGTGATTGTACTTAAAACGATATCTGTGGTGTTTGCAGGCGAAAAAAATGCTTATTAGACCTTACTTGCCCTAAAACAGCCCTATACCTAAGTTTTCTAAGTACATTATTTAAGTCCGTATTGGAAGAGTTATCCCTCTTTCATCTGCTAATGAATCATCGCGTGCAAAAACGCATGTAAAAAGCTGTGCAATCCATCGCACAGTTAAGTCTAGCGACACTGGTACTTATAATGTTTATAGAAGGCACAGGGCCAGTGCCATTGGCACTTTTCCAGCCTCCATTGGATAAATTCACCCTTAGTCTTGTTTACGGCTTGAATGCTGTTACTGGCTATATGGTCTTATTCGAATTACTAAAAGGTCTATTCTATTTGTGTCGATTGTAATGGTGGGTGCTTTAAGTGGGGTCCATCACAAATCAGGTCCATCAAATCTATTATCGGGCAGATCTGCAGGCATAGATAATCTAGCAGCTGATGTATAAGGTTGCATTATCATTAGTTTAATACTGAAATACTTATACAAAACCTAAGGTTTAGATTATCTATTAGGATAGCCAAGTTATTTAATATTGTTATAGTGTGTAAGAAATTTAAACAAAAAAAACCTCACCCATTGGTGAGGTTTTTTCTTTAGGGTAATTAGCCCATTTTGCGGCGGCGAGCCACAAAGCCAATCATACCTAAACCAGCTAGTAACATGCCGTATGTTTCTGGTTCCGGTACTGGTGATACTAATGAAACAGTACCGTTGTATGTACCCGCACCAGTAGAGATCCCAGCAATATGAAGGAAGTAATTACCGGCAATGTTTGTGCTTGTTAAGCCACCTAGAGCAAGCCTAGGACCAAAGTTACCAAAAGTACCTGTCGCAAGTACTGTGGTCATATCAGCAGCCAACAAATCAAATGCGGTAAAAGATATCTTTTTAGTACTGGTAGCATTAATACCAGCAACTAAATCACGAGTACCAGCAAATGAGATTGCTAGGTAGTCACTAAAACTAGTGCCAACTTTGCCTACACTATTAAACTGATAAAGCTCTTCACCAGCTACTAGATCTAAATCAGCAGTTTTTGTTACTGCAGCGTGCGCAGAGATGGAGGCCATAGCAAAACCTAATGCTAAAACCAAGGATTTTAATTTTAAAAATTTCATAACATACCCCTAATAATAAAGTAACAAAAAAACCAAAAAATTACATAAAAACTCAATGCATGTTGCGGACTTACTTAACACTCCACCCACTCTCAAGCTATTCTTAAATTAATTTTATGAGTTCATTTAATCGTAATTAAATCTTACTCACAATAGTCTGTATGGACTACGGACAAACCCCTACAAGCTAAGCCCAGCATTAGATTCATGCCATTAATGAAAAAATGTTTCATGGATAAACTAATTAAATTGACCAAGTGAAAAGTAAAAAAAAACCTCACCCATTGGTGAGGTTTTTCTTTAGGCGGCAATTAGCCCATTTTGCGGCGGCGAGCCACAAAACCGATCATGCCTAAACCAGCAAGCAACATGCCGTATGTTTCTGGTTCCGGTACTGGTGATACTAATGAAACAGTACCGTTGTATGTACCAGCACCAGTAGCGATACCCGCGATGTGGATGAAGTATTCACCAGCACCGTTTAGGCTTGTTAAGCCACCTAGAGCAAGCCTAGGACCAAAGTTACCAAAAGTACCTGTCGCAAGTACTGTGGTCATATCAGCAGCCAACAAATCAAAGGAGGTAAATGAGATTGTTTTGGTGCTAGTGGCATTAATGCCAGCAACTAAATCACGTGTACCCGCAAATGACACTGATAGGTAATCGCTGAAGCTGCTAGATACAGCGCCAACACTATCAAATTGGTAAAGCTCTGAACCTGCAGCAGCATCCAGATCAGCAGTTTTTGTTACTGCAGCGTGCGCAGTAACAGAAGCTAATGCAAACCCTAAAGCTAAAACCCAGGATTTTAATCTCAAAGATTTCATAACATTCTCCTAAAATAGTAATACAATAAATAACAAATTTGCGTAAAGCACTACCCACTCAACGCAACAACAACCACCCTACTCAAACCGTTTACGCATTAATCTCATGAGTGCATTTAATAGCAATTAAATCACGCTCACAATAGTCTGAACGTACTACGGACAAACCCCTACAAGCCAAGCTCAGCGCTGGATTTGCCTTTAATAAAAATTATTTATTTTTATTCTTAAATTTGTATTAAACCTAGAGTTTATGAAGTAGAAATACATCATAAAAAGATGTATGATGATGTAATTGCAGGTGCTGCATTTCAAGGGAAATGGAAATGGCTAGTACAGAAAAAGTAGAAGTGATTTATCGACATACCTTACCTATTCGTGTCATGCATTGGGTCAATGTCATCTGTTTTTCTGTACTCATGATGAGCGGCCTAAATATTTTCAATGCACATCCGGCATTAAATCTTGGCAAATCATCCTATAACGGTAAACCCCCGATTTTTGAACTCACTGCCGAAAAAAACTCGTCTGGAGAATTGCAAGGCATTACTAATATCCTGGGATATAAGTTCGATACCAGCGGATTTCTAGGCACCACCTACTCAGTCAGTGGTAAAGCTGTGCCACGTGGCTTTCCATACTGGATGACTTTACCGAGTAACCAATGGCTAGCAATGGCCAGGCGTTGGCATTTGTTTTTTGCCTGGCTATTTGTGATCAACGGCTGCTGTTACCTACTTTATTCATTCATCACACGGCATATGCAGCGCGACATGGTGCCTACAAAAAGAGATTTAGCATCTATCGGGCAATCCATCAAAGACCATATCCGCTTCAAACATGCTAGCGGAGAAGAAGCAAAACGCTACAACGTCTTGCAAAGGCTGGCTTACTTAACGGTAATCTTTATTTTATTGCCGCTCATTATCTTAATGGGTTGGGCGATGTCTCCTTTCCTTAATTCATTATTGCCAGGCTGGATAGATATTGTTGGCGGTCGGCAATCTGCCCGAACTATTCATTTTATTGTCGCCTGGCTATTACTCGCCTTTGTATTCATTCATGTATTTGAGGTCATCGTGACTGGCCTGTGGAACAACATGCGCTCAATGATTACTGGCCACTATTCAGTCGATGAAAACGAGAGATAAGGAGAGCTAAGTGCATGTTCCCAATAGAAGAAAATTTCTCAGCTGCATAGTAGCAGGCACTGGCCTAGCGTTATTGGCAGGGTGCGATAAGCTTTCCAGCTCCAAATGGTTCACTGGCGTGCTGAGCACTGGAGAAAGCCTGAGCAAAAACGTCCATCACCTGATAGCTCACCGCAAATCGATGGCACAGGAATTCAGTGACGAAGACCTGTCTCCGGACTTTCGCAGCAACGGTACTGCCATACCTAACAGCGAGGAATACCAGAAACTAGCCAATAATGACTTTGCTGATTGGAAACTGGAGGTGGGTGGACTCGTTGAACAACCACAAACGTATACTTTAGAAGATTTACAGGCCTTGCCTAGTCGCACACAGATTACCCGGCATGATTGCGTAGAAGGCTGGAGCGCTATCGGCAAATGGACTGGCGTGCCTTTGCATGTTCTATTGAGCCATGTAAAGCCATTGAAGCAAGCCCGTTATGTGATGTTCTACTGTGCTGACCCCATGGAAGATGACGGTACTCAACATTATTATGAAAGTATTGATATGCATGATGCTTACCATCCGCAGACCATGCTGGCTTACCAGCTTAACGGTAAAACTTTGCCCATTAAGAATGGTGCGCCGGTAAGGCTGCGCGTAGAGCGTCAGCTAGGATACAAACATGCCAAATATATTATGCGCATTGAACTGGTTGATAAGTTCGACCATATTGCCGGTGGAAAAGGTGGTTATTGGGAAGATTCCGGTTACGAATGGTATGCAGGTATTTAAGCCGATGACTATACCGGTTGTTTATCTACTAACAACTTTTCAAACTCTTCAACAGTCACCGGTTTAGAGAAATAATATCCCTGCACATAATCGCAGTCAGCTCCTTCTAACAATTGATATTGTTCTAGTGTTTCCACGCCTTCTGCAATTACCCTCATATCTAATTTATGCGCCATTAATATAATAGCCTCGCAAATGCCTAAGTCGCTGGTGTCATGGGATAAATTCCGGACAAAGGACTGGTCTATTTTGATATATTCAATATCATATTTTTTAAGATAAGAGAGTGATGAATAGCCCGTACCAAAATCATCTATCGCTACTTGGATACCAGCTTTTTTGAATTCAAGCAGTTTATTGGAGACATTGTCGTTAGCCTCCAGCAGCATGCCTTCTGTGATCTCTACGACCAAGCTGGCGGCAGGTAAACCCATGCTCGCCATCCTCTCTATCCAGTTACTATGGGCATTTCTAAACTGCACTGGCGATTTATTGATACTGACCTGAAAGTCAGGATGTATGGTCTGGTGCCATTTTACAAGTTGTGTAGCTGCTTCATGAAAAACCCAATCACCTATCTCAACTATTACTCCTGTCTCTTCGGCGACCGGAATGAATTCCGCCGGGCTGATCAAGCCATGTATTGGGTGTTGCCATCGAATTAAGGCCTCTGCTTTACGGATTAAGCCGGTACCAACTTCAACAATAGGCTGATAGACCAATTTAAACTCATGACGATTAAGCGCATGTCTCAAATCATTGGCCAGCCGCATCTTGGATTGTGCAGCGGCCTGCATGGAAGGCGTAAAATAGCTATATCTATTGCGTCCCTCGGCTTTTGCCGCATACATGGCTTGGTCTGCATTTTTAAGCAAATTATCGAAATCATGCGCATCTACCGGATATAAAGTAATACCGATACTGGCAGATATCCATATAGGATCCCTAACGATTTCAAATGGCCGGGTCAGTTGGCTAAGAATTTCTTCAGCAATTCGTTCCAAACTTTTTAAATCTACAGTCTCTGTGAGTAACAACACGAATTCATCACCCCCTAACCGGGCCACAGTGTCCGTTTCCCGCACACAGCTTTTAAGTCTGCGGGAAGCCTCTTTCAATAACTGATCGCCCATTTCATGCCCCATGGTATCGTTCACTATTTTAAAGTGATCCAAATCAAGGAACATCATGGCAAAGCTCAGGCCGGTGCGGTCTGATTTTTTTATCTCTTGTTCCAACCTGTCACGAAACATACGGCGGTTAGGTAAGCCTGTCAGCGTATCAAAGTTTGCCTGGTGCCAAATCATTTCTTCAGCTTCTTTTTGCTTGCTGATATCGCGCAAAATGCCCATCACACTAGCTTTTCCTCTGAACATCACCTTAGAAGCATGCAGATCCAGCCAAATATCTTTTTTTCCACCTTTATACAAAAATTTCACCTGATAATGCTTAACTGGCTCCACATCACCCGACGTACGTGCCGCAAAACGTCTATTCCATACATGTAAAGATTCAGGAGCAACTACCTGGTCGAAGGGTAACCCGATGAATTCTTCTAATTTGTAACCCAGCAATTCCGGCAAAATAGGGTTAGCAAAGATAAAACGGTAATCCTGTGCGACAAATACACCATCCATCATAGCTTCCAGTAGCGCACGCTGGTTAGTGTCGCTCTCACGCAGAGATGCTTCAATGGTTTTCAATTCATCAATATCCGTATGGGTTCCTATAATGCGATCAGGTTTGCCGTCAGGTCGACTACTTACAACCATACCCCGCGTCAATATCCATTTATAACTGCCATCTTTGCAACGGAGTCGATGTTCTATGGAATATTTATTGGCATCGCCATTAACATAGGCTTTTAAGGCAGTCAAAACTTTAGGAAGGTCTTCGGGGTGCACGCGTTGTTCCCAATCGGCATAACTTCCGACGATTTCATGATCTTCATAACCTAGCATGAACCTCCATTGCTTTGATACCTGCACCCCATTCGTATTGAGGTCCCAGTCCCAAACACCATCACGCGCCCCATCCAATGCAAACTTCCAGCGCTCTTCACTGATGCGCAAGGCATTTGCAGAATGCACATTTTTGACGACCATGCGCCTGGTAAGCAGAATACCCAATGTCATCAGAATCACAGTAATAACCACCATGACTAATCCAATCAATTGCTTTGCTTTACGGGATGCATCACCCAAGGAATTGGAGACAGATTCTTCTATTGGCGTTAATTCAAGATTGATTTCATTCACTTGCGCCATCAGCCTATTAACTACTGTTGGCGAAGGCTTGCCGGTTCTAATATGAGTATGCAACTGTTCGGCCAAGTCCAATATCATTTCAATCTTTTCATCCCCTTCCGTCCAGTATTGAACAGATTTTGCCATCAGTTCAGTTTGGTGAAATAGCATGAAGAGCTTGGTCATGCCCATGATGTCATTAGGATTATTTTTAGCAGCGATAAAAGATTTGGTCGCTATATCGACATCTGGATTGCCTTTTTGCAGTTCTAACCTGGCGACTTTATCCTGCAGCGGCACGTTGATCGCTTCTAGGAATTTTTGATAATCAGCTTCGCTTTGCGTATTGGCATACTGATTTAGGTGAAAAACTGATTCTTTTTGATATTTTGACCAGTAGCTTTCCCCACCTACAAAAGCACGGACGGAAGACAGGGTATTCATGCTGATAATGCCAAGAACGAGCAATAGACAAACGATAATGCAAAATGGCCAAATCGTTCGTAGTAACTGTTTATTGATGGAGAAAATTGTAGTTCCTTAATTGTTGATCAACAACAAATAATAAAAATCAGTAATTCAACGTCAGTCAGATTAGCTTTGAATCAAATCTTATTACTATTTTTACTGTTAATTTACAAAACTTTACTCCGCGAATGAAACAATTTTCCCTTACGGCCTGCAAGGCAATTATTATACTGTTTCTATGTAATAGCAATTTATTCATCAATTAGTAAGCATCGACCATGCATATGATAAAAATTAAAATCCAGGTCACTAATGGTAATGAAATCGCCTTCGGCCCAGGGAAAGCTAAGTTATTGGAAGCGATACATGAGTTTGGCACTATTTCCGCAGCCGCAAAAAGTATGGGGATGTCATACAAACGCGCCTGGGACTTAGTCATGGTAATGAACGCCAGCTTTAAGGAACCCCTAGTATCTACCATAGTAGGCGGCTCTAACGGCGGTGGCACCACGCTCACCCTCACGGGTCGATTGGTTTTACAACAGTATCAAACCATACTAAGTGATTCCGAAGAGTTTGTTACTGCCCAAATGGAAAACTTCATCCCGCTATTAGCGATAGAGGCTAGACCAGCCTAATACTGTTATCTACAGCAGGGGCTTTGAGGCAAGGAATGGATACGGTTATTGATACTATATTCTCGTTATATTTCTGATAATATATCCAAATAATACCAAAGACTGTCCTAGCCGCCTAGTAAATGCAGCCAAAGATGGCAACCCAACATTGCCCCATAATAATAAGGAATCTTCCATGAAATTTCGCTTGTCAAAAAGTGCCCTACTTTCTTTAACGATTGCAGCCACGATACCCTTGTCAGCGCATGCTGCAGATAACGCTGAGCTTGAAGCACGTATTCAACAACTCGAAAAAATTATTCAAACCATGCAACAGCAACATGCTGAGCAAAACAAGCAAGTAGAAGTGCTGACCAAAGAAGTGGTTGGCGTAGAAAACCAAGTAAGCCAAGCAAAAATTACAAAAGCAGAAGAAAAAGGTAGCAGCAAAGGCTCACCCATTTATGGCAGTTTCAAAGATGGTTTAGCATTTGAAGATGGCACCGGCATTTGGAAACTGCAACTAAACGGGCGCGTGCAAGCTGATTACAGAACATTTGAACCAGATGATTGGAAAAACGACACATTCAGTATTCGCCGTGCCAGATTCGGTGGCACCTTTTCATTCTTAAAAGATTTTGCGTTAAGAGTAGAGGGCGAATATGCCAACGACAATACTGGCGCAAAAGGTACCACAGCACTTACTTATGGCTACCTTGATTTCAATCGTTGGTCCGCGGCAAAAATTCGCATAGGTCAATTTAAACCATTCTTTGGTCTAGAGCGTCCTCAAAGCACGAACTTTACAGACTTTACTGAACTCTCGCTTGCCACCAACAATGGCGCGATGTATACCTCAACTTATGACCGCGGCGTAATGGTTTTCGGCGATCCAGTTCCTTGGGTAAATTACAACGCTTATGTAGTTAACGGTACAGGCCAAAACAATGATGCTGTAAAAGATAGTAAAGATGTTGGGGTTAGAGTGAATGTTAACTTTGCCAATTTTATTGATAACAAAAACATAGTATTGCACGTTGGGACCTCCGCCAGTAGCGGCAGCATTGGCTTATCTACTGCAGCGGGCAATAGTCTTACGCAAAGTACCGAAGCTAATGGCGTTCAGTTCTTTAATGTAGCAAACATCAGTTCTACAACCACTGGCACAACTGTAAACCCGTCTAAGTTTACTTCTCATCGCGATCGCTTTGGTTTAGAAACTGCACTAGCATATGGACCAGTAAAGTTCCAGGCTGAATACATCAACACTAACCTAGAAGGTAAGCGTGGGCCTACTGCTGCTGGGGTAAGTTTTGATAACGATATTAAAGCCTGGTATGCCGACCTTAATTGGTTAGTCACCGGCGAAACATATGCAAGTACTTATAAGAGCGGCGTGTTTGGTAGATTATTGCCTAAAAATAATTTTGATAGCAAAGATGGCTGGGGTGCTTTTGAGTTGGGTTTACGCTATAGCAAATTTGATGCTAGTGACTTTAAATCTATTCTTCCAACACCAACCGCTACCACGTCATTCACCAGCGAAGCTGATGCCTGGACAGCGGGCGCAAAATGGATACTTAACCCTAATTCACGCCTGATGGTAAATTATGTTCGTACACATTTTGACAATGATATTTTAGTGAATGGCAAATTGGATGACTCTGAAAAAGCTGTCGTAGTAAGAGCTCAATACGACTTCTAAATTACTTACAGATAGGTCAACAAAATGTTAAAAAATAATCATTTAAAATTACTGATATGTTCATGGTTAGCCTTCGCGAGTTTAATCGCAAATGCGGATGAAAAACTTACCGTATTTGCCGCAGCGAGTTTAACCAATGCTTTATCAGATATCAGTACGCAATTTGAAAAGGAAAATGCACCATCAAAAGTCACACAATCATTTGCCGCCTCATCTACATTGGCTAAGCAAATTGAGAATGGCGCTCCTGCTGATGTGTTCATTTCTGCCGATACCAAATGGATGAATTACTTGCAGGATAAAAAACTCATCAATATTGCATCACGTAAAGAGCTACTAGGCAATAAGCTGGTTTTGATTGCCCCTAAAGGCCGTGGCTTTAACATAAAATTCGATAAGTCATTCGACCTGTCAAAAGCTTTTGATGGCAGGTTATGTACTGGTGACATTGAATCGGTACCAGCGGGCATCTACGCCAAAGAATCGCTCACTAATTTAAAGTGGTGGGATGCGATTAAAACTAGAATTGTCGGTTCTCAAGATGTACGTGGTGCACTTACGTTTGTAGAGCGTGGCGAATGTGCGGCCGGTATTGTTTATGAAACTGATGCTAAAATCTCTAACAAGGTAGAAATTGTGGCAACTTTTCCGGAAGAAAGTCATAAACCTATCGTGTATCCAATGGCAATAGTCGCGAATGCAAAAAATCAACAATTAAGTAGTGATTATTTGGCTTATCTGCAATCAAACACCGCCTTAGTTATTTTTAAGAAATACGGCTTTAGCGTGATTAATCAACCGTAAGTACAATCAACCTAAATTAAGACAAACAACATTTGGCCATTGATGCAATTTTTACACTAAGCCCTGCCGAAGTTGAAGCACTTATGCTTTCAACTAAGGTGGCAGTCTATTGCACATTGGCCATTTGCATTCCTGGAATAGCGGTTGCCTGGTTGCTCGCTAAGAAATCATTTTTTGGCAAATCGTTTTTAGATAGCCTTGTGCATCTTCCACTCGTCCTTCCCCCAGTGGTGCCTGGGTTTTTACTACTGCTATTGCTAGGTAGCCAAGGCCTCATTGGCAAATGGTTGCAAAATAGCTTTGGTGTTTCAATTGCTTTCACTTGGGTAGGCGCTGTCATTGCCTCTGCAGTCATGGCTTTTCCCCTCATGGTGCGCTCTGCACGTTTGGCCATTAGCCAGGTCGATACTGGTCTTGAGGCTGCCGCCCTCTCCTTGGGGGCTACACCATTGAAAGTATTTTTTACCGTCACATTGCCACTCTCTATGCCCGGCATTATTACTGGTTTGATTCTGGCATTTAGCCGCAGCCTGGGTGAGTTTGGTGCGACTATTACGTTTGTCGGTAATATTGAAGGCGAAACTCGCACGCTGCCTCTGGCGATTTATACCTATACCCAAATTCCCGGTGGCGACCTCGCAGCCATAAGGCTGGTGGTATTGAGCATGGTAATTGCACTTGTCGCCCTCATGATTAGCGACATATTAGAACGTAAAGCGACACAACACATTGGTCGTGGCATTCAGGGTAACGGCCATGATTGATATCGACCTGCAACGCACCCATAAAAACAACCAAGGCGATTTTTACTTAAATATAAAGTGCGCGACTGATGCGCCCGTAACAGGTGTATTTGGGCCGTCAGGTGCTGGTAAAAGCACATTACTGGCCATGATCGCCGGCTTGGTCAAACCGGATACCGGTCATTTGTATTTAGATGGGGAATGCTTGTTTGATAGCGAACGCGGCATTAATATGCCAGTACATCAGCGCCGTATAGGCTTTGTATTCCAGGATAGCCGCTTATTTCCACATTTAAATGTAGAAAATAATCTTAAGTATGGGTTTAAGCTGTTGCCGCAAAGGTCGCAACAGCTGGGTTTCAGCAAAATTGTAGACTTGCTTGAAATCGGTCACTTGCTCGCACAAAAACCACATCAGCTCTCAGGTGGTGAAAAACAGCGTGTGGCACTAGGCCGGGCGTTGCTGATCTCACCGCGCCTGTTATTGCTGGATGAACCGCTAGCGTCTTTAGATGTGCGTTTGAAGCAACAGATTCTGCCGTTTTTACGGCGTGTAAAGAACGAACTCAATCTCCCGATGCTATATGTGAGCCATGCCATAGATGAGGTGCTATATCTCACCTCGCAAGTGGTTATCATGGAGCATGGTAAGTTATTGGCAATAGGGCCGTTCAACGAAGTCATCCATCATCAGCAAGTATTGACGCTAGCCCATACCTTAGGGCTGGAAAACGTGCTCTATGCAAAGATACTGGAGAAAGAAACTGAAGAAGGATATTTAACTGCTTTAGTAGGCTCCCAGCAATTATATATACCGCTTAACAATCCTGAACTGCACACTATTTCGGGAAATATTACTGTTTCAATCGCGGCATCCAATATTGCTTTATCGCTTAACAAAGTACCTGGTGTCACAATCCAAAACCAGCTTGCATGTACCGTAAGCGCTATTGAACATGTGGGCAGCAGGATGCTAGTCACAGTGACTTTAGAAGCCTCCACATGTCAATTGATTGCCGAGGTCACTGCCAGAGCTGTAAACGACCTGCAGATTGATATCGGCACTAAATTATATTGCTTGATTAAAACGCAAAGCATTCACCCGCTAGGCAGCTCATTGGACTAAAATCAACTGTGGCAACAAATTCACAAATTTGTAGTCAAAAGTGCAAATTGGAGAGGTTAAGGAATTGAAAATGACAACAAAAACTAGTGTCAGCAAGGGGCATGGCTTAGCTTGGCTATTATTATCATTAACAATCACGTTGCTTTCGGCATGTAGCTCTATTCCTATCATGGTACCGGATATGTCGATGCGTTCATCGCAACCGGTGCAACTTAGCAATGCTAAAGGCCCACTCTCAGCCAAGCAGAGTAAAGCTATACTTGAGAAGCTGCAGAAGAATGGTGGCGACTCCAATATTTTTGACCGACATTTAGCGCTTGAAGCAGAAATCGTGGGTTCGCCATTGGTGGTCGGCAATAGCGTCGAGCTATTGGTAGATGGTCCCACTACTTATTCCTCCATGTTTGAAGCCATAGAAAATGCCAAAGACAGCATCAATATGGAAACTTTTATTTTTGAAGATGACCCTGAAGTAGGCAAGCGATTTGCAGAGCTATTAATGAGTAAACAGCGTAGCGGCGTGCAAGTGAACCTGATGTATGACAGCGTGGGCTCATTAAGTACACCTAAGGAATTTTTCAAAACGCTTAAAGACACCGGCATCAATGTGCTGGAATTTAACCCTGTAAACCCACTAGTCGGCAAAAAAGGCTGGGCTGTGAATGAGCGCGATCACCGTAAACTATTAATTATTGACGGCCAAACTGCTTTTGTAGGCGGCATCAATATTAGCAGCGTGTATTCACGTGGTTCTTTCTCAAAATCCACTGAACATACCGAAAAAGGGATTAAAGGAATTCCCTGGAGAGATACCCATGTTCGTATCTCAGGCCCAATTGTTAGTGAGTTCCAAAAACTATTTGTAGCCAACTGGACATCGCAAAAAGGTGACCCACTAGCCACTAAGACGTATTTCCCTGAGCTTAAGTCGTTAGGCAATGAGGTCGTACGAGCTATCGGCAGCTCACCTGACGAACCGTACAGCCAAATGTATGTGACCCTGCTTTCTGCTATTAACAGCGCCGAGAGCCAAATATGGCTAACCAACGCCTACTTTGTGCCAGACCCACAGATGCTTACTGCTCTTAAAGAGGCGGCTCAGCGTGGCGTGGATGTGCGTTTGCTGTTACCGGGTAAAACTGACTCTAGTTTAGTTTATTACGCATCTCGGTCTTATTACGATGAGTTACTCAGTGCCGGTATCAAAATCTATGAGCGCCAGGATGCTTTGCTACATGCTAAAACCGGCATGGTCGATAGTGTCTGGTCTACAATTGGCTCAACTAACTTGGACTGGCGCAGCTTTGTAAATAATTACGAAATCAATGCGGTGATGCTAGGGCAGGAATTCAGTGCAAAAATGAAAGTTTTGTATGAAAAAGATTTAGGTACTTCTAAATTGATTACCTTGGACGATTGGAGAAAGCGTTCATTACTTTCTAGAGTAAAAGAACGTAGCGCACGGCTTTGGGCGCGCTTCTTATAACTGAAGTTAGCCTTAAGAAGACAACCCTAGCGTACGCAAATTAGCGATACGGCCGTGGTATAGCGCGGATACTAGGTCTGACTGAGTGACAATGCCCACAAGTTTCCTATCACCATCAACCACAGGTATATGGTGATGCACCCGGTGTTGCGACATGAGGGGAATCAGGCCGATGATATGCATATCTATCGTTGCCGTTACCGCTGGCGAACTCATGATCTGCCCCGCAACTTCTGGCTTTTGAGAATGCGAGCGCGCTGTACGCTGTATAAACTGCCTGAGTTTGCTTTCAAAGCCCTCATAGGTATCTAGGTTGGCGTGTTTCATGAAGTCTATCTGCGTGATGATACCAATGACCCGTTTCGACCTATCAACCACTGGCAATGCCTTGATTTGATGCTTGCGCAACAATGCCCAAGCATCTTCCAGCTCAGTACCGAACTCAACAGTGATGATGTCTTTAGACATGATATCCGCACAGGTGATTTCACCGAATTTTCTACGATAAGCGTGCATTTCGGTTTGCTGTAATAAGGTCTGTAAATCTTCGCGGCTCACATCAATGACCTGGTTATATTCTTTGAGCACTTCGTTCAAATCTTCGGCGGTAAAGCCAAAACGCATTTCGGGGGGAATATCCCGAGTAAGATGCGAGTCGCCAGTCTTAACGATTGCATGCGGATAAGTGCGTCGAGTCGCATTGTTATAGACCAGTGCGACCAGAAGCAGCAACATGGAATTAATAACTACAGGGAAAATCACAAAGCCATAAGCTGCAGCATGGATTGTCGGCCCGCCTAAAACAGCAGTCAGTGCGACAGCGCCGCTGGGCGGATGCAGGCAACGCAAGGCAAACATCAAGGCAATGGCGACACTTAAGGCAAAAGCCGCAGCTATCACAGGCTCTTTAATCAGAATCGCGAACGTTACGCCAACCAGCGCGGCCACAGTATTGCCTCCAACGATAGACCAGGGTTGCGCCAGGGGGCTGGAAGGTACGGCAAACAGTAATACAGCAGAAGCCCCGATAGGCGCCATGAGCAAGGGTAATGCACTAGCGGAACCCATGATCCAATAAGTGGCTACGCTAGTGAGCACGATCCCGAAGAAAGCCCCGATACAAGCGCGAGTGCGCTCTTTGAAGTTAACGACCACCGGCTGCGGGAAAAAGCCTTTTAACCAGCTTAATAGACTAATCACATCAAACGCCCTGCATAAATGATGCAGAATTCTACCGTACACATTGTTTAGTTGCCGATAAGTTTTGATTATTCGATCAGGGATATAGAAAAACATGAGGAAATATTATTATTACGGTATATTGAGCGCCATTATGTTAACTAGCAAACATGCAAACTTTGTAAGATTTGATATTATTTGATAGATTTACCTGTAAATAGATAATGCGCAATACATCCTCAACCTACGAGTTCATTATAAAAAGACGACTATGCTAGAAAACAATACTGTTTTACAACTTGAAATTGCCGAGCTGATGGTGCAAGCATTAAATCTGGATATTGCTGCGGCTGAAATACAACCCGATGCGCCCCTGTATGGCAACGGTCTAGGATTAGACTCGATCGATATCCTGGAAGTGGCGCTTGTAGTTTCCAAACGCTATGGCTTGCAACTTAAATCAGATAACGAGAATAATCACCACATTTTCAGCTCGTTGCGGAGTCTTGCAGAATATGTTGCTGCCCATAAAACTAAATAACCCTTAAGCCTTCGCCTATAAAGTCATCGCTCTATGCAAAAAACCTTGAAGGTCATGCGCGGTATAGGCCTAGTATTAATTATTGTGACCTATGCTGTACTGGTACATCACGTCAATACATCCGGCCAGGCTAGCAGGCTTGGAGCCGTACTAGCATTAGCGCCGCTCTTGCTGATTACCGCGACTTTTGCATGCCGGCTCACACCCAAACTCTTGGGTATAAGCCTCATCGTACTTTTCTTAATCAGCAGCTGGGTAACCTTACCGCTGATTGAGCAGCATACGGCAGTGATATTCTGGCTGCAGGATATCGGCCTCATGTTGTTGTTGCTCGTAACATTTGGCAGAACACTGTTACCGGGCCACAAACCTTTATGCGTACATTTCGCGGAGATCATCAATGGCGGAACATTGACTCTTGATCATGAGCGGTACGCATATAAAGTTACCATCGCATGGGTCTTATTCTTTGCCGCAATTATCCTGACATCTACAGTGCTGTTTTACTTCGCGCCATTGGCCACTTGGTCATTCTTTGTGAACTTCTTGACGCTGCCTCTAGTGGCACTCATGTTTATCATAGAATTTTTAGTACGTAGGCAAGTGCTTACTAACCTGCCTGACACCAATGTGCTTGATGCTGTGCGCGCCTACCTCAACTCAAAACGCGCTCATTAGTTTAGAAGCTTTACATGCAAAAACTTCCTTTAGTCACTCATTCTGCACTCAACAAACCCATTGCCTGGCGCAAGGGCGCGCCAATTTCGGTTGAACAGTTTTTAGCGGATGTGACTTATCTGGTGACTAAATTACCAGCCGGGATGCATGTATTGAATGTATGCCGCGACCGATATCATTTTGCGGTCGGTTTCGCAGCGGCACTGGTCAGTAATAAAGTTAGCCTGCTACCGCCTACCCACACTTTGGAAATGGTGCAACAACTGCAGGCTTTTGCTGCAGATGTATTTTGCCTGCATGACAATGCCGATTGCGATATCGCATTACCTAAATTGCACTACCCCGTTATGCCAGAGAAAATTTCAGGGTCCCAAGTTTCATTGCTAAAGGTTCTATCAGTAGAGGTTCCGCTGCTAGAAGCTACGCAACTTGCTGCGATTGTCTTTACTTCAGGCTCTACCGGCACCCCTGTTCCGCACAGAAAAAGCTGGGGTTCGCTAGTGCGTAACGTGCAAGCGCAGGCTGCACGGCTAGGGCTTGATGACGAGACTCACTATACGATTCTAGGCACCATCCCGCCACAACATATGTATGGCTTTGAATCTACCGTATTATTGCCCCTGCAAAGCAGTAATGCTTTAAGTAGCGCACAGCCTTTTTACCCGGCAGACATCTGCGCTGCATTAACTGACATAGCTGGTCAGCGCATGCTGGTTTCTACACCGCTACATTTGCGATTATTGTTGGATGCCGAGCTTGAACTGCCTGAACTGGCTATGGTGCTATCAGCAACCGCGCCTTTATCCACTGCGCTAGCCCATAAAACGGAGGCGTCGTTACACGCCCCCTTATTAGAAATATATGGCAGCACCGAGACTGGCCAAATTGCCACACGACGCACCACAAAAACTGAAGAATGGCAGCTCTTGCCTGGTATCAATTTAAGTAAACGCGACGAACGATACTGGGCAGATGGCGGGCATATAGAAATTCCAGTGCCACTGAATGATGTCATCGAACCTACAGCAGACGGCCGATTCCTATTGCAAGGCCGTATGCAAGACATCATTAATATTGCCGGTAAGCGTAGTTCACTAGCCAATCTTAACCATCATTTGACTAGCATAGACGGCGTGTTAGATGGCACTTTTTTCATGCCAGATGAACTCTCGCATGACCATGTCACTCGCTTGTGCGCATGTGTAGTAGCGCCTAGTCTTAATGCTGCTCAAATTTTGGCTGAATTACGCACCCGCATAGACCCGGTATTTTTGCCAAGGCCATTGTTATTCGTAGAATCATTACCGCGCAACAGCACGGGAAAATTACCGCGCAATGCCTTACAAAAACTTATTGACGAGCATATACGTCCTAATGAAGTAGAATGCAGCGCATTGAAAATAGTGACATGAAGAAACCATCATGAAAAAGCAGAAACCTCTTAATATCCCGGTGGATCACCCTGCGTTTGCCGGGCATTTTCCCGGCACACCTATTGTTCCTGGCGTAGTATTGCTGGATGAAGTGATGCATGCCATCGTGAGCGATACTGGTATGCCCGCAACAGCTTGGCACATTAGCTCAGTGAAGTTCCTTAGCCCGCTGAAGCCCGGTGAGTCTGTCATTATCGACCATGAGCAATCAGCCGATGGCGCCGTAAAATTTGAAGTGCTATGTGTAGGATTAGAGAACACTAGCCGCCAGATTGTAGTGGGTAGCCTAACATTAAAAGATAGAAAAAATGTCCCAGCCTAGCGAAAGCGCTTATCAGAAGTCCGCGCCCTGGCTCAAACGTAAAGAACGTAGCAATATGCTTATGCTACGCATCATGAGTTGGATATCGCTGCGCTTAGGCCGTAGTGCCGGGCGCTTGGTACTGCATTTGATCGCACTATATTTTGTATTATTTGCCCCTGCCAGCCGCCGCGCCTCTTTAGGCTATTTGCCACGTGCATTAGGCCGGCCAGCGACTTTTTTAGACTTATACAAACATTTCTTTTATTTTGCATCTACCATTCACGATCGCATTTATCTCATTAACCGACGTTTTGATTTGTTCGATATTGATATTCAGGGCGAAAACGCCATTCGTCCATTAATCGATGCCAAAAAAGGCGTGCTGCTAATGGGCGCGCACTTGGGCAGTTTTGAAGTGATGCGTGCCATTGGCCGAAAAGTGCCCGGCTTGAGCGTGGCAATGGTCATGCATAAAGATAATGCCCAGAAAATCAATTCTATGCTGGCCGCTATCAACCCAGAAGCCTCGATGGACGTTATCCCTTTAGGTCATATCGATTCTATGCTGCAAGTACAGGAGCACCTTGATAAAGGCATGCTGGTGGGAATGCTGTCAGACAGAACGCTGGGGGATGAGCCTATGGCGCAAGTTAAGTTGTTAGGTGCGACTGCGGCAATTCCAACTGGGCCATTCCGCATGGCAGCTTTACTGCGGCGCCCGGTAGTATTCATGACAGGTTTGTATATGGGCGATAATCGCTACCAAGTACATTTTGAAACGCTGGCAGATTTTACTGAGATACCGCGTGGCCAGCGTGACCAGGCGGTAGACGTTGCGATTGCCCGCTATACCGAACTGCTAAATCGCTATACGCGTTTAGCACCTTACAACTGGTTTAATTTTTTCGATTATTGGCAATCGGTGCCTGCTTCTTTAAGTGAAAAAAACTTAAATACATAAAGTGAAAGAGTCACAAACATGAATAATCGTCTTTTACATCTGTGCTTTATGCTATTCAGCTTGTTGTTAATTGCGCCTAATAGCCATGCAGATTCCCCTTGGGATTTAGACCAGCTCATGCAATCCTTAGCTGCCAGTAAAAGTGGCCATGCCAGTTTTATTGAGAAAAAATCCATCGCTATCCTG
The DNA here is from genome assembly GCA_046595335.1 of Methylotenera sp. Lineage (GTDB taxonomy): Bacteria > Pseudomonadota > Gammaproteobacteria > Burkholderiales > Methylophilaceae > Methylotenera. The sequence goes on from JBKJOT010000099.1 coordinate 48,035, forward strand.
GACAAACCGGTTGAGTCGTCCGGCGAACTATTTTATACCGCACCGGACCGCCTGGAAAAGCGCACCTTAAAGCCCAAGGTCGAGAGCATGGTATTGGATAAAGATAAATTAATCGTGGAACAGCGTGGCAGAAAACATGTGCTGTCATTACAAAGCTATCCTGAAATCGCTGCATTTATCGACAGCATACGCGGCACTTTGGCAGGTGACCGCAAAGCGCTTGAACGGACTTATCAATTGAATATGACCGGCACCCAAGAGAACTGGATTCTGAGCCTGCTACCACTGGAAGATAAAATGAAAAAAGTGGTTGCCAGTATTACCATCAGCGGCGCCGGCAACTTACTCGAAACCATAGATATCAAGCAGGCCGATGGCGACAGTTCGGTCATGATGATCACACCTTTACCTGCACTTTGAATTTCGCTACAAATTAACTGCCAGTGAATTCAAACTCATTGATCTCTAAATTACGCCTTAATAGCACTGCAATCATCATCTGGTTGTTGATGATCATTGCCAGCTTGGTTATTATCAGCCGCAGTCACTTCACTGCGGATTTATCGGCCTTCCTACCCAGCAATCCCACTGCTGAACAGCAATTACTCATGGATCAGCTCAAAGATGGTCTGGCTTCGCGGCTGATCTTGGTCGGCATAGAGGGTGCGGACCCTAATACTCGAGCTACACTTTCTAAAACTATTGCGCAGAAATTGCGCACTAACCCAGCCTTTGTCAGCGTGAACAATGGCGAGCCTATCACTACCGAACGCGATCAAAGTTACCTGTTCAACAACCGTTATTTATTAAGCCCGGCAGTCACGCCAGAACATTTCAGCACCACTGGCCTGCATACCGCTATTAGCGACAGCATTGACCAGATTGCCTCCCCTGCTGGTTTACTCATGAAATCGCTATTGCCGCATGACCCCACGGGTGAAATGCTGCAACTCCTGGATGCGATGAATGCAGGGAATAAACCTGAAATGATAGAAGGTGCGTGGGCTTCGCGCGATGGCAATACTGCTTTATTACTTTTGCAGACAAGTGCAGTAGGTTCGGATACTGATGCGCAAAAACAGGCCATGCAATTCATTAAAACCGAATTTGACCGGGTGGTAAAAAACACGGCTGCCACTACGGAACCAAAATCAGCAGTGCCAATATTACTCATGACGGGCCCCGGGGTATTTTCCGTAGTGGCACGCGACACTATCAAAACCCAAGTGCGCGTCATATTTATTGTCAGCTCTATCCTGATCGCGATATTACTGTTGGCTGTTTATAGGTCGTTCACCGCATTGCTATTGGGCTTTCTGCCTGTAGCTACCGGCATTCTGGCTGGCATTGCTTCTGTGAGCCTATGGTTCGGAGTGGTGCATGGCATTACCTTAGGCTTTGGCACTGCATTGATAGGTGAAGCGGTTGATTATTCGATTTATCTCTTTATGCAATCCGACCATGCCGGTGATAAAGAGCAGAACCGTAAAAAATGGATTGCGCTGGTATGGCCCACGGTAAGATTAGGCGTGCTGACTTCTGTTTTCGGCTTTGCTTCACTGCTGTTATCCGGCTTTCCTGGTTTAGCGCAGCTAGGTCTATATTCTGTCGCCGGTTTAATCGCGGCAGCGGCGATGACGCGCTATGTGTTGCCGTCTCTATTACCTGTTAATTTTAGTATCCGTGATGTCAGCCCGGTCGGTTTAAAGTTATCAACTTATGCGCAGCGCGCCCGATCTTTGCGGCTACCAGCCATGGTATTAATAGCCATTTCTAGCTTCATCGTATACCAGCATCATGACCGCTTATGGAATACCGAATTGAATGCGCTGAGCCCGGTAACGGCGGCAGACCAAGCGCTTGATAGCAGATTGCGTGCCGGCATGGGCGCACCCGATGTGCGCTATGTGATCGTAGTATCAGGCGATAGCCAAGAAACGGTACTGAGCAATACCGAAAAAGTAGCTGCCGCCTTGCAAGGCTTGGTAGATAAAGGATCACTCGCCAGTGTTGATAGTGCCAGCCATTATCTACCCAGTCTCTCAACCCAGAAAATAAGACAATCCAGCTTGCCAACGACCAATGAATTAAAACCCAGTCTAGCGGTTGCTCTAAAAGATCTACCCGTACAGGCTTCCGTATTGGCTTCTTTTGTAACTGACGTAGAAACTGCGCGTAACCAGCCCTTATTACAGCGTAGTAGCCTGCAAGGCACCTCAATGGCCATGGCCGTTGATGCCATGCTGTTACAACAAGGCTCGCATTGGAGCTCTCTGATTCCGCTCACCGCTCCCGAAAGCGGCAATATCGATGCAGCACAAGTACGTACGGTGCTTGAACAAGCTCAAGTAAAAAACGCTTTATTCGTGGATATGAAAACCGAATCCAACCGTTTGTATTCCGGCTATATGCAGGAAGCTATTTTGTTATCGCTGGCTGGCATAGCAGCAATTATCATTCTGCTGCTAGTTGTGCTGCGTTCGCCTATATTAATTTTAGCAGTGATAGCGCCATTAGCCGCTTCGGTACTCACAGTGATGGCTGGATTAGCTTTATTCGGCCAGCAGCTCATTATCCTGCATTTGATAGGCTTGTTATTGATTGTGGCGATCGGCTCTAACTATGCTTTATTTTTTAACCCATCTATTGAGCAAGGTGCGGAGCCCATTTCACCAGGAACCTATGCCTCACTGGTGTTTGCAAATGTAGCAACCGTCCTAGGATTCGGCCTTCTGGCATTTTCCACCGTACCGGTATTGCAGGCAATGGGCGTAACCGTGGCTCCAGGGGTAATCCTGGCATTGATATTTTCGGCAGTATTTGCACGCAATATAAGCTAATCCCAATGCGGCACCTCATTGATTTAGCGAATGCCAACAAAAAAGCCGATACGCTGATTATTCTATTACCCGGCGCTAACCATTTGCCGGAAGACTTCTTTACGCAAGGTTTTGTCGCCGCAGTACGTGAACGCCAATTGGATATTGATATCGTGATGCCTGAATTGGCATTTGAACAGATTGCAGACCAAACCGCATTACGCGATCTTCATGACACTGTGATGCAACCTTATGCGACTTTGGGCTATCCAAACATCTGGATAGCGGGGATATCCATAGGTGGTTATGTAGCGATTGCTTATGCAAACCACTACCCCAACCAGGTAAATGGATTATTGCTGATGGCTCCGTATCCGGGCAATCGCATCACCACAGGTGAGATTGCCTTAGCAGGCGGGGTTGAGGCATGGATGCCTGATGCTATTCCTGATGATGATACCGAGCGCGGTAACTGGTACTGGTTAAAAAATCATGCCAAGAAAAAAAATTATATTAATACTAGTGAAATATATTTAGGCTACGGGGAGGATGATCGCTTTGCCGGAGGTATTGCAATGATGGCGCAAGTATTACCTAAAGAACGTGTCGATGTAGTTCAAGGCGGCCATGTTTGGCCTGTATGGCAGCAGCTATGGCAGCAGTTCCTTGATAAAAGGTTTGGAGCACAGTCATGAAAGATGCTCAATTCAACGGTACTCAACAAGATGTTCAAGCAATTAACTCTCAAGTAAAAGAGTGGCAGCCGAGTTTGCTCATTAAAATCTCGGTCATCTTGCATGCTGTATTGCTGGTAGTGCTGCTATCTTCGCCGCAGTTATGGCGTTGGTTGCTGGCCATTTTTATTGCTGACCATCTAATCATTTCTTTTGTAGGGCTTTGGCCCCGCAGCAATTGGCTAGGGCCGAATTGGACCAAACTCCCTTCAATTGCAGCTAGCCGAAACCAGGTCGCCCTGACCATTGATGATGGCCCGGAACCTCAAGTTACACGGCCTGTACTGGATATCTTAGACCGTTACCAAGTTAAAGCCACGTTCTTTTATATCGGCGACAATGCCAAACAACATCCGGAATTATGTCGTGAAATTATCCAACGCGGCCATGCCATTGAAAACCATAGCCAGCGACATAAGCTCTATTTTTCACTGCTGGGTTCGAATGGCATGATGCGTGAAATCACCGATGGCCAGGAAACTTTAAATAGCATCACTGGCATATGCCCGCAGTTCTTCCGTGCGCCAGCTGGTTTGCGTAATCCGTTCTTGGATCCTGTACTAAGCCGCTTGGGTTTAAAGCTTGCAAGCTGGTCAGTACGAGCTTTTGATACCAAAATCAGTGATGCTGAAAAAGTTAAGCAGAAACTGATCGCAGGGTTGCGGCCCGGAGCCATTATCCTGTTGCATGATGGCAATGCAGCGCGCACCACATTCGATGTGCCCATCATTGTTGCCGTTTTACCTGCATTACTGGAAGCTGCGCGCGAAAAAGGCTTACATTTTGTGACTTTAGCTGAAACCTTAGCCTGAGATTGCATACAATAATTTTACAGTCAGTTATACTCAAATCATGTCCGAATATTTCATAATGAATGTTCGCGCTTTAAAGAAAGTCTAGATTTTTGAAACCATTACTACTCTCACATTTCACCGTAACCAGTTGTATAGGCAAAGGCCTGCAACAAACCTTAGAGGCATTACTTCAAGGCCGAAAATCCCTCAAACCATGTGATTTCGAAACCGTAGACTTAGCTACTTTTATCGGTGAAGTGGAAGGTCTTGAGGCAGTAAAATTGCCTCCCGACATGGTTGAGTATAATTGCCGCAATAACCGGTTAGCCCAACTAGGGCTCGAGCAGGATGGCTTTAATGTGGCAGTAAATGTAGCAATAGCCAAGTATGGTAAAGAGCGTGTCGGTGTATTTTTGGGTACAAGTACTTCAGGAATTTTTGAAACTGAACTGGCTTTCCGTAATCGCGACAAAGTCACCGGGGCATTACCTGAAGATTTTATCTATCCCAAAACCCAGAACACTTATTCAGTGGCAGATTTTACCCGTCATTATTTCAAGTTGTCAGGCCCTTCAGTAGTCGTGTCATCCGCCTGCTCTTCAAGTGCCAAAGTATTCAGCGTGGCACGACGCATGATAGAAGCCGGCTTGATCGATGCGGCAATCGTGGGAGGCGTTGATACTTTATGCTTAACGACTTTATACGGATTCAATTCGCTAGGACTGCTTTCAAGCCAAGCCTGTCGCCCTTATGATATTGACCGTGATGGCATATCAATTGGCGAGGCCGCGGCTTTTGCGTTGGTAGAACGCACGACATCCGACCTGGCTGAAAACGCGATACTGTTACTAGGCATCGGCGAATCCAGCGACGCTTATCATATGTCATCGCCGCATCCGGATGGATTAGGCGCAGAAATGGCCATGACACAAGCACTGCAAAGTGCGAATTTAAACCCTACCGATATTGATTATATTAACCTGCATGGTACGGCTACGCCCAGTAACGATGCCGCAGAAGCTAAAGCCGTTACAGCGGTGTTCAAACATGCTGTGCCTTGCAGTTCCAGTAAAGGTGCCACGGGACATACACTTGGCGCTGCGGGCGCGGTAGAAGCCGTGATTAGCGCACTGGCGCTACAGCATGGTTTTATTCCGGGCGGGCTAAATACTACAGCGATAGATGCTGAACTAAAACTCGATTATCGCTTAGAAAATCATCAGCTAGATCTCAAGCGCGTAATGAGCAATTCCTTCGGTTTTGGCGGCACAAACTGCAGCCTTATTTTTGGCCTTGCAGATCATGTAGGAGTTGCTAAATGAACGCGCAGCCTACTACCCTACTTACCGCATATATTGAAGGCATAGGCCTTATTGGCCCTGGCTTAAATGACTGGCAAAGTGGGCGCCAGATATTGGCTGGTCTACAGCCGTATCACTCTGCTAAAACCATCATCCCTACCTCTGAGTTATTGCCGGCGGCTGAACGAAGACGCGCCAGCGACATCGTCAAGCTAACGCTAGCAACTTCGTTAGAAGCTATTTCAGCAGCAGGCTTACAAGAGGAAAACCTGCCTAGCGTTTTTTCTTTCTCGAATGGTGATGGCCTGAACTGCCATACCATCTGCGAGATGCTGGCGTCTGATGACAGGGAGATATCGCCCACACGTTTCCACAACTCTGTACATAATGCGGCGGCCGGCTATTGGAGCATTGCTACCAAGACCATGGCGACTTCTTCCGTGTTATGCGCTTTTGACGCTAGTTTTGGCGCGGGCTTACTGGATGTGCTGACGCAAGTAATAGTGGATAACACAACTTGTATCTTAATGGCTAGCGACACACCTTATCCTGAGCCCATGTTCAGCAAACGGCCTATACCTGATAATTGCGGTATTGCGCTGGTATTAGGGCCACAACAAAGCGAACAAAGTATCGCGCAGATTCAAGTCAGCCTCACGGATGAAGCCGCTTTTAGGTTTACAGATGCTGCGCTTGAAACTTTACGTATTTCAATTCCTTCTGCGCGCGGTCTGCCATTGTTAGCGTTGATTGCAAAACAAGAGACGGGACGCGTCGTATTGGATTACTTGGATAATCTGCGTTTGGCAGTAGAGGTGAAACCTTGTTAAGCCAGCAGCTAGATAAGGCGTGGATTGCTAACCATATTCCACATCAGGGTGACATGTGCCTGCTTGATACGGTGCAATCTTGGGATGAAGCAAATATCAGCTGCATTGCCATCAGCCACAGCGCTGCTGATAATCCCCTACGCGCACATGACCAGCTAGGCATTGCCTGCGGTATCGAATATGCCGCTCAGGCAATGGCGATTCATGGTGCATTATCGGCAGCACAGGATAGCCCACGTCCTAAAGTCGGTTACCTGGTGAGTGTGCGGGGTGTAAAGATGCATGTAGCAAGACTGGATGACATTGCCGAAGATTTATTAATTAAGGCCACCTGCGTGATGGCAAACGAAAACAATATGCTGTATGAATTTACAGTAAGTACTATCAATCAGCTGCTATTAGAAGGCCGGGCAGCGGTGGTATTAAATGCTGAGCAATTGATTTAGGAAACATATGAAAAGAGCTTTAGTTACTGGAGGAAGCGGCGGCATTGGAGCTGCTATTTGCAGACGACTTGCGGCCGATGGCTGCTATGTTTATATACATGCTAACAAAGGCTTCGAGAGCGCAACTCAACTTGCAATGGAGATTAATGCAGCTGGAGGCAGTGCGGAAGCATTGCAATTTGATGTAACTGATCAAGCTTCTGTAGGTGCAGTATTAGCGGCATTGGTAGAAAATGCGCCGATTCAGATCTTGGTCAATAATGCTGGCATCCATGATGATGCGGTATTCCCAGGTATGAGTGCAGAGCAATGGCATCGCGTGATAGACGTTTCTGTACACGGTTTTTTTAACGTAACCCAGCCCTTGATGATGCCGATGATACGTAGCCGCTGGGGCCGCATTATCAATATATCATCTATCTCCGGCATCACAGGTAACCGTGGACAGACCAACTACTCGGCAGCTAAAGGCGCATTGAATGCAGCGACTAAATCGCTATCACAGGAAGTTGCCAGCAGGGGCATTACTGTGAATGCAGTGGCACCTGGCATTATTGAAACGTCTATGAGTGAGAGCACATTTGATGCGCAAGCCATTGCCAACATGGTACCTATGAAGCGGGCCGGGACAGCAAAAGAGGTGGCGGACTTGGTGAGCTTTCTAGCGTCAGATCAGGCTACTTATATCACCGGACAGATCATTTCCATCAATGGCGGTATGATTTAGTTTTTAAGCCAAATAAATAATCCAAGCTTAATCTTCAAAAACCAGGGATGCCTGGCTGAGTGTCTGCCCTTGTTCAAAATCCCATTTATTTGGCACCATGCTGCCTTTATCTATAATGGGTGTGACCATATCAGCACTGATGGGCCGGCTGAAATAATAGCCTTGAACAATGTCGCATCCAGCTGTTTTAAGATACATAAGCTGGTCAAATGTCTCAACGCCCTCTGCGACAACTGATAAGCCTAAGTTATGCGCCAATGTGATGGTAGATGATACGATAACTTTATCACTTTGGTCATTGCGTATATCCCTGATAAAGGAGCGGTCGATTTTAATTTCACTCAAGGGTAATGCTTTGATATAGCCTAGACTAGAAAAGCCCGTTCCAAAATCGTCCAAACTAAGCTTAACACCCAGGGCTGAGATAGCATTAAGTGTGGCTACGGAGATTTCCGTATCATTCATAAAGCAACTTTCGGTCACTTCAAATTCGATGTCTTTAGGGCTCAATGAATATTTCTTCAAGCTATGCGCAAGCCGTTTGACGAAAGCTTTATCCAATAACTGTTTGGTAGAGATATTGATCGCGATCGGAACGACTTTCTGACCAGCCGATTTCCACACGGAAACCTGCCTGCAAGCCTCATTAATCACCCAGTCACCTAAATCTACGATCTTGTCACTAGATTCCAATACCGGGATAAAGTCTGCGGGGGAAATTAATCCATGTTGAGGATGCTGCCACCTCACTAATGCTTCAACTCCCACTACAGCAAAGTCTGAAGACCTCACCTTCGGCTGGTAATGTAATAACAACTCATTGTTTTGGATGGCTTTATAGAAACGCTGATCCAATTCAAAACCTAGGTCAGAGTTACTATGATTACTTTGGTCAAAAAATTCATAGCGCCCTTGTCCTGCATGTTTTGCCCGATTCATAGCATCATCAGCCGCTTTGATGAGCATATCGGCATTCATACCATCCCGAGGATAGATTGATATCCCGATACTGCAGGATATCTGGATTTCATTTCCATCCAGATTCTCAAACGGCAACTCTATGGAACGGATAATTTTCTCCGCCACTCTACTGATATGTTGCACAGCACCAACCCCAGCCAGCATGACCACGAATTCATCACTGCCAAATCTTGAAATGATGTCAGACTCTCGCAAACAACTTCTTAGCCTCTCTGCAATGCCCTTAAGTAAAAGGTCGCCTACATGGTGGCCCAAAGTATCGTTAATAGGCTTGAATCTATCCACATCGATAAACATGGCTGCGTAATGATGCCGACTGCGTTTAGCTCTTGCTAAATGACTCTCGACGAGTTCCATGAAAAGTTGGCGGTTTGCTAACAAGGTTAAATGGTCGTGAGTGGCTAGCGAATATGCCTTTTCTTTTTCATCCTCTAAAGCATGAATCAGGCTATTTTTATCTCGCTCTGAGACCAATAATTTTTTATATAGGTAATGTCTACGTTTTTTTACACGTAACATCCATAAAAGACTTAGCGATGTTACGAAGGCGGTAATCCATATTGCAATGATGTATTTATTATGGCGAGATTCTGAATTCTGCAGAATCTCCTGTTTATCTTGGCTAATACCCACTACAAACGGGGTTTGATCAATTCTTTCATAAGATACGATTCGACTTCCTTGAGTAGAGCTTCCTTGGCTGATCGGAGCGTTCAAAGTTATGTTCGAAGGTAGATTTGAAGATAAACTCGATGGCGGAAGCGGGAACCAGGACCCCGTAGTTTTAAGGTTATCCACTTTACCGTTAGACAGTCCGGCAATACTGATGCCGTAGATGGTGTAAATATGAAGAACACCGGACTTACCAATAGCAATGTGTTGGAATTGTTTCAGCACACGGTTGAAGTCTATACTTGCCAGCACTGCACCTTGAGTATTGTTTGGAGTATTGTTTAATCCTGGGAACTATGCGAAGTTTCAGGTGATATTAGCAAAATCGATTCATTATGTTTTTTTGTATATAAAGTTAAAGCTAGATTATTTTTCGTTTTATAAACAGCCGGTTCTAATTTGCTAGGAAATAACGATGGGCCTGAGCTTTGCCCTAGCGTATTGTGGAGCTTTCCACTGTCATCGTACACCGCAATCTCGGTTAATCCTTGACCATTTTCTAACAGTCCTTCAACGGTCGCTTGTGCCTCTTTATTGGATTGACTTAATAAACGCTGGGAGAGGTGGGAAACAAGAATTCCTTGTTCTAGTTGCCGGTATAAAGAGTTCGAGATGAGTCTGACGATATTAGTTTGGGAACTTATTGCATTTGAAATCGCGAGTTTCTGCTCTTCTTTAAAATCATTGATTTCCGTAATCCAGCTCATCAGAATTGCAAAAAAGACTAACAAGATGGGCATGGTAAAAAAACCATATCCATCGCTAAGATAAGTTTTTATTTTTCTGCTAAAGGATAGTCTACTGATATTCATATCCGCCATTTGAATAGTGCACTTAGCGCTCCAATAGT
>JBKJOT010000055.1:0-9203 GCA_046595335.1 Methylotenera sp.
TTTGATTTAAATTGAAAGTGAAGGTGCCATGCGGCTCGAGGAAAAAATAATTACATAAAACATAACCCAATATTGCGGTTAGTAATGCAGGGCGGGAGCCACCTATCCAAGAACTGAAAGCTATCGCACCAAATAACGTAACAAATTGTAGAGATTGACCTAGTGTTGGATGCAATAACCACCGCACCCAAACGGCTATTAGCGTCACTAAAATAGCAACAAAATACTGCAATAAAGGATTCTTTAGTACAAGTAGTTTCAACTGTGTCCGATATAAAAGATTATTCACTCGTAATTGTGAAGCTATCATAATTTAACCTACTATAAATTAGCTGTAAATTTATGTTAATAACTAAGAAAAATTTTTAAATTAAATGATAAGTTTTTTATACAATAGTTGGTAGTCACCCATTTATCCGTAAAGTTTATTACAAATAAAAAAAATAAAGCTAATTAGCAAATCTATTTCATATTAAATTTGATCAAAATCCGTTTATTGACCGGTTTACATAATTTAACGTATTTATTATTTCTTATATTTTAAAATATTGATTGGTTAATTTTATTTGGTAGGGTGAGGATGGATAACAATCCAAAGGGAAAGAACTGGGCTTTTAATACACAACAATTAAAAGTTATAAGATCCAAACATAACTTCATCAACATTTTTTTAATGATATTGATGGTTCTGGTTTGCTTAATATTAGTTGCACGACTATTCATATAACGTCATTACATTGAGCCCTTTGCTAATTAAGAAGTAACAATAAGGTTGGTTAAGTTACCACTCAAGTTGTGGTGCGTATGCTGATGATACCGCTTAAGATAATCAGGCCGATGGCTAGCCAAGCGCTAAAACTCAGGTGTTCTGACCACCAGAACACGCCAAAGAAACTCGCGAGCACTACCGTAACATAGGCGAGCCCCGCTACAACCAATGTATCACCCGTGCGATAAGCGCGGGTCATGGCTAACTGTGCGATGGTTGCAGATAGTCCAAGGCCCATTAACACCGGCAGGTCATGCCAATCAAGCGCATGAAAGCTTTCAAAGAGCATCCACATACCGGCGCCTATGGTCGATATGAGCGTGAAATAATACACAGTGCGCCAGTCCGGCTCATTTGCTTTGCCTAGTTGTTTTACATGCATATAGGCAAATGCTGCGCCCAGGCCGGACATTAAACCCACACTCCCGGCAAGCCAATCTTCGCGGTTGAATGTAGGCTTCAATAATATGGTCATGCCGATAAAGCCAATGATCAATGCGATGAATAAAATCTTTTTTGGTTTTTCATGCAGGAAAAATGGCGTGATTAACGCTAAAAAAAGCGGTGAGGTGTAGTTAAGGGTAACAGCAGTTGCTAAAGGCAAATGGGCGATAGCGTAAAAGAACATTGCCAGCGAGATGAACCCAACGACTGCACGCGACATTTGTTTATACATGACTGGTGACGCTAACGGAAGTTTTCTGGCATGGATGTACCACCAGATGGCGAGTAAACCGAAGAGAGAACGGTAAAACACTAGCTCGGCGCTACTGAATTTTTGTGCCCCGACTTTTACCAATGCGCCCATGATGGCGAAGCCTAATGCGGCGACTAGCATCCAGAGGCTACCTAAATTCGGTAAGCTAGGTAGCTTCATTTTTTTGGCTTAGCCAAGATGCTGCTCAAGCTGTTTTCGATACCAGATATGAAAATGCTCCAAGCCGGATTCCATCGGGTGCTGATATGGACCGCGCTCATCAATGCCTTGTGCAAATAAACCCCTGCGGCCATCGTGCATACGTAGGCAGATTTCTTTATCTTCCACTGCGGTTTCAAAGTAAGCGGCTTGTTGCGCTTCAATGAATTCACGCTCGAATAAAGCGATATCTTCAGGATAGTAAAATTCAGTGACATTTGTACAGTGGTTGACATCGGTAGGAATCAGGTGTGACACCACCAGTACGTTTGGATACCATTCCACCATCAGAAAAGGGTAGTAAGCAAACCAGATCGCACCATGTTTTGGTGATTGATTGTTATTTTGGTTAACCGCGGCCTGATGCCATTTTTGATAAACCGGCGCACTGTTTTTAACATCATTGCTTTTAAAACCAACTGTCTGGGCACTGAAGTGGTCGCCAAAGTCCCAATGCAGATCATCGCAATCTACAAACTGGTTCAGGCCAGGATGGAAGGGACCGACATGATAGTCTTCTAGGTAGGCTTCGATAAACGTTTTCCAGTTAAAGTCATAATGCTCCATCTTGACACTATCAAATCTGTAATCTGTAAAATTAAAATCCTGCGTACAGCCTAATTTTGCTAAGTCTTTGGCAATGTCGCGTTTGTTGTCAAACAGCAAACCTTGCCAGTTTTGCAGTGTTTTTTGGTTCAGGTGCAGACAGGGATTTTCATCAAAATGAGGTGCGCCCAGTAATTTTCCGTCTAGGTCATAAGTCCAGCGATGCAGCGGACAGACAATATTTTTTGAGTTGCCATTACCTTTGAGCATGATGGCCTGGCGATGCCGACAAACATTGCTCATCGAGCTGATACCAGCCTCACTATGCACCAGCGCTTTGGCATCTCCCGTCCAATCCAATACGTGGTAATCACCTATATTAGGCACCATCAGCGCATGCCCTAAATAGTTAGGCGCTTGCGGAAATAGATATTTTTCCTCCAGTGCATAGATATTGGTATCCACATACCAGGCAATCGGCAATTGCGGTGAACTGTGGGAATGCTTGGTGGGTTGAATAGAAACGATAGATGCCATAAAACTAAAAACGCCTTAAAACATGAGTGGCCATTAAAAAGCCAGAGCGGGATTTTTGCTTAAATTGCTAAATTTTTCAAGTGATTATTGCAGGAAAGCTACTCCTAAAGCGTAGCTTAAACTTGCCAAAATTGAGGTTTTAAGCTAATCTCACGCGTGGTTGCAGATTCCCAAAGTTGTGCTTTATCGTAATAGATGAGTGGCGTAAAGCTTGAATGAATTAATACGCTTTATGTTAGTAAGGTAATAAAACAATAAGTTTTGGTCGGTATTGTAAATAAAACTACCAAAACACTAAATACTTAGAGACACCATCATTCATGCAAGGAGAGGGTCAAGATGAAAAATCCGTTAGATTCGATTTCAGGAACCATTATCGCGGGCTTAGTGCTTACGCTAGTCATTTACTTTGTAATTAAACAGTTTTTGGTGGGAGCATAATATGGATTTTCTACCAGGAATCGCCCGCTGGGCACACGTTGTAGCAGGTGTTACTTGGATCGGCCTGCTTTACTATTTTAACTTGGTACAAGTGCCCGCAATGAAAGAAGCTGCTGCTGATGGCACTGCCGCGGGTATTACCAAACATATTGCCCCACGAGCATTGCTATGGTTCCGCTGGGCGGCAGTTGCTACCTGGGTAGCAGGCGCATGGTTATTAGGTCCGCATTTTACAGATGCTTTCCTGCTACGTAACGGCTATGCTGCAATTGGTATCGGTGCATGGTTAGGGACAATTATGCTGTTGAATGTATGGGGTTTTATCTGGCCTAACCAAAAGAAAATATTAGGTATCAAACCAGCGACAGATGAAGAGAAAGCAAAAGCCCGACGTATTGCGTTTATCGCATCACGTACAAATGTTGTATTGTCGTTGCCTATGCTGTTTTTAATGACCAATGGTCTGTCTCATCGAGCTTTCCTGGGTCTGTAATACTAGGTCTGTGATAGAAGGTTTATATAAGTTAATATAATTAATAAGTGCTTACGGCGGCGGCATTAGCCGCCGTTTGCGTTTACAAAAGTTGATTTACCACTAAGAAATTATTTAAGTAAAAGTTTATGTCAGATCATTTAATGAATACCTATTCGCGCCAACCAGTGACCTTCGCAAAAGGCGAAGGCGTTTGGTTATGGGATACCAACGGCGAAAAATACCTTGATGCACTTGCAGGTGTGGCGGTGAATGGCTTGGGCCATGCGCACCCAAAATTAGTGCGTGCGATCAGCGAGCAGGCAGGCAAATTAATTCACGTCTCTAATATCTACCAGATTGCCGAGCAGGCAGCGCTGGCAGATAAGCTGTGTGAAATTTCCGGCATGGATAAAGTATTTTTCTGTAATTCTGGCTGTGAGGCTAACGAGGCGAGCATCAAGCTAGCACGGCTGTATGGACACAATAAGGGTATTGAAGCGCCAGAAATCATTGTCATGGATAAAGCATTCCATGGCCGGACCATGGCCACGCTATCAGCCACTGGCAATCGCAAAACACAGGCTGGCTTTGAGCCGCTAGTAAGCGGTTTCATTCGTGTGCCTTATGATGATATTGCAGCAGTAAAACAAATCGCTTCACGCAACTCCAACGTGGTTGCTGTTTTAGTAGAGCCAGTTCAAGGTGAGGGCGGTATCAACATTCCTAAGGATGCGAGCGGTTATTTAGAAGCGCTGCGTGCCATTTGCGATGCGCATGGCTGGTTATTGATGCTGGACGAAGTGCAAACGGGTATAGGCCGCACTGGTACTTGGTTTGCTTTTCAGCATACTAATATTACACCAGATGTCATGAGCCTGGCTAAGGGCTTGGGCTCAGGTGTGCCGATTGGCGCTTGTGTAGCTAAAGGCAAAGCGGCAGATGTTTTCTCCTACGGCAAACATGGCTCTACATTTGGCGGTAACCCCTTAGCAACAGCAGCGGGCCTTGCTACCTTGAATATCATCGAAGAAGAGAAGCTGCGCGAGAATGCAGAAAAAATCGGCAATTTAATCACTGATGGACTAAATGCAGAACTTAAAAATACTAAAGGACTAGTGACGATACGTCATGCCGGTTTAATGGTTGGCATTGAGCTAGACAGGCCTTGTGCTGAATTAGTTAAAATGGCATTAGCAGATAAATTGCTAATCAATGTCACGGCCGATAATGTCGTGCGGTTATTGCCCCCATTGGTAATGAACGAAAGTGAAGCGAATATATTGGTGCAGAAATTGGCTACATTGATTAAGACATTTTTAAGTGCTCAATAATTGATTATTAGACATAATAGTGAGTAAACATAAAGAATAGCAGTATCAACAATCATGGC
Organism: Methylotenera sp.; assembly: GCA_046595335.1. Classification (GTDB taxonomy): domain Bacteria; phylum Pseudomonadota; class Gammaproteobacteria; order Burkholderiales; family Methylophilaceae; genus Methylotenera. The sequence goes on from JBKJOT010000055.1 coordinate 5,075, forward strand.
AATCAAACATTTTTTACAATTTAATGACTTAACCCGCGCTGAGCTCGAGCATGTGTTCGAGCGTACGCGCTGGATCAAAAGTCAATTCAAGGATTATCAGCAGTACTGGCCGCTTACGGACCGTACCTTAGTGATGATCTTTGAAAAAGCCAGTACACGTACGCGCCTGTCTTTTGAAGCAGGTATGCAGCAGCTTGGCGGGTCAGCAATCTACTTGAATACGCGTGACTCACAATTAGGGCGCGGCGAACCCGTAGAAGATGCAGCGCAGGTGATTTCGCGCATGAGTGACTTGGTCATGATTCGTACTTTCGAACAGGAAATCATTGAGCGCTTCGCAGCTAATTCGCGTGTGCCGGTAATAAACGGCCTGACTAACGAATATCACCCATGCCAGATATTGGCAGATATCTATACGTTCATTGAGCATCGCGGCTCTATCCAAGGCAAAACGGTTGCATGGATAGGCGATAGCAATAACGTCTGTAATACTTGGCTACAAGCCGCAGAAGTGCTCGATTTCAACGTACACGTATCAACTCCGCCAGGCTATGAAGTTGAGCCTGAACGTGCGAACTTATATGGTACCGACCATTACGAAGAGTTTGCAGACCCGATGGAAGCGGCAAAAGATGCTGACTTGGTGACTACTGATGTGTGGACCAGCATGGGTTTTGAGGCAGAAAACGAAGAGCGTATGCGCGACTTTGCTGATTGGCAAGTGGATAGCGATATGATGCGCGTGGCTGGTAAAGAAGCATTATTCATGCATTGCCTGCCGGCGCATCGCGGCGAAGAAGTCGCTGCAGAGGTAATAGATGGTAGCCAAAGTGTGGTGTGGGATGAAGCGGAGAACCGCTTGCATGTGCAGAAAGCATTAATGGAATATTTGTTACTGGGTAAGATTAGTTAATTAAGGATATGTTTAAGTAATGAGCAATGTGAAAAAAGAAGTAAAAAAAGTCGTTTTAGCCTACTCAGGTGGTTTAGATACGTCTGTAATCTTGAAATGGCTGCAAGACGAGTACAAATGTGAGGTGGTGACTTTTACTGCTGACTTGGGTCAAGGTGAAGAGCTAGAACCGGCGCGTGCTAAAGCAAAAGCTGCCGGTGTTAAAGAGATTTACATTGACGATGTACGAGAAGAGTTCGTACGTGATTTTGTATTCCCTATGTTCCGCGCGAATACGGTCTACGAAGGCGAATACCTGCTGGGTACTTCTATCGCACGTCCGTTGATTGCAAAACGCTTGATAGAAATTGCTGCGGAAACCAATGCGGATGCTATATCGCATGGTGCGACTGGCAAGGGTAATGACCAAGTGCGTTTTGAGCTGGGTGCTTATGCTTTAAACCCGAACATCCAAATTATTGCGCCATGGCGTGAGTGGGATTTGTTGAGTCGTGAAAAGCTCATGAATTATGCTGAAAAACATGGCATTCCAGTTGATATGAAACATAAGCAAGGCGGCAGTCCATACAGTATGGATGCTAACTTGTTGCATATCTCTTACGAAGGCCGTCACTTAGAGAACCCAGCAGCAGAAGCTGAAGAATCAATGTGGCGCTGGTCTGTGAGCCCAGAGAAAGCGCCGGATGCAGCAGAATATTTAGATATCGAATATGTGAATGGCGACCCGGTGAGTTTGAATGGCGAGACCATGAAACCGCATGAGCTACTGGCGCATCTCAATAAAATCGGCGGTAAGCATGGTATTGGCCGTTTAGATTTGGTCGAAAACCGCTACGTAGGCATGAAGTCGCGTGGCTGTTATGAAACGCCAGGCGGCACGATCATGCTCAAGGCGCACCGTGCCATTGAAAGCATTACACTTGACCGTGAAGTAGCCCATTTGAAAGATGACCTCATGCCACGCTACGCGAGCATGATCTATAACGGTTACTGGTGGAGCCCAGAGCGCATTGCATTGCAAACGCTCATCGACCACACACAGACCTCAGTCAATGGCTGGGTGCGAGTAAAACTTTACAAAGGCAATGTGATCGTAACAGGCCGTGACAGTAAAACTAACTCACTGTTTGACTCAACGATTGCAACTTTTGAAGATGATGAAGGCGCTTATGACCAGAAAGATGCGGGCGGATTTATCAAGCTGAATGCCTTGAGAATGCGCATTGCCGCGAATCTCAGACTTAAAAAGTAGGCTGAAACATGAGTTAAAAAAATGCACCCAACCGGGTGCATTTTTTTTGTGATGTATTCTTAACGTGAATTACAATTTAAAGAACTCTAACGCTTCCTGACCGAAGAACCATAACGCCACAAAAAATGCCGTGAAGTAGATCACGGTAACAATTAGCCAGAAAATGGCAATGAAGAACATGAGGCCATCGCTCTCCAACTCACCAATACAGTAAAACAGTATGGCTAAACCTGGTAAAAGATTGTTGAACGGCAATACGCCGAACGGAATGGCCATCAGAGCGCCAGCAGCTATTAAAATACTACCGCCTATTTTCTGGCCTTTGGTACCATTCACAATTCCTTGATAGCGTTGTTTGGTAAATTTTCTACAGAAGCCTAAAACTTTAAGGCACACATTAACCAAAATGCGCCAGGTTCTTTCTGAAAACTCAACGTTACGAATTTTGTTGGGCAATGCCGGCGATTCGTGTCGGTTGAAGAGCTGCCAACCTAATGTGGCAAAAGCAATGCCACCAATAACCGTGATGGGTCCCATTGGCAATGGCTGTAGAAATGGCAATACCAGGATAAGCGCAATGAAGGCATAACCCGCCTCATCCAATGAGTCTAAAGCTTCTCCGAGGGTTAACGGTTTGGTTCTAGACCGTTCAGCAAATTGATTAAGAGTATTGACCAGCTTATCGTAGTTGTACATGAACTGGGTTTATGCGCTTATTAAGCCGGATTACTTTTTTTGTCATTCGCGTGTTTCAATGCACGAATCTCTTCACGGTTTTTTTGTTCGCCAATATGTGCTTGGCCGCGCTGTTTAGCAAGCAGAACTTGTTTTTGCCGTTCTTTCAGGCTAGCACGCTTTTCTTCTGATACCTTCTCATAGCAATAGGGGCATGAAATGCCTGCAGCATATTGTTCGCTTTTCATTTCTTCTGGCGAAAGGGGGTGGCGACATGCATAACATTGGTCATATTCGCCAACTTCTAGGTTATGTTTCACTGCCACGCGTTGGTCGAAGACAAAGCATTCGCCTTCCCACATACTTGTTTCTTCTGGCACGGTTTCCAAATATTTCAAGATTCCGCCTTGCAAGTGGTAAACCTCTTCAAAGCCTTGATCCATCATAAATGAAGAAGCTTTTTCACAGCGAATTCCACCAGTACAAAACATGGCGACTTTCTTATGTTTGGTCTTGTCTAGGTTCTTGGCAACATATTCCGGAAACTCGCGGAAGGTCGTGGTTTTAGGATCTACCGCGCCTTTGAATGTGCCGATATCCACTTCGTAATCATTGCGGGTATCGATCAGGATGATATCTGGATCAGAAATGAGCGCGTTCCAGTCTTCTGGTTTTACATACGTACCGACTTTTTTGGTCGGGCTCACACCTGGCACGCCTAATGTGACAATTTCTTTTTTGAGACGTACTTTCATGCGGTAAAACGGATGCTGGTCAGCATAAGATTCTTTGTGCTCTAAATCATCAAATCGCGGATCTTTACGCAGGTAATTCAATACGTTATAGATGTCTGCAGGCAAGCCGGCAATCGTGCCATTGATACCTTCATCAGCCAATAACAATGTACCTTTGATATTATTGCGTTCGCATTCAGCCTCAATGGGCGCCTGCAATGCTTTGTAATCCGGCAGGCTCACGAATTTATAAAGCGCTACAGTTAAATATTTGTGTGTTGAATCTTGGGACATGGAACTAACTAATTATTACAAAACGCTATTTTACCACTTGAGCATCTCTAAAATACAATTTCCGTTGCTATGCTGTGTTGTTCAAACAGGTTAGAACAATTAATTTTGAATGACTAGAATCTCGCCGTTACCGTTACAGGCAGTGTCACCAACGAAGCGCTGCACGCGTTGTGTAGTGAAAGCGTTGAATCCAGTATCGTATTGCTTTAAAGATTTGAATAGCAGGCTTAAGAAAGGTAAGGTATGTGTGCCGCAGTCAAG
>JBKJOT010000101.1:0-3341 GCA_046595335.1 Methylotenera sp.
GAAGAAATCACCGCAATCCAGTTCACTCAATATATTTTCTTTAGCCAGTGGATGGCCTTAAAAAGTTATGCAAATGGCAAGGGCATTCAATTGTTTGGCGATATCCCTATTTTTGTGGCCTATGATAGTGCAGATGTATGGGCAAACTCGAATTTGTTCAAGTTGGATGAACACAAAAACATGACTGTTGTAGCGGGAGTACCGCCGGATTACTTCTCGGAAACCGGGCAGCGCTGGGGCAATCCTCATTACAACTGGGAAGTGATGAAGTCTGAAGATTTCAGCTGGTGGGTGTCACGCATGGCTACTCAAAACGCCATGTTTGACATGGTGCGTATCGATCATTTTAGGGGGCTGGAAGCAGCCTGGGAAATACCTGTCAATGAAGAAACAGCGTCAAATGGTTACTGGGTGGCAGCACCAGGTTGTCCTTTATTAAATGCTATCAAACGTTCCATACCAAACATCACCTTAATCGCCGAAGATCTTGGCATTATCACCGAAGAAGTGGAAGCTTTGAGAGAGCGATATCATTTACCTGGTATGAAGATATTGCAGTTTGCATTTAGTGGAGCAGAGGATAATCCTTACCTGCCACAAAATATCGAGGTCGATAGCGTGGTATATACAGGCACGCATGACAATGACACTACTGTGGGATGGTATGGTTCTTTGGATGAACATACTAAGGAGCGGGTGCAGGCTTATCTACGTGATATTCATTCACAAGATTACCAAGTGCGTATGCCGCAAGACTTGATCGAACTGGCGTTATCGACCAAAGCCTATTTGGCAATTATTCCTATGCAGGATTTATTGGCCTTGGATGGCAACCATCGCATGAATATACCTGGTACCGGTTCTGGTAACTGGGGTTGGCGTTTTGAGTGGAGCCAGCTTACCACAGAGCAGGAAGAATTCTTTACCGGCGTTGTAGAACGTACAGGCAGAAAAAATATACACATTACTATATGACTAAGCTTATAGGCATCGATGTGGGCGGTACCAACCTGCGTTTAGGCGTGATTCAATATGATGAAGTAAAATACCGTGATAAAAAGCCTTTATTAATAGAAGAAATGCGCTTCCAAGCGGATTTTTCTGATTATTGTAAGTCCCATCCTGCCGATGTCGCGTGGCAAAAAATACTCACTACCATTGCTTCAGCTGTAAATAGCGTGCGCGAAAAGCATCAGGATATCTTTGCAGCCGGCATAGGCTTCCCCGGGTTTATCGATCCCATCACACAAACTATTTCTCAATCCCCTAATTTACCAGGTCTGCGTAACGTAGATTTAAGCAGAGATTTGCAGCAGATTATTGGACTGCCTGTCATTACGGAAAATGACGCTTTGGCAGCTGCCTATGGCGAATATATGAGCCTTGGTAATGGCCTGCAGAATATGGTGTATCTTGGCTTGGGTACGGGGGTAGGCGGCGGTTTAATATTGAATGGCCATCCATTTCAAGGTCAGCATGGTGTTGCAATGGAAGTGGGGCATATCATTACCCAACCACAGGGTCGCTTATGCGGATGCGGTAATCGTGGTTGTATGGAACAGTACACTTCTGCTACGGGGGTGGCTAATAGTTATTTTGAAAGCACTGGCCAACAGTTAGAAGCAGTCGATATCGCTAAGCTTGCTATGCAAGGTGACGCACACGCTATTGCCGCATACGAGCTAGCCGGCGCTTCCTTAGCCCAGGCACTTGCCCATATTCTTAAAGTCATTGATGTGACAGATGTTCTAATTGGCGGTGGCATGAGCGCTGCTTGGCCTTTGATGCAGGCTAAATTTTCCCAGCAACTGCAACTAGATAATATCCCAGCTTTGCGCGGCAAAGTGAATGTCCATCTTGCCAGCCTGGATGACCAAGCGGGGATGATAGGAGCAGCTTTGTTAGCTTTTTCTCATCGGGAAGCATCTCAGTAGGAGCCCAGTAGTAACGTAGTGTAACAAAATCTGATTACCTGATTTCTTTAGATGGTCGCTTAGACGCCGTATTCTCATTGGTTTCTTTTGCCCGTGCTTGGACCTCGAACCAATTATCCCAGTAAGGCCGGCCGCCTCGAAGAAGCTCCCAAAGGCTAGCGGCAGAATATGCCACAAAAAACAGAACTCCCCATTTCTCGTATTGCCTGACGTGTTCAAGCTCATGTGCTCTAAGTCTATGCAAATCTGCTTCGGTCTTTGCCATAACAACGTGACCGAAGGTGATTGCGTTGAATGGGAGAAGCCGCAGAATTACATTTGGTTCTCCATGCCTGAACATAAAAACCTCGACGACGCCTGCAACGACTTGAAGGCCACCGCCGAAGAACAATGCTGGCGAGGCGAGGCATAATCCTACTACAGTGCAAGGTGCTGCCCACACGTAGTGAAGTACGCGGTTGACGGTTGTACTTAGTGACATCTGGGTATCAAATTGCTTATGATTTTTCCTCTGTGCGTAAATCTTTTAGTTTTATCCTTTGTTTATATATAGGAAGATTAAGATGAAGTAACATTCATTACTCGATCTCTTGTATGGATAAAAAACCCAAGCTCGTTCCGCTTGGGTTTTTTTATGGTCCCATAGACAGGAAAAAAACCTTCTTCAGCATTTTTAATCAACTCCCTCGACCATCTGTGATACCTACTCACCAATGAATTCATCGCGGTAGTTTTGTCTCTTATATCTTTAGATGTGTCATCAGGAGTGATCACCGATTGCGGGCTTAAGTCAAGTTGCACTCCAACTTCGTACAATGTCGGTTTTAATTCTTCCGATACGTTTAACATGTCGTAAACATCTAATAGAATTTTTAACGTGGGGCAATCTGGTTGGGATGCTAATTGAAACACATCCGCCCAATCATCGAAATCTGGTGTACCTACACGCGTAGTTTGATGTTCTTGTAATAGATTTTTTATCGCGTCCAGAATCTCACTTGTTGGGTAAGTTAAGTTAATTGAAACAGTAATCCCGAACTTATCATTAGGTAAATACTGTCCTTTATTTTCAACAACCTCTACCGGCAATCTTTCAGGGCCGCTGAATAACTCTTGATATTTTTCAAACCATTCTTCATAAGTTTCTTGCTTCTGAAGGTATGTTTTTAACCTTTCCCACCAATTATCTTCATTACTTCGTTGCAACGTTTCATACCAATAGTAGTGAGGATCATCTACGTCTTTTACAGCCATGTTGTCATCCTAATTAATCCGTTTAATTGCCAATCAACTATAGACCAACCATATTCTGTATTCGTGCTACTTCGCTTCAAAAAAAACTTAAGGCATATAACGCTAATTTTATAGTGGAAAATGAGCGGTCAGGATGACCGTTTTGGGCTGTGC
>JBKJOT010000109.1:0-105335 GCA_046595335.1 Methylotenera sp.
CAGTAACCAAGCGTAGCCACTACAATGCCCGGATTCACATCCTTGGTAATTCTCGCATCACCTTCAAATGCGCCACGGTCATTGAATACCTTAACTTTAGCACCTTCTGCTATGCCTCTATCATAAGCATCTGCTGGATTAATCATTACGAATTGCTCGCCCTGGCCTTTGATTTTCTCAGCCACGTTGGCATAGCAAGAATTCAGGAAGCCATGACTTTTAGGGGAAATGATACTCAGTGGATATTTGGTTGCTAGCGCAGGATTAGTATCTGCCGATTCACGGGATGCTACGTAATCGGGTAATGAATCCAAATCCTCACCCGGCTGGAAACCCTCATACATCTGGCGGAATGGCCCTGCAACAAAGTTTTTAGCGCCTTCCACCAGGAACATGCATTTGCCGGTAGGTGTAGGGAACTTGCCTTCTTTATGTGGCACACGGTCATCTTTAGTGCCGACATTCAATCGAGCAAAGCCATGCTCGCGCATGTAGGCTAAATCAATACCATCACAAGCTGGGGAATCCCAAGCGACATAGTTCTCTAGACATTCAGAATCACTCCATTTGAAGTTTTCTTCTTCAAAGCCCAAACGTTGCGCCAAGCGGCGGAAAATTTCATTATTAGAAATTGCTTCACCCGGTGCTTCAACACATTTGGCATTATAAGTGAGGTATAAGTGTCCCCAAGAAAGAATCATGTCTTCCATCTCGGCGCCCATCGTGGCTGGTAGCACAATATCCGCATAACTGGCAGTATCGGTAATAAAGTGGTCTGCCACAATGGTGAATAAGTCTTCTCGTTGCAAGCCCGCGACAATCTTGTCCGTTTCCGGCGATTGCGTGACTGGGTTGGTGTTCCATACCATGAGTGACTTGATTGGCGTTTCCAGTTCAATTTCGCCCGTGAGTACACGGCCCAGTTGCAGGATATTCACTACTGGCGTGCCTTCCGGAATTAAATCCGGACGTGAAATCACATCGAATTTATAGGGATGTTCCCAAACCGGGAATTGCAATGCGCCACCGCCAACATGGCGCCAGGCGCCAATCAATGCCGGTAAGCAGGTAACCGCACGAATAGCCTGACTACCTCCATAACTTCTTTCCAGCGCCACGCCTAAGCGGATAGCCGCTGGCGGTGTTGTTGCGTATTCTCTGGCAAACTTGCGAATATCTTCAGCCGGAATTCCTGTGATTTCTTCTGCCCATTCCGGTGTGCGGGTTTTGGCACGTTCAGCTAGCTCTTTGAAACCAACCGTATAGTTATCTACATAGTCTTGGTCGACTAAGCCTTCTTCGATAATTACGCTCATCATGGCCATGGCCAAGGCACCATCGGTACCCGGTTTAGGTGCAATGTGCCAGTCAGCCTCTTTTGCGGTTCTGGATGCATAAGAATCCACCACCACGACTTTGGCTCCAGCTTTTTGTGCTTCATGCACGATGCGCCAATGGTGCAGATTGGTAGAAACCGAGTTACATGCCCAGATGATGATGTATTTGGAATGGATGAAGCTTTCCGGGTCTACCCCAGCCGTGGGCCCTACAGTCAATAACCATGCGGTACACGAGCCCTCTCCGCAGAAAGTACGCTCTGTGACTGTTGCACCTAAACGGTTAAAAAATGCATCACCTCCATTTAAACCGTGTACCAGGCCTTGATTGCCTAAATAGCTTGCAGGCATGATGGCACGCGGGCCATGGTCGGCAATGATGCCTTTCCAGCGCGCCACAATGGTATCTAACGCTTCATCCCAAGTGATTCGGGTGAATTGCTTACTGCCCTTGGGCCCAGTGCGCTTCATAGGATAAAGCAACCGGTCTGGATGGTAATGGCGTTTTTCGTAATCTTTGAGTTTGACGCATAAGCCGCCACGTGTCATGGGGTGATCTGGATTACCGGTTACGCTGATGAGCTTTTCGTCCTTAACCGTATAAACCATGGAGCATGTATCAGGGCAGTCATGCGGGCAGCCGCCGTGAAAGGTTTTAACACTGTTGTCGGCTGATACATTGGCTTCTAATTCATTAACGACTGGTGCATTCATACAACACTCCTAACAGATTTATACGGGCCTACTGCTGACGATTACTACTAAATTGTTAACTCGTATTTTTATTATTTTTCATCAATATATACCAACCTGTATAGCAATGCAATGGCATAATTAGCAACTAATTCATCGCATCATTAAACATAGAGTTATGGCAAAAGACCAGGCATTACAATTACTCGGCGGCTTAACGCCTGCACAATTTTTGGCCGAATATTGGCAGAAAAAACCTTTACTCATTAAGAATGCGATACCCGATTTTACGGGATTGTTAAGCCCTGAGGACTTGGCTGGATTGGCCTGTGAGGACGATGTGCAGTCTCGTATCGTGCTGCAAAAAGGTGAAAAATGGACACTTAAAAATGGCCCATTTGAGGAACAGGACTTTAGCAAACTGCCTGACAAGGATTGGACGCTGCTGGTGCAAAGTGTCAATCATTACCTGCCGGAAGCTAGCGAGTTGCTGCAACAATTCGATTTTATTCCGCATGCACGGCTTGACGACTTGATGGTGAGCTACGCCCCAGATGGCGGCGGTGTAGGGCCGCATTTTGATAGCTATGATGTATTCTTGCTACAAGGACAGGGCAAACGCCTGTGGCGAGTAAGTGAGCAAAGTGACTTGAGCTTAGTTGAAGGTGCACCTTTACGCATTCTAAAGAATTTTGAAACCGAACAGGAATGGGTATTAGAAGCCGGTGATATGCTCTACTTGCCACCGCAGGTTGCGCATTGGGGCATTGCCGTTGCAGTTGGTAGCGAGGATTGCATGACCTACTCCATAGGTTTCCGAGCACCTAAGCACCAAGAACTCACTTCGGAATTTTTAGGATTCATTCAAGATAAAGTCGCACAAGAGAAGTTAGTACTCACTGGCATCTACCAGGATAGCGACCTTAAGCTTGCAGATCATCCGGCGGAAATCAGCCAGGATATGGTGCAAAAAGTCGGAGAGATTTTAAATAGAATTCAATGGTCAGAACAAGATATCAGCGGATTTTTAGGACAATATCTTTCTGAGCCAAAACCGGATGTAGTGTTTGAAGCCAATAAAAAATTATCCTTAAAAGTATTCGGTGAAAAACTAGCCAAGCTTGGCATTGCGCTAGCTTTAAAAAGCCAGATGCTGTTCGCAGGTGATACGTTTTATTTGAATGGCGAGGCAGCTAAGTTTGACGCAGACGTAACAGACATATTGAAGGTATTGGGTGATAAGCGCAAAATCGCGCCTAGCAGAATAGAGAATACGGTATTGCTGCAGCAACTTTATGATTGGTATATTGCCGGTTACCTATATTTCGAAAGCTGAGAGGAATATGAGCGACAACACTGGATTACTGCCGAATAAAATTCTGAGCGGAGAGCGTTTATATGCCGAGGCGATTAATATCATCCTGGCTAATGCTCAGAACGAACTCCTGATATTTGACCAAGACCTGAGCCATGGTGATTTTGCGAGCCTGGAGAAACATGAACTCTTGCAAAGTTTTTTGGCTGGCAATCTTAATAGCCGCCTGACCATTGTATTGCAGGATACCGTTTATTTCAGAAACAGCTGTCCTCGGCTTTTTAACCTGCTTGCTCGTTATGGGCATAAGATGACCGTATACGAAACCAATGACACGGCCAAGCATGCCAAAGACTGCTTTATTTTGGCCGACCGTCAACATTACATTAAGCGCATCCATATTGACCAGGCACGCTTCCGGTATGCGCTTAATGATGTGAAAGGTGTGGAATTACTCAATACCCGCTTTGAGGAATTGCTGGAAGCCACACAGGACGTAGTGGCCGTGACCCAAATCGGATTGTAAAAATTGGAAACTAACTCATGAAAACATTTTTTTCTGCACTGGTCTTGGTAATGACTATGCTCATGGGCAGCAACAGCGTTGCAGCTAATGACTTCAAGATCATTACTCTGCAGCATCGGTTCGCGGAAGATCTATTGCCAACCATCCAACCCATAGTAGGCAGTGAAGGCACTGCAACAGGTATACAAAATCAGTTAATTATCCGCACTACACCGGAAAGAATGGCTGAAATAGAGCAATTGATAGCGACATTGGATGTGGAACGACAGAACCTCAGAATCACTGTCAGCCATCAGAACAGTTTGCAAGGACAAAACCGGGATATTTCAGTACATGGCAGAGGACATATTGGCAACGTGGAAATTGGTACAAGCAGGTTCCCACGGACCAGACAAGACAGCGTGCAAATCGGCGTGGACGATAGCGCGACTAATTCTACCAGTAGCGGTAATCAATTTATCAACATTGCAGATGGCGAACGTGCATTTATCAGGGTCGGGCAAGCCGTACCATTTACGCAGGAATGGGTGACTTTGACACGGCGCTATACCAGCGTGCAACGCACCACTGATTTTGTAGATGTCTCCACAGGCTTTGCAGTAAGGCCACGTACTATCGGCAATCAGGTTGAATTGGAAATCACCCCAAGGATCGCCAAATTAAATCAAAGCGGCGTGATTGATTTTGAAGAACTCACAACTGTAGTCAAAGTTAACAAAGGCGAGTGGCTAGATATAGGCGGCATCATGCAGCAAAAAGATGATGTAAGCCGGGCCATTTTAAGCCGTCAGAGCAGTAGTCAATTACAAAACAACCAGCTATCAATACGTGTGGATTAGCTGATTTTTGTAGATTTAATAATAAATAAGGCATTTTCCTGCCAATTGCCCTGCCAGCCAATAAAAATAGTAGTTTTTTTTTTAATTACTGGTAAAATTTAAGCCACTCGGTATAGCAGACTAGGTAAACTACTCAAGTAGAGGTATCTTTATGCAGTTATCGAAAAAGTTTTTTAACTAGTTAAACTCTTAAGGAATAAAAAATGACACGTTCTATCCTATTAGCTGCATTATTAGCTCTTGCAATTACTGCTTGTGGTAAAAAAGAAGAAACCACTAATGTTGAAGTAACTCCACCAGCTGCTGCTGAAGCTGCACCTGCTGCACCAGCTGGTGATACTAACGTAACAGTAACTCCACCTGCTGAAGCTGCTCCTGCTGATGCTGCTCCTATGGAAGCTGCACCTGCAGACGCTGCTAAGTAATTTGCTTTAAAGTACAAAAGCCGACTTAGGTCGGCTTTTTTGTTGTTTACTATTTATAAATACTGTTTGAATTAACACTAGTTAATAGAGCGCCAATCGGATCCTAATGACTGGTCAGCAATCCCTATCCAATCGTGCTCACAATTCAACACATGACCTAAAGCAGCCCTTGCTAGTTGCGGCGTATTATTCTTAGCACTCAAATGTGCGGCTAATATATGCTGCAATTTACTGTTATCAAGTTTGGCTAATAAATTAGCCGAGTCTGAGTTTTCCAGATGACCCAAATCGCCACCTACGCGCTTTTTAAGTGACCAACTGTATGGCCCGGTTTGCAGCATACCTGCATCATGATTGCATTCCAACAAAAGCGCATCACATCCACTTAAACGCTGTTCAATATGCAAGGTAGACCGGCCTACGTCAGTTAACACCCCCAACTTGTGCGTTCCATTAGAAAATATACATTGAATAGGTTCACGAGCGTCATGCGGCACTGGGTAGGGCTGCACTTCGATATCGGCAATCGCAAAAGCACAATGGCTATCTATGACATTTAGTGTGAGATTATGCTTATTAGGCATGTAGCGAGATACCATCTTGAGTGTGCCGTAGGTCAGCCAAACAGGGATTTGATATTTCGCGGCAAATTTAAATACGCCGCCAGCATGGTCGTCATGCTCATGTGTAACGACAATCCCGGCAATGTCATTTGGGGTTAAATTTAACCGAGCAAGGCGCGTAACTGTTTCCTTGGTACTAAACCCGCAATCTAGCATCAATCTAGTATTGCGCACCTCCACCACTAGGGCATTTCCCGCACTACCACTGCCTAGTGATGCAAAGCGCATAGATTAATTCCTTACTTTGTGAGCTGGAAATCCAGCCCACAGGTTTGCTAGCGATTGAATTTTGATTATTTCAGTTGTTCGTACATCAAGGCCACGATACGGTTAGCCGTGGTTGTACGCACGCGATTACCGTCTTTATCAATTACGGTAACCAATGCATTATCATGATCTCCATCAGCTACTTTGATGCGATATTGTTTGGTAGGATCAGTCTTTTTATCGTCGCTACCCCAGAATTTAAGTTTTTCTACCATGCTTTTATCTTTTTTCGGTTCAGCAGCGGCGGCATCTTTTTTATCGTCATCACCCCAGAATTTTAGGGTTTCGAACAGGCCCTTTTTCTTTTTCGGCGCATCATCAATATCAACATCGGCATAGCGCACAAAGAACAAGCCATTAGAACGGTCTTTATCTTCAATGACAAAGCCGATTCGGTCCAGTGCCAAGCCTACACGGCGCCATGCGCGATCAAACGGGTCGTTTAACAATAGTGTAGCGCTGCCATCCGCCTCTTTCACAACATCAGCACGCTTGATAACCGCAGCTTGTGCAATGATAGATTTAGAGCGTTGCTCTTCAATGCCTAATTTCACCATCAAGCGACGTAACAATTCTGTATCAAGCTCAGCGTCTCTGGCATCAACATCTGGAGCTGACTTTGCATCAGCTTTATAGCCAGTTTCAATTTCGCCTATATTGGTTTGTACTCTATTTTTTCCATCATCCGGAGCACCTGTCACAGAATGGTGAGTCATAAAGATTTCAGTGGTATTCGGTGCCTCACCGCGATCCAAGCGGGTACGGAATTTTTTCTTGTCCGCAAAGCCGGAAAGTTTATCTAACCACTTATCAAATTTATTCAGTGCGTTGCCTGAAGTATCTTTTTGGATTGCTTCCGAGTCTATCCATTCTGTTTCCATCACGCCGGTCTGTGGATTCTCTACACGCACGGCAAACCCTTGGTCTATCCAAAAATCGCGGATGACCGGCCAGATTTTTTCTGCAGGTGCATCAACCACCAGCCATTGCTGCCCGCCGGCTTTTACAAGCTTCACGCTTTCAGGTGCAGTTAGTATTTTTTCAGTGCCAGCTTCCTGGCCTTCTTGCGCTTGGCTATAGCTTGAATAGCTGGTACTGCCCGGAATAGAATAGGCATCGCTGCTTGGGCTTGATGTCAAGTCCGGCGGAACTTCTAGTGGGCGTGAACGGCCAGCACCTTTGTAATCCGGTTTGTTATCAATAAATGGGATTGAATCGCAACCAGCCAGGGTAGCCATTAAAAGCACGGAGATACCGATGCGTTTAATGACAGTATGTTTACTGCCAACTTGTTTACTAGGAGCTGGCTTTGTATTAGCTTGTATCATGCAGGCCTCTTTAATAGATTCTTTAACATTTACAGAATTTGTGCTGCTTTGCAGGCGTTACGCAATACATCATGATATTGCGCGGATAAACCTACCATCGGTAAGCGAATACCGGTTTTAATCAAGCCCATTTGTGCCAATACCCATTTTACGGGAATCGGGTTTGCTTCAACAAACAGCTTTTGATGCAATGCAAACACTTTTGCATTAATCTCACGAGCTTCAATAGCATTACCGGCAACAGCTGTCACACACATTTCATGCATGAGTTTTGGTGCGACATTGGCGGTGACAGAAATCACACCTTTTGCACCTAGCAGCATCAATGACATGCCGGTTGCATCATCACCGCTGAATACAAAAAAGTCTTTAGGTGAGCGCAGCAATAAATCGGTTCCGCGTTCTATACCACCAGTCGCGTCTTTGATACCCACGATGTTTTTATGCGCTGCCAAGCGGATGACGGTGTCATTGCTGATGTCGCAGCCGGTCCTGCCCGGTACATTGTATAAAATCTGTGGAATATCTACTGCATCAGCAATCGTTTTAAAGTGCTGGTATAAGCCCTCTTGTGTGGGTTTATTGTAGTAAGGGGTGACCAACAAACAGCCATCTGCACCTAGTTCTTTGGCTTTTTTAGTGAGTGTAATTGCTTCATTGGTAGAGTTTGCGCCAGTACCGGCAATCACTGGCACCCGCCCATTGACTTGGCTAACAGCAGTTTGTATGAGCAAACAATGTTCGTCAAAATCTACGGTTGGCGATTCACCGGTAGTGCCTACAATCACGATGCCATCCGAGCCTTGCTCGACATGAAAGTCGATGAGTGCGTTTAAAGCTGGAATATCCAAACGCCCATCTTCAAACATGGGGGTCACGATGGCGACTAGACTACCTTGAAACATAGTAAACCTAAACTATTCATAATCTTATATTTTAACTGAAAAGCTAGCTAAATGAACAAACTATGAGAGGTAAAACTTCCGAATTATGGTTAAGTCTGATTATGGGCGTAAGACGTAAATTGTGGTCAAAATCGGTTAAAGCGTATAATTCAGCATGACTTTCCACGCAGGTTTAGATTCATTAATTACACGCATTGATGCAATATTGCCGCAAACGCAATGCAGACAATGTGGCTATGATGGTTGCAAGCCATATGCTGCAGCCATTACGGCGGGCGAAGCTGATATTAACCAGTGTCCGCCCGGTGGCGATTCAGGTATACATGCACTGACCGATTTAATGGCTGTGGAATATAAACCGCTGAATATCGCACACGGCGAATATAAGCCTAAGGCCTTGGCATTGATTGATGAAACCGCGTGTATCGGCTGTACCCTATGTATCGCGGCCTGCCCGGTAGATGCAATTTTAGGAGCGGCGAAGCAAATGCATACGGTAATTGCCGCAGAATGCACGGGTTGTGAACTCTGCCTATCTCCCTGTCCGGTAGATTGCATCAGTATGGAACCTACCGCAGAACTATCTGATTTACTTAAAAAAGAGGCGGCAGACCAAGCGCGAAAACGCTACAACTTCAAACTATTACGTATCGAACGCGAAAAGCTAGAGCTTGCGCAAAAACATAAAGAGCGTACCCAAGCTCGCAGACCCCCCAGCATGACATCTGCACATAGGGGAAATGACCTAACCCATAATGCCTCTGACAAACAGGCTGCTATTGCAGCAGCGATTGCACGGGCAAAGACAACATTGTAAAAACCGTTTATAAAACAGTACAATTCCCATTAATGAATAAGTAATGAATACCCAATGATAAAAAGACCATGCCTTTTCTTAAAAAAATTCAGCTATTAATCCCCTGTATGTGTATGAATAATTCATGAATGCCGAAAAACGTCATGAAATATTCAGGCGCTTAAGTATTGCCATTCCCTATCCCGCCACTGAACTCAAGCATAGCAGTGTATTTGAACTGCTGATTGCGGTCATCCTTTCGGCACAAGCCACGGATAAAGGCGTTAACCTCGCCACCGATAAACTATACGCCGTAGCTAATACACCGGAAACCATTTTGGCGCTGGGAGTTGAAGGCCTGGAACATTATATTAAAACCATAGGCCTTTATCGCGCTAAAGCTAAGAATGTCATTGCTACGTGTGAAGCCCTAATCCACTTGCACAATTCACAAGTACCTGACACACGTGAAGCGCTGGAAGCCTTGCCCGGTGTAGGCCGTAAGACAGCCAATGTGATACTTAATACCGCATTCGGCCAGCCGACTATTGCCGTAGATACGCATTTATTCCGCCTAGGTAATCGCATTAAATTAGCTACCGGCATGACCGTACTGGAAGTAGAGCGCAAGTACGAAAAAACAATTCCCAAGGAATTTATCCACGACGCGCATCATTTATTGATTCTGCATGGCCGCTATACCTGCACTGCACGTAAACCAAAATGCGCAGAATGCTGTATTGAAGACCTCTGCGAATATCAAGCAAAAGAATATGCATAACATGAAAATGCACCGACCATGAAAGTGGCTACCAGCATTGTGATCGGCAATCATGCCCTGCCCGACCTGGCTGCCATTGCCGTGGAACAGGCCATGAAAAAGGCCGGTATCAGCATCGCCAACAGCGTATTGCTATTACTTTCATCAGAGTTTGCCAGCGCACCGCAGGCAGCGATACGCGCCGCAGCCAAAACAGCAAGTTGCATCAAGGTCATGGGCTGCTCAGCTACCGGAATATTCACAGAAGATGATTGGGTGATAGATGCGCCTGCCGCCGCCGCGATGGTGTTTGGTGATGATGTCTCATTGCAGTTACCTAGCCCTTATTCGCAAGGGCAGCCTATCTTCACCTTGTCAGCTCCGAATGCCATCAATAGTACGTGGCTAAATAATGGCAATACACGCTTCGGCGGGGTTTCTGGAGATGCCATCGGGCATGGTCCTTTTTCCGTATGGCAGAATGCCAAAGGTGATGTGACTGGCTACGTAGAAGCTGTTTTTAAAGGTGTAAAAGTAGCCACCAAGGCGTCACATGGTTTGCAGCTTTTAACTCCGCCACAGCAGATAGAACAAGTAGAAAGCTATGATATTTTGGCACTGGGGAAGCAAAAGCCGCTGCATTCATTACAAAAAGCCTGGAAGATGCACAGCAAGAGCAATGAGCCAGTACCTTTGCACATGATTATGGCGGTTTACGCGGATAGCGCAGAAGCAATCTCCAACGGCAACTATTTTCAGACCAACCTGATTAGTCACGATGAAGATAATGATAGTGTCACGCTGGCTCACAGATTAACACCTGGTGCCTTTTTAAGCTGGGGCTTACGGAACCCATTAGTAGCCGAAGCTGACTTGGCCTTGGTCAGCCACCAGTTACTACTAGAATTGGAGGGCAAGCCTGATTTCGGTTTGTTGTTTTCTTGTCTGGGCCGTGGGCCCTATTTTTATGGCGGTCTAGACCGCGATTTAAAAGTACTGAAGGCGCAGCTACCTAATATGCCGCTGATAGGGTTTTATGGTAACGGAGAAATAGCCTCAATTGCGGGCAGTAACCAGCTATTGCCTTACTCTGCTGTATTGAGCCTGTTTTCCTGCCCAGCGCTATAATGTTGTTTATTCAGCTATATTTATATACCCTAATTTATACACCCTAAGCATCACTTAAATGAGCCTTTACAATCCTAGCCGTGACCAAGTACGCCAGTTCTTTTTTGATGCCTGGACCAAATTTCAGCAGAACGCGGCGTTATCTGACTTGGAAAAAATCGCCATTGAAGTGATACAGTTGCATCCTGAATACCATGCCGTATTGAGTGCGCCGGAACGTTACATGAATCAGCAATATTTCCCTGAAATGGGCGAGACCAATCCCTTCTTGCATCTTAGTCTGCATTTATCCATTATCGAACAGATCAGCATCGACCAACCTATTGGCATCCGCTATGTTTATGATAAATTACGTCAATTGCATCAGGGCGATAGCCATTTGGCGTTACACGATATGCTGGATTGCTTGGCTGAAACCATCTGGCAGGCACAACGTAATAATACCGCTTTGGATAATGACGTTTACTTGAATTTATTGAAACAGAAAGCCGGGCAGATTTAATATGACAAATGTAAACGATTGGCTTAACGAACATGGCGATTACCTGTATCGCTTCGCCCTTGCCAGGCTACGCGACCCGCATCAGGCAGAAGATGCCGTGCAGGAAACTATGCTCGCCGCCATTAAAAGTAATAGCTTTGAGGGCGAATCGACACCTCGCACCTGGCTAACCGGCATACTCAAACACAAGATCATTGATCTCCAGCGCAAGCAGATGCGCGAACAGCCCTTATCTGACCTGATTGACCTCGACGCCACCGACACTAGCATGGACGATTTCTTCGACCAGAGCGGTCATTGGCTGGATAGGCCGCAGGAATGGGATATGCCGGAAAGTGCATTGGAACAAAAACAATTCCTGGCTACCTTAAGCAAATGCCTGGATAAGCTACCGGCCAAATTGGCTGCACTTTTCATGATGCGCGACGTGCAGGAAATTGATAACGAAAATATTTGTAAGGAACTCCAAATCACTGCGACGAATGCTTGGGTAATGTTGTATAGAGCCCGGATGGGATTAAGAAAATGTCTAGAGATAAATTGGGTCACAGGGTAACGTTAAAATGATGCTTACATGTAAACAAGCGAGCCAGCTTATTTCTCAGTCTTTAGACCGCCCGTTATCATTGCCAGACCGTATCAAATTGAGGTTTCACCTTTTTATTTGCAATGCGTGTACACGGTTTAATCATCAGTTAAAGCGATTACGCGCAGCAATACAAGCACTCAGAGGTCAAATTGAAAATGATAATGCTATACAAATTTCAACAGAAGCAAAGGCCAGGATTATGACCAATATTTCTAGTACTGAATCTAACCAACTTTAACTTACGTATAACTTTAAGCAATTTAACTCATTCTGAAAGGTAACATCATGAACTCAACACAAAAAACAATCGCACTAGCTATCGGCGGCGCTTTTGCATTATCACTTGCAGCAACCTCTGTGAACGCAGCTACAGCAAACCCATTTGCAGCGAAATCACTCTCTTCTGGCTACCAAGTGGCTGATGCTGACATGAAAGGTAAAGACGGTAAATGTTCAGCGGGCAAATGTAGTGCTAACATGAAGAAAGCCGCTGCAATGGAAAAAGCTAAAGAAGGTTCATGCCATGCAGATAAAGCCAAAGAAGGCTCATGTAGCGCAGAAAAAGCCGCTGCAATGGAAAAAGGTAAAGAGGGTTCATGCAGTGCTGATAAAGCCAAAGAAGGCTCATGCCACGCTGACAAGAAGTAATTGATTTAATTAGGGCGGCTGTTCTAGCTGCCCTAATTCTGCCTTTTTGGCTGTGCCATTCATTTTCATCAGACGACACGGATTTTGACTTAACGCTTTAAACACAATATGCAAAGTCCAATTCCTAAAATCGACAATCTATCATCCAATATCCAAGGCGTAGGCATTGGCCTCAAACGTGAACTCATTCCGCAAATACAGGCAGCCTATGGCCAGGAACATATCGCCAATATTAATTTTGTTGAAATAGCTCCGGAAAATTGGCTCAATTCCGGCGGTAAGGCCGCACAACAACTGGATTGGTTCGTAGAGCGCTACCCTATTGCATGCCACGGCCTATGTTTATCGCTGGGCGGTTTAGCACCGCTCAATGAAGCATTCTTGCTGCAAGTCAAAAAATTCCTCACGCAATGCGATATTCCGCTTTATACCGAACATTTAAGCTATGCCACCGATGGCTACAAAGGCCAGCAAGGCTATTTATATGATTTATTGCCTATTCCATTTACGGAAGAGGCTGTGCATTATGTTGCAAAACGTATACGCCAAACACAGGATATTCTTGGTCAGCGTATTGCGATTGAAAATACTTCTTACTATGTGAACGCTCCGGTTTCGACCATGGATGAACTCACTTTCCTGAAAGCTGTACTTACGGAAGCCGATTGCCTGCTGCATTTGGACATTAATAATATCTATGTCAACAGCGTTAATTTCGGTTTTGATGCACATGAATTCCTATGCGGGCTCCCCGGTGAACGCATTGTCTACAGTCATATTGCCGGCCATTACCAGGAGGCGCCGGATCTGCTGGTGGACACGCATGGCGCGGATATCGTTGACCCGGTTTGGGCCTTATTACACCAAGCTTATGAGATGTTTGGCGTTTTCCCTACATTGCTGGAGCGTGATACCAACATTCCGCCATTGAATAAACTGATGCAAGAAGTCAATACAATCGCCGATATCCAGCGTCAATATAGCGTGAGAGGCTCATGAGTATGAGTCAAGACTTAGCTAGCTTTCAACAATATCAATTAGCCTTTACGCAACATCTGCGCGATCCTAAAGTCTATGCTCGCCCCGCAGGTGTTACCGTTAGAGGTATCGCGGTATATGAAGAGATCGTCTTCAATAATCTATTTGAATCGGTTTCCGCCTGTTTCCCAGTCGCGCAAAAGGTTTTAGGCAAACGAGCCTGGTTGCAGTTAACAAAGGGATTTATGCGTGAACATTCCGCAAATAGCCCGATTTTCCGGGAAATTCCTGAAGAGTTTTTAAGCTACTTGGCTACCCAAGAAAAGCTTCCAGCTTATCTTAATAGCCTTTGTCATTATGAATGGATAGAACTTGCCGTATCAGTGATGGATTCGAGGCTAGCGCAAGAGGTGATAAATCAAGAGCCGATTGATCCTGCAGGAGATTTATTGCAGCAAACCATCGTGTTTAATCCGGCGATGCAATTACTTAATTATGATTATGACGTGCAAAACATTTCGCCAAAATACAAGCCTGAAACACAAGTAAGTACTCAACTATTGGTCTTCCGTAATGCAGAGGATGTTGTAAAGTTCGTCGAACTCAACCCGGTTACGTACCGGCTGGTAGCGCTTTTACAAGCAGGACAAACAGGTGGCGCAGCATTGAAACTGATCAGCCAGGAACTTGAACATTCAGAACCAGAAGCCATCATTCAATTTGGATTGGAAATTTTAGAAGACTTCAAACACCAAGGCATCATACTTGGCGTTCACTAGCTTAAAACAAATGTATAAATCGCCTAAATCAATTGTGTTGATCGATTAAATTAATCTCCAAAGTCCGCGTTCTGCATCTGACGCTCTTCTAACTGGGATAACAGGTTTTTCTGTTCAGCCTGGCTCATATCCCACCAACCTTTAATTTCATCGATGGTACGCTGGCAGCCATGACATAAGCCACTGAGATCATCGATGGCACAAACGCCTATACACGGTGATGTTATTTCTTCCACTTGTACAACCTTTATTTTTCTAAGTTAGAGCCATTATTTCAGTGCGCCTATGCCAGCGCTTCTATAAAGCACACCTATGAAAGCGTGCTAGATAAGTTGCCATTAAGTAAGAGCACCATGGCATTGTTTATATTTTTTGCCGGATCCACATGGACATGGGTCATTACGGCCTACTTTAATGCCTTCGCGAATTTGTGGCGCAGTAGAAAGCTCTTCCTCAGTTTCAGCGACGGCTGAAACGCCTAAAGCTTCATCATAATCCGCATGCTGATATTGAACATTCTCAAGTTCGACCGGTTTTTCTACCGCTTCAATATCCGCTTCTGTTTTAACTTGTACCAACATCGTCACCTTGGTCACTTCACTTTTTACGGTATTGAGTAAAGTCTCAAAAAGCTCAAATGCTTCACGCTTATATTCCTGTTTAGGATTTTTCTGGGCATACGAACGCAAATGAATACCCTGGCGCAGATGATCCAACGCAGCTAAATGCTCACGCCAATGATTATCTAGGCTTTGCAGCATCACAGAACGCTCGAACTGGCGCATCACGTCTGCACTGGCCAATTGCTCTTTGTTGGTGTAAGCGCCATCTGCCGCTTCAATCATACGTTCACGCAATGTTTCTTCATGCAAATCAGGGTTTTCTTCCAGCATTTTGCCTAGCGGAAGTTCCAGACCAGTTTCCGCTTTCAGTTCAGTCTCCAAGCTTGCAACATCCCAAAGCTCTTCTACGCTGCCAGGCGGAATATGCGCTGCCATCATGCTCACGAGTACATCATCGCGCATGGCTTTGATGGTATCGCCAACATCTACGGCTTCCAGCAATTCGTTACGTTGCTCGTAGATCACTTTACGCTGGTCATTCGATACATCGTCGTATTCAAGTAATTGTTTACGGATATCAAAGTTTCGGCCTTCGACCTTGCGCTGCGCGTTCTCAATAGCACGTGTCACCCATGGATGCTCTATGGCCTCGCCATCCGGCATCTTGAGTTTTTCCATGATGGCAGATACGCGGTCTGAGGCGAAAATACGCAATAATTGATCTTCAAGCGATAGATAGAAACGACTTGACCCGGCATCACCTTGGCGACCAGAACGGCCACGTAATTGGTTATCCACACGCCGCGACTCATGGCGCTCTGTACCTACGATATGTAGGCCGCCAGCCGCCAGCACAGCATTATGGCGTACTTGCCATTCTGCTTTAAGTTCAGCAGCGCGGGCCTCTTTTTGTACATCGGTTAATGTTTCATCGGCATGCATCGCAGCAATTTCCGGCTCGGGATTACCCCCCAGCACAATGTCGGTACCGCGACCCGCCATATTAGTAGCAATAGTGATGACGCCAGGACGTCCTGCTTGCACGATGATCTGCGCTTCGCGCTCATGTTGCTTGGCATTCAATACCTGATGGTCTAACTTAGCTTCCGTGAGCAATTTGGAAATTAATTCAGAGTTCTCAATAGACGTCGTACCTACCAATACTGGCTGGCCACGGCTTTGGCAATCCTTGATATCCAGAATGACCGCTTCGTATTTTTCACGTGCAGTACGGTAAACCTTATCCATCTGGTCTTTACGCTGCATGGGGCGATGCGTAGGAATGACCACGGTTTCAAGGTTATAGATCTGGTTAAATTCGTAAGCTTCGGTATCGGCAGTACCTGTCATGCCTGACAGTTTTTGGTACATACGGAAGTAGTTCTGAAAAGTAATAGAAGCCAGCGTCTGGTTTTCTTTTTGAATGGCTACGCCCTCTTTCGCTTCAACCGCTTGATGCAAGCCATCAGACCAGCGGCGACCCGCCATCATCCGGCCGGTAAACTCATCCACGATAATCACTTCACCATCACGCACCACATAATTCTGGTCGCGGTGATATAGGTTACGGGCACGCAATGATGCATACAAATGATGCACCAAGGTAATGTTGGCCGCGTCATACAGACTGGAGCCCTCAAGTAACAGGCCGGCACTTGCTAGTAATTCCTCAGCGTGTTCATGACCTTGCTCAGACATGACAACGGTTTGGCCTTTTTCATCTACCCAGAAGTCACCTTCACCTTCTTCTTCTTTTTGAGGAACTAGTTTTGCCGCCACTTCATTGATTTGTGTATATAAGGCAACACTGTCATCAGCTTGGCCAGAAATAATCAATGGCGTACGGGCTTCATCGATTAAAATAGAATCGACTTCATCGATTAACGCATAGTTAAGACCGCGTTGTACGCGCTCTTCCTTGCTGTAAACCATATTGTCACGCAGATAATCGAAACCAAATTCGTTGTTGGTACCGTAAGTAATGTCTGAAGCATAAGCGTCGCGCTTCGCCTCGCTAGGCATTTGCGATAAATTTATACCGATACTCAGGCCCAGGAAGGTATATAAACGTCCCATCCATTCCGCATCGCGTTTTGCCAGGTAATCATTGACAGTAATGACGTGTACACCTTTACCGCTAAGCGCGTTCAGGTATGTCGGCAGGGTCGCCACCAGAGTTTTACCCTCACCGGTACGCATCTCGGCGATTTTTCCGGCGTGCAGCACCATGCCGCCTATCATCTGCACATCAAAATGGCGCATGCCCAATATACGGCGGCTGCCCTCACGCACCACAGCGAATGCTTCCGGCAGCAACTGGTCCAATGTTTCGCCATCGATAAAGCGCTGCTTGAATTCAGCCGTTTTCGCAGTCAAGGCTTCATCAGTTAAAGCCTGCATCGCAGGCTCAAGTTCATTGATCTGAACTACTTTTTGGAAATATTGTTTTACCAGCCTATCGTTGCGGCTACCGAATAATTTTTTGAACAACGTGGATATCATGAAATGATGGACTTTCCGCTTGAGGATGTTAAGACGTATGTCGGGCTAAAGGATTATTTAGAGTGATAATTTTTTATTAAAACGTTAAATCAGTTGGAATGATACTTATATTTCTGGGGTGTACTTTCATAAATTCAACTGCTGGTCTTAAGATATTTCCTGGGGTCCAGCGCGTTACCATTCAACCTGATCTCATAATGTAAATGTGGCCCAGTAGAACGGCCGGTATTACCGACTTCTGCGATCTTCTGGCCTTTTTCTACACGATCACCGGCTTTTACCAATAGTTTTGAAGCATGGGCATAACGTGTTTCCAAACCTGACCCATGGTCAATCTTCACGATTTTACCATAATCGGGCGTCTGCTCGGATGCCGATACGATGCCGCCTGCGGCCGCATAAATAGGGTCACCTGTATTTGCCGGAAAATCCAGGCCTTCATGGAAAGCCTTGTGACCATTAAATGGGTCTAAGCGCCAGCCAAAGCTCGATGAATTATAAGCTGCTAGGATAGGGCTATTATTCGGCAGGGTATCTTTTAACACGCTTTGTTGCAGCAGCTTAGCTTCCAACTCGCTTAAATGCTCAGTATGGTAATCAATCTGTGCTGTAAGTTCAGCGATTTTCTTTTGCAGGTCCGCCTCACTTAATGGGGTATCACGCACTAAGGGGCCACCGCTGTAAGCGGGTAACTGGTTAGATGATGGTGCGGGAGCAAGGGGTTTGGAAAGATTGTTTAACGCGGGAGTACTTTTTACTGAAAGATTAGGTTTAGGTGTAGGCGCAATATTGTTTGGTGCAGATCCTGGCTTTTCCCCTGCCAGTTTTGCTAGGCGCTCACTCTGGGCATCCAGTCGCATAATACGTGCCTGCATCTCACCTAATTGAATGGCGTAAGCATCCAAATGCTTTTGCGGATTGATGAAAGAGAACTTAAGATGCGCCGGAATCAACGCCTTCATGCCGCGTTGTTGTGTCGCATCTTGCGGCTCTATGAGCAATAGCGTAATGAATACTGGCACTAATACCAAGGCAAGCGCTATCATACTGACTTGCAGTACCGATAGCGTTCTCGCTTTTGCCATACTATTAGAGACAAAGATGATATTCAAAATACTCCTAACTCACCGCGAGCGTTCATACTTAGTATTATTTTCTTGGCTTTATTGTATAAGTACAAATCACTATGCAGCGTTTTAACTCACTACTTAAACAACCCGAGCTTACCGCACTGAATGCGCGCAATAAAGAAACTGATGCGGCGCAAAAAATCTGGGAGGCTATCGCTCCTGACAACTTGGCCCAATTGAGCCATGCGGGCAGTATTAAAAATAAGCAATTTACCGTATATGCAGCAAATAACACCGTTGCTGCAAAAATTAAGCTTTTTATCCCTAGCTTATTGATTAAGCTGGAAAAGCAAGACTGTGAAGTTACTGCAATTCGAGTGAAAGTGCAAGTAAAATCTACCCCCTCACCCAAGCCAAAAGCCATTCGCAAGCTGAGTAATAATGCCGCGAATAGCTTAAATCAATTGGCTGATAAACTTTCTGGCACTCCGCTTGCTGACGCTCTGGCACGATTAGCTAAAAAATCCGTTTAAACACCAATTAATCTATTTTTTATCGCCAAGTATCTGACTTCTTAATAGTCCATTCAGCCCAGCACACGGAGGTTGTTTGACGCTCTTATTAATGCAATAATGAATTGTCATTTACAAATCATTAACAATCTTAATCCCATTTGTATGACATTACTTACTAGAAATTTGGAGAGTTTTAAGCATCACCCGAAATAAACACATGCAAAACACAAAGCAATAATGCATTACATATTTAGCACTTGATATTAGTACCTGCTTTAAACAGCACTAGTTTTATTAACGTTTTACGCTTAATTCTTAAGCAACGGATTTATAAATTTAGATAGGGAGAAGTCATGTCAGTCGCAATAATGATTGCCATCGGAGCCGCGGTCCTCGCGGTGTTGTATGGAGCAGTAATGAGTAAATGGATCACAGGATTGCCAGCAGGCAACGCACGAATGCAAGAGATTGCTAGTGCGATTCAACAAGGGGCAGCAGCATATTTAGCCCGTCAATATAAAACCATCACCATCGTCGGAGTCGTCCTCGCAGTTTTAATCGGCATATTCCTTAACATCACTACTGCCATAGGCTTTGTCATCGGCGCCGTACTTTCCGGTGCTTGCGGCTTTATCGGTATGAATGTTTCGGTTAAAGCCAATGTACGCACTGCGGAGGCCGCAACTAAAGGCATCGGCCCAGCTTTAGATGTGGCATTTAAAGGTGGTGCTATCACCGGAATGCTGGTGGTTGGCCTCGGTTTATTGGGGGTGGCTGGTTTTTATGCTTTCTTAGGTGGCGAAACTGCTACCAATTTGAACCCGTTGATTGGCCTAGCATTCGGCTCATCTCTTATTTCTATCTTCGCCCGTTTAGGCGGCGGCATCTTTACCAAAGGTGCTGA
The DNA here is from genome assembly GCA_046595335.1 of Methylotenera sp. Taxonomy (GTDB): domain Bacteria; phylum Pseudomonadota; class Gammaproteobacteria; order Burkholderiales; family Methylophilaceae; genus Methylotenera. Next base: position 19,993 of record JBKJOT010000109.1, read on the forward strand.
TGTAGGCGCAGACTTAGTTGGTAAGGTAGAGGCAGGCATCCCTGAAGATGACCCGCGTAACCCAGCGGTGATTGCGGACAACGTTGGCGATAACGTGGGCGACTGTGCGGGTATGGCAGCTGACTTGTTTGAAACCTATGCAGTGACTTTGATTGCCACGATGGTTTTAGGTAGCTTACTCATTACCACTTTGGGGGCTAACGGTATTGTTTACCCATTGATGCTTGGTGCGGTTTCTATCGTAGCTTCTATCATTGGCTGCTTCTTTGTTAAAGCCTCGCCAGGCATGAAAAACGTCATGCCAGCTCTTTACAAAGGTCTGGCTGTTGCAGGGATATTATCGCTTATCGCCTTTTATTTCGTCACCATGAAGATGTTCCCTGAAGGTGTAACCGCAGGTGAGCGCTTTATTTCCGGTAACCAGTTATTCGGTGCCTGTGCTGTTGGTTTAGTATTAACAGCCGCATTGGTCTGGATTACAGAATACTACACAGGTACTGATTACGCGCCGGTCAGGCACGTCGCCCAGGCTTCCACTACTGGTCATGCGACTAACATCATTGCAGGCATCGGCATCTCAATGAAATCGACCGCTTGGCCTGTATTGTCGGTGTGCCTAGCCATTTTTGTTTCGCATCATTTAGGTGGCTTGTATGGCATCGCAATCGCAGCGACCTCTATGCTGAGCATGGCCGGTATTGTGGTTGCACTAGATGCCTATGGCCCAATTACAGATAATGCTGGTGGCATTGCCGAAATGGCTGGGTTGCCAAAAGAAGTACGTGATGTGACTGACCCGCTGGATGCGGTGGGCAATACTACTAAAGCTGTTACCAAAGGCTACGCTATTGGCTCTGCGGGCCTAGCGGCATTAGTATTATTTGCCGACTATACTCATAAACTGCAAGGCGCCGGTATTGATGTGAAGTTTGACCTGAGTGATCCAATGGTGATTATTGGCTTATTCATTGGTGGCTTGATTCCATTCCTGTTCGCCGCGATGGCGATGGAAGCGGTAGGCCGCGCAGCTGGTGCAGTGGTTGAAGAGGTACGCCGTCAATTCCGTGACATCAAAGGCATTATGGAGGGCACAGCTAAACCGGAATATGGCAAAGCAGTGGATATGCTGACTACAGCCGCTATTAAAGAAATGATGATTCCATCACTATTACCGGTAGCCGTTCCTGTAGCCGTAGGTTTAATTCTTGGGCCCGTAGCGCTAGGCGGATTACTCATGGGTACCATCGTGACGGGCTTATTCGTTGCCATCTCTATGTGTACGGGTGGTGGTGCATGGGACAATGCCAAGAAATATATTGAAGATGGTAATCATGGTGGTAAAGGTTCAGAGGCGCATAAAGCTGCTGTGACCGGCGATACCGTGGGTGATCCGTATAAAGACACAGCAGGCCCGGCAGTGAACCCATTAATTAAAATTATCAATATTGTGGCTTTACTGATTGTGCCCTTGTTACATTTATAATCCCTAAAGTTTCACGCAAACAAAAGGGCAGCCTAGGCTGCCCTTTTGTTTTGTAATTAAATCTTAGAAAGCTGGTTTTACCTTTGCTTTATTGAAGTTATCCACACCGTCTAGGATTTCTTTTCTGGCAGCATCAATATCACCCCAGCCATTGATCTTGACCCATTTACCTACATCCAGGTCTTTATAGTGCTCAAAGAAATGAGAGATCATTTCCAAGCGCCATGCTGATAAATCTGAATAGCTTTTTAGGTGACCGTACAAACGGCATACTTTTTCTACCGGCACGGCTAACACTTTTGCATCAAGACCAGCTTCATCTTCCATCAATAACACGCCTAATGGACGGCAACGTACTACCACACCTGGAATCAATGGCACCGGTGTCATGACCAGCACGTCTACCGGATCGCCATCATCCGCCAAGGTGTGCGGCACATAACCGTAGTTGGTTGGGTATTGCATAGATGTACCCATGAAACGGTCAACAAAAATCGCGCCGCTTTCTTTGTCCACTTCGTATTTAACAGGATCACCCTGCATTGGGATTTCAATAATCACATTGAAATCATTAGGTACATCTTTACCGGTTGGCACTTGATTTAACGACATTTCTTAATTCCTAGCTGAAAACAATAATTTTGAGGCGCAATTATAACGCAAGCGGCAGGGCTTTTTATCTGTTAGTCCGTGGCAATTTGGCTACGACAGTCGTCAATCACCTGCTGGGGTGTGCATTTGAGGGCACAATAAAGTAGAAAAGGGATGATCACAACTTCATCCAATTGGCCCAACACGGGGATAAAGTCAGGAATTAGGTCGAAAGGTAGCAGAAGGTAACCCATGGCCAGCCATAGAAAAAATTTAGCGCTTTTAGGAGTTTGCGGGTGACTCTGCAAGCGTTTATAAAATTCAAATTCTGATTTTAGCTTTGCTGCAATGTCTTTTATTTTCTGGCGTAAGCTCATATAAGTTAATTAAACCAGTTCAAGTTTTTTTCCGGTAAGTTTTTCAAACGCTTCCATATATTTTTCCGATGTACGCTGCGCTACATCAGCAGGTAATGTCGGTGCTGGTGCAGTCTTATTCCACCCACAGGCTTCTAACCAATCACGCACATACTGTTTATCGTAACTCGGCGGGTTTTTACCAACGGCATAACTTTCTGCAGGCCAAAAACGTGAGGAATCAGGCGTCAGCACTTCATCCATTACATGCAACACACCATTGCTATCTAAGCCAAATTCAAACTTAGTATCGGCAATGATAATACCGCGAGTAAGTGCATACTCCGCAGCTTGGGTATAAAGTGCAATCGCTACTTTGGCCACTTGGTCTGCCATATCATTGCCAATCAAATGGGCGCATTGTTCTAAGCTTATATTCTCATCATGCTCACCCACCGCCGCTTTGCTGGATGGCGTAAAAATCGGTTCCGGTAACTTGGAAGCTTCCTGCAAACCGGCTGGCAATTGAATGCCGCACACGGTTCCTTTGGCTTTGTATTCTTTCCAGCCGCTACCAACTAAATAACCACGCACAATGGCTTCAATCGGCAAGGCTTTGAGTTTTTTAACGACCACTGCGCGGCCTGTCACTTGGCTTTGTTCTTCTCTAGCCACTACTAAGGCTGGATCAATACCGGTTAAGTGATTAGGCACCACATTTTGTAGTTTTTTGAACCAGAAGTTGGCCATCTGCGTCAGCATGGCGCCTTTATTGGCAATGCCGGTAGGCAAAATAACATCGAAAGCGGAAAGCCTATCAGTGCTGACTAATAGCATAGTTTTGTCATCAATGTCGTAGATATCACGCACCTTGCCTTGATGGATACGTTTTAAGCTTTTAATGCTGGTTTCTAGTAAAGGTTGGCTCATGATGCGGTTCGGTTAAGTTGACTCAACATTTTACCAGATTGATACCTTGATTATCGCTACAACCATTTGAGATTATTTATCACACTTATTTTTCACGATGTTCGCCAATCTTGATAATTTTCAAGGTATTGGTCCCACCCGGACTGCCAATCGGTTCGCCAAAAGTCAATATGACCATATCACCGTTTTCCACGACCTTTTGCTCTAGCAATACCTGCTCCATTTCATGCAGAATCTCGTCGCGGTTCTTATTCTCCTGCTCAATAGGAAAAGGATATACGCCACGATGTAATGTCAATTTTCGCCGGGCATATTTATCCGGCGATAGCGCATAAATTGGTACTTCCGCATCTGCACGGGACAACCATTGGGCTGCGTTGCCAGATTGTGTGAGCGCCGCTATGGCGTGCACTTTCATGTGCTTTGCAGTGTAGATGGCTGCAGCGGCTACAGATTCATCCGTTCTCGTCAAAATATCCGGCTGATGCACACGGTATTGGCTGTAATATTCTTTTTCGGCTTCCAAAGCGATACGATGCACGGCCTGCACGGTTTCCAGCGGATATTGCCCCGCCGCGGTTTCCGCAGAAAGCATCACGGCATCAGTGCCATCCAGCACTGCATTGGCCACATCGGAGACCTCAGCACGCGTTGGTATCGGGCTGGTAATCATGGACTCCATCATTTGCGTTGCGGTGATTACCAGTTTATTTTGTGCCCGCGCCATGCGAATCATGCGCTTTTGCAGGCCTGGAACGGCTGCATCGCCCACTTCCACACCTAAATCACCGCGCGCTACCATAATGGCATCAGAAGCATCGATGATCGCTTCCAGATTATCAATGGCTTCAGCACGCTCAATCTTGGCGACGATACTCGCCGTACCACCCGCTTTTTTAATCAGTTTACGCGCTAACTCCACATCGGCTGCGGATTTAGGAAAAGAAATAGCGATATAATCCGCCTCAAGCGCTACCGCCGTTTTAATATCTTCACGGTCTTTTGGGGTCAGCGCGTCTGCCGATAAACCGCCCCCCTGGCGGTTGATGCCCTTGTTATTACTTAATACCCCGCCACTCAATACTACACAGTGGATCTGGTTACCTTTAACTCTATCCACCTGCATGGTAATACGACCATCATCCAGTAGTAGCACAGTACCTTCGCGAACTTCCTGTGGCAAGTCTGTATAGTCCAAGCCGACTTCATATTGATTGCCTAGCTCGCAATCAGCATCCAGCACAAAAATATCGCCGGTTTTCAGCGTGATTTTGCCTAGCTCGAATTTACCTATCCTGATTTTTGGACCTTGTAAGTCACACAGCACGCCTACAGGACGTCCGAGTTTTAATGCAATGCTACGCACAATATCAGCACGGTTGATGTGGTCTATTGCTGCTCCATGAGAAAAATTCAAGCGCACCACATTGACACCAGCCGTGATCATGCGCGCCAGCATTTCTTCACTACTCGATGAAGGCCCGAGGGTTGCAACGATTTTTGTTTTTCTTAAATTCACGTATTTACCTTAATTCGTTAATCGAAAACAAAAAAGGGGCTAAAAGCCCCTTTTGCCATGGAGTTGTTGGGCCGTCAATCAATCACATTCGCTCGCGATTCCAAGATTTCCACTGCCGGTAGTTTTTTACCTTCCAAGAATTCTAAAAATGCACCACCAGCAGTAGAGATATACGACACTTTGTCATAGATATCATATTTTTGTATGGCGGCAATCGTATCACCGCCACCTGCCAGTGTGAACGCTTTAGTATTAGCAATGGCATGTGCAATGGTTTTTGTGCCTTCACCAAACTGGTCAAACTCGAACACACCTACTGGGCCATTCCAAACTACGGTACCAGCATCTTTAATGATCTCTGCTATTTCATTAGCAGATTTCGCGCCAATATCGAAAATCATATCGTCTGCTTCCACAGCAGCCACGTCTTTCTTGATTGCCGGCTCATTTGCATCAAACTTTTTACCGCAAACAACATCCACTGCAATTGGCACTGCTGCTCCTCGCGCTGACATTTTCGTCATCAATGCACGCGCAGTGGGCACCAAATCATCTTCACATAAAGATTTCCCTACTTCATTCCCAGCAGCTTTTAAGAAAGTATTGGCGATACCGCCGCCAACAACCATCTGGTCAACTTTCTCTGCCAAACTTTCTAATACTGTTAACTTAGTAGAGACTTTACTACCACCTACAATTGCTACCATAGGGCGCGCAGGACTTAATAACGCTTTGGTAAGCGCATCTAACTCGTTTACTAATAAAATGCCTGCGGCAGCTATAGGCGCGAATTTAGCTACACCATGCGTAGAAGCTTCGGCACGGTGTGCCGTACCAAACGCATCCATCACGAATATGTCACAAAGTTTGGAATATTTTTGTGACAATTCATTGGCACTCTTTTTTTCGCCCGTATTAAATCGACAGTTTTCGAGAATCACTAGTTCACCGGAAGCCACTTCAAAATTTCCATCCACCCAATCTTTAATCAAGCGCACCGGCTTACCCAATTTTGCGGAAATAACATCAACGACTGGTTTGAGTGAGTTTTCTTCTGAATAAACACCTTCTTCAGGACGACCTAAATGCGAAGTTACCATCACTTTTGCACCTTTAGAAAGCGCGTATTCAATGGTTGCCATGGAAGCTGTGATACGGGCATCGGAAGTTACCTTGCCATCTGCAACCGGTACGTTCAGGTCGGCACGAATTAGCACCCGCTTGCCGCTTAAATCCAGATCAGTCATTTTAATAACGTTCATTCTTAATCTACTTTCTTTAAGAAAACTCATTGATTGAGATGCAGTGCAAGGCGCGAGGAACGCATAGCCCAAGACAGTACATCAAGTACGGCGCAGGGCTAGAGTACCGAAGTAACACAGCAATGCGCTCAAACATGAGTTTTATTTAGCTGCCATCATGGCAACTGCATTATCTAACATGCGACAACTAAACCCCCACTCATTGTCATACCAGGCGCAAACCTTTACCAACATGCCATCCTTGGTGACTTTGGTTAAAGTCGCATCAAAGTTCGAAGAATAAGAAGTGTGGTTGTAATCTATAGATACCAGCGGCGCCTCGTTATAGGACAAAATACCCTTCAACGCACCTTTGCTGGCCGCCTCATGCATGATGTGGTTCACTTCTTCCTTAGTCGTAGGACGGGAAGGCGTAAAAGTTAAATCTACTAAAGAGACGTTAAGTGTAGGGACGCGAATCGCAAAACCATCCAATTTACCGTTCAATTCCGGCAATACCAAGCCTACTGCCGCTGCAGCGCCGGTTTTAGTTGGAATTAGCGAAGTAGTCGCAGAACGTGCACGGCGCATATCAGTATGATGTGCATCCGTTAATACTTGGTCATTGGTATAAGAGTGAATCGTATTCATTAGACCATTTACGATACCGATTTTCTCATGCAAGGGCTGAACCATGGGCGCCAGGCCGTTAGTTGTGCAAGAGGCATTGGAGATTACGGTATCACTGGCTTTGATAACTTTATGGTTAACACCATATACCACTGTCGCATCAACATCGGTTCCACCTGGGGCTGACAGCAATACTTTCTTAGCACCTGCATCAATATGTGCTTGTGATTTGGCTTTGCTGTTAAATGCACCAGTACATTCCATAACAATATCAATAGCCAATTCTTTCCATGGCAATTCAGCCGGGTTGCGCGTCGAAAAAGTTTTAATCTTATGGCTATTGATAATCATGTCATCGCCATCGACCCCCACTTCAAATGGGAAACGGCCATGAGCGCTATCGTAACGAGTCAAATGTGCATTGGATTCAGCATCACCGCCAGTACTATTGATCGCCACAATCACTATATCTTTACGACCCGACTCATACAAAGCACGCAAGACCATACGTCCGATACGCCCATAACCATTGATTGCCACACGAATTGCCATGATATTTCCTATTTCTATATGATTAAACTTAATTACTAGCGGTGGAAAAAATAAGGCACCTCAACTGAGGTGCCTTATTAACTAGCTAAGTAAACTACTAGAGAATTAAAGCACCGATTTAACCGTTGCTACGACGTTCTCTACAGTAAAGCCGAAATGTTTCATCAACACGCCACCTGGTGCAGATTCACCAAATGTGTCGATACCAACAACAGCGCCTTCTAAACCTACATATTTACGCCAGAAGTCAGTGACACCAGCTTCAACAGCCACGCGTTTTACGCCTGGTGTTAATACGCTGTCTTTGTAAGCTTTATCTTGACGGTCAAATACGTTGGTTGATGGCATTGAAACTACACGCACTTTAGTACCAGCAGCATTCAATTCAGCTGCGGCTTTAACAGCCAATTCAAGCTCAGAACCGTTAGCGATAATGATGACTTGCGCACCAGCAACATCTGATAACACATACCCACCTTTGCGCATTAAAGCGAATTGTGCAGCATCATGTTTCATACCGGCTACGTTTTGACGACTCAATACCAAACTTGAAGGACCATCTTTACGCTCAATAGCAGCTACCCAAGACACAGCAGTTTCAGTTGAACTACCTGGACGCCATACATCCATATTTGGAATATAGCGTAAACCAGCAGTATTTTCGATTGGTTGATGGGTTGGACCATCTTCACCTTGACCGATGGAGTCATGCGTTAACACAGCGATAGTACGTTGTTTCATCAATGCAGCCATACGCAATGCGCTTTTTGCATAGTCAGAGAACATATGGAATGTACCGCCGAATGGAATCAAACCACCGTGCAATGCCATACCGTTCATGATTGCAAACATACCGAATTCACGTACACCGTATGAAATGTAGTTACCTGGTTTTTTAGCATCAACGTGTACGAAGCTACCTGTTGAAGTTAAGTTAGAACCCGTTAAGTCAGCTGAACCGCCCAAGAACTCTGGCAATAATGGTGCTAATGCGCCGATAACGTTTTGTGATGCTTTACGTGTTGCAACGCCTTCAGCTTTTTCGTTAGTTGCAGCGATGATTGCATTCGTTGTTTCTACCCAGTTAGCTGGCAAGTCACCCGCCATGCGGCGCTTATATTCTGCTGCTTCAGCTGGGAAAGCTTTAGCGTACGCATCAAATTTAACATCCCATGAAGATTCAGCAGCAGCGCCTTTAGCAGTTGCATCCCAACCATCATATACGTCTTGTGGGATTACAAATGGCTCGTGGTTCCAGCCGATATTTGCACGTGTCGCAGCAACTTCAACGTCACCTAATGCAGAACCGTGGCAATCATGTGAACCTGATTTGTTTGGTGAACCCATACCAATAACTGTTTTACAGCAGATCAATGATGGTTTGTCAGTTACTTTCTTAGCGGCAGCAATTGCAGCGCCGATAGCAGCAACATCATGACCATCTACTGACTGAACGTGCCAGCCATATGATTCAAAACGTTTAGCTGTGTCATCTGTATACCAACCTTCGATATGACCATCGATAGAAATTCCGTTGTCATCCCAGAATGCTGTTAATTTGCCCAGGCCCCAAGTACCAGCCAGTGCACAAGCTTCGTGAGAAACGCCTTCCATCATACAGCCGTCACCCAAGAACACGTACGTGCTATGGTCAACGATGTCATGGCCTGGTTTGTTGAATTGGTGTGCCAATAATTTCTCAGCCATCGCAAAGCCAACACCGTTAGCAATACCTTGGCCTAATGGACCTGTAGTAGTTTCAACGCCTGGCGCATAACCGTATTCCGGGTGACCAGCACATTTTGAATGCAATTGACGGAAGGTCTTGATTTCATCCATTGGCAATGCGTAACCTGTGAGGTGCAACAATGAATAGATCAACATTGAACCGTGGCCATTTGAAAGCACGAAACGATCGCGGTTAGTCCAAGATGGGTTTTTCGGGTTATGAACCAAATGGTTGTTCCATAGTTCTTCAGCAATCTCTGCCATGCCCATAGGCGCACCTGGGTGGCCTGAGTTCGCTTTTTGTACCGCATCCATAGACAACGCACGGATTGCGTTAGCTAGGTCTTTACGTGTTGCCATTGCTATCTCCCTCAAAAATTAACTTAATCAAACGCATGATTTGTAGATTGACTCTTACAGCAAACCTTACAAAACCTAGATTGAATTCTTCAAAAAGCCGACTCTAATGATCGGTTTTTTACAAAGGTTAAATTATTGCTTAGATAGCCTTTTTCGGCAAGTAGAACATCAGCATATGGGTACATATGGACTAAAGCAAACCATAATAGAACACTGTTTTAAACTTAACTCTTACCAGAGTGCTAATTAATATGGTCGGAAAATTCCTACACCAATTTCAGAACTCGCCTCTTAGATTAATTCCTCACCTCACTAAAATAGTGTCTGTGTTTTACACAAACTCCAATTTTTTAAAAAAAGGAATCATATTATGAAAGCAAATCTAACTAGTCTTTTACTTATCGGTGCTTTAGCTATGCCTGTGGCTGTATTTGCAGCAGATGGCGATTCTGTAAAAACTGAATTAAGCGACAGTGTAATTACTACTAAAGTAAAAGCAGAATTTGCCAAAGATAAAGCTGTTAGCGCTACTCATGTATCTGTAGATACAGATAATAAAGGTGTAGTGACATTATCAGGCAAAGCTAAAACTAAAGCTGAAGCTGAGAAAGCAGTGAGCATCGCTAAAAATACTAAAGGCGTAACTTCTGTTAAAAACGAGATCGTTGTTGAATAGTTTATAGCTTGAAAATAGTTCTACCCCTTTATTCTGTTTATCTCCAAAGTTAACAGCTAGATTAAGGGTAACGCTATCACGGGGCAATTGCCCCGTGTTTTATTTGTAAATCGTATATAGCTTTTATATTGCTTCCAGAACCATTTCAATCGCTTTGCAATTTGCTTTGGCATCTGCAAACGTCAAGTAAGGCGCTTTACCATTCAATACACAATCGCTGAAATGCTCGATCTCTAAAGTGAAATGGTTGCTTGGAGCGAAACGTTCTTCAGCGTATTTACCATCTTCAAGCGCCCAGGAAACGACCGGAACATCATTCTGAAACACCCAAGCGGCGTGGCACTTGACCCACCCCTTGGTGCCGATAATTTCGTACTCTGATTTCCTGCTACGCTCAAAACTGATATCAAAATGACCAAAGCGTGCTCGACCTTCTTTATCCGGCCCAAAATCCAGCACACCGCTGGTAACGATATCTGCGTTGTGTTCATTCAATTTAGCATGTGCAATTACTGATATCGGCTCTGCTGGCATACTACTTTCTTGTCCATTGCGCAGACCCATAGCCCATCTGAGCGAATGGATAGCGTATGGGCCAATATCCCACATTGCACCGCCGCCATCTGCCATGCTACGGTTAATACGGTACATGCGCGCCGGACGCATCATGAATGAGTAGCTCGCACGCGCAGAGAGCACATCACCAATCAAACCGGATTCCACAATTTCTTTTACACGGGCATGTTGCGGATGAAAGCGGTACATAAAGCCTTCCATCACCTTCACCTTCTTCTTAGCTGCTGCAACTTCAAGGGTCGCGATATCTTTTACCGTAAGTGCCATCGGTTTTTCAATCAGCACATGCTTACCAGCATTAATGGCCTTTAGCGCCCATGCTGCATGTTCTTCGTTCGCCATTGGGCAATAAACTGCCTGCACATTGTTATCGTTAATCAACGATTCCATATCGTCATAACATTGCACACCATTGGCATTACAAGGTGCATATTTCAGCAATGTTTCTTTGGCTACGCCTGCACGGCGACTGGCAATGGCCACTAGTTCGGAATTAGAGGCTTCTACAATTGCCGGTAGTAGGCGCTCATTTACACGTGCTGCGCCCAGAATGCCCCAGCGTAATTTAGGAGTTTCAGCCATTTATATTGACTCTTCCGCAAACCATTTGATGCTACAGCCTATGCTGGCGATTTGCTGAGCTGGCCCCTTGCCGGTTTCAGCAATTAATTTCATCGCATCAAACAGGTCATGCGGATTATTCATCGGCGGCTCGCCACGGCCTGCTGCATCAAACCGGCCACGGTATTGCAGCTCTAAATTGGCGTTAAACCCGAAGAAATCAGGCGTGCAAACGGCACCATAAGCTTTTGCAACTTCCTGAGTGTCATCCAACACATATGGAAATGAAAAGTCATACATGTTGGCTTCTTCGATCATGCGCTCGTAGGAGTCTTCCGGATAGTTTTCAGTATCGTTACTTTGGATAGCAATCGTCTTAATGCCGTATTTCAAGAGCTCGCGACAATCGGCCACCAGGCGCGTCTTAATTGCTTTTACATAGGGACAGTGATTACAGATAAACATGACCAACAGGCCATTTTTCCCTGCACTGTTGGCTAAAGAATATCGTTTGCCATCAGTGCCTAACAAATTGAAATCTGTTGCAAGCTGGCCAAAATTACAGACTGGTGGGTTTAAACTAGCCATTTTCTTCTCCTTGCCATTTTTATGGCAGTAACATTTTTTATTGTAGTAACTTGGTTATACTTATTGCCTAATCGATATGTTTATATTATCACTTTCTAGTTTGCACTTGATACATTCTATTCATGGCTAATTTACGCTTTTATACTAATCATTCACTCGCTATCGGCAACACCTTCCAGCTTTCTGAAAGTGCGGCTACACACGCCACCAAGGCCCTGCGCTTAAATGTGGGCGATAGTGTAACTGTGTTCAATGGCAACGGCTTTGATTACCCCTGCGAGCTTATTGATATTCAAAAAAATAAGGTAATGGCTAGTGTTACGAGTTCACTTAATATAGACAATGAATCGCCGTTAAATATCACTTTATTACAGGCAATTTCCAGTGGTGACCGCATGGATTTCACCATCCAAAAAGCCGTTGAGCTCGGTGTGACAAGAATCCAGACGATTACCAGCCAGCGTAGCGTGGTAAAGCTTTCGGCAGAGCGTGCGGAGAAACGTACCGAGCATTGGCAGAACGTTGCGATATCTGCCTGCGAACAATCGGGACGGGCATTTGTCCCCACGGTAAGTGCCCCACTTAGTTTTGGTAATCTGTTTTTACACTTGGCTAAAGTTGCCAAAGCTGATGCCTGCAAGATTACTTTGGCCCCGGATGCCACACATACGCTACATACAATGCCCAAGCCTAGCGGCGAAATCTACCTACTCATAGGCGCTGAAGGTGGCCTAACCAATGAAGAGATATCCTTGTCCATTACCCATGGATTCCAGGCTATCTTAATGGGACCGCGTATCTTGCGTACTGAAACTGCTGCATTAACCGCCATAGCCTCCATGCAAACCCTGTGGGGCGACTTTAAATAGCATTAAATATTGCAATATTTACATAAATATATTAATATAATGTAAATATTACATATTATTACACAGGTTAGCTCATGTCATTAGGTGCATCTATACGCAAACGTCGCAAGTCGCTAAATATCACATTGCAATCACTGGCAAGCCAAATACAGGCAGATGCCGGCAATCTGTCACGCATAGAACGCAGTGAACTCGGCATCTCTGAAAGCATGTTGCGCAAGGTCGCCGAAGCATTGAATTGTTCGCCTGCATACCTGTATACACAAAGCGAAGATGTATTCAGTGCGCAGGAAAATTCTCAGCCATACCTGGTCAATTCTATAAGCAATAACAAACCGACAACGAACAAAAGGCCGCATGTATTGGCCAAAGATTTCGTCCATTGGTTTCGCTCTGCCACACCTTACATTCATGCGTTTGGGGGGCGAACATTCGTGATTGCCTTTGGCGGTGAGGTGGTCGATGACAAGCAATTCGTAGCACTTTCCCATGACTTGAATCTGCTAGCCAGTCTAGAAGTAAGGCTGGTGTTGGTACATGGTGCTAGGCCACAAATTGAACACCGGCTGAGACGTGCAAAGCTGAAAACCAAGCTGGTTAATGGCTTGCGGATCACTGATGACGATGCTATGGAGGCAGTAAAAGAAGCTAATGGTGCAATTCGGGTAGAAATCGAAGCCTTACTTTCCATGGGACTAGTGAACTCGCCCATGGCAGGTTCCGACATTCGGGTTGCAAGCGGCAACTTTGTAACCGCCAAACCGCTGGGCGTGCGCGATGGTATTGATTTGCAACACACCGGCGAAGTACGGCGTGTGGATGCAATCGGCATACAAAAACGGTTGGATGATGGCGAACTGGTGATGCTCTCCCCGCTTGGTTATTCGCCTACAGGTGAGGCTTTCAACTTAAGCTTGGAAGACGTCGCCGTGAGCGCTGCAATTGCGCTGGATGCAGACAAACTTATTTTCTTGATGGATTCTGAAGGTGTACATAACTTGCGCGGTGAATTGCTACGTGAAATGACTGCCGAGAAAGCTAAAAATCTATTGCGGAATGTGCAAGATAACGAACAGGCCATCAATATATCGGAGGACATTAATTATTACCTGCCAGCCGCAATTAGGGCTTGTGAGCATGGGGTAGCACGTACCCATTTGATTTCACGACATATCGACGGCGCCATTATCCAAGAGCTGTTTACGCATGATGGTATCGGCACCATGATTACCGAGCTTAGCCTCGAAAACATGCGCCAGGCTGATATTGATGATGTAGGTGGTATCTTGAAACTGATTGAGCCCCTTGAAAATGAGGGAATTTTGGTGCGTCGTGGCCGTGAACGCATCGAAATGGAAATCAATCATTTTTATGTGATGGAACATGACGGACGGGTAATCGGTTGTGCTGCGCTTTATCCTTTTAGCGAAGAGAAAACTGCAGAATTCGCCTGCCTAGCCATAGACTCTGCCTATAGAGGCGGTGGCCGTGGCGATAAGCTATTCAATTATTGCCAAGAACAGGCGCGGGAAAAAGGCTGCAAAAGCCTGTTTTGCTTAACGACTCACACGGAACATTGGTTTCTAGAGCGCGGTTTTATTGAGAAAAGTGTAGAAACCTTACCCGCGCAAAAGCAAAGTTTGTATAACTACCAGCGGAAATCTAAAGTCTTTTACAAAGCACTTTAATAAATCCAGTTGAATGATTTTGGTTAGGGTTTGATACAATTCCATCCATATAAAATTAACCGCACACAAACACGGGCACAATTATGCTAAAAGACACTTTACCTACCCAAAAAGCACACACATTGGCGGAGGCCCTGCCATATATCAAGCGCTTTTTTGATAAGACCATCGTCATCAAATACGGCGGCAATGCCATGACCGACGAGCATTTAAAACAATGTTTCGCGCAGGATGTTGTATTGCTCAAGTTAGTTGGCATGAACCCTGTAGTAGTGCATGGTGGCGGCCCGCAAATTAACGAAATGCTAGATAGACTGGGTAAAAAAGGCGAATTTATCCAAGGCATGCGGGTAACTGACGATGAAACCATGGATGTGGTAGAGATGGTGCTTGGCGGCCAGGTGAATAAAGAAATCGTTAACCTCATCAACCGTCATGGCGGTAAGGCAGTTGGGCTTACTGGGCAAGACGGCAACTTCATTCATGCGCAAAAACTGCTCATGGAAGACTTGAATGACAAAACCAAGTTGATTGACGTGGGCCAGGTAGGCGAAATCACAGGAATAGACCCTAGCATTATCAACTTCCTTGATACCGGGGATTTTATTCCGGTAGTAGCGCCAATAGGCGTGGGTGAAAATGGCGAAACCTACAACATTAACGCTGATGTGGTAGCTGGTAAACTTGCGGAAATATTAGGCGCGGAAAAATTGATTTTGCTCACCAATACCCCAGGCGTGTTAGATAAAGATGGCAACCTTTTAACAGGACTTACCCCTAAGCAGATCGATGACCTCGTTGCAGATGGCACTCTTTCCGGTGGCATGTTACCGAAAATAAGTTCTGCGCTGGATGCTGCCCGCAGTGGCGTGAAATCTGTACATATTATTGATGGCCGTGTGGAACATGCCCTGCTTTTAGAGGTTCTCACGGACGAGGGTGTGGGTACTTTGATCAAAGCTAAATAATTTTTGGCTTCCATTTCATCGCTGAATACTGCGTTGACTGCCTCACTTACAGCTTGCCGTGGCAA
Organism: Methylotenera sp.; assembly: GCA_046595335.1. GTDB lineage: Bacteria > Pseudomonadota > Gammaproteobacteria > Burkholderiales > Methylophilaceae > Methylotenera. The sequence goes on from JBKJOT010000109.1 coordinate 35,374, forward strand.
ATGCACTGTATGCACCGCTCTTTCCTTGTCGCCTTGTTTTAGCTTTGAACTTAGGTTGCATTATGTCTAATCGAGTTTGGGTGTTTGACTTAGACGACACCCTCCACAACGCTTCCGCGCATATCTTTCCCGTGATGAATCGCGCCATGACGCAATACATCATGGATCACCTAAAAGTAGATGAACCCGCCGCTTACCAATTGCGCCAACATTATTGGCGCGTCTATGGTGCAACGCTCAAAGGCCTGATGCGCCATCATGGCGTTGACCCCTATCATTTCCTGCATGAGACCCACCAATTAATCACCTTGCCAGAAATGGTTTTACAAACCAAACGTCTGCGCTATATGTTACAAACCTTACACGGGCGCAAGGTTATATTTACCAATGCGCCACGTAGCTATGCGCTACGCGTGCTGGATTTATTGGGCATAGGGGATTGTTTTGAACTGGTGTTCAGTGTGGAATCCGCACGGTTTCATGCCAAACCTTCGGTGCGTGGCTTTCAGGGTTTACTCAAAATAATCAAAGCCAAACCTAGTGATTGCATCATGCTGGAAGACAGCCTGCCAGCCCTTATGACCGCTAAACGACTGGGTATGAAAACTATCTGGGTAAGCCGCCGTTTACATAAGCCTAACTATGTAGATAAAAGAATCAACGGGGTGTTAGCACTTACTCACATTCAGCTATAATCTTCAAAAGAGTGATATCAATATCCATAATTAATAACAACTCAGGGAGGAGAAACGATGGCCGGCGAACGCAAACAGCAAATCTTGGAAACTCTGGCAAAAATGCTGGAATCCCCCAAACGTGAAAAAATCACTACGGCTTCTTTAGCAGCAAAACTGGATGTTTCGGAAGCGGCACTTTACCGTCATTTTGCTAATAAGGCGCAAATGTTTGAAGGCCTGATTGAGTTTATAGAAGAGACTATTTTTGGTCTCATCAATAAAATCAGCACCGAAGAAACAGACGGCCAAAAGCAAATTCAACGCATCATCACCATGTTATTGGCTTTCGCTGAAAAAAATGCGGGGATGACGCGCGTGCTGATTGGCGATGCGCTGGTGAATGAAGATGACAGCTTGCAATTGCGTATTAACCAGCTATATGACCGTATTGAAGTCACGCTCAAGCAAAGCCTGCGCATTGCCGAAACGCAAATCGGTAATCAGGGTGATATTGAAGCCAAAGCCAACTTGCTTATTTGTTTGGTCATCGGCCGCTGGCATCAATATGCGAAGAGTGGTTTTAAGCGTAAACCTATGGAATTTGCGCAGCAGCAATTAACGGTATTAGCTTAATTTAACTGGGCGTATTACCCTATAAATCGATCATTTATTAAACGCACCTAATTAAAAAGCCAGCTTTCGCTGGCTTCTTTTATTACTGCTTTAACTAGTTAGTGATTACCTTTGCCTTTTCCGTTGCCATGACTATCATGTCCATGGTCATTGTCTCTACCTCCGTGGTCATCACCTCCATGGTTGTCTCTACCACCGTGGTCATTGTCTCTACCTCCGTGATCATCTCTACCATGATCATCACGTTTGTAGCCTTGTTTACCCCAGTAGTCACGATCATAGCGCCTGCCATCATCACCATGCTCTGAATAGGTACGGTATCTAGGTATATAAACTTGGTTGTACCAGTTATCTTGTACAAAATACACTGGCCTGTCGCATGCATTGTATCTATCACAATATCTAGACCAACGTTTAGCATGACCTGGTGGCACATGTAGATACAACGGACGTACCTCATAAGGCGCCACATGGATAATACGCGGTTGATCGTAAATCAACTGTGGTCTTGGGTAATAGTCACCGATATCAAGCTGGCCATAAAATCCGGGTTGGCCAATAGATACTGATACTCCGGCTTGTGCGACAGGAATGGATAATACTATCGCGGCTGCGAGTAAATATTTTTTCATCATTAACCTCTTTATAATTTTGATAGTAGCGCAGACATCACGATACTGCTATTTAACGGGTTGGAAGGAATTAAGTTGACATATTACTTCTGTAAGACACGAGCTATGGTAAGAAGTTGTTATGTGTCCAATATACTTGGTTAGTGCAGGTTGATGCTAGGAAATAGCTTCGGTGATGGCTTTGACTCTAGCTTCGAATATAGCCTGCTTGATTTTCTCGGTTTCCGTATACTGTTTTGCGATCACCCCGGCATCCACACTTAATGCAGCTTGCAATATCTTTTTCATCAAGTCCGCAGCAGGTGTAGTGCAATCTTCATAGCCAGTACGGCCACGGGAATCAGCCTCGCAAGCTTTTAGAAAGTCATCGAACCTTGCAGGTTGGCGTATAGCGTCCAACTGCATTAAAAAATCCAGCAAAGTACTAGGCTTCATTTGCGGCGCTTGATGTAATTTGCCATGGAACTTGGCAACGATATGCGCCAGTTCTTTGCAATCATTCGGTACCCGTAAGCGCTTACTTACGTCTTTTAATAAGCTTACGCTGCGTTCTTCGTGGGCAATGTGTCTGGGTAATATATCCGCTGGCGTAGTGCCTTTACCTAAGTCATGAGTAAGGGCAGCAAAGCGTACAGGCAGGCTAAAATGCTGTTTTGCAGCGTAATCGATGACCATCATTACATGGATACCGGTATCGACCTCCGGATGATGCTGTGGCGGCTGCGGCACTCCCCAAAGCCTGTTTAACTCGGGCAATATCTTTTGCAAAGCACCACACTCGCGTAGCACTTCAAACATACGTGAAGGTTTATCTTCCATCAAACCTTTTGCTAGCTCTTGCCAAACACGCTCAGGCACCAGGGCATCGACCTCACCGGCTACAACCATTTGCTTCATTAATGCCATGGTTTCAGGGGCGACAGTAAAATCGTTAAACCGTGCCGCAAAACGTGCTGTCCGTAAAATACGAACAGGGTCTTCGGCAAATGCGGCGCTAACGTGACGCAGGGTTTTGGATTTGATATCTGCAATACCATTGAAGGGGTCTATCAGCTTGCCATCTGCATCTTTGGCTATCGCATTTATTGTCAAGTCGCGGCGGGCAAGATCTTCTTCCAGCGTAACTTCAGGTGATGCATGAACCACAAAGCCTTTATAGCCTTTGGCGGTTTTACGCTCGGTACGCGCCAATGCATATTCTTCATGGGTCTTGGGGTGCAAGAATACCGGAAAATCCTTGCCTACCGATTTGTAACCTGCGATCAGCATGGCTTCTACCGTGCTGCCGACCACCACATGGTCATGATCTTTGACTGCTAAGCCTAAGAGCTCATCGCGAACCGCGCCGCCCACTACATAGGTTTGCATAGCCATTTTGTGTTAACTAGTGCCAGGCTGCTGAACTGCGGAAACGGTCATAAGCGCCTCGCGGTGTCTGGTTGACCAGATATTCAGGAATCACCGCTTCTAGCGCTGTAGGCGTAATAGCAAAAATTGCTGGAAATGTCGCAGTACTAACGCTATCGACTTCCATCGATTTGACGTTATCACGCGACATGAGCTTACCAGGCAATATTTCCATCAGGAATGCCTGTGCATACGACAGGCTATCGTTCAGGCCAATGATAGGCCGTTGGATACGCAAGGTATCCATGATGGTTTGAACCAGTGCACGGAAGGTATAGACTTTTGGTCCAGCCAGTTCATAAGTCATACCATAGGTATCAGAATCTTCCAGGCAACGGACAAAACATGCCGCCACATCTTCCACCCAAACCGGTTGGAATTTGACTTCAGGTTTCGCAAGTAGGATGACCGGCATGAGCTTGATTAATGTGGCAAACAGGTTAATAAAGCTATCGCCACGGCCAAAGATAATCGATGGCTTGAAAATAGTGATATTAAGCTTATCTTGGAAATTCGCTAATGCAGCTTCACCTGCAGATTTCGATTGCAGATACTGGCTAAGTGCAGTTTTGCTAGCACCAAGGCTGCTCATATGCACGAGGCGTTTAATACCTAGATCAGCACAGATCTTTGCCAACTGGGCCGGCAGTTGATGGTGCATGGTATTAAAAGTAGTACGGCGGTTTTGCTGCAGAATGCCGATGAGGTTGATAACTGCATCCATGCCGCGTAATGCAGAGTTAAGCGCGTGGTAATCCATCACGTCGCATTCCACTACTGTTACATTTGGAAGTAGAATCAGGTGCCTGACCGCTTCACGGCGACGGGTGAGTACTTTTACGCTATAACCTGCTGCCTCTAACTTGGCAACTATCGCACTGCCGACAAACCCTGAACCGCCTAATACGCAAATCTCTTTTAACTGCATCTCAACCTCAATTTATTCGTTGTCTTCTTCAGTTTCATCTATTCTACCGCTACCCGGAATCATACCGATACGTGCCTTGAGCGACTGTATTGGTTTACCCAGGCGGCCAGCATAGATGTGGGCATTCGCCATAACTTTTTGCACATAGTTGCGCGTCTCTGAGAACGGGATGGTTTCAATATAGATCGCCGCCTCCAGAGGTTTAGGCGCCATCCAGCGTTTAGCACGGCTGGGCCCGGCATTATAGGCGGCTGTAGCCATCACTGCCTGACCATTCATCAAATCTAAAGTATGGCGCATATAGTAAGTGCCAATTTCGATATTGGTATTCAAGTCGTGAATTTTTTCATTACTGTAACTACTCAAGCCTAGGCGCTTAGCCACCCATTTTGCCGTCGCTGGCATAAGTTGCATCAATCCTGAAGCACCTACGCCGGATTTGGCGTAATGCATAAATCTGCTTTCTTGCCGCGTCAAACCATATATCCAGGCTTCGTCTACGTTCATTTCGGCGGCGGAGTTTTTAATCAAATCGCGATATGGTGTGGGATAACGCAGGTTAAAGTCATGGATTTGTCTGGTGTTATCTGCGGTAGTGATGGCGATGTCGTACCATTTCTGGCGAGCGGCATATTCAGCTGCTGCCAGTAACTGCTTATCGTCAAAATTGCGAGTGGCCCAAACCCATTCTGATTTTGCCTCCCAGCGCATATCAAGGCGTTGCAACTCAAAAGCACGCTTTATCGCAGGCAGGCTAGCAACCGCGGTCACTTCGTTATCGGTAGGGGTGTAATGTTCCTCAGGTGCGCTCATTAGGCTTTCCAACTCCTCTGCCGCCAGCCAGCCATAATAATGTCGCTCTTTTGAGAGTTGGCTGAAAATCGCATTAGCCTCTACCGCTTGGCCTTGTTCTCTTAAGGCACGAGCCTTCCAGTAACGCCAAGCGCTTTCTTCCTGCTGCTTGGGCTGCATCACTGCAATAACTGCAATAACTGTAGACCAATCATTCGACCTGAGCGCGGCACGTGCTTTCCAGGCAAGCTGCTCTTTATCCAGATGGCTAGTACCTGCCAGCAGGTAAAGATCCAGCGCTTCAGGAGAATGAGCGCGTGCTGCATGATAGGCCATTCGCCCCCAGGCAAAAGCGCGGTTGTCCACATCAAACGTATTCTGTGCTTTACGGAAACTAATCATGGCCTCATCCAGCTTGGTACGCGCAAGATGGTCTAAGGCAAATAAATTAACCTCCATCCCGAAACGAGACTTGTTAGAAACGAGTTTTTTTTCAAGCATGGCTTGCGGTGACTGGTAAGCCTTATCTAGCCACTTGATGCTGGAATTATCGATAGGCAAGCGGGTTGCGATATTTTTTGCCAACGGCAACTTGCCCTCTTGCAGTGCCATTCTAAATCTTGCCCAGATATCATCCGTCGTCAATCCGCCTTTTTTCTGCTCAATATTAAAGACCTGGTCGCAGTTACTTGGCAAGTCTGTCGTCGTCATCCACAGCGCTTTTACCTGGCTGGAAATGTCCATGTCTTCCAACTGGCTGTGACCCAACAAGGCTGAACATTGTACCAAAGGATCGTCTCGCTTGAAGTTAGCGTATTGCTCAAAAAATAAGGGCCAATTCTGTTGCTTACCCAGCTTTTTCAACCACTCGCCGCGTAAACGGTCGGCGAAAGGAAAGTCTGCATATTTATTTAGGAATGCCTGTGCCTCTGCGTTGCCTTCTACCGAATTATCGAAGTTATCCAGCTTAAGTAGCATGAGCCAATAATCGGCATAGGGTGCTAACAGGTATTCTTGAGATTTTAGCTGCGCAACATCTTCGCTCAGCGCGATTTCATTTTTGGCAGCATAAGATGCTCGGGCATGCTGGAATATGGCCTCATCCGACATTGCCCAAGCATGGTTAGCTAACAACATAGAAAAAGCCACAGCAGCGAAGCTAGCTCTAGCAAAGGTGATTAGGCTGGTTATGATGGATTTAGACATTAGATGATGTAACGCAACACAAACAATACAGCGACTACAAACGCTAAATAAATGGTGTACTTCAAGACCCGTTTAAAATAGTCCAAGTATTTTTTGTCATTAAAAACCAGGTACAAACCTAACAGTACCATGGCGGTAATGACCAGCAGAACTAGTATTAGGCGAATCATTAACATAGCACGCCCCTGTATTTATTATTCGGTTTGTAATTATTGTTGTTTAAAACTAAACTAGTAGTAAAGCAATAAACCAGTCTTAATAAATCGGTTTTAGTAAATGGGTTCAGGCATCAACTGCCTACTTTGTGATAAAAATGCATTTGGCGCATCTTCATTTTTTTCAAATGTGACATATTCCCAAGCAGTTTCATCCTGCAACAAGGCGCGTAATAATTGGTTATTCAAGGAATGGCCGGATTTGTATGCATAGAACGCACCCAGAATAGGGTGGCCTAACATATACAAATCGCCAATCGCATCAAGTACTTTATGTTTAGCGAACTCATCGTCGTAACGCAAACCGTCAGAATTCAACACGCGATATTCATCTAAAACAATCGCATTGTCCAAACTACCACCTCGCGCCAAGCCATTAGAGCGCAGATATTCAACTTCATGCATGAAGCCGAATGTGCGAGCACGGCTGATTTCTTTGATATAAGAATCGGCAGCAAAATCGATTTTTACATTGTTGCCGGAATGCTCAAACACCGGGTGCGTAAAGTTGATTGTGAAATCGATTTTGAAGCCATGATAAGGCTCAAAACGCACCCATTTATCGCCTTCAATCACTTCCACTATTTTTGTTACGCGTATAAATTTCTTCGCCGCCCCCTGTTCAACAATACCAGCTTGCTGCAACAGGAATACAAAGGGACCCGAACTACCGTCCATGATCGGTATTTCAGAAGCATTGACATCAATATAAACGTTGTCGATACCCAAGCCTGCCAATGCAGACATCAGGTGCTCTACCGTTGCAACGCGTGCGCCATTCTCTTCCAGCGCAGAACACATACGTGTGTCATGTACGGCTTGTGGCGTGGCCTTGATTTCATTGGGCTGAGGCAGATCAACCCGCGTGAAAACAATACCGGTATCAGGTGCAGCGGGGCGCAGGGTAAGAGTAACCTTTTCGCCGTTATGCAAGCCAACGCCAGTCGCGCTAATTGCTTTTTTTAATGTACGTTGCTTTAACATGTACCGTTCTAAATCCCTTTAATCCATGCTTAATATAGAGAATTAAGTCACTTATTTAGCCATTCCATCTAGGCGAATCATAACATACTACCCCTTTACAGAGCGAATGATAGCCGCTGACCAAATGTAAACTTTAGTAATCTATTCAAGCATTTAGTCAGCCTGCTTGCGTAAGAATGCAGGAATATCATACTCTTCAACACCTGACATTTTCATCGCTTCAACCTGTGCGCGACGGCTATTAGAACCAAATACCGCTGGTGCATCATCTTCCGCCATCACACTACCGCCTACATACATCGGCTGGTTAGTTGTACCGTTACGCACGACTTCTTGTGTCATGACACGTAGCTCCGGTTTTTGCTGGCGACGTTGCGCGCCGCTCAAGCCTGTAGCTACCATGGTGACACGTAATGCATCTCCCATAGTTTCATCAAACACGTTACCAACAATCACTGTAGCGTCATCCGCTGTGAAAGCTTTAATCGTATTCATCACGTCATAATATTCTTTCATTTTGAAAGAAGCTGATGTGGTGATATTGACTAAAACGCCACGTGCATTGGCCAAGTTGACATCTTCCAATAAGGGACTAGCTACCGCTTGCTCGGCCGCGATACGTGCACGGTCTGGGCCGGATGCAATCGCAGAACCCATCATCGCCATACCCATTTCACTCATCACTGTGCGTACGTCGGCAAAGTCCACGTTAACAAGACCTGGACAATTGATGATTTCGGCAATGCCGGAAACCGCATTGTGCAATACATCGTTAGCTGCCCTGAATGCTTCAAGAAACGGCACATCTTCGCCCAACACTTCCATGAGCTTCTCGTTAGGAATCACGATCAACGAATCTACATGTTGTGACAACGCTTCCAGGCCTTCAGTTGCGACCTTGGTGCGTCTTCCTTCAAATGCGAATGGCTTGGTGACCACAGCTACAGTCAGAATACCCATTTCCTTAGCGATTTCTGCAATCACAGGAGCAGCACCAGTACCTGTACCGCCACCCATACCAGCAGTAATGAACAGCATATCTGCGCCGTCGATCATTTCCGCAATCGCATCACGATCTTCTAATGCCGCTTCGCGGCCAATTTCCGGTTTAGCACCTGCACCCAAACCTTTGGTCATGGCTACGCCCATTTGTAGAATGGTTTTTGCCTGGCTCTTTTTCAGCGCCTGCATATCGGTATTGGCGCAAATAAACTCCACGCCACCGACATTCTTTTCTATCATGTGAGCCACAGCGTTACCGCCGCAACCACCTACGCCGATCACCTTGATGACGGCCTCTTGCGAGTTCTTTTCCATAATTTCAAACATTTTGTATCTCCTCTTTTTAAACTACAAAATTACAGGTATATCTGCCTTTTTACTGCTACTACTAAACTTTAAAAATTACCTTGGAACCAACTCTTCATTTTTTCCAACACGCGTCCAAATGAGCCTGATTCCATTTGTCCGCTTAAGTGTCTTTCCAACTGCTGTTTACCCATGAGCACCAAGCCAACGCCGGTGGCGTAACGGGGATTACTCACTACTTCCGACAAGCCCCCAACATAACGTGGCATGCCCAAACGCACTGGCATGTGGAATATCTCTTCGCCTAGGTCTACCATACCGCGCATCATCGCTGAGCCGCCGGTGATGACGATGCCTGATGCAATCATCTCCTCCATGCCACTGCGGCGTAATTCGTTCAAAATAAGCTCGTACAGTTCTACAACACGCGGTTCTAGCACTTCCGCCAATGTTTGCACTGATAATTGACGCGGCTCGCGACCATCAACTCCAGGCACCTCAACCACTTCACGTGGATCAGCTAATTGTCTTAATGCACAACCATGCTTGATTTTGATGTCCTCAGCCGATTGTGTAGGCGTACGGAAAGCCACGGCCACGTCATTAGTCATCTGGTCGCCAGCGATCGGCACTACAGCCGTATGGCGAATCGCGCCCTGCTTGAATACCGCAATATCCGTCGTACCGCCGCCGATATCCACCAAGCAAACGCCTAATTCTTTTTCATCTTCTGTCAGCACAGCTAAGCTGGAAGCCAATGGCTGCAATATCAGATCACTCACTTCGATACCGCAGCGCTTGATGCACTTCACGATATTCTGCGCAGCTGCTACCGCACCAGTGACGATATGTACTTTTACTTCCAACTTCATGCCGCTCATACCTAATGGCTCACGCACATCTTCCTGACCGTCAATAATAAATTCCTGCGTGAGGATATGCAGAATCTGCTGGTCGGCTGGCAGCGCAATCGCACGAGCGGTTTCGATGACGCGGTCTACATCCATTTGCGACACTTCTGCGTCTTTAATCTTCACCATGCCGTGTGAGTTCAAGCTCTTGATGTGGCTGCCTGCAATACCGGTATAGACGTTATTGATTTTGCAATCTGCCATGAGCTCGGCTTCTTCCAGCGCGCGCTGGATAGCTTGCATGGTAGATTCGATATTAATCACCACACCTTTTTTCAGGCCTCGGGAAATATGTTGCCCAAGCCCTATCACCTTGAGCGTTCCCTCAGGTTGCAACTCAGCGACAATGGCAACGATCTTCGACGTGCCTATATCCAGGCCTACGATTAAATTCTTGTCTTCTTTAACTCTACTCATTGCTTGCTCCCTCCGTGGTTAGCACGGTTTGTTTCCTGTACTGATATCAAAATGTCCATCGTTCATATAAATCTTTAATTTACTTGCGTTATCCGGGCTTTCTGACTGCAAACCCATTTGGGTAGCGTAAATCAGCGTAGGTAATCTTCTTATTCAGTCCCACCAGCGTGTTGCTATAGACGCTCACAAACTTCTGTAACCTTGGCGCCATTTCAACCCGTCCTAGCTCAATCACAATGCCGTTCCTGGTGGTGATCTGCCAGGCGCGCCTTGGTGTAAGCGCCAAGCTGGCAATCTCCAGATTTGCATTTTTTAATGATTTGCTGAATTCATCGTATTGAGTTGCTACTTCAACCACACCATCTCCCGGGCCAAAAAATACCGGCAGATCGCTGCCAGAAGCCGCATGGAAGAGTTCGCCATGCGTATTCACCAATGCAATGCTGCCCCAGCGTGCAAGCTCTTGATGTTCTTCGATCACCACCTCCAATTTGTCCGGCCAACGACGTCGTATACTCACGTTACGCGCCCAAGGCAGCTTCTCGAATGCATCACGCGCTTTTACTAAGTCCAAGGTAAAAAAGTTGCCCTTTAAATGCCTCTCAACGATCAATTTCACTTGTTCACGGCTTACATGGCTCAACTGACCGTCCACCTTGACTTCGTGCAAAGGAAAAATCGGTAAATGCACTACTACATATAAGCTGGCGTAAAGCATGACCACTACGATCAAAGCAAACAGTAAATTCGCAATCCAGTTCAGTAATGTCGGCTTATCCCACATGTGGGCAACCCTCCAAATGCATTTTTTCTGTGCCCTGCAGTGTTGCATGGCACTGTGTTGCAGATTGCTCACAACCTCGCCGTACCCATTTGTACTGTCTCGGTTTCTGCGCTCCGGGCGCTAGGCATCGCATCAGAAAATTCTGCATTTTCTAATGCTGCCCTTCAGTGTTTTGTTTTAGTGTCATCTCTAAAATCCTAATCACCAGCTCTTCAAAGCTAATACCAGCTGCTTTGGCAGCCATAGGTACCAGGCTGTGGTCCGTCATACCTGGACTGGTATTCACTTCCAAGAAATAGTGTTTGTCGGCTTCATCCATCAGGAAATCCACTCGTCCCCAACCCTCACAACCCACCGCACGGAAAGCCAATAAGGCTTCTTGCTGAATCTGCGCTTCTTTCTCAGCGCTCAAGCCACAAGGACATAAGTACTGGGTATCGTCACGCAGGTATTTCGCTTCATAGTCGTAAAATTCATTGGCTGGCACAATGCGGATAATAGGCAAAGCCTTAAAGCCATACACCGGCTCACTGATAATGCCCACCGTATATTCACCGCCGCCTACAAATTGTTCGGCGATGACTAATGGATCAGATTGTGCGGCTAATTCATAAGCTGCTTTCAAGCCTCCAGCCTGTTTAACTTTGCTGATGCCGATACTTGAGCCTTCATTGGCAGGTTTCACAAATAGCGGTAAGCCTAGTTTTTTCTCAATTGCGGCAAAATCACTGCTAGCAGTTACCAATTCGAAAGCTGGTGTCACTACATTGGTGGCTTGCCACAGTAATTTTGTACGCCATTTATCCATGCCAATCGCTGACGCCATCACGCCGCTGCCGGTATAGGGAATCTGCAGCATCTCCAGCGCACCTTGAATGCAGCCATCTTCGCCAAATCGGCCATGCAGATTGATGAATGCACGGTCAAAACTTTCCAGGTCATGCAAAGCTTTTTCTTGTGGATCAAATGCATGCGCATCTACGCCTTGTTTCTGCAATGCAGCCAATACAGCGCCACCGCTTTTTAGCGAGACTTCACGCTCGCCAGAACTGCCGCCCATCAATACTGCTACTTTGCCAAATCTGTTATTTATACTCATATTCCAACCTCGGACTTACCCTTGTATTCATCACTGTATTCACCTAGCACTTTTACTTCCTGCTGCAGCGCCACACCCTGTTTTTCAAGCACGGTTTCGCGCATATGTTTAATCAACAATTCAATATCAAGTGCATTTGCACCGCCGATATTCACAATGAAATTAGCGTGCTTTTCTGATACTTGCGCACCGCCAATAATGTAGCCTTTCAAGCCGCTAGCCTCGATTAACCTTGCGGCATAATCGCCAGCCGGATTCCTGAATGTAGAACCCGCACTCGGCAAATTCAGTGGCTGAGAAGCCAAACGTTGCGCCAACAAAGCTTTAATCTTTTGTGCAGATTCATGAGCATCACCTAGTGGCAGCTTCAACCATGCGCCTATAAACCATTCATCCGCAACCGGCATATCCACATGGCGATAGCTCGCGATAAACTCGCTGGCATCCCGCGTATTTAATTCCCCATGACGGTTAATGGTAGTTACGCGTGCCACCACATTCCAGGTTTCGGCACCGTAGCAGCCGGCATTCATCGCCAATGCGCCACCTAAGGTGCCTGGTATTCCAGCAAAGAATTCGGCGCCCTGTTTGGCTTCCTTGGCACAGAATTTTGCCAATTTCGCACAAGTCACGCCTGCCGCGGCATAGACCAAATCGCCATCCATCCGCAAATCCGTCAACACGTTATGCATCAACACCGCCGTGCCGCGCACACCGCCATCACGTACCAGCAGGTTGGAGCCCAAGCCAATAAAATGTACTGGTTCATTCGCACTTAAGCCATGCAAAAACGCACTCAAATCATCCAGCCCTGCAGGAATATAAAACTGGTCTGCCTTGCCGCCCACGCGCCAGCTGGTATAACGCGCCATCGGCTCGTTAAGCAGCAGTTTTCCGCTAGTGGCAAGTGGTTGCTTAACCATCAATTGGTATACGCTCCCTCTGATAGCAGCTTGGTTCGTGCTGCCACCTGACCAATAGAGCCGGCCCCCATCACAATCACTACATCACCCGCTTTTGCGACTTCTAAAATCACCTGCGGCATTGCATCGGTACTTTCCACAAAAAGCGGCTGAACCTTATTCGCAACACGAATCGCGCGTATCAAGGAACGTGTATCGGCGGCCACGATAGGCGCTTCTCCGGCCGGGTAAACCTCTGTCAGTAACACCGCATCCGCGCTGGATAACACCCGGACAAAATCTTCAAAACAATCACGTGTTCTGGTGTAGCGGTGCGGCTGGAAAGCCATGACCAGACGGCGGTTAGGAAAAGCAGCGCGCGCCGCAGCAATGACTGCCTGCATCTCAACCGGATGATGTCCATAGTCATCAATCAACGTGAAAGTACCTATTTTGCTGTCATTGTTATCGTTGGTAGCATTAACGTTAATTTCGCCATAACGCTCAAAACGACGACCCACACCCTTGAACTCTTTAAGCGCCTTGATGATTGCGGCATCAGGCACATTCAACTCGCTGGCAATTGCAATCGCAGCCAGCGCATTCAGTACATAGTGATTTCCAGGCAGATTTAAGGTAACGTCGAACTCGGTAGTGACGCCATTGATACGCTGCACGGTGAAATGCATCCTGCCATCATCAGCGATTACATTCGTGGCGCGGATACGTGCATCTTCACTAAACCCATAAGTCATGACAGGCTTGGTGACGCGTGGCAAAATCTCGCGGATATTGACATCGTCGATGCACACCACCGCCATGCCCCAGAATGGCAGTTGCTGGATGAATTCCACGAACGCGCTTTTAAGCTTTTCAAAACTATGCTCGTAAGTGTCCATATGGTCTTGGTCAATATTGGTGACCACCGCCATCACCGGTGTCAGGTGCAGGAACGAGGCGTCCGACTCATCCGCTTCTGCAACTATGTACTCGCCTGTACCGAGCTTGGCATTAGCGTTTGCCGCTTCCAGCCTACCACCGATCACAAAAGTAGGGTCCATGCCAGCTTCCGCCAAAATGCTGGCAATGAGGCTGGTCGTCGTCGTCTTGCCATGCGTACCGGCCACTGCGATGCCTTGCCTGAAGCGCATGAGTTCTGCCAACATTAATGCACGCGGTACTACCGGAATATTTTTCTCGCGCGCGGCTTTAACTTCCGGATTGTCTTCATTTACTGCGCTGGAAACGACCACAACATCAGCATCACCGAGATGCTCTGCAGCATGGCCTTGATGCACAGTTGCGCCAAAACCTTGCAAACGTTTTGTCGTAAAGTTGGATGCCAAGTCTGAGCCACTCACTTTAAAATCGAGATTAATCAGCACTTCAGCAATGCCGCTCATGCCAGACCCGCCGATGCCCACAAAATGAATATTCTTGACCTTATGTTTCATAGCGCATACTCCATACATATCGTCGCAACCGTAGCTGTGGCCTCAGGCTTGCCCAAACTACGCGCTTTAATGGCCATTTCCAGGCACTTTTCCCGAGTTAAGTCTTTTAAAATGGCTATGACCTTGCTCACAGTAAATTCTGCTTGCGGCACCAGTATTGCCGCGCCCGTATCAGACAAATAATGTGCATTCGAGGTTTGATGATCGTCAACCGCATGTGGAAAAGGCACGAGTACACTTGCCACACCTGCTGCCGACAACTCTGCAACCGTCAACGCACCCGCTCGGCAAATCACGATATCTGCCCAGCTATACATCGCTGCCATATCTTCAATAAACGCTTTTGCATCTGCACTTACGTCCGCTGCCTGATAATTGCTTTGCAAGGCTGCAATGTGCTTTTCACCGGCCTGATGTATGACTATTGGACGACTCTCAGGCGCGATTTCAGCCAACGCTTTAGGCAACACTTCATTGAGTGCCTGCGCACCTAAACTGCCGCCGACCACCAGCATACGTAGCGGTCCGCTACGTGCTTGCAATCTGGCTTCTGGAGTTTCAATTTGTGTAATATCAACACGCACCGGATTGCCGACCAAAACAGCTTTGTTACCAAATGCGGCAGGAAATGCTGCCAATACTTTTTTAGCAAAATGTGCCAATGTCTTATTGGTAAGACCAGCCACTGAATTCTGTTCATGAATCACTAATGGTTTACGCAACAACCACGCCATCAAACCGCCGGGGAATGCTGCGAAGCCCCCCATGCCGAGTACCAAGTTTGGCTGGGATTGAGCGATTGCCGTATAAGCCTGTTTAAGTGCGACACTCAATTTAAAGGGTAATAGCAACCAACCTACTAAGCCCTTACCGCGTACACCGCGCATGGTAATCATGGCTTTTTTGTAGTCTTTGTTGGCGATCAAACGGTTTTCCATGCCGCCATCAGTGCACAGCCAAACAATGTTCCAGCCTGCTATTTTTAAATAGTCAGCCACAGCCATAGCCGGATATACGTGACCGCCCGTGCCGCCGGCCATGACCATGAGGGTTTTTGAGGTGGTATTCATATATGAGCCCACTTAATCATGCGATTTTGGCTACAGCCGCTACGCTTAACATCGCTACGCGAGTTAGCCTGCGCCGAAACAGACGCAACCAAGCGTAAAGTTATTATTTTTTGAAATTGAAGCATTACGTAGGTAACCCCTTTTGTAAGCGTCTGTTTTCAAAATCAATCCTGAGTAATATCGCCATGGCGATACAATTCGCCAGAATGCCACTACCGCCGAATGAAAGCAGTGGTAGCGTTAAGCCCTTGGTGGGCAGCACGCCCATATTCACGCCGATATTGATGATGCCCTGCACGCCCATCCATACGCCTAGGCCTTGCGCGAGTAATGCAGCGAAATAGCGTTCGTTAGCGATTGCTTCTTTGCCGATACCGAACGAGCGAATCACAATCCACGAAAACAAGCCTAGTACTGCGAACACGCCTACGAAACCAAGCTCTTCAGCGATCACCGCTAATAAAAAATCGGTATGCGCTTCGGGCAGATAGAGCAGTTTTTCCACACTCGCGCCCAGCCCTACGCCAAACCATTCGCCACGGCCAAAGGCAATGAGCGCATGTGATAGCTGATAACCTTTGCCGTACGGATCAGCCCAAGGGTCCATAAAGCCAATGACACGCTCTAGACGATACGGTGAGCTCCAGATCAGCAACACGAAGCCAATAACCAGCAGCACGATCAGCCCGGCGAATATCTTGCCGTTAATACCGCCTAACCAAAGGATAGAGATTGAGATGGCTGCTATGACTGCAAATGCACCGAAATCCGGCTCGCGGAGCAGTAAACCGCCTACCAATAGCATAACCACCAACATCGGCAAAAAGCCCCGCATAAAGCTGCTCATTAACGCACCTTTGCGCACCGTGTAATCCGCCACATACATGGCTGCAAACAGTTTCATGAGCTCTGATGGCTGCAAATTGATGACAAACAAGGACAGCCAGCGGCGGCTACCACCTACTACCCGGCCAACACCCGGAATAAGTACCAGTACTAGCAGCGCCAAACCAAACAGGAATAGGTAGGGTGCCATCTTCTGCCACCATGCCACGGGAATGTTAAATGCTACGAAAGCCGCGCTTAAACTGATGACGATAAAAATAGCTTGCCGCACCAGGTAATAGCTGCTGTTATGACCTACGACTTTGTCTGCTTCTGCTATTGCAATTGACGCGGAATAGACCATGACGAGTCCCAAGCCTAGCAAAATGAGGATTACCCATAACAGACCTTGGTCGTAGGTCGGCGAGTTGATACGGTCGCGGTTGAGCATGGTGGCTAGCATGCTGCCTCCTTCAAACGCGTTACCGCATTGACAAAGACTTCTGCGCGATGCACATAATTCTTAAACATATCAAAACTGGCGCATGCCGGTGACAACAGCACCGCATCGCCCATTTGTGCGAGTTTTTTGGCGATATTCACGGCCTCGGGCAAATCAATTGCCTGATACATAGGAACATTGGTCTCCAGCAGTACTTTTTCGATGAGTGGCGCATCACGGCCTATCAGTACCACAGCGCGGGCATTCTCTGCCACTGCCGAAGCTAGCGGCCTGAAGTCCTGGCCTTTGCCGTCACCGCCCGCAATCAACACTACCTTCTGTTGCAGACCTGCAATCGCAGCGCAGGTAGCGCCAACGTTGGTACCTTTTGAATCGTCGTAGTAATCGACGTCATCGATATTAGCTACCCACTCCACGCGGTGCGGCAGGCCTTTAAAGTTATAAAGGGTTTGGATGATAGGAGGATAATCAACACCAATGCCGCGACACAAAGCTACCGCAGCCAGCGCATTGGCGGCATTATGCAAACCGACGACTTTCAAGTCGCGCAAATTAATAAGCTCTTTATTGCCTTCTACCAGCCAAGTTTCTTCGCCAAGCTGTTGTAAGCCATACTCATCGGTATGTTTGATTTCAGATAAACCGAAAGTAACTTGGGTAAGTTTAGACCGCCCCATCATCATGCTCCAGGCATCATCGCGGTTAAGTACCTGCAACTTGGCGTTATAGAAAATACGCGCCTTGGCGATCGCATAATCCTGCATAGAGGCATACCTATCCATGTGGTCTTCAGACAGGTTTAGCATGGTGGCAGCGTCAATGTGTAGGTGGCTCGTTGTTTCCAGTTGGAAACTGGATAGCTCCAATACATAGACATCCGGCGTTTCCATGCTGAGCGTATCCAACACAGCTAAGCCAATATTGCCAGCAACAATTGTTTTTAAGCCCGCTGATTTACACATTTCGCCTACTAATGTAGTGACTGTGGTTTTACCGTTTGCACCGGTAATCGCGATTAGTTTAGCGCTCGGGTCACGGTATTGGGCGAACAGTTCTACATCGCCCACTACCTGAATGCCGCGACTGATAGCTGCCTGGATTTCATGGTCGTTTAATGACACACCTGGACTAGCTACAATCAATTCCGCATCTATAAAGATATTATGTTTAAATGACCCAGTATGAATCGTAACTTCCGGTAGTTCCAACTTCACAATATCCACACTCGGTGGATTATCACGAGTATCAGCCACAGATAAACGTGCGCCCTGCTTATGTAGCCAGCGTAGCGCCGAAAGCCCGGTTTCACCGAGCCCGAGCACCAATACATGTTTATCTTTTAAATCAATTTTCATGTGTTATCTAAGTTTTAAAGTTGATAATCCAACTAATACCAACATCATGGTGATGATCCAGAAACGCACCACCACTTGCGTTTCTTTCCAGCCTTTTTGCTCGTAATGGTGATGTAAGGGCGCCATCAGGAAAATGCGCTTGCCAGTGCCTGTTCTGAATTTGGTGTATTTGAAATAGGTCACCTGCGCAGCCACGGATAAGGTTTCCATGACGAACACGCCACCCATGATGAACAATACGATCTCTTGCCTGACGATGACGGCAACAATGCCTAAAGCCGCACCTAAAGCCAGTGCGCCAACATCGCCCATAAAAACTTCAGCCGGATAAGCGTTAAACCATAAGAAACCCAACCCTGCGCCAGCCATGGCTGAGCAGAACACTGCTAATTCACCGGCACCGGGTACATAAGCAATTCCCAGATATTTTGAGAAGTAAAAATGGCCAGTCACATAAGCAAAGAGTGCCAAAGCACTGCCTACCATCACCGTTGGCATAATGGCCAAGCCATCCAGGCCATCGGTCAGGTTCACTGCGTTACTACTGCCAACCACTACTAAATATGTCAGCACGATAAAGCCGACCGCGCTTAGTGGAATGACCAAATGTTTGAAAAATGGAATCAGCAAGGTAGTTTCAGCAGGGACTTGCGCAGTTTGTTGCAGAAATATCGCTACACTTAAACCCACCACAGATTGCCAGAAATATTTCTCTTTGGCAGAAAGCCCTTTTGGATTGCGGTGTACGACTTTGCGCCAGTCATCCACCCAGCCGATGATGCCGAACCCCAATGTAGTGAATAACACTACCCAAACAAATCGATTACTCAAGTCTGACCAGAGCAAAGTAGAGATTGCGATGGCGACCAGTATCAATGCGCCACCCATGGTGGGCGTACCCGCCTTAATCAGATGAGTCTGTGGGCCATCATCACGTACTGATTGTCCTACTTTGTAATAGGCCAGCTTTCGGATCAGTGAAGGACCTACTACAAATGAGATAGTCAACGCAGTTAACGTGGCCATAACCGCACGCATGGTGATGTAATTGAATACGTGGAATCCACGGATATCCTGTGCCAGCCATTGTGCTAACGCTAATAACATTTAATGTGCCTCCCCTGCTTTTTGCTGTGTTAAGTCTTTAATTATGATTTCATTCACAACGCGCTCCATCGCCATAAAGCGCGAACCTTTTATTAATACCGTCACGTCTAGCTTCATTGCTTTTAATAAATCTGCCGTTAAGTCTTGGGATGTTTGATAGTGCTGACTGCCCGCACCAAAAGCCCTAGCCGTTTCCTCGCTTAATTGACCTAGCGTAAACAACCCATGCACACCAGCATCTTTTGCATAAGCACCAATCTCGGCATGTAACGCTGCAGCGTCATCGCCTAATTCGCCCATATCGCCCAGCACTAATAATTTCTCACCGGATTGCGCCACTAGCACGTCAATGGCGGCTTTCATGGACATCGGGTTCGCGTTATAACAATCGTCTATTACGAGCGCCCCGTTCAGACCTTCAAGGTGCTGCAAACGGCCTTTCACACCTGCATAATTCTGCAATCCTGCTTTAATCGCGCTTAGTGGAATATCCATGGCAATGGATGTTGCAGTGGCAGCCAATGCGTTCATCACGTTATGCAAACCGGGGACCGGTAACATGACGCCGATTCCGCCGTTAGGTGTAGCGATTGAAAGCTTGCTAGTGCTGGACTGCAACTCGTAAGTCGCAGTAACATCTGCCGTATTTTTCAGACCAAAAGTAATTGTTTTACGCTGCGCTACTAGCCCATGCCATAGAGGGGCAAACAGGTCATCCGCATTGATTACGGCTGTGCCTTCTTCTGACAAGCCTTCAAAGATTTCGCCTTTGGCTTGTGCAATAGCCTCGAATGAACCCAGTTCACCAATATGCGCACTACCGGCATTCACAATGACTGCGACCGTCGGCTTAGCAAGATTAGTCAGGTAGCGAATCTCGCCGCTATGGTTCATGCCCATCTCGATTACAGCGTAGCGATGCTGTGCTCGTAACTTAAGCAAAGTCATCGGAGAGCCGATATGGTTATTGAGGTTTCCCTCAGTTGCCAGCACTACATCAAGCTTATTTACCGCCGCACGTAAAATAGAAGCCAACATTTCTTTGACCGTTGTTTTGCCATTGCTACCGGTAACCGCGGCTATAGGAATAGCGAATTTCTGGCGCCAATAACTTGCCAGTTCGCCTAAACTTAATAGTGTATCTTTCACAAGCAGCGCAGGTTGCGCCCCAGTAGTTTCATTAGCCACCAAAACTGCACTTGCACCCTGCTCTACGGCCTGCTTAGCAAAGCTGTGACCATCGAAATTTTCACCTTTAAGCGCAACAAATAACTGCCCTGGGCTGATTTTTCGGCTGTCCGCGCCTACACTGCTAATTGCCACGTCATTGCCTATGACTTTGGCATTAAGGGCTTTAGCGGCTTCTGAGAGTTGCATCATAAGGAAGCTCCTTGGCCATAGCTTCTCAAAGCCGCTTGTGCAATCAACGCATCACTGAATGGATATTTCACGCCGGAAATTTCCTGGTAATCTTCATGGCCTTTACCTGCTACCAACACGATGTCGCCCTGGCGGGCTGCACGTACTGCCATGGTGATCGCAGTTTCTCTATCTGGTTCTACCGCGTATGTACCGCTCATGCCTGCCATGATCTGCTTGATGATTGTTTGCGGATTTTCACTGCGCGGGTTATCAGAAGTGACCACCACGTTATCTGCCAACTTGCGGGCAATACTTCCCATCAATGGTCGTTTGCCGGCATCACGGTCACCGCCGCAACCAAATACGCAGATAAGCTTATTGGGCGCATTGACTTGTTCTTTCAAGGTACTCAATACTTTTTCGAGTGCATCCGGCGTATGGGCATAATCAATCACCACTAATGGCAATTCACTGCCGCCGAATTGCTGCATGCGTCCCAGTACCGGCTGGATTTGCGCAATAGTTTTAATGGCTTCATCTTGGTCTACATCCAAAGCTAGCAAGGTTCCCAAAACAGCCAAAACGTTATACGCATTAAAGCGGCCCAGTACGGGTGCCCTTAGCAGCGCACTACCGTGTGGCGTTGCCACTTGCATGCTTAAGCCCGTATCTTGAAGTTTCAAGTCAGTCGCACAAATATCCCCGCTACCGATACCATAAGTCATGAATGGTTTGTTTTGCTGTTGAAGTGACTTTGCAACTGACTGGCCGAATGCATCATCCGCATTTAAAATCGCCATGCTCAAGTCCGGCCAATCGAATAGTTTTTGTTTTGCTGCGGCATATGCTTCCATAGTGCCGTGATAATCCAGGTGATCACGACTAAGATTAGTCAGGATGGCGATATCAAATTCCACGCCATTCACACGACCTTGGTCTAAGCCATGTGACGATACCTCCATCACCACTGCGTTGGCTTGCTGTTTAAGATAGTTAGCTAGCATGTTCTGCAATAAAATCGCGTCAGGCGTAGTGTTGGTTGTTTCAGCCAACTTCGTGTTTTTGCTATCAACAAAGCCATTACCGATGGTGCCCAGCACCGCGGTTTTTTTGCCGATAATCGCCAAGCACTGCGCCACCCATTGGCTTACAGATGTTTTGCCGTTGGTACCGGTCACACCTATCATTGTTAGCTGGCTTGAAGGTTGGCCGTAATAGTCAGCAGCAATCTCACCTACCTGCAATTTAAGACCACTGATTGCCTGGTTCTTGACTTGCCAATCTGCATTCCAGGTAAATCCGTCTTTTTCCCATAGAACTGCTGTTGCGCCGGCTTTAATCGCTTGTGCAATAAAATATCTACCATCACTTTTAGCTCCGGGATAAGCCAGAAATAGTGAACCAGGTTGCACTTGGCGACTGTCTGCAGTGATGCCAGTGAAAGTTTGATGGAAATTGGTCAGCATATTCATATGCTTTCCTTTTCATCTTCAATATTGCTCGGGATCACTACGTTATTATTGACGGCATCTTGCGGCACGGCGAGCATACGCAGCGTATCAGCCATCACCGCGCTGAAAACTGGCGCAGCGATTGTGCCACCATAGTATTCGCCAGTGGTTGGTTCATCAATCATCACCGCCATGATCAAGCGTGGATTTGAGGCAGGTGCCATGCCCACAAAAGACCCTACATACTTATCTTTTTCGTAGCCATGCGGCCCTAATTTATGGGTAGTACCGGTTTTACCACCGACGCGATAACCAAGTACTTGCGCTTTAAGGGCTGTACCTCCTGGTGAAACGACCATTTCCAGCATGTCTTTAACTTCATGCGCCGTCTTGGCACTGAATACCTGACTACCTACCGGAGCATCAGCCAACTTTAGCAATGAAACCGGTTTGAGCTCACCATCATTAGCAAATACGGTATAGGCGCGAGCGAGCTGTAGAAGTGTTACGCTAATACCGTTACCGAATGACATGGTAGCCTGTTCAATAGGGCGCCAGTTCTTGTAATCCCGTACACGTCCTGAAGCTTCACCAGGAAACCCGATATGGGTTTTTGCACCGAACCCGATCTGGTTGAATGTACTCCACATATATTTTTTATCCAGCGACAGCGCAATCTTGGATGAGCCCACGTTAGAAGATTTTTGAATCACTTCCGCCACTGACAATATGCCATGGGCATGCGAATCGTGAATGGTTGCCGGGCCGATAGTCAATGTACCCGGCGAGGTCTGGATTTTTGTCTCTGGCGTATACTGGCCGGATTCCAAACCAGCGGCAATGGTCACCGGTTTCAAAGTAGAACCTGGCTCGAACACATCCACAATAGCGCGATTGCGCGACTTACCTTGGATATTAACGGGGTTATTCGGGTTGTAGGTCGGTACATTAGTCATCGCCAGCACTTCACCGGTTTTAGCATCGAGCACGATTGCAGCACCGGCCTTGGCTTTATACAAATCCACGGCTCTGGCTAATTCACGGTGTGCCAGGTACTGGATACGACGATCGATGGATAACACCACATCATGTCCATCTTGCGGTACTTTGACTGCTTGCAGGTCTTCTACAATATGGCCGGCACGGTCTTTAATAACTCGGCGACTACCTTCTTTACCGGAAAGGGTATCGTTCATTGCCAGCTCAAAACCTTCTTGGCCTACATCATCGATACCGGTAAAACCGACTAAATGTGCGGTTACTTCGCCGCCTGGGTAGTACCGCTTGTATTCACGTTGCAGGTAAATGCCAGAAACGCCGAGTTTCATGACCTGCGCTGCGAGCTCAGGTGAGATACGGCGCTTAAGATAAACAAATTCGCGCTCATTATTAGCCAGCTTTTTACTGATTTCCGAAGGCTTGATATTAAGCAAATCCGCAATCTTTTTGGTTTGTGTAGGCGTAATCTGCACATCTGGCGGACTTGCCCAAACGGACTCTACGGGCGAGCTAATCGCAAGCAATTCGCCATATCTATCAGTGATTTTGCCGCGTTGCGCATGCAAGGTCAGTGTGCGGCTATAACGCTCATCACCTTTTTCCTGCAAAAAGCGCTTATGGAAGCTTTGTAGATAAACACCGCGACCAAGTAAAGCTGCAAAGCCAGCTAATACCGCAATCAATAGCAAACGGCGGCGCCAGGCTGGCAGTTTGACCACGTTTAAGTTGTGGCTAGGTTTATGGTTAGATTGGCTCACCATCATCATGGCTGCCCACCAGCTGATTTTTCAACTTTTGAAGGAGTCGGTATTACGGGTGCTACGATAGTCGCTGCTGGTGCAATCACAGTATCTGGGACTTTCATGCTGGAAACCACCTGGATGCGTTTAGAGTCCGGAACACGCATCTGCAACACTTGTGTTGCTA
This sequence comes from Methylotenera sp., assembly GCA_046595335.1. GTDB lineage: Bacteria > Pseudomonadota > Gammaproteobacteria > Burkholderiales > Methylophilaceae > Methylotenera. The sequence continues at coordinate 59,282 of JBKJOT010000109.1, forward strand.
CAAGTTCCACGCGCGAGTGCATCGCCCAGGTACTTTGTTCCAGCTGCAACTGTCCATACTCTTGGTCGTATTGTTTAGCGGCCTGACCCAATTGCTCTAACTCAATATAAAGCTTGCGTGCTTTATGCTGGGCGTTCACCAAGCCTAGAGACGAGAATATCAATGCGAAAAATAGGATAAGGTTCAGGCGGGTCATGCTACCTGCGTCCTTTCGGCCACACGCATCACAGCACTGCGCGAACGTACGTTACGCTTGATCTCCGCGGCGTTAGGTTTAATCGCTTTACCTACGCTTATTAATTTCGGCTGCGGCAAATCAGCTGCACGCACTGGAAAATTGCTGGGTAAATCATCACGATTCGCCTGATCGCGGATGAACTGTTTCACCATGCGATCTTCCAGCGAATGAAAGCTAATGACTGCCAGCCTACCTTGCGGTGCCAGTAATTGCAGGCATTGCGGTAATGTTAACGAAAGCTCTTCAAGCTCCTGATTGACGAAAATCCGTAAAGCCTGAAATGTACGCGTTGCTGGGTTTTGCCCAGGCTCATGCCGCGTGACTGCACTTGCCACGATCTTGGCAAGTTGGCCGGTAGTGGTGATGGCGCGCCCGTCATTGCGCTCCGTAATAATCGCCCTTGCAATCTGCTTAGCAAACCGTTCTTCACCATAATTTTTTATAACCTCCGCTAATTTTTGTTCTGTTGTTTCGGCCAAAAATTCTGCCGCTGTCTGCCCACTGGTTTGGTCCATGCGCATATCCAACGGCGCATCAAATCTAAAACTAAAACCTCTTTCTCCTTCATCTATTTGCGGCGATGAAATGCCTAAATCTAGCAAGATGCCATCTACCTTTGTAATACCTATTTCACTTAATTTATTTTTCATGCCCGCAAAGTGGCTATGCACCATGCTGAATCGCGGGTCTTGGATAGTCTTGCCTGCCTCAACTGCACGCAAATCGCGGTCAAATGCGATCAAACGTCCATTAACGTCTAATTGGGTGAGTATTTTTCTGGAATGTCCGCCACGGCCGAAGGTGCCGTCAACGTAGGTACCGCTGGATTTTATTGCAAGCGCATGCACAGCTTCGTCTAGCAGCACGGTAATGTGTTCCGAGGAAGATGTTTCAGTTTTTGAATCAGGTAGGGACATGTCAGGTGCAGGTACTTTTAATGAACTTTTATCTAACTTCAATGCGCCCTTGTTAGACACTTTTTTTGAAGACAATGATGCTTTGTTGGGCGCGCTGTTCACGCCCTTAATCACAGCGAGAAGCCCTCGAGTTCCACTGGCATTTCAAAGCCGCTACCCTCCATGACCTGCGCTAGCTGAGCGCGCCAGGCTTCCATATCCCACAACTCAAAATGGCTACCTTGGCCTACCAACATCACTTCTTTGTCCAAAGCTGCAAAATCCCTCAAAACAGGGGAGACCAGCAATCGCCCAGCACTATCCAGGGTGATATCTTCAGCAAAACCTACTAGCAAGCGCTGCAATGCACTGGATTTGGGGTCAAATGAGGACAATGCCATCATTTTGGCCTGAATTGGCTCCCATGCCGGCTGCGGATAAAGCAACAAGCAACCATGCGGATGCGCAGTCAACACTAAATTGCCAGCGCACTCAGCTTGCATAGCTTCTCGATGCTTGGTTGGAACGGCAAGCCGTCCTTTTGCATCTAGATTTAATGATGTTGCACCGCGAAACATGATTCGTTATTTGCCTGATCTGAAATTTTAAAAAGGTGCTTAATAAAAAGTGGGGAATCGCAAAGCAACCTGAATTCTTTAAATGGCGCTGGTTGCTCTAGCTAGTTTTCTGCCCTTAGTAGTCATTCAGAAAATAGCTCGAATTCACAATTCCCCACAAAAACCCACTTTTTCCCACTAATCTGCACTATAGATAAAAAAAAAGCGCAACGCAAGCCCTTTTTTGTTATTTTTTCTTTATAGCTCAATGACTTAGCGTATTTTTGGGATAAATATAAAATCGTTATGAATTAAGCACATACGAAATTAACTGAATGTAGATTATTAGAACACCGATGAAAGCGGTTGAATGTATTGATTAGGGAATTGAATGTATGTGTGCGAAGGTTTGATAACTATAAATAATCGAAGAAATTTGAAATAAGCCCCATAAGGGCTTCCTCTATTTACTATGTCACCAAAGTGGCAAGTAAGCCAATTAATGGCTTGTCCGTGGAATATATGCGGTAAACCGCATTATTCACACGCCAAAAAGTGAAGCTGGCCGATAAGCCGGGTTTTGTAGACCTTATTGCTAAGGCTGACAGTCATTCATCTAGGCGCATAATTACTTATGCGCTCAAGCTATCTACCCGCTGGCAGCGCGAGCCACGCTCTATTCACTTGCGTAAAAATGCCAGCCTATTTGATATTGCTGCAGATGGAGGTTACCGCGTTTCACCGTAACTTAATACGCTCGTCTCTGTGGCCCTATTCCGCGCCTTATACTGTCACCAGTTTTCAGCGGACGGCCGTTAGCCGTCATCCCGCTCTGTGCAGCCCGGACTTTCCTCCCCCTATTACTAGGCGGCGACTGTCTAGCCAGCTTCAATACCATTTTAACATGCTGAGTAACTTTAATCTTTTTGAAATTTCCAAGAAAGCGATTGGCCTGCGCGCAAGGGCACCAATACATCTCCGTCAAACGGTAGACTGTCCGGCACTGTCCAGCTTTCTCTAGTTAAGGTGATGCGCTCCGTATTGCGCGGCAACCCATAGAAGTCTGCTCCATAAAAGCTGGCAAAACCTTCTAACTTCTCCAGAGCATTGGCCTTATCAAAGGCTTCAGCATAAAGCTCCAAGGCGGTATGCGCAGTGTACATACCAGCACAGCCACAGGCCGCTTCTTTGGTATGTCTAGCATGTGGTGCGCTATCTGTGCCTAAGAAGAATTTAGTGTTGCCAGAAACTGCGGCCTTCATTAGCGCAATCCGATGTTCCTCACGCTTCAAGATAGGCAAACAGTAATGGTGCGGCTGAATGCCGCTTTTGAACATATCATTGCGATTCATGAGCAAGTGATGCGCGGTAATCGTAGCAGCCACATTCCTAGGCGCTTCCGTAACAAAGTCTGCCGCATCTTTAGTAGTGATATGCTCGAACACAATTTTTAAGGCTGGAAATTTTTTGAGCAACGGAATCATGTGCAGCTCAATAAATAGGCGCTCCCGGTCAAATACATCCACATCATTGTCAGTGACTTCAGCGTGTGTCAGCAAAGGTATGCCTAACTTTTCCATCGCTTCCAGCGCTTTTTCGCAATGTTCAAGATTGGTGACGCCAGAGTCGGAGTTCGTGGTAGCACCAGCAGGATAGAGCTTAATGCCATGCACGATTCCGCTTGCCTTGGCTTTTGCAATTTCATCCGCAGCAGTATTATCAGTCAAATACAGCGTCATTAATGGCTCGAAATCCATACCGACCGGTAGCGCATCCATAATGCGCTGGCGATATGCAGTTGCTAATTCAGTAGTAGTTACTGGTGGGCGAAGATTAGGCATCACAATCGCTCGTGCAAATTGCCTGGCGGTATCAGGCAGCACTGCTTTTAAGGCTGCTCCATCGCGCAAATGCAGGTGCCAATCGTCGGGGCGGGTAATAATTAAAGATTGTGGGTTCGTCATTTTTCAGGGGTACTAATTTTCAGTGATACAAATTTAAAGTGATACAAATTAAAGTGGAACCATTTTTCAATATTCTATTTATCAGCTTGCTTTAAAGTAAGGGCAAATTCGTACAAATCGTTTTTCTTTTCTTTGGTGATTTCTACGGCCAGCTTTACTGCTTGCTTTAGCGGCAACTCCACTAGTAATAATTTTAATACACGTATGGTTTCTTCCGAAATTTCTTCTGCATCTTTTATCGCCGCTGCCTCCACCAATAGCACAAATTCACCACGCTGCTGATTAGCATCGGCCTGCAACCACACGGTTGCCAAGCCTAAATCACAACTATAGATTGTCTCAAAAGTTTTTGTGAGTTCTCGGGCAAAAGTAATGCGGCGCTCAGCGCCTAACACTGTTGCCATATCGGTAATGCTTTCGATAATACGATGTGGCGCTTCGTAAAATACCAATGTAACAGGTTGCTCTTTTAAAATTTCCAGCGCCTTGCGCCGCGCCGCGCCGCTTGCCGGAAGGAACCCATGGAACAGGAAACCATTCTGGGTAATGCCAGAGGCAGATAATGCAGCAATCACTGCGCTTACGCCGGGAATCGGCACCACTTTAATGCCTGCCTTACGCACAATATCCACCACTACCGCCCCCGGGTCACTGATTCCCGGCGTGCCCGCATCAGTGACCAAGGCAATACTTTCGCCTGCTTTTAGTTGCAATAATAACTTTTCAGCAGATTGATATTCGTTGTGTTCGTGTACTGCAATGAGTTTTTTACTGATGCCGAAATGCGACAGCAAGCCCGAGGTATGGCGCGTGTCTTCCGCAGCAATCGCATCGACTGCCTTAAGAGTCTCCAGCGCGCGCAACGTGATATCAGCCAGATTTCCAATTGGTGTAGCTACCACATATAATAGACCATCTTTATTCATCTGCGCTTAACCCTAAATTTTGTCCAAATCCATACATCAATCTATTGTTTTAAAACCAGCCTTAATCAAGCAGATCATGTTGCGATTTTTATTGGTCATTACTACTTTTATGTGTGTATCGACATCTAGCTTAGCCGATACCAGAATTTCACCTGAAGAAGCTTTTTTACAGGGCCAGAAATATCTTGAACAAGCCAATGTTTCTTTGGCAGAACTCAGCCTGACGCGCATTCCGCCAAGCTCGCCCTATGCAAAATTACTGGCTGGCAATATTGCTGCTAAAAATGGTGATATTGACCGCAGCTTTTTGTTGTTGCTACCTTTGCAATCAACCAACAGCTTAACTGCGCCCGCGGTAGCTAGTTTACATGCAAGTTTAAGCGATGCCTATGAAAAACAAGGTGATAGCTATAACGCACTAGTCCAACTAATCCGCCGTGAAGAGTTTTTAACGGACACGCAAGCCATTGAAAAGAACAATGAAAAGATTTGGAAATTACTGACAAGCTTAAACGCCCAAGACTTAGTCGGTATGCGCGGAGAAAGTACTGACACCGCTACCCAAGGCTGGATTGATTTAGGCCTGATTGTCAAAAATAGTGCCGAAAACAGTGATAGCCCGGCACAGCTTTCCACCTGGCTAAATAGTTATCCGGACCACCCAGCGACAGGTTTTGCAAAGACTTTAGTTTTTGCTAATGCAAGCAACAAAACAAATACCGAACAAGCCAAAGCCGGTTTGCCGCTGAACGGCAACATTGCCTTGATTTTACCTTTAGATAACATCGCACTTTCTGGCATAGTGAATGCTTTTAAATTGGGTTTGCAGGCTGCACTAACTAAAAATTCCATCGCTAATACCATCAAAGTTTACGCCAGCCTGGGTGACCAGGAAAGTTTCGGTGATTTATATGCTTACGCTAGAGACGAAGGCGCGAGTTACTTCATAGGCCCGCTGCAAACTAACGAGCTTATTGAACCCAGACCTGAGGTGCAGGCCCTCACCTTGCTGGATTCCAACTTACCAGTTGACACCAGCTTCCAACATACGGGCCTATCGCTGCAAGATGAAGCACAGACGCTTTTTAGATTCGCTAGTAGCCATGCATTTCAGCGCGTCACCATATTGGCGGCAGATACTGATGCTGCAAAAGACATGGCGGATAGCTTTCAGGCACTTTGGCAGGGTAATTTAAAAGATGATACGAATATCATTAAACTGCCTAAAAATTTAAAAACCGGTGATGCCCGCTTACTGGATTTGAAAGCTGCGATCGCAGCCCAAAATACGGACATGCTGTTATTAGCCCTGTCGGCTGATGAGGCGCGTATTATCAGGCCTTACCTGGATATCAGCATTCCAACGTTTGCATTTTCCAGCATTAACAATTCAGTTCCAGCGGATAGCAAAATCTTCAATGCCGTACGTTTTGTAGATATTCCCTTCTTGCTGGATAACGATAATCAATTTGATTATTACCATGAGCAAGCAGCCACCCTACCAACCAAAGAGCTACAACGCTGGTTTGCTTTAGGCGTAGATACTCTGCAATTGCTTCTAGCAAGCTCACGCACGCCAGACTCTGAAATCATTATCAATGGCCTGACCGGCAGGCTGTTGATCGACCAAAACGGCCAGATAAAGCGCAAGTTGCCGATGGGACGTTACACTTATAACGGCCCAATACTTGATAATTAATGCGCTTCAAATTAATGTACTTAAAATTAACGTACCTAAATTAAGTGCTTTAAAATGAAACTGGGCTTCCTGACAAAATTACAAGCTAAGATTCCGGCTAAGATGCTCCCAATTAAGATTAAAGCTAAACATCTCGAACAAGGCAACCTAGCAGAACATACCGCTGCAACTTTTCTACAACAGCAGGGCCTTATACTGTTGGAAAAGAACTTCCACAGTAAATACGGTGAGATTGACTTGGTAATGCGCGAGGGTGATACCTTGGTGTTTGTTGAAGTAAGGTTGCGTACCAGCGAACAATTTGGCGGAGCAGCATCAAGTATCACCCTCATTAAACAACAAAAATTAAGCAGGACTGCAGAACAATACTTGCAATTACATGGCGACTGCAATTGCCGTTTCGATGCAATTTTGATGCAATCTACTGATATTAACGCGGTAGAATGGATAAAAAATGCGTTTTAGGATGTTTATTTAAGATACAAAAAAAGGTAATCAAACAATGAAATTAACTCCGACTATTAAACTTGCCAGTAAACTCTTTGCGGCTATAGCCCTTTCCACCCAAATCACTGCCTGCTTGCCGGTAGTGGTAGGCGGCGCAGCAGCCGGTGGGGCCATGGCGGCCGATAGACGTACTTCTGGTGTCTATGTGGAAGACCAGAATATTAAATTAAAAGCTTCTCATAGCCTTGATGATGTGGTGACTGATTTGTCGCACGTTAATGTCACAAGCTATAAAGGCAATGTATTAATTACTGGCGAAGTACCTGACGCTGCGACCAAAACCAAAGTAGAAAATGCCATCAAAGTGATTGAGAGCGTACGAAATGTCACCAATGAGTTGAGTGTTGGTCCAAAATCTTCAATTAGCTCTCGTGCTGATGACTCTTATTTAACCACTAAGGTAAAAGCACAATTTGTTTCTGAAAACAAATTCCAGGCTAATTATGTAAAAGTGGTGACTGAAAACAGTGTGGTTTATTTAATGGGCTACGTAACCCATGCAGAGGGGGATGCGGCGGCTGAAATTGCCCGCACCACTAGTGGCGTAACGAAAGTAGTCAAGGTGTTTGAATACATACCTTAATGCGAATGTTATAATTGCACAGGCTTATAATTGCACAGCCAAAGTAACGATTTTAAGAATGGTAAAAATAGATGAGTGAGGAAACAAAGCCAGCACAGACCCAAGGTGAGATTATCATTGAGGGTAATACTCGAGCTGGCAAACCTTTTCGCCCAAGCGACTGGGTTGACCGTATGTGCAGTACTTATGCCACTTTTGGCGAAGATCGCAAATTGAAATACTCACCTTACTTAAAGCCAAAAGTAGTCAATGGCGTCAGGTGTTTAGCGGTAGATTTAAAGTTAAAGACAGTCAATCCGGAAGGCTATGCGCAACTGATGCATTTTGCCGATGAGAATCAACTCAACATTCTGGATAGCGCAGGGAATAGTATTGCCGTTCCGCATTAACTAGCCCCTAGCTGGCCGAGATCGATAATCCTGGCCCTAGCCAGGACTATCGTTCCCAATAATCTTTTCCAAGTATTGCTTGGTGATCAAGCCTCGCTTGATCTTCACTAGCTCACCCTTGGGATTGTAGATATAAGTGGTAGGCAATACTTCGGCTGAACCAATCTGTTCCACCACATCGTCATCACCCAGGACTATTGGATATGACATCAGCATATCGTCCACATAATCTGTCACGTCTTTGGTGCTTTGGTAGTCAAACACCACGCCTAGTATCATGAGATCCTTTTTTCTACGATGGTCATATAGATTGACCAAGTCTGGCACCTCTTCCAGGCAGGGTGCGCACCATGTCGCCCAGTAGTTCACTAGCACCCATTTACCTTTGTAATTGGATAACTGGTGCTTGATACCACTCATATCTTTAAGTATGAAGTTGCCATGTGCATTACTGCCGGCAAAGACTAGTTGGCTTACAGCCATTAATAGAATAAACAGTAGTTTTGTTATCATTTCCTGATGACCGTTATACTTGAACGCTAAACTTCAATCTTATGTCAGCCAATGTCATATTGCTAGTGTTATACCGTGCAGTATCATACAATTAGAAGTGCCTTAACCTGATAAAAATTATAAATGGCGTTAAAACTACACATCCCAGTACTTAAAGATAAGCCGATTATCATTGCAGATACGCGACCACAAAAAATCTTGCAATCTTTAGCGCATATTCGTTCTGAAAATCCCCTGGATATCGCGTCGCACCTGCATATTGAGCTGGAAATATTAAACCGCCAGAAAGTATCTCCTAGCCAGCGATTGCAGGCTTTGGAAGCGTATCGTCCGCTATTAGTCAGCACCGCTCATACATTGGCTGAAAACTATAGTAATGCCAACCTGCCGCTACACGATAAAGCCAAACTAGCAGCAGCAGCAACAGCAACAGAATCATTATGGTTAGAGTTAGGTTTCGGTTACAAGTTAGCATTGGTAGACTTACAGAACCAACTCATTAAACTGGGCTCAGAAAAAAGCTCAGTACAAGCCATACAGCGGGCTATGCATGCAATTGCCGAACATGCCATGGTGTATTACCAGATTTACATTCCGCCACCGGAACATATCTGGAGTGATTTACACCAGTTATATTTTTGTGCAGTGCAACTCGATATTCAGCATGCCCAAATAGATAGCACTATAGAGCCTAGCATTTCTATTGAAAACACCTACAAACATGCGCTACTCATGTCCTTGGCAGATCCGCAGCATTTGCCCCAGAAAAATATCAGGCTAGTTGCTGAATACTTGTCCTATCAAGTGCAGGCTGCACAAATTTCAGCAGTTGCGCCTTTGTCCGACACTAGTGGCACATTCATTATCAGCTTAAAGTCCAATGAGCCACCAGTCGCCTATAGCAAGCAAAAAACAGCTCCGAATGAAAGTTCGGATATCTTGCTTAGCACCATGGGCCTAGTGCGTAATATCCACACGCATTTGAATAGCCTGCAACACAACCTATTACCTGCCGACGGCAGCATTCCGGCTGATGCCCCGCTCAGCGATTATATAGATTTACTAACTTATCTGATTAAGCACTGGGGTGTTACCTTTAAACGGGTATTCAACCGATCACAAAAGAATGGTGAAGTTGAATTGGTAGCGGGCATTGCTGCCATACATAGCATGCTAGGAGGCACATCTAAAGGTGCCTATGCAGAGAACTTCGAAGCCCAAGCAACTGTCATGCCTTCACGCTGGCAAATCCTTAACATCAGCCCAACTGGCATGGCGATACGCCGCCACCCAACCGCAGAAAAAAATATCAAGATCGGCGGTTTGTTAGGTGTAAAAATCAAGGATGAAGAAAAATGGTCCTTGGCAATAGTACGCTGGGCAAGTTGCGGCACTAAGGAGCGCTTGGATATTGGTGTGCAGCTGATTACACCTGACGCTCAATATGCAATAGCCCAGATTGATGATCGAGAAGATGATGAACAGATTTTGCTATTACCGGAAATACCTGCAGTCAGACAGGTCGCCACATTAATCCTGCCTAAAGGCATTTTTGAACCGGCCAGACAATTAACGGTCATATCCAACAACCAATCCAAACGTGTTTTACTGACCCGAATGATTGAGCGGTCTCAATATTTTGAGCGCGTGCAATATAGTGTCATTGATTAACGCTAAGTTATTAGTTACTGTGAGCTTTTGATATAAGTCGTCAATTGACACTTCACTAAAACGTTTTTTTTCGTTACGATACATCTTTATTTTAAGTATCACCTAACCGAGGTTTTCCATGAGCGACCATATTACCCACCTGAATGATTCAGGTTTTGAACAAGACGTTCTGCAATCACAGTTACCTGTACTCGTAGACTATTGGGCGGAATGGTGCGGCCCTTGTAAAATGATTGCACCGATTTTGGATGAAATATCAAAAGAATACGCTGGTCGCTTGAAAGTGGCTAAGCTCAATATTGATGATAATCAACTGACGCCACCTAAATACGGTATTCGCGGTATTCCAACTCTGATGCTCTTCAAAAACGGTAATGTTGAAGCCACTAAAGTGGGTGCATTATCCAAATCGCAATTAACTGCTTTTATTGACAGCAACATCTAAACGCATTACGCTATATGTAAATCACAAATGCTTGGTTTACTTTTAAGGGATAATTGAAACTAAAATCCTTATTAAATCAAGCATTTTCACTATCTTCAGTCTCCGCATTCTCAAGCTTAGTGATAAACAATTGCAAGTAATTAAATTTCAAAATTAAGTTTTTTTTAATTAACTCCAAACCATAATTAATAACAACCCCTGGTTTTCCTGCTTCACAACCTCCCACATCATGTTTTAGTGAGCCTCCATGCACTTATCAGACCTTAAGCACTTACCCGTTACCGAACTAGTAGAGATGGCCATTACCGACGAAATCGAAAATGCCAGCCGCATGCGGAAGCAAGATCTGATTTTTGCCATCTTAAAAAACAAAGCTAAAAAAGGCGATAGCATTTTTGGTGACGGTACATTGGAAGTGCTTCAAGATGGATTCGGGTTTTTGCGCTCTCCAGACACGTCATACTTAGCCGGTCCTGATGATATTTATGTTTCACCTTCACAGATCCGCCGGTTTAACTTGCATACGGGTGACAGTATTCAAGGTGAAATTCGCACACCTAAAGACGGTGAACGTTATTTCGCGCTGGTCAAAGTAGACCAGGTAAACGGTGAAGCCCCAGAGAACACCAAACACAAGATTTTATTTGAAAACTTAACACCACTATTCCCTACGATTCCGCTCACATTAGAGCGCGATATTAAAGGGGTAGAAAATATCACCAGCCGCGTAATTGATATGATCGCGCCTATCGGCAAAGGACAACGTGGCTTGCTGGTTGCCAGCCCGAAAAGCGGTAAAACTGTGATGATGCAAAACATTGCACACGCCATTACCGCTAACCATCCGGATGTGATTTTAATCGTCCTACTCATTGATGAGCGTCCGGAGGAAGTGACTGAAATGACGCGTTCAGTAAAAGGCGAAGTCGTGGCTTCAACTTTCGATGAGCCAGCAACGCGACACGTACAGGTCGCTGAAATGGTTTTAGAAAAAGCCAAACGTTTAGTCGAGCATAAAAAAGACGTGGTGATTTTATTAGACTCAATTACCCGTTTAGCTCGTGCTTACAACACAGTTATTCCTTCATCAGGCAAAGTATTAACCGGCGGTGTAGACGCCAACGCATTACAGCGCCCTAAACGCTTCTTTGGTGCCGCACGTAATATTGAAGAAGGCGGCTCACTGACCATCATCGCTACCGCACTGGTAGATACTGGCTCACGTATGGATGATGTGATATACGAGGAATTCAAAGGTACCGGCAATATGGAAATCCATCTTGACCGCCGTATGGCTGAAAAACGTCAATACCCAGCAATCAATGTAAACAAATCCGGTACGCGTCGCGAAGAATTGCTCATTGAGAAAGACTGCTTACAGAAAATCTGGGTGTTACGTAAATTGCTCTACCCAATGGATGATCTTGAGGCAATGGAGTTCTTGTTAGACAAAATCAAGGCGACCAAAAATAACGCTGATTTTTTTGACAGCATGCGCAGAGGCTAAGACGTTAATTTCTTGGGTTTTATCTAATTTATAATCTTGCAAATACGCACGAAACTAAATATAATGCGCGGCTATCGCAAATTTGCGCAAACTAATAACTGCCGTATCTTTCGGCAACATTGAGGTTAATATCATGAAAGATGGAATCCATCCAGAATACCGCGAAGTCGTGTTCCAAGACATTGGTGCAGACTTTAGCTTCCTAACACGCTCTACTATCGCTGCGCGTGACAAAATCAAATGGACAGATGGCAAAGAATATCCATTGGTCAAGATTGAAGTTTCATCAAAATCACACCCGTTCTATACAGGTAAACAAATGATCCTAGACACGGCTGGCCGTGTTGATAAATTCCGTAAAAAATACGGTATGTAATATTTCATGCTAAGGCATGTATAAAAAGGCAGCTTAGGCTGCCTTTTTATTTATCGCGGTTTGTAGCAATCAGTTAAAATAATTACATAAAATAATAACGGTACTTAAACCATGCGTTTTCAACTTGATCATGACTGGCAAGGCAATATGTCTACCCCACGCGCGCGGGTGGGGGAAAATGCGAAAACGCAGTTGTTATTGCTGCTATGCGGCATCTGGATCATCCTAGGTTTAGTCGGACATGAGCCTTGGAAGCCGCTAGAATCAACCAGCATCAGCATTGTTAAAAATATCCTAGACGGCGGCAGCTGGTTCGTTCCTATGGCTCAAGCACAAACGACCCCGGATACCCCCCCTCTTTATTACCTGAGCGCAGCCTTGAGCGCCCAGCTTTTTTCTCCTATATTCAGCATGCATGATGGTGCCCGCTTGGTTAATGCCTTTTGGATGACTATCGTATTACTAATGGTAGGTATGGCAGGGCGCGAATTGTGGGCAAATGGCATAGGGCGCCATGCCGCTTTTATCATGATGGGCACCATAGGCTTAATCGTCACGGCACATAGCCTGACTACAGAGATAGGCGGTTTAGCTTCCACAGCCACAGGATTCTATGCCTTAGCACTTTCCAAGCGGCGTCCGTGGCGCGCGAGTGCTTTATTGGGGTTGGCATTGGGCGTGGGATTCTTATCTGATGGCTTAACGCCTTTATTGATTTTAGTGAGCACTTCATTAGCATTGTCTATACTTTTTAAGCCGTGGCGCACTCAAAGTTTCATCACGCTAGTAAGTATATCAATTTTAATAGCTATCCCGCTGATTACCGCATGGATACTTATTCTACATTTCCAATCACCTCAACTCCTCGCGAATTGGTGGCAGATGAATCTGAATAGCTTTGGACAATCTAATTACAACTATTTTGCTAAAATCCTAGTTTGGTATGCTTGGCCTGCGTTTCCACTCGCTGTATGGGGACTATGGCACTATCGCAGCCAATTACTCAATAAACCAAAATTTCAGTTAATACTCACCTTTTTTGTATGTTCACTGCTAATTTTAGGGTTTAGTTCAGCCACTAAAGACATTAATGCACTGCCTCTGCTATTACCACTGGTGGCGCTTGCCGCTGGTAGTGTGGAACAATTAAAACGTGGCGCCGCGGCGGCCCTGAACTGGTTCGGGGTGATGCTGTTTGGCCTAATGGGCATACTCATCTGGCTGGGGTGGTTTGCGATGTTAACCGGCCATCCGGCAAAAATCAAAGAGCGTATGCAATTCTTATCAGGCATGCGTGAAACTAATTTTTATTGGGTAAGTTTTATTACAGCGGCGTTTATTACCCTGATTTGGCTAGTGGTTTGTATGCGTGCCAAACAGACCAATAGATCTACGGTGACCAATTGGGCGGTAGGTATCACATTCGGCTGGGGCCTGTTAATGACGCTTTGGCTGCCTATGATTGATTCAGCAAAAAGCTATCAGCCTGTATTTGCTAGCATGAACAAAGCGCTGCCTAAAAACTTTCACTGCATAAATAGCTTGAATGTTGGACAACCGCAGCGACTACTACTTAATTATTATGCGGGCATCAAATTACAGCCTTTTGAATGGACACAGCGCTTAAGCTGCGACTTGTACCTAATTCAGGATGAAAAAGGTACCGGTAAAATGCAGCCTGGTCCTGAATGGCAGGAGATCTGGAAAGGGAAACGTGTGACTGATAGGAAAGAAAGTTTTAGGCTATTTAAACAGCAGAAATAATCAAATATTACTGACCTAAATAATGATTTTCAGCTTTAACTTGGTGTAGCTTGACATCTGCGTTGTTAAGATGTTCACTGACTGCGGCTCTGACTACGCTCTCCAAGCCCCCACCATTGTTATCTAACACATGCTGCAAAATCTGCTGACGCATGCTACTGGCCCAGAAACGTGAAATATGTTGTGCGATGTCTTTTTTCGCTTGTTCCTGATCAGGAGATGATTTAAAGAAATCCCCGATTTGGTTTGCCATAACGATTAAGTGATCTATTTTCATAAGAATTCTTCGATTATTCTATATTTTCAGGATGGCTATACACCACGTAACTATTCTCGCGAGCAAACCCCACCAACGTTAAATTACATTGCTCTGCTACCCGTATAGCAAGACCGGTAGGTGCCGAGATAGCTGCCAGCATATTGATACCGGCACTTGCCGTTTTTTGTACCATTTCATAACTGGCGCGGCTAGTTGTCAATACAAAGCCCTCGCGTTGCAGCTTACTTTTTGCTATCGCGCCTAGTAGTTTATCCAACGCATTATGTCGTCCTACATCTTCCCTCACCAGTTCCACCTCACCTTGAAGGTTGATCCAGGCACTGGCATGCGTAGCACCGGTTAATGCCTGTAATTTTTGCTGCTTGCGGATATTGGTAAAAGCCAAGCTGATAACCTTACTGCTAACTTTATTCGTGCTCGTTTTCGCTAGTTTAAGGGTAGGAATCCTGAGTGCCTGATCTAGGCTTTCACTACCGCAAAGCCCACAACCAGTACGGCCTGTCATGTTCCTACGCTGTTCCTTTAAGCGTTGGAAGCAGCTTGTAGCCACCTTCAATTGCAATTCTATACCTAGTGGCTGCTGTACTATCTCAACGCTATATAAATCACTGGGGGTATCTAATATGCCTTCAGTCAGCGAAAACCCTAGCGCAAAATCTTCCAGGTCTTGCGGTGAAGCCAGCATGACTACATGGGAAATCCCGTTGTAAACCATTGCAATTGGCACCTCTTCTGCAATGATATCGGTCTTAGACACAACACCCTGCTCACTATGACGCGTTACCGCATATTCATTGGCAGCTTCCGTACCAAATACAATCAATGCTTTAGCGGGCATCTATAATTCTATTAGATAACAAAGAAAGATTACGCTTCTGTTTTAAGCTTGGCATCATCTTTGCCGGTAAAGGCAATCTGCTCTTCACTGAATTCCTTATAGTTTCTTTGCCATTCTGATAGCTGCGATACACGATGCACTTGCACAGCGGTCACTTTGAATTCCGGGCAATTGGTCGCCCAATCTGAGTTGTCAGTCGTAATCACATTCGCGCCGGATTCAGGATGGTGGAATGTCGTGTAAATAACACCCGGTTGCACACGCTTCGTAATTTTTGCACGAAGCACTGTTTCACCGGCACGGCTGGCGATACCTACCCAGTCATTTTCTTTGATACCGCGCTCTTCTGCATCATGTGGATGGATCTCTACTAAATCCTCTGCATGCCATGCCACATTTTGAGTACGGCGAGTTTGCGCGCCGACATTATATTGAGACAAGATACGGCCAGTCGTCAAAATCAATGGGTATTTTGGTGTGACTTTTTCGGTTGTTGGGACATATTGGGTCACAAAGAACTTGCCTTTACCGCGCACAAATTCATCAATATGCATCGTCGGCGTGCCTAGTGGAGTTTCATCATTACAAGGCCACTGGATGCTGCCAAGTTCGTCAAGTTTTTTGAAGCTTACCCCTTTGAACGTAGGCGTCAGAGCCGCTACTTCATCCATAATATCTGAGGCATGCTGGTAATGCATAGGGTAACCCAGCGCATTGGATAACGCTGCGGTAATTTCCCAATCTTCCATGCCTGGCTCTTGTTTACCATTGATGATCTGGCCATTTTTTGGCGTCATCACACGACGTACCGGTGAGATTCGGCGCTCGGCATTAGTAAATGTACCACTTTTCTCCAGAAATGAAGCACCTGGGAAGAAGACATGGGCAAACATCGCGGTTTCGTTGAGGAATAGGTCCTGCACAATTACACATTCCATGGATTCCAATGCATGCGTGACATGTTGCGTATTCGGGTCAGATTGCACGATATCTTCACCTACGCAATACAGAGCTTTAAAGCTCCCTTCAATCGCGAAATCCAACATATTCGGAATGCGCAAGCCTGGGTCACTGCTTAATGGCCTGCCCCAAGCAGTTTCAAACAAGGCACGAGTAGCATCATCAGATACATGGCGGTAGCCGGGGAACTCATGCGGCATAGAACCCATATCGCAGGAGCCTTGAACGTTATTCTGGCCACGCAACGGGTTCACACCCACACCTTCACGGCCAATATTGCCGGTTGCCATCGCCAGATTGGCAATACCCATCACCATGGTAGAACCCTGACTATGCTCGGTCACGCCCAAGCCGTAATAAATCGCCGCATTACCGCCGGTAGCATATAGCCTTGCCGCTGCTCGGATATCCTGTGGCGGTACGCCCATTGTTAAACCCAATACTTCCGGTGAGTTTTCAGGCAAAGCGACAAAATCACGCCAAGCAACAAAAGAGTCCCATTCACAGCGCTCTTTCACAAAAGCCTCATTGACTAAGCCTTCAGTGACAATCACATGGCCTAAAGCTGATATCAGGGCTACGTTAGTACCCGGCTGCAATTTAAGATGATAGTCAGCTTTCACATGCGGTGAGTCGACCAAGTCGATTTTACGCGGGTCGGCAATAATTAACTTAGCCCCTTCGCGTAAACGACGTTTCATTTGTGAGGCAAATACCGGGTGACCATCGGTAGGGTTGGCACCAATCACCATGATGACATCAGATTTCATCACGGAATCAAATGTCTGGGTACCGGCAGATTCGCCTATCGTCTGTTTCAAGCCGTAACCGGTTGGAGAATGGCAAACGCGGGCGCAAGTATCGACGTTATTGGTGCCGAATACCGCTCGTACCAGTTTTTGGGTGACATAGACTTCTTCATTGGTGCAACGCGATGAAGTAATGCCTCCGACTGAATCCTTGCCGTATTTAGCTTGGATGCGAGCAATCTCGCTGGCAGCATAGTTAATCGCTTCGTCCCAACTGACTTGTTGCCATTCATCGTGAATACTTTTACGTATCATGGGAGTAGTGATACGATCTTTGTGGGTAGCGTAACCCCAAGCAAAACGACCTTTTACACAAGAATGACCATGATTAGCGCCGCCGTTCTTATTCGGCACCATACGGATCACTTCCTCTCCTTTCATCTCGGCATTGAACGAGCAGCCGACGCCACAATAAGCGCAAGTGGTGGTAACACTATGTTCCGGAGTGCCGGCTTCAATGACAGTTTTTTCGATGAGTGTCGCGGTCGGGCAGGCTTGCACGCAAGCGCCGCAAGACACACATTCGGAATCCATAAAATTGCCTAGCCCTGACGCCACTTTAGAGTCAAAGCCTCGCCCAGAAATCGTCAGCGCATAGGTGCCTTGCGTTTCTTCACAGGCACGCACGCAGCGTGAGCAGACAATACATTTGCTTGGATCAAAGGTGAAATAGGGATTAGATTCGTCTTTCTCTGCTTTAAGATGATTCTCACCGTCATAACCATAACGTACTTCACGCAGACCAACCGCACCTGCCATGTCTTGTAATTCACAATCGCCGTTTGCTGCACAGGTCAGGCAATCCAATGGATGATCAGAGATATACAACTCCATAGTACCGCGGCGAATATCCGCTAATTTATCGGTCTGTGTCCGAACTTTTAAACCTTCCGCTACTGGCGTTGTACATGAGGCCGGATAACCACGGCGACCTTCGATCTCTACTACACATAAGCGGCATGAACCGAATGGCTCCAAACTATCCGTCGCACATAGCTTGGGCACATTGATACCCGCCATGATAGAGGCACGCATAATGGAGGTGCCTTCAGGCACGGTGATTTCCCTGTCATCAATCATCAATGTCACATTGGTAGCAGATTGACTTGCCGGTGTACCGTAATCCAGCTGGTCGTCGTAATTGGTACGACTATGCTCGTGCTGATGATGGGTATTGCTGTATTTAATGTCGTCCATATGGCCTCTTCGCAGCTTACGCCGCGACTTTCACGATCTTTTGACTATTAAAATCTTCAGGGAAATGATTCAAAGCGCTTAATACCGGATAAGGCGTCATACCACCCAGCGCACATAGCGAACCATTTAACATGGTATCGCTCAGGTCCCGAATCAACTGTATATTCTTCACGGTATCTTTACCAGCAATAATCTTATCCACGACTTCTGACCCGCGCACTGAGCCGATACGGCAAGGCGTACATTTGCCGCATGATTCAATGGCACAGAATTCAAAGGCGTAACGCGCCATTTTTGCCATATCCACAGTATCGTCAAACGCAACAATACCGCCATGACCCAATACTGCCCAGATTTTGCTGAACTCTTCGTAATCCAGCGGCGTATCAAACTGAGACTCTGGCAGGAATGCGCCTAACGGGCCACCTACCTGCACAGCGCGTATCGGGCGACCACTAAATGAACCGCCACCGTAATCGTAAAGCAGCTCGCGTAAAGTCACACCGAACGCCAATTCAACCAAGCCTCCATGCTTGATATTGCCAGCGAGCTGGATAGGCAATGTGCCACGCGAACGGCCCATGCCGTAATCGGCATAATACTGCGCGCCTTTATCAAGAATAATCGGCACACTCGCCAGTGAAATAACGTTATTCACCACCGTTGGTTTACCAAATAAGCCCTCTACCGCTGGCAGTGGCGGTTTAAAACGCACCAGACCGCGCTTACCTTCCAGGCTTTCGAGCATGGAGGTTTCTTCACCGCATACATAAGCACCTGCGGCACGGCGTACCTCTAAATGAAAAGTCTTGCCGCTGCCCAAAACATTTTCGCCTAAATAACCGGCCTTATTCGCAGTTTCAATGGCTGCATTTAATGTTACCAAAGCATGAGGATATTCTGAACGCAGGTAAATGTAGCCTTGGGTAGCTCCAACAGCGATGCCAGCGATGGTCATACCCTCAATCAGCACGAAAGGGTCGCCTTCCATAACCATACGGTCGGAGTAGGTACCCGAATCGCCTTCATCGGCGTTACAGACGATATATTTGGTGTCAGATTCGCAACCTAATACGGTTTTCCATTTGATACCTGTTGGGAATGCGGCGCCGCCACGTCCACGCAAACCAGAATCCGTCACGGTTTGTACGATATCGGCACCGGACATTCTGAGCGCATTATTGAGGCCTTTGTAGCCATCATGTGCGAGGTAATCATCCAGTGAAACTGGATCAATAATTCCGACACGGGCAAAAGTTAAACGCTGCTGTTTTTTAAGCCAGTCGATTTCGTCGGTTAAGCCAAGGAATAGTGGATGCGGTTTTGCGTTCAAAAAATCTGCATCCAAAAGGCTCGTTACATCAGTGGTTTTCACCGGACCATAGGCCATACGACCTTTATCTGTTTCAACTTCTACCAGCGTTTCCAACCAGTACAAACCTCGAGAGCCATTGCGAATAACTTCCACATCCAGATTACGCAATTTCGCTTCTGCTTGGATTGCAACTGCAACTTTTTCTGCCCCCATGGATAAAGCGCTGGAGTCACGAGGAATATATATTTTATAGGTCATGTTAAGCCACCACTTTTGAATTTAATTCAGCTGTATTTAACTCTGCTACCAGCGCATCCAACTCTGCAGGGCTAACACGACCATAGACTTCTTCATCCAGCATGATATTTGGTGATAGTGCGCAATTACCTAAGCAATACACGGGCTCTAATGTGATGCCCTGGTCAGCGGTAGTTTGATGATAGTCAATATTCAAACATTTTTTAACATGCACTTCCAACGCCTCAGAACCCATGGCCTGACAAGACTCTGCGCGACAAATCTGCAAAATATGACGGCCTGGTTTGAAGGTTCGGAAATGATGATAAAAACTCACCACACCATGCACTTCTGCAACTGATAAATTCAAGCCCTTGGAGATTAAAGCATAAGACCATTCAGGCACGTAATCAAGGCTATCTTGAATGGCATGCAATAAAGGTAATAAAGCACCCGGCTTATGTTGATACTCAGCGATTAACGCATCTACTTTTGTCTGCAAGTCATGCAACTTAATCTCTCCAAAAAGACTAGCACTCAAGTGCTATACAAAGTGGTATATTACACTGATTAAATGCATTATTAAATACGACAATTCATGATGTTGAAAGTGCCAAACTCCTCACAAATACTGGCAGAACATGGTTCTGTAAAAACACCTGCAAGCCTGATTGATCAATTTGGCCGAAAAGTGGATTACATCCGTTTATCCATTACCGACCGTTGTGATTTCCGCTGTGTGTACTGCATGGGCGAAGACATGCAATTTTTGCCGCGCGATGAAGTATTGAGTCTGGAAGAATGCGCACGATTGGTAAAAGCCTTTGTTTCGCTGGGCGTCAGCAAGGTACGCATTACGGGTGGTGAGCCGCTGGTACGCAAGAGTGCATTGTGGCTATTTGAAGAAGTTGGTCAGTTGGAAGGCCTGCAAGAGTTAGTACTCACTACCAACGGCAGCCAACTAGAAAAACAGGCACAAGATTTACGCAATGCCGGTGTGAAACGCATCAATATTAGTGTCGATAGCCTGGATGCGAATCGCTTTAAGAAAATTACCCGTACTGGCGAGTTAGATAAAGTATTACGTGGCATACAGGCCGCCAAGCGAACGGGCTTTGATAATATCAAGCTCAATACCGTGCTGATGCGCGGCATCAATGATGACGAGGCAACATCATTGGTAGATTTTGCGATTGAACAGGAGCTGGATATTTCCTTCATTGAGGAAATGCCATTAGGTGAAGTTGATCATTCCCGCGAATCCACATTTGTCAGCAATACTGACACGCTGAATACCTTACAAAACAGGTATTCACTTGTTCCAAGTACCGAGACTACGGGCGGCCCTGCGCGTTATTGGCGGGTGGCTAATACGAACACCAAGATCGGTTTTATATCGCCGCATTCGCATAACTTCTGTGAATCTTGCAACCGCGTTCGTATCACCTGCAAAGGCGAGTTGTACTTATGTTTAGGCCAGGAAGACAAAGTCGATTTGATGCCATTATTGAGAAACCATCCTGACGATGACCAACCTTTGATTGATGCGATTATAGGCAGCATGGCGATCAAACCCAAAGGTCATGACTTTGATTTACGGCGTGCTGAGCCCGCCGTGATAAGGTTTATGTCGCATACTGGCGGTTAGTTGCCCATGCGGATTTCCAGCATCATACTTTCAGGCGGTCTTGCCACGCGTATGGGCGGCATTGATAAAGGTTTAGTTGAATTACAAAAAAAACCACTTGTGCAATATGTTATTGAACGCCTGATTCCGCAGACTGATGAAATCCTCATTAACGCTAATCGCGAAATTACAAAATATCAGGCTTTTAATTTGCCCATCCTGCAAGATGAAACTCCTGACTTTATCGGTCCTTTAGCAGGCTTTAGCCTTGGCCTAAAACATGCCAGACATGACTATCTGCTAACGGTACCATGTGATTCCCCCCTGGTGCCGCTAGATTTAGCAGAACGTTTATACGCTAGCCTGATTAAACACAATGCTGATATTGCTGTCGCGGCTAGCGACGGCCATGCACATCCGGTATTCAGTCTGTGTAAAAAGAGCGTATTGCCAGCCCTTACAAAATACCTGCAACAAGGTGAGCGTAAGGTGAGTGCTTGGCAAAAAAGTCTGACTTACATTGAAGTAGATTTCAGTGATAATGCTGATACATTTATTAACCTGAATACGCTTGTAGAGCTAAAAGCACTAGAGTTGAAATTAGAACATGAGTAATAAATTACCAATCTTGGGTATTTGTGCTGCTGGCTCCAATGCCGGTAAGACCACCTTAATCACGCAACTGATACCGGAACTGGCAATACGTAATATACGGGTTTCGGTTATTAAACATGCGCATCACCAGTTTGACATCGACCATCCTGGCAAGGATAGTTTTAGTATCCGCGAAGCCGGTGCTGTACAGACGCTAATCGCTTCTGGTAAACGCTGGGCACTGATGACAGAAATGACGCGTACGCCTAATTATTCTGATGAAGCGATTTTGGCTGAGTTACTTGATCAAATTAATCCTCATTATGCTGACCTGATTCTAGTTGAAGGTTTCAAACACTCAGCTATTCCAAAAATCGAAGTGTATAGGTCTAGTGTGCACCAAACGGTATTGGCTCGCGAGGATGAAAATATTATTGCTGTGGCAACTGATAAACCATTGGAATTGAACATTCCTGTTCTAGACTTAAATAATATTTCTGTGATTGCTGACTTTATAATGGCAAAAGTGCTTACTGCAAATTCATAATATGACAACTTCTACACCACTTTCCCAAATTATCGCCGACCCTAGTTGCATGGATGACTACGACCCGAATTCCATGCCTGTCGATAAAGCCCGCCTATTCATTAAGCAATACCTGAACCCAGTATCACAAACCGAAAATATATCGTTATGCGATAGCATGGGTCGTATATTAGCTGCCGATATTCACTCCCCCGCAAATGTCCCCAACTATGATAATTCCGCCATGGATGGTTATGCTTTTAACTCAGCCGATGTTCAGCCCAGCAGTTCAACCACATTAAAAATAATCGGCACTGCTTTTGCAGGGGGTGCTTACGCAGGCAAAGTAGCTAGCGGCGAATGTGTACGCATCATGACTGGCGGCATGCTTCCAGCTGGAACAGATAGTGTCATCATGCAAGAAAGAACCAGCGTAAAAGATAAGGAAATCACTTTTACCGAATCGATTAAACCTGGCAGGAACGTACGCTATGCAGGTGAAGACCTGAAGCAAGGGCAAGTGGTATTAGCGGCTGGACATATGATGCAAGCGGCGGACTTGGGCTTGATCGCCTCTTTAGGCATAGATTGCGTTAGTGTCTACCGCAAGCTCAAGGTCGCATTTTTCTCTACCGGCGATGAATTAGTCAGTGTAGGTAAAGCTCTACAATCCGGTCAGGTCTATGATAGCAATCGCTATTCAATATTCGGTATGCTCAGTCGCTTAGGAGTAGACACCATTGATCTGGGTGCGATTCCGGATGACCCGGATTTATTGGAGTGCACTTTACTATCAGCCGCAGAGCAAGCAGATGTGGTCATTACTAGTGGCGGCGTCTCTGTGGGCGAAGCGGACTACATGAAACTATTGCTGGCGAAACATGGTCAAGTAGTATTCTGGAAGATAGCAATGAAACCAGGCCGACCCTTGGCTTACGGCAAAGTTGGCAATGCACATTATTTCGGTTTGCCAGGTAACCCGGTAGCGGTTATGGTGACTTTTTACCAGTTTGTCCGTGAGGCTATGTTGTTTCTGATGGGCCAGACCAATCCGCAACCATTGCCGATTTTCAATGTAGTCTGCACAGAAAATATTAAGAAACTTGCCGGTCGTACGGAGTTTCAGCGTGGCATTTTGTTTGCGGATGTGGATGGTAGCTGGAAGGTAAAACCAACCGGCAACCAGGGTTCTGGAATACTAAGCTCTATGTCCTTGGCCAATTGCTTTATTGTACTGCATGAGTCTTTAGGCAATATCGAGGCAGGAAATATCGTTCCCGTGCAAGTGTTAAAGGGTATTATTTAGCACAGCAACTAGCATGCGTTGTCAACTTGGCTATAAACAACCAATAGTAATTATTATTCAATAGCTTATATTCCTTGTTGTATAATTTTCCGTTTAATTAATCCAGGCGTGACTTTTTAGGTTTTGTAGCTTTGAATATTGCCGTAAAAAAAATTGATAATAAAACTGGCTTTAGTGAATCTACACTTCTTTGGGCAATCATCTGTTCCATTCTGCTACATGTATTACTGGTAGCAGTTATTCCGAACATTAAATTCGATACTCCTAAAAAACCTGAAATATTGGAAATCCAGCTGGCTAAGCCAGAGCCGCCGCCAGTAGTAACTCCTCAGCCAGAACCGCCGAAACCTGAGCCAGTCAAACCGGAACCGATTAAACCTAAAAACGAACCTAAGCCAATAGTAAAACCTGCACCGGTCATTGTGCATAAAGAAGAATTGGCGCCCTTACAGCCTAGCCCCCCACCGTCACAGCCAAGCCCGCCGGAAGTGATTACTGCAGCGCCTAAAGCAGAAACCCCTCCGGTCGTTGCACCTCCACCGCCAAAACCGACCGTGACTCCTGCAGAAATCGACCAAGCTCATGAAGGCTATGGCACTACCTTATTTAATGCGATTAGCAAATTCAAGAAATACCCTAGAATCGCGTTGACCCGTGGCTGGGAAGGCAAGGTAATCGTGGAGCTTTCGTTAGATGGCAACGGTAAACTTAAATCCAAAAAAATCATTCAGAACAGCGGTTATGAAATCCTAGACCAGCAAGCCTTGGAAATGGTGGATAAAGCCCTGCCATTCCCAGAGCCACCGGAAGCATTGCGTGGCAGCGGTTTTACCATTCGTGTGCCGATTCCATTCAAGCTTGAGCAGCCTTAACTCACCCAAGGGCAACACTCATGGCAGTATCCACACATGACTGCGCTTAAAAAGAATAAATCGCTTAAAGACTTACTGCTGATTCATGAATTGGCTTTTATCTTGCTCGTTATTCTCGCTGCGGCTGCTGGAGCTATTGGCATCCATTTGTGGGAACAATCTAGCCAGGAATCTAGCCGCATCAATCAACTCGTGCAGGAAGTCCAGCAAACACGCGGAGATCTCTACCGGCAGATGAAAGAACTGTTCGATGCCTACTTCCTGGAAGACGAAGGTGCGAAAGCAGAATATGATGAATTTACAATTTCGGTAGAAAAGCATTTCGCGCAATTGCAAACCATTGCGATTGGACAAGCAGAAAAATCGGCCATTGCTGAATTGCACGCCAGTTATCAACAATTCGTTTTAGAAACTTCTACACTATTCGATCAGCATCAAGGCATTAATAACGACGCTACCAAGAAGGCAATTCAGCATGCACTGAATACCGGCCTGGAAACTGGCCTTTTCCAGCGTTATGAGATGTTATTAGGCCGCACTGAAAACCTCTTAAATCAAAAGCAGACTGAGCTAAACTCAGAGCTCAAAAACACTCAACGCATCGCCACGCTATTATTAGTCATTCCCCTTGCGCTGGCTGTGCTGCTATTACTATTTTCTAGGGTGTTCTTAAAACGCGCCATTGTGAAACCGCTCAATGATGTTCTTACGGCAACTACTGAAATCAGCGCCGGCAATCTTGCGCATCGTGCGCCTGAAGAGGGCGTGCTAGAACTAGCTTCAGTTTCGCAAGCGATTAACAGCATGGCAGATAAACTGGCGAGCAGCCAAGAAACGCTGGTGCGCACTGAGAAGCAAGCCGCGCAAGGCCTATTGGTGCCGATGCTGGCACATAATATCCGCAATCCCTTGGCGAGCATCCGAGCTACCGCACAAGTAATGTCTAGTCCTGATCACGATGAAGAAACCCGTGAGTCTTTAATCGGTATCATCAGTACCGTCGATAGGCTGGAACGCTGGACCGGCGCCTTGTTAGCTTACTTGCACCCTCTAAAACCGCAGCCAGCCCAAACCCGCATGCGTGATATTGTAGAAGGTGCATTAGCGCCCTTGCAGCAAAAGCTGAAAGAGAAATCCCTTCAAGTCAGCCTACCCACATGGGCTGAGAATGACAGGATATTTACTGACCAGCATCTCTTAGAGCAGGTGATTTACAACCTGTTGTTAAATGCTCTTGATGCCTCTACCAAAAATAGCAGCATTGATGTGGCATTTGAAGTGACTGCTGAAGAATATATCTTGAAATTATCGGATCGCGGTAGTGGTATGCCTTTTATCCCCGACCCCAGTTCCATTAGTTTAGCGCCAACTACGAAGAGATTCGGTACAGGCTTGGGCATTCCATTCGCATTTAAAGTCTGCGATGCTTTAGCAGGTAGTTTAACTTTTTCAGAACGATTAGGCGGCGGCACAGTCATTACTTTGGAATTACCGATCAGCTAACTTAACAAGTATGCCTCATATTCATTTGTATTTGGGTGTTACTTAGCCAAGTATTAAATATTGTTATTTTCCACGTATATTCTCTTGCCTTAATTTCTCTTTTTATAAACAATGGTGGTAACTCGTTATGACTACTTCAATGCTTAATCAACCTGTTCCGGATTTCCAGTTGCCTGCAACTAGCGGTAAAACTTTTCGACTCTCCGAATACCAAGGTAAGACCCTCGTTCTGTATTTTTACCCTAAAGACGCAACACCTGGCTGCACCACCCAAGGTATGCAGTTCAGGGAAAGCTATTCAGAGTTTCAGAAATTAAATGCCGAAATTTTTGGCATCTCGCGCGACAGCATGAAGTCACATGAAAGCTTCAAGGCTAAATTTAGCTTTCCTTTTGAGTTACTTTCTGACACTGAAGAACTCGCATGTGCGCAATTCGGCGTGATGAAAATGAAGAACATGTATGGCAAGCAAGTACGTGGTATTGAACGCAGCACGTTTATTATTGATAAAAATGGCAACTTAATAAAAGAATGGCGTGGTGTAAAAGTGGATGGCCATGCCGCCGAAGTCCTTAGTTTTATTGCAACACTATAAGTTTTCTAAGTAAGAATTTTTTTTAGTAAGCTTTTATTTTATTTAAACACTTGATAGAAAGTAATTTATGGCTAAAAAACCGTCCAGCGCCACTAAGCTCTTTGTACTAGATACCAATGTGTTAATGCACGACCCATCTAGCTTGTTTCGCTTTGAAGAGCACGATATTTACTTGCCGATGGTGACGCTAGAAGAGTTAGATAACAATAAAAAAGGCCTTACCGAAGTTGCAAGAAACGCCCGTCAGGCTAGCCGTAATTTAGAAGAAATTGTCGGCACAGATTTAGTTAATCTTGAGTTAGGCTGCCCATTAGCTATCAATGGCAATAAACATCTTACCGGACGCTTGTTTCTGCAAACTGCACAAGTGAATGTCGAATTACCTGGCTTAGCCGGTAGCAAGGCAGATAACCAGATCCTTGGCGTAGTGCTGGATTTAACCAAACGCTACCCTGAACGTCAGGTTATTTTAGTTAGTAAAGACATCAACATCCGTATTAAGGCCCGTGCCATGGGCATGCCCGCGGAAGATTACTTTAACGATAAAGTATTAGAAGATACGGAGCTGTTATATAGCGGCATGAAAGAGTTGCCGGCTGATTTCTGGGAAAAACACAGCAAAGCCATGGAATCATGGCAAGAATCCGGCCGTATGTTCTACCGCCTAAATGGCCCGTTATGCAAAACTTTCCTGATTAATGAGTTTGTTTATTACGAATTTGAAAAACCATTCCACGCCATTGTCCGCAGTATAGAAGGCAACAGTGCTGTCTTAGAGGTGGTCAAAGACCACATGCAGCCTAAGCATAATGTTTGGGGTATTACTGCGCGCAATAGGGAACAGAACTTCGCCCTGAACCTGTTAATGGATCCGGAAATCGATTTCGTTACGTTATTAGGCCAAGCTGGTACCGGTAAAACTTTACTCACATTGGCTTCTGCGCTTACACAAGTGCTCGATAAAAAAATATACTCTGAAATCATCATGACGCGGGTTACCGTGCCTGTGGGTGAAGATATCGGCTTCTTACCCGGTACCGAAGAAGAGAAAATGGCACCGTGGATGGGTGCACTGGAAGATAATTTAGATGTCTTGAATAAAAGCGATGATGAAGCCGGTGAGTGGGGACGTGCTGCGACACAGGATTTAATCCGTACCCGTATCAAGGTGAAGTCACTTAACTTCATGCGCGGTCGTACCTTCCTGCATAAATTCCTGATTATTGATGAAGCACAAAACTTAACGCCTAAACAGATGAAAACCCTTATCACCCGAGCGGGTCCTGGCACTAAGGTGGTATGTTTAGGTAATATCGCACAAATCGATACGCCGTATTTGACTGAGGGCAGTTCCGGCCTGACCTACGTGGTTGATCGATTCAAGGGCTGGGGACACAACGGCCATGTCACATTATTAAGAGGTGAGCGTTCACGCTTAGCTGATTTTGCTGCCGAAGCATTGTAATTTCGCATGAATAAAGGCTTCTATACTTTACTAGCCGCACAGTTTTTATCTGCTCTAGCAGACAATGCTTTGCTTTTTGCAGCAATCGCCTTGCTGCAAAAGATGCATGCGCCGGATTGGCATGAGCCTTTATTATTACAATTCTTTGTCATCTCTTACATCGTGCTAGCACCATTTGTCGGCTCATTCGCCGATGCTTTGCCTAAAGGCCGCGTGATGTTTATTTCTAATGCGATCAAATTCCTCGGTAGCTTAGCAATGATTTTGGGTATGCCGCCGCTGTTTGCTTATGGCATCGTCGGTATCGGCGCGGCGGCTTACTCACCGGCAAAATACGGCATTCTTACCGAACTATTGCCCCCGAATAAATTGGTCAGTGCCAACGGCTGGATGGAAGGTTCTACGGTATTGGCCATTATTTTAGGCGCTATCATCGGCGGGAAAATGGCCGCCGTAAACCCGCAAGGCGCCATGATCATCATCACAGCGATGTATCTATTAGCCGCTGGATTTAATATGTTTATCCCTAAATTGCCAATCGATCATACCATCCCCAAAAAAGACCCCCTATACATTTTAGGTGACTTTTATCGTTCATTTTTAGCCCTGTGGCGCGATCCACTTGGTCAAGTATCCCTTGCTGTGACTACTTTGTTCTGGGGCGCCGGCGCAACACTTAGGCTAGTAGTGATTGCTTGGGCTGCAGTCGCTCTCAATTTTGAGCTAGACCATGCCACACAATTAACTGCAACCGTAGCCTTGGGTATTGCTGTTGGCTCAGTGATAGCGGCAAAGTACATTACCTTGGAAAACTCCGTTAAAGTATTACCTGCCGGAATTTTCATGGGAGTTTTAGTGATGGCAATGGTAGTTGTCACAGAATGGCATATCGCTGCAATATTACTTTTCTGTATCGGCGTGCTAAGTGGCTTCTTCGTTGTGCCACTCAATGCATTACTGCAGCATCGGGGGCACTTACTCATAGGTGCCGGCCACTCTATCGCCGTGCAGAACTTTAATGAAAACATAGGGATTTTATTATTAAGCGGCGGATATACCTTGATGGTTAAATCCAACTTGCAGATTAACCATATTGTGGTAATTTTTGGCTTATTCGTGATTATCAGCATGAGCCTGATTAATCGTTTATACCGTCGGCAGATTAGTGCTTGCCAAGACATCAATACTAAATAGTTCACTGCAAATTAAAAAAGCCTCGAGATTCGAGGCTTTTTATTGGTCACCAACTAAAATAATACTTTTAAATATTAGTGCAGCTTCACATGAGCTTCAGTACGTCGTGTAATTACACGTGCTAAGGTCTGTAATACCACCGACCAAACGCCATGCAAGGTCATCATATGCATTTTGTAAAGCGATTGGTACATCAGGCGTGCAAACAAGCCCTCAATATACATGCTACCGCCAGACAAGGCTCCCATAAGACTACCGACCGTGCTATAACGGCCAAGATTAACCAGGGAACCGTAATCGCGGTAGGTATATGCTGGTAATTCTTTTTTACCAGCTACGCGGTTTTTCATGCTTTTATATAGAAGCGAAGCTTGCTGGTGTGCAGCTTGCGCACGTGGGGGAACCGTTGCATCGCCATGACCGGGCCAAGGGCAAGCAGCACAGTCACCGAATGCGAATACATTTTCATCCAATGTCGTCTGTAATGTACGGTTCACAACCAGTTGGTTGATACGGTTGGTTTCAAGGCCATCGATCTCATGCAAGAAATCCGGCGCTTTAATACCTGCAGCCCACACCACTAATGCTGAAGGGATAAAGCGACCGCTATGGGTATAAACGCCTTTATCTGTCACCTCAGTCACGCGTTCACCCATATATAAATGGACACGCAGTTTTCGGAGTTCTAAATCTACTGAATTAGAAAGTTTAGGTGGTAAGGCCGGTAATACTCGGTCGCTAGCTTCGATTAATGAGATCTTAATATCACGGTCTGGGTCGATCTTATCAAGTCCATAAGCGGCTAATTCACGCGTTGTATTATGCAACTCTGCAGAGAGTTCTACACCGGTTGCACCAGCACCCACGATCACTACTTCCAGTTGGCCAGCATGAACAGGTTCTACCTGAGTCTGTGCACGTACTAAGGCATTATGCAAACGTCTATGGAAACGTTCTGCCTGGTCTTGCGTATCCAAGGCAATTGAATACTCACGCGCACCTTTTATACCAAAATCATTGGTATTACTGCCCACTGCAATGATTAAGGTGTCATATTTGAACACGCGTCTAGGAATAACCTCTATCCCATCTTCATCAAAGAAAGGTGCAATCGTCACTTCTTTTTTAGCACGATTTAGTCCATCCATGCTTCCTAAGCGGAAACGGAAATGATGCCAATGCGCTTGCGCCATATACTCAAGCTGATGCTTATCGGGATCCATACTACCGGCCGCGATCTCATGTAGCATAGGCTTCCATACATGCGTCCTAGTGCGGTCAATAAGTGTGATCTGTGCTTTACCTTTACGGCCTAAAGAGTCGCCGAGTTTGGTCGCCAACTCAAGGCCACCTGCGCCGCCGCCTACAATTACGATATGATGCAAATTTTGCTGATTATTTTCCACGTCGGTCCACTTTTATCTTTTCCAATATCTTTTATACAAACTCAACTCTTAAAATACAAACGCGCCTGCTGAGGTTCAGCAAGCGCGTTCTAATACTATATAACTGCTTACTCGTTACCCGTAATCTTACTCATGCTGCGAATCCAAGCAATCACTTTCAATAGTTCATCCGGTGAAATGCCTTGAGTCTTATCATTAGGATCCATCAAGCCTATGCCTTTTGCTCCCATACCACCGTTTGTACCATGCCATACAGTTTCAAACATACCTTTATTGGTGGCATTTTTAGGATAATGGAAATCAGGGCCTGTTAAGCCAGGGCCGACTTGACCTTTAGCTTCTGGACCATGGCACTGTGTACATGAATATAACTGGAATACTTTTTTACCTTTAGCAATTGCATCTGCATTGCCAATATAAGGGTTCTTACCAGTCGTCATAAATTGTTTTGATTCTGGTGTAGTGAATAATGCCTGATCTAATTTCAATGGTGAACCGTCTTGAGTGGTCACAAAATCGATCATTTTGCCACTATCAGCCGGCGCTGAGTCACCAGCGGTAGTTGTACCATCTTTTTTACATGCGCTTAATGCTGCTAACATCAGCATTAAAACTAAACTGAACTTCATTTTACCCATTTGAAATCTCCATGTTCTAAAATTAATAGCCATCATCTTGGCTTTTTATTGCCCTGAATAGCATAAAAAACGGCCACTGTTATTATACAGCAGCCGTCTAAAGTTGTTACAGTTCTGTAACAGTAATCACTTATAACACGGTGATTAGTTCAACCAAGGTGTCTCGCCACCACCCTTATACTGAGTACGTAACCAGCCAATGACTTTTAAAATGTCATCAGTGGATAAGTTCTCAGGGTTACCTAACTGCTGATGCCATGCAAACATACCACCGTTACTACCACCTGAAATAGTCTCAAATACACCTTTATCGGTTACGTGTTTAGCATATTGCCATGTGCTATCAGTAATAGAAGGGCCTACTTGACCACCCGCATTAGGGCCGTGACATTGTGTACAGGAGTAATAACCAAATTTCTTTTTACCTGCTTTAGCAGCTTCAGGATCTTTTGCAAACGCTTTTGTATATGGGTTAATACAAGTTTCTAGAAACTGTTTCGCTTCTGGCGTATCAGTATCTACAGGTTTGACGCCCAATGGACTACCGTCTTTTGTTGAAACTAAGTTACAAGCTGCGCTGGCTTGTGTAGATAGGGTTAAACCTACAAATCCAAGCATTGAAATCAACAACGCTGCCTTAAGTGCTTTCTTACCTAACATGTCATCTCCTAATGTAATGAATTTTTTCTACGTACATACATGCTAGCGCAGTACTGGACGTGTAATCATTCAACGAATAAATTATTTAAGTGGTTGACGCAACAACTAAAAATAATCCAAACATTTTACTATGTTTATTGAACCGCGTCACCGCCTGTTACCTTTTCATGTGTCTTACTGCTATCTTGACGGTATACCTTCATCACACTATCGCCCTCCACAACAGCCACATGTGGAATACCATAATCGTCCAGTATTTTATTAATTTTATCCTGATTGCGATCAATTGCAGCATTGATTTCAGCAGCACGTTCTTTATCTTTATGACGTACGCCAATTGAGATATTCCAATACTCTTTACCTTTGGCATTGGTCGTTTCATACTCAGGAATCAATTTAACCACTAATGGCACTGTAGATTGTTTAGCAAAATAGCCACCAATTGGACCCCATAGAATAGCAACATCAATGTCACCTTTTACTAAGTCATCTACCATGTAACTAGGAGGTAAATTGAGATCGCGCTGCATACGATATGGACGCGCGTTTGCCATTAGGTTGTGATCGTTTAAAGGGATCGTTGCTGTACTTTGACCGACGATACCGATACGTGCTTTTTTCAGGTCTGGACTATCCCAGTCAGTAATATTTAAACCGCTATCTTTACGATAAACAAATACGTTACCAGAACGATAGTAAGGCTTAGTGGTACGCAGGGCATCGAAATCAGAAGTTACGCCCATAATGATGTCACAGCGATTGGCATTAATCGTATTTCTTAGAAAACCTTGACGACTATAAGCGTAAGTATAAGAAAGTTTTTTACCTAAATCTTTAGCTAATAGTTCAGCAATTTTATCCTCGAAACCTTCTTGTTTATTATTTGAGTTTGGTAGAAGGTCAGGATCTGCACAGACCTTAAATTCTGAAGCATCAGGTACGCGTCTAAGCTCTCCGATACGGCCTTCATCTGGATTAAGAGACGGAATATCTGGGTCTGCTGCGTAACTTACACTGATATTTGTCAGCAGTGCAAAAGCAATCCATCCCAAATGTTTCATAACATGTTTATACATTATCTTTCCTTATCATTGATATGCGTCTTGAATAATCATTGCTCCTACATAAGAGGTGGCGATAACTAAAAAGTTCTTACAATTTGGCACAAAAGAAAATCAATTTATTACAAATAATCAAATAATTGCGTTCATTTAATGCTCTTTAAATAGGCACTAAATCTTTATTAATATAAAAAAACACCCCGACGAGTCGGGGTGTTTTTTTTGAACTAACTCAGTCGTTAGCTAATAAATCATTGTACTAGTTTTCACTAGAACTTTGAATTATAGGCTGAATACTGTTAATGAACCGCCGCCAGGAGCAGCGTTGTATTTAGTTAATTCTTTGTAACCACCAGCAGCACCAAGTGCATCTGTGTCGTTAGTCATACCAAGGTTCATCGCAACACCAGCCCAGCCACCGATACCTGATAGCACACCAACGTATTGTTTACCTTTGTTTGCATATGTGAACGCATTACCAATCACGCCAGAACCAACTTGGAATTTCCAAAGTTCTTTACCTGATTGTGCATCAACAGCTTTGAACCAACGATCAAGAGTACCGTAGAACACTAAGTTTGAAGCAGTTGTTAAAGCACCACCCCAAGCAGAGAATTTCTCTTTGTTGTACCAAACTTTTTTGTTGGTCATTGGATCATAAGCGCCGAAGCCACCCATTACGCCATCAGGACCAGCAAACATAGTTAAAGTAGCACCAACCCAAGGTTGACCTGCAACATATTTAGACTCAACTGGCTCGTATGTCATACACACGTGATTCAATGGTGTGTAAACTAAACCTGTTTTTGGTGAGTATGCAGCTGGTTGTTGGTCTTTAGTACCCAATGCAGCTGGGCAAACGCCTTTAGCATTGTAGTCTTGGTGAGTTGAAGCTGCAGCCAATTTAGCTGGCACGCCAGTTTTCAAATCAACGCCAGATGCCCAGTTAACGAATGGATGCACTTTTTCAGCAGCAATCAATGTACCGTTAGCTGCGTTCCATGTGTATGCAAAACCGTTACGGTCATGATGCCAAGCGTATGTTTTACCACCTTTGTCGAACAAGATAACTTCGTTAATACCGTCGTAATCCCACTCGTCATGTGGAGTCATTTGCATGCGCCATTTTGCAACGGGTGTGTCTAAGTCACGTGCGAATACAGTCATTGACCATTTGTTGTCGCCTGGACGTACGTCTGGGTTCCAAACTGATGGGTTACCTGTACCGTAGTAAACTAAGTTTGTACGTGCATCATATGGCCACCAGCCCCATACAGAGCCACCACCATGTTGCCAACCATCTTTAACTGCTTGTGGTTTCAACCATGTACGTGTACCAAGTTCTTTTTCACCAATTTTCATTTGGTCAGTTGGAAGAACTTTGAAAGAACCGCCTTGTTTGTTACCACCGTTAACGTCTTGGTAAACTGACAATGCATTGTAAGCTGGGTTAGCTGAGTTGAAATCAGAACCTAACATTACTTCAGCATCTGGGCCTGTTGAATAGGCTTTCCATGCTAAAGAACCATCTTTTAAGTTGTAAGCAGCGATAAAGCAACGAACACCGAATTCAGCACCAGAGCAACCTGTAAGAACTTTGTCTTTGATTACGTGTGGAGCGTTAGTGTTTGTAGCACCAACTTTTGGATCATTAACTAATACTGACCATTGTTTAGCACCAGTTTTAGCGTCTAAAGCAACCAAGTTACCATCATTTTGTTGAAGGTAAATTTTGCCGTCGCCGTAGCCAAGACCACGTGAAACGTTGTCACAGCACAATACAGCTTGTACTGATGGATCTTGTTTAGGGAAATATGACCAAACGATTTTTTGATTGTCGTTCAAATCAAGAGCGTATACGTTGTTTGGGAATGCTGTATGTACATACATCATGTTACCAACTACAACTGGTGAACCTTCGTGGCCGCGGTTTACACCGGTAGCGAATGTCCAAGCAGCTTTAAGGTTTTTAACGTTACCTTTGTTAATTTGTGCTAACTTGCTGTGACCTTGGTTGTCATATTGACCACGTGGACCAGCCCAGTTATTTGCGTCTTTCATTGCAGCTTCTTGGTCCGCTGCTGCTGATGCAACTAATGGCATTGCCACTGTTAAACCTGCAACTAAGCCAAGTGCTAACTTGATTTTGTTGATTTGCATTGTAATCTCCAAAGTTAAACTACTAAGGGTTAAAAAAATAATTTCATTCGTTTGTTAAATTCTTTAATTATTAAGCTTCCTGATGTTTCCCAGAATTTTAACAACTGTTTTTTAGCAACTAACTGAAAGTATTTTCCATCACATTTTCATGTGCGTACAGAACTATATTCCACTCAAACACGAATTGCAATACATTCGTTACAATTTATTTACAATTAGTTAAGAATTTATTGGAATATAGTTCTGCAGCTATTTAACTAAATGTTAATATAGTCAAAATATCATTAAAAATCAAATAGAAAGCTTATTTATGGTTATGCAAAACCTTACTTACAATTTGTATCCGGAAATTGAAATAAATCAAAAATATTACTTACAAGCAGGTAATTTTAATGAAGTTTATTATGAAGAGTGTGGTAACTCCAATGGCAAACCAGTTGTTTTCTTACACGGGGGGCCAGGAAGTGGATGCAACCCAACCCAACGACGTTTTTTTGACCCGACCTATTACCGGATTATCCTGATTGATCAGCGCGGGTGTAATCGTAGCAAACCACTAGGAAGCACAACGCAAAATACTACAGGCGATTTAGTGAATGATATAGACACCATTCGTGCTGCTTTAGGCATTGAGCAATGGTTAGTATTTGGCGGCTCTTGGGGTAGTACATTAGCCTTGAGTTATGCCCTCGCGTTTCCTAATAGAGTTACAGGCTTGATTTTGCGCGGTATCTTTTTAAGCCGTCCTTCTGAGTTGAATTGGTTTATGGGCGATGTGGCACATTTCTTCCCTGAAGTCTGGCACACCCTTATAAGTTACCTTCCAGCAAATGAACGCCATGATGTCTTAGCTGCTTATAGCCGCAGGATATTTAGCGAAGATATTGCTGTTAATATTCCAGCCGCAATTCAGTGGAATGCTTTTGAAAATGCCATCATGCGTTTATTGCCACCTGAGAAAAAAGACGACCAGACCCCTGTAACCCAAAAGGTGACTGACGATCAATCTTCTATCGAGATAGCCCGCGCACGTGTCCAGATTCACTATATACAGAATGATTGCTTTGTTGATGGGGATGCCATGCTAGCGGCTTGTACTAACACACTAAGTCATATCCCCACTGTTATCGTGCAAGGTCGTTATGATATGGTATGCCCCCCTAAAAGTGCTTGGGAATTAAGCCGGGCGATGCCTCACGCAGAATTTCATATGATTCATGATGCGGGCCATTCAGCCATGGAACCGGGGATTACTTCAGCGCTCATTGCTGCTACTGAAAAATTTAAGTCTTTATAAATGTTAATATTAGTTTCAGTTAAGTAAATTAAGTTATACCCGTGAAAAAATTCAGCTTCCCAAAACCCAACCAAAAACTGCAAGTCGCCTTGCAAAGCGCTTTTGGCAAGCCCCTTGAGGCTTATGCCAAGCAACGCTATAACACGCCATTATTCGTATTGCACGAAATGGCGAATGCATTCCAGCGTCATAACGTCCTAGGGTTATCGGCATCATTGTCATTTTATGCGATGTTTGCATTGATACCTTTAGTGCTACTCATGTTCTTTGTATTGAGCCACTTGGTATTAACGTCTGACTATGCCATCGTCAAACTGGCGATCATCACCGGTAATCTTGTGCCTGAACTCAGCAGTACGATTATGGTAGAGGTTTACAATGCGGCTGAACACAAGGCAGCCTGGGGTGCAGTGGGTTTATTTGTGCTGTTATGGGCAATAACGCCATTAGCCGCGGCTATGCGTTCAACTTTCTATAATATTGCGGCATTGGTTGAGGCGCCTTCTTACATTAAACGTAAATTTAAGGACATTCTTGCGGTAGCAGGCATGTTGCTGCTATTTTTCCTGTTTACGTTCGCCGGTCTAATCCTGGAAAAAGTAATTAAATTTGTAGGTACGGATATTCCATTGCTACACAACAACACAGTCAATACCATTATCTCGTATGGCATATCTTTATCACTGACTACTCTAGTTATCGCGATTTTTTATTATGCTTTCTTCCCAGCACGTCTGTACCTTAAGCATATTTTTATAGGAGCATTATTTACAGCCATATTGTGGTTGCTGATGCGACCAGCCTTTAGCTTGTTTTTATCTGTTAACCAATCTTATGGTTCAGTATTTGGCAGCATGAAGAACCTATTTATCTCCATCACTTGGCTATATTTTAATTTTGCGGTATTTTTATTAGGCACTGAGCTCATCGCCACCCTGCGTAAAAAAGATGTTTTACTCCTTAAGGGCTTATTTAGGGAAACACCACAGCGCACTTCTAATTACACCAACAAACTCATGCAGCGTTATGGCAAAATTTATAAGCTCGGTGAAGTGGTATTTTCTCAAGGCGACTTAACGCGTAATATGTATTTTATTGTGGCTGGACAAGTACAGCTAATGGATAACGACCAATTGATTCGTACATTGGAAGCAGGCGACTATTTTGGGGAAATGGCTTTATTATCCAATACTCCGACCATAGCCGATGCGATAGTCTCCTCAGAAGAAGCTGAAATCGTACTGATCTATCCAGATAATATTGAAACTTTATTATTGGATGAGCCTATAGTAGCCATGAAATTTTTACGCCAGATGGCAGGTCGCCTGCAAGAACGTACTAATAAACAAAAGTAAACTAATCTCATGGCAAAACAACCTTCCCAGCAGGAAATACAGTCTCTACTTGTATTGTTGAATAACGGAAAGCTTGCAGAAACAGAAACCACCGCCAATAAATTATTATTGCGCTATCCGGATGTATTCATCATCTATCATGCACTTGCGCTAGCTCAGGATGGGCTAGCTAAATTCAATGAGTCTGTAACTAGCTATACCAAAGCTTTAAAGCTGCAACCGAATACACCCGATCTGTTATTTAACTTGGGAATTGCCCTTACACATTTAAATAGGCTAGAAGAAGCTGCGACCAGCTACCAAAAAGCCATTCAAATACAACCGCAATTCTTTGAAGCTTATGGAAACTTAGGCACGGTATTGCAAAAACAAGGAAAACTCGAACAAGCCATTAGCACATATCATCAAGGCTTAAAGATCAACCCACAGGATGCGCGCGCTTACTTTAATCTAGGTACAGCATTACGTGACAATGGCCAGCTAGATGAAGCAATAGTAAGTTACCAAAAAGCGCTACAGCTATTTCCAAATTACACCGATGCGCACAATAACCTCGGGGAAACCCTGCGTGACCAAGGCAATATGGAAGCGGCGGTTAAATCTTACCAGGCGGCGTTGGCACTGAACCCTCAACACTCGCAAGCTAATTACAACATGGCTGAATTTCTATATTTGGCTAAACGTTTTGATGAGGCGATACCATTTTTTGAAACTTCTCAATTAGATGACTGGCAAGCACGCAGCCTATATTGCTTATATAAGGCTGAGCGTTTTGATGCATTCAAGACCAAGCTTGACCAATTGGTAGCTACAACAAAGCACACAGCGCCTTTCATCAGCACACTTTCTACCCATTACGCCATTAACTTTGGCATAGAGAACCCATATAACTTTTGCAAAAACGGCTTTGATTTTGTCTACAGGGAAAGTATTCCACAGCTTGCAGCGCCTGATAGCCAGTTATTGAAGGATTTACTATACGACATCAGCAATACGGAAATTGCAGAACGTAAACAAGGCATGCTGCATTTCGGCACGCAATCTGCGGGCAATTTATTCAAACGCCCCGAAGCGTCTTTTAGGACATTGGCTGAACTCATCAAGCAGGAGTTTATCAACTATAAAAGTCGTTATGCTGGGGCTGATTGTGAATTGATTAAGTCTTTCCCCACCACGTTGGAATTCACCAGCTCCTGGTACGTTAAAATGTGTCAAGGTGGCCATCTTGATCCGCACATCCATGAAATCGGTTGGCTCAGTGGTGCGGTTTATCTCACCATGCCTACTCATAAACAACATCCTGACGAAGGCAGTTTTGAATACGGCACGCATGGTGACAATTATCCGCAAAAGCATAAGAATTTCCCCTCTGCTTTAATAATGCCTAAAGTTGGGGATATCGTATTGTTTCCCTCCTCACTCTTTCACAGAACTGTGCCTTTTAGTGCAGATGAAGAACGTATCTGCATAGCATTCGATTTGCGGCCTGCCATGAGTTCTCATATACCGGGTAGTTATTAATTTTCAGACATAAAAAAAGCGGCTAAAAAGCCGCTATGCAATTTCCAGTAATGTCCACTTCAAAAGCGACCTATTACAAACTGGTTAATTGTCTTTTTGGATATTTTCCCAATCAGTAATCTGCTTTTCAGCTTCATCTTGACTAAGACCATATGCTTCCTGGATTTTACCTGCCAATTGTTGGCGTTTGCCATCAATCACGTCTAATTGGTCATCAGTAAGTTTGCCCCAGTTTTGTTGCACTTTACCTTTAAATTGTTTCCAGTTACCTTCAATTTGATTCCAATTCATAATCATTTCCTTTTTTTAAATAACGTTGGATTTGCTATTTAACCTCTTTTATTGATTGCTAATAATTAGCCATTTTCTTAAATCTCTGTAGGAAAACCTTTATCACTAGCCATAAAATTTCGAATGTAGGCCAGTTCTTACAAAATTTTGGGAGCAATTCGACTCTTTATTAAAAAACTAATGATGTAAAGTCTATGAGAATTAAGACGTCTTGTTCAATACTAGTATAAGGATAAAAATATGTTTAATAAAAAATTACTATCAGCGATATGCGCAGGTTTATTAATGGTTGGCTTAACAGCTTGTGAGAAAAAAGGTCCTGCAGAAACTGCTGGCGAAAAGATAGATAACGCTACGGAAAGAGCAGGCGAGAAAATGGATAACGCTGCAGAAAAAGCCGGTAATAAAATGGAAGAAGCTGGCGATAAAATTGAAGATAAAACAGATAAATAATCTAATTTATCTTTGCATAAACAATAAAAAGGCTTAGGAAATCCTAAGCCTTTTTTATTTAATTAGTGTACCGAGCACTTTACGCCTATGTGAGTTACCGTACGTACCGTTTATTTATTAAAGCTTACACTAATTTAGTATTTAAAGTCTGTATCAACAATGATGGGCTAATCGTACCAATTTTAAATTTTAAAGGATTTCAAATGAAACAATATTTATCAATGGCCTTAATGCTTGCTGCACTTGGCTTAGCTGCATGTGATAAGCCAACTGTAGTGAATGTGCCGGCGGCAGAACCTGGCCCAGCTGGCCCAGCTGGCCCAGCTGGCGCAACCGGTGCAACAGGCGATCAAGGTAATACTGGTAACCAAGGTAATACCGGCAATAAAGGCACAACCGGAGATACGGGTGCTAAAGGTAACACTGGTACTACAGGTGACACAGGTGACACAGGTGAAACAGGGCAATCTGGTACAACTGTAATCGTGGTTCCACCAGAAAGTTCAACTACAACTAACTAAATAGCTAATCACTGCAAAATTCCAGGATAATTGGCAGTGGGTTATTAAATAAAAAAGGCTTAGGAAATTCCTAAGCCTTTTTTATTTTGGTGGCCCTGTGAGTCGAACACAGCACCAACGGATTATGAGTACAAGAGAGTTCTCACGATCACACTTCAACGATTAAGATTTGTAAGTACTTTTTGGCGACGGATTGTGATGTAGTCTTGCAACTGAACCTATACCGAACCTCTTCCACATATACCTTCACTTAATTTATTTAAAGTAAATAAACAATTAGTTACCACTACGAATATTCGTGTTATTTCCGACCTGTTATTTTAAAAGCAGATTTGGTTATTATTTATTGAAACTCTTCTTGGGCAAGCCTGAATTTGGGGAGAGCATCCAGCTATTTTATCAACCAAAATACTACTTTATCTTCGTAAGTCTAAGGGTACGTAATACACTTTGCAAAGATCGCTTGAAGTTTTTAAATCGAACCGGCAACCCGCCCTTCGGTCTCATTAATTCCCAATAGTAGCGGCGTCGCTGCATATCAATAATGATCAGCTTGTTGTATCTAGTAGAAAGTGAGTAAATGTATGAACAACAAAGTCTTAGTCATAACCGATAAGGAAGATGATGCAAATATTCTTTGCAAATCCCTAGCGTCCGCAAAAGATGGCCCTTTTACTGTTCAATGTGTTCCAAACTTAGCTGCAGGCATTTCAGCGATTAATGATAGTGAAACCGACATTATATTAGTAGACTTTCATTTACCCGATTGTCATGGAATTGCAACTTTTCACGAATTGTTTGGCCTTTTTCCATCGATACCTATCATGATGCTTTGTGGTGAAGAACATGAAAATCTCGCTATCGAAGCTGTCCAAAATGGGGCACAAGGTTTTCTGTCGAAAGGTCATTTCCAAAGCTCATTGGTGCCGCAAGCTTTACGCAATATCATTCAACGAAAGGCCGTGGAAGAAGAGCTTTTTGTAGAAACAGAACGCGCTAGAGTTACGCTTGAGTCAATTGGAGACGGGGTTATAAGTACCGATGCCACAGGTAAAATAACCTACCTCAACGCACAAGCAGAAAACATGACGGGCTGGCACCGTGATGAGGCCGCTAGCCGTCCAATTGCTGAAGTTTTCAAAATTATAAATAGTGAAACACGGGAGCTTGCTTCGAATCCAATAGCAGACGTGATTAAATATAAAAAGCCATTGGGGCTACTTGCGAACTCTATCTTGTGTAGACGTGATGGTTATGAAGTGCCTATTGAAGATTCGGTTGCTCCTATCTTCAATAGAGCGGGCAAGGTAACTGGTGCAGTGATCGTGTTTCATGACGTTTCTAAGGCCAAAGAAATGTCTCAACAAATGGCTCATTCAGCACAACATGATTATTTAACGAATCTGCCGAACCGAGTCCTTTTCAATGATCGTTTACTACAGGCAGTCTATTATGCAAAACGTCATAACACGAAACTAGCAATTTTATTTCTAGATCTAGACAAATTCAAAAATATCAATGATTCGCTAGGCCACTCTGTAGGTGACAAACTACTAAAGTCTGTATCTCAATGTCTGACTAAAAATGTACGAAAATCAGATACTGTATGTAGGCAAG
Source organism: Methylotenera sp. (assembly GCA_046595335.1). Taxonomy (GTDB): domain Bacteria; phylum Pseudomonadota; class Gammaproteobacteria; order Burkholderiales; family Methylophilaceae; genus Methylotenera. Next base: position 101,615 of record JBKJOT010000109.1, read on the forward strand.
GAGGAGATGAATTTGTCATTTTGATACATGAGAAAGATCATGCGGTTAACGCCGCAATGACTGCTGAAAAAATCATAAAATCTCTCGCACTACCCCACCTAATTGATGAGCATCAGTTGAACATCACCACCAGCATCGGGATAAGCTTATTTCCTGAGGACGGTAATGATCCCGACACATTGATTAAAAATGCAGACATTGCCATGTATCATGCCAAAAAAAATGGCCGCGACAATTACCAGTTTTTTAGAACCGAGATGAACGTACTCGCGGTGCAGAGGCAATCAATAGAAGCTGGTCTTAGGCGTGCCATTGAACGAGAAGAGTTTGTTTTGCACTATCAACCTAAAGTGAATCTCGATAGCGGTGAAATCATAGGCGCAGAAGCCTTGATTCGGTGGAATCATCCAAGTAAAGGCATGCAATTACCCGAGGCCTTTATTGCTATTGCCGAGGATAGCGGCCTCATAATCAATATGGGTAGAATGGTACTGCGCTTAGCATGTTTGCAAGCCAAGGAGTGGAATGGTACTGGAATGCCTAATATTACAATGGCTGTAAATATTTCCGCGTTGGAATTCCAGCATCGAGATTTTATCAAATTCGTACGTGAAATTCTGCAAGAAAGTAAGTTAGAGCCAAAGTTTCTTCAACTTGAACTTACCGAAAGTGTATTGATGCATAACGTGGAATCAAGCACTATTATTCTTCAACAGCTCAAAGATATGGGAGTAGAACTTGCAGTAGACGATTTTGGCACCGGATATTCCAGCTTGAGTTATCTAAGTCAATTCCCTATTGATGTCCTGAAAATTGACCAATCATTTGTTAGAAACATGACTAGCGATAGTAGCAATGGCGCTATTGTAAGTGCAATTTTAAGTATGGGTGCAAGTCTCAATCAAAGAGTTATTGCAGAAGGAATTGAAACGAATGAAGAATTATCTTTCTTAAACGCACGTCAATGCACCCAGGGCCAAGGTTATCTTTTTGGCTGGCCTGTGCCATCGGAAATATTCACTGAAAACCTTATGGAAAGAAGGGCCTAAAGATTACCTTTGGTAAACCCAATGTTTTAGATTGGTTATCTGCTAAGGCGCAAGTTTGTGACGGACTTAAATTGAATCTTGCACGAGCTAATAGGTTCTGGCGGGGTTAACTTTAAAGCATATTGCTATTATTTAATTTGATTTGGTTTTACTTAATTCTTTAAATTCACTTTGAATCTGATCTAACTTGGAATCTGGTTGGTCTTCAAGCTTAACAAGTTCTATCCGAGCGCCTTCAATCACTTTTAATAACTCATCTAACTTTAGCTGAATAGAACGATTTTCTTTTATCTGAGTATGTTGCACTAAGAGTACGATTAAAAAAGTGATGATAGTTAAAAAGAAGTCTAAAAGAAGTTTCCAAAACTCCGAAAAACCATTAATAAAACCAATTATTACCCAGCTAAAAATTAATATAAAAAAAATCAAAAAAGACCAAGCTGAAGAGAAAGCTAACACAGCCCTATTTGCAAAAGTGCGAAAATTAGTTTTTAAATTCATAGCATAACTGTACAAAAAATCTTCAGTTTAAAATCATCTTGTAAATTAGGTTAAATTTTGTAGCTACAATTAAATTCGTAGCTATAAATTTACGCAATTTTTAGAATTTCTTTTGTCTTTCAGCGTACATAAGCTAATGTTTTTTAAAAACCAAAAAAAAGATTCAAGCCCCCTATTACACTAAATTAGATGGATGGACTTTCCAGGATTAATGTCCTAAAAATAAGAATATGAGGTATTTATATGGAATGCTCTAAGTATAAATTTATAACTTCGTATATAGGGGGCCAGCGAATAAAGCCGTAGAAAAAATATAAGCAATCTTAGAATTTTAGTACTTTTATCTTCTGTTACCAACGGCAAACCCATATCCATACGTGCTAACCTTTGAGCCGCTTTGAGTGTTGACTCTGGGAATTCAGCGATATCACATCAGCTTTGAATTTCGTAAGTAACTCTCATAAGCTGAGTCAAACGACGCATCATGTAATGTGCGATTAAATGCATATAAAAATGTCTACTCAATTAAATGTGCCATTAGCGTGCTATAGCAGAAAACAAAAACGACCTAGAGATTTCTCCCTAAGTCGTCTATATATGGTGGCCCCCCTGTGAGTCGAACACAGCACCAACGGATTATGAGTCCGCTGCTCTAACCAAGCATGAGCTAGGGGGCCAAAACCTTTAAGACCATTATTTTAAACTAAGATTTAGAAATCAGTACGCGAAATCAAGCAAGTTAGTCTTGCCCAGTTTCTAAGAAGCTACGCAAACGCTCAGAACGCGTTGGGTGGCGTAATTTACGTAAAGCTTTCGCTTCAATTTGACGAATACGCTCTCGCGTTACATCAAACTGTTTACCGACTTCTTCCAGCGTATGGTCGGTATTCATTTCAATACCAAAACGCATGCGTAAGACTTTTGCTTCACGAGGTGTAAGTGATTCTAGTACCTCACTTGTTGCATCACGCAAACTGGCATAAATTGCCGCATCCACTGGTGCTAAAGTTTGACCATCTTCAATAAAGTCACCCAAGTGTGAATCTTCATCATCACCAATCGGTGTTTCCATGGAAATTGGTTCTTTGCTGATTTTTAAGATTTTACGAATCTTGTCTTCAGGCATTTCCATTTTCTCTGCCAATAACGCTGGGTCTGGCTCTACGCCTGTTTCCTGTAAAATCTGACGGCTGATACGATTCATTTTGTTAATCGTTTCAATCATATGCACAGGAATACGAATCGTACGTGCTTGGTCGGCAATAGAGCGCGTAATTGCCTGGCGAATCCACCAAGTTGCATAGGTAGAGAATTTGAAACCACGGCGATATTCAAACTTATCAACCGCTTTCATCAGGCCAATATTGCCTTCTTGAATCAAATCCAAGAACTGAAGGCCGCGGTTAGTGTATTTCTTAGCAATAGAAATCACTAAACGTAAGTTAGCTTCAATCATTTCACGCTTAGCACGACGCGCACGCGCCTCGCCGGTAGACATTTGCTTATTAATTTCTTTAAGCTCTTTGATTGGGATACCAACTTTTGCTTCCAAATCAATCAAACGTTGTTGTTGATCTAAAACAGAATGGTTATAACGCGCTAATTTCTCCACATAAGGCTTATCTGCTTTTAGTTCTTCAGCAAACCAGCCCAAATTACTCTCATTGCCCGGGAATGATTTAATGAAATGCAAACGCGGCATGCCCGATTTTTCTACACAGAAATCCAGCACTTTGCGCTCATGACCACGCACCGTTTCAACTAAATCACGCACTTGGTCGCATAGACCTTCTACTTGTTTTGCTGAGAATCTAAATGCGGTAAGTTCCACTAAAATTTCAGATAATAACGCTTGGTACTCAGGGTCTTGCGAACCTTTAGCCGCTAAAATAGGTGTCATTTTCTGGTGAGCGATACGTACTACGGCAAAACGTTTCAGCACTTCTTCTTTCAGTTTTGCTAATGCCTCTGCTGAAATAGCTGCCGCTTTAGCGCCATCTTCATCATCGTCTTCGTCTTCTTCAGCCTCTGGCTCATCTTCCTCAGCCGCTTCTACCGTCATGGCATCATCTAAACCAATGTCAGAATCAATTAAGCCATCAACCAAATCATCAACACTTAATTCATCATTTTCAACTTTATCGACCATTGCCAATAAGGCTGCAACTGTA